>DCXY01000028.1 GCA_002329155.1 Stenotrophomonas sp. UBA2124 | reverse complement strand
GGTGCACGCCGGTGGTGGTCTCTTCGGAGACGCCCTTCCAGTCCTTGACCACGCGGGTCCAGTAGCCCGGACGCTCGGTGGCCACGCGCTTGAGCAGGTTCTTGATGACCTGTTCCTCGTGCGAACCCGAGGCGCTGTTGACCCAGTCGCTGCCGTTTTCAAGCTCGTAGCCCTTGTGGATGAGCAGGGTGACGTCGCCACCATCATCGACCACCAGTTCCGGGCCGAGCAGGGTGCCGTCGGCGGCCTTGAAAGTCAGTGCTTCCAGCGTGCAGTCCCAGTATTCCTCCAGGGTCTCGCCCTTCCACGCGAACACCGGGGTGCCGGTGGCGGCGATGGCGGCGGCGGCCTGGTCCTGCGTGGAGAAGATGTTGCACGAAGCCCAGCGCACGTCACCGCCGATGTCCTTCAGCGTTTCAATCAGCACGGCGGTCTGGATGGTCATGTGCAGCGAGCCGGTCACGCGCACGCCGTCCAGCGGCTTCTGTGCGGCGTACTTGCGGCGGATGGACATCAGGCCCGGCATCTCGTGCTCGGCGATGTCGATTTCCTTGCGGCCCCAGTCGGCCAGCGAAATATCGGCAACCTTGTAATCGCCTTCCTGCGAGAAGGTCTTGGCAACAGCGTTCATCAATAGCTCCGGTGTGGTGCGAGCAGGCTCGCGTTCGCCGGGCGCCGTTGTTGCATGAAAGCCACCCGAGCCTGGCCGCCAGTTGACGGTCGCAGCGCCCCTCGGAGCGGTCTGCCCATTATATCGCGGGACCCGGGCAGCCCAACCAACGGCAGGGGAAGTGGCCGCCGGAGATTGTTAAGTTTGGGATTCGATGACGCCCCTGAGGACTGCCATGACCCTGACCCCCGCCCGCCGCCCCCGCCGTGCCACGGCTGCACTGGTGCTGTGCGCCGGCCTGCTGCTGGCTATACCCCCCGTGCTGGCGCTGAGCCCGCCGGCACCGGCCCAGAAGGCCCAGCAGGGTCAGGGCTACCGGCTGCCCTCCGCCGCCCTGCAGGCGGTGGTGGACGCCCCGCGCGCGCCCAGCCTGTACATGTCGCCCAAGCGGGATATGGTGGCGATGCTGCAGACCCCGTCGCTGCCGTCCATCGCCCAGGTGGCTGCGCCGGAGCTGAAGCTGGCCGGCCTGCGCATCAATCCCAAGACGGTGTCCGACAGCCGTTTCAGCTTCGGCAACAAGCTTTCGCTGGTTTCCACGCGCGACGGCGCCGAACGCCAGATCAGCGGCCTGCCGCAGCCGCTGTCGGTGGCCTCGCTGACCTGGTCACCGGACCAGAAGTACCTGGCCTTCAACCAGGTGGATCCGGCCACCGGCAGCAACGAGCTGTGGTTGGTGGACGTGGAGTCGGGCAGCGCCCGGCGTGTGGCCGAGCGCCTGAACAGCATCGTGGGCCGTGGCTACAGCTGGCTGCCGGGCAATGACGCGCTGCTGGTGATGCAGCGCCCTGCCGGCCAGGGCGAGGCACCGCATGGTGACGGCGTGCCGACTGGCCCGGCCGTGCAGGAAACCGCAGGCGGGCAGGGCGTGCGTTCGGTGCCCACCTATCAGGACCTGCTGAAGAACGAGGACGACGCACGCCAGTTCGAGTACTACCTGCAGGCGCAGCCGGTGCGTGTGGCGATCAACGGCCAGAGCACGCCAGTGGGAGCGCCGGGCCTGTATCTGGGGCTGGCTGCGTCGCCGGACGGCAAGTACCTGCTCAGCCAGCGCGTGGAGCGGCCGTTCTCCTACACCGTGCCGGTGAACCGTTTCCCGCGCCGCATCGAGGTGCTGGATGCGCAGGGCAAGCAGGTGCACACCGTGGCCCGATTGCCGCTGGTCGATGGCCTGCCCACCGGCAACGACGCCGTGCCCACGGGCGTTCGATCGATCAACTGGCGCGCCGATGCACCGGCAACGCTGGTATGGGCTGAGGCGCAGGATGGTGGTGATCCGTCGCGCGAGGCGGCCATCCGTGATGCCGTGCTGACCCAGCAGGCGCCCTTCGACAAGCCGCCGACCACGCTGGCACAGCTGGGCTCGCGCTATGCGGGCATCACCTGGGGCAATGGCGACGTGGCACTGCTGGACGAGTACTGGTGGAAGAGCCGCCAGGTGAAGCAGTGGAAGATCAGCCCGGATCACCCGGAGCAGGCGGCGACGCTGCTGGTAGAGCGTTCGGAAGATGACCGTTACGCCGACCCGGGCGAGCCGCTGCTGCAGCCTGACGACGGTGGCCGTGCGCGCCTGCAGTTCGGTGATGACGGCAAGAGCTTCTTCCGTATTGGCGAAGGTGCCTCGGCCGAGGGTGACCGCCCGTTCCTGGACCGCGTGGATCTGGCCAGTGGCAAGAGCGAGCGCCTGTTCCATTCGCAGGCGCCGTACTACGAGCAGCCGTTGGCGATCATCGAAGGTGACGATGCGCGCATTCTCACCTACCGCGAAACCAATGACGTGCCGGCCAACCTGTTCGCACGCGGTCTGGCTGCCGATGCCAAACCGCTGGAACTGACCCACTTCGCGCATCCGCTGCCTGCGCTGCGCGGGGTGAAGAAGGAGCAGATCCGCTACAAGCGCAACGATGGTGTCGAGCTCACCGCCGACCTGCTGCTGCCGCCCGGCTATGACCCGAAGAAGGATGGCCCGCGCCCGGTGCTGATGTGGGCCTACCCGGCGGAGTTCAAATCCGCGCAGGACGCCAGCCAGGTGCAGGGCTCGCCGCATCGCTTCAACGCGGTCAGCTACTGGGGGCCGCAGGCCTTCCTCGCCAAGGGCTATGTGGTGCTGAACAACCCGACCATGCCGATCATCGGTGAAGGCAAGGCCGAGCCCAACGACACCTATGTGCAGCAGCTGGTGGCCAGCGCACAGGCCGCGGTGGACGAAGTGGTGCGCCGTGGCGTGGGTGACCGTGAACGCATCGCGGTGGGCGGGCATTCCTATGGCGCGTTCATGACCGCCAACCTGCTCGCGCATACGCGCCTGTTCAAGGCAGGCATCGCGCGTTCGGGTGCCTACAACCGCACGCTCACCCCGTTCGGTTTTCAGGCGGAGGAGCGCAATTTCTGGCAGGCAACCGATACCTATCTGAACATGTCGCCGTTCGTGCATGCGGACAAGATCAAGGATCCGATCCTGTTCATCCATGGCGAGAACGACAACAACTCCGGCACCTTCCCGGTGCAGAGCGAGCGCATGTTCGCTGCGGTGAAGGGCTTGGGTGGTACGGCGCGGCTGGTGATGCTGCCGAACGAATCGCATGGCTACCGTGCGCGCGAATCCATCATGACCATGCTGGCCGAGAGCGAGGACTGGCTGGACCGCTGGTTGGGTGAGGGTGCCAAGGGCGGCAAGAAGCGGTGAAGTTTTGCTCCCTCCCTTTCACCGAAGGTGAAGGGGAGGGTTGGGGAGGGGTGAGTTTTTTGCTTGAAGTTGAGAGCAACAAGCTAAACCGCTTCCCAACCTCCCCCTCCGGGCTTCGCACGCAAGGGGAGGAGATGCTGCCCCCTCCCTTTCACCGGAGGTGAAGGGGAGGGCTGGGGTGGGGTGAAGTTGCTCCGGACAGATGAAACACCGGACAGCTCCTGTCCCCTCGCTGGACAGTCACCGGACACCCCGCAGACAACATTCATCTGCAACAGTTTCAGGTTTGGTGCACTGCAAAATCATCCGGTCATATCGGTTAGGCTTGGGGTGTTTCCGCATCGCAAGGCTTACCGTCCTGGATGAACGAGTACCGTAGCAGCGTCGTGTTCGCGACCCCTGACCTGCCCCTGCGCGACGATGTGCGTCGCCTCGGCACGATGGTGGGGGATCTGATTTCCGAGCAGGTATCGCCGGGCTTCCTCGATGAAGTGGAAGAGGTGCGTACCGCTGCCATCGCCCGGCGCGAGACGCAGAGCCCGCTGGCATCGCTGAGCAGCCAGCTGTCCGGGCGCACGCCGCGCGAGGCCGAGGCGCTGGTGCGGGCGTTCAGCACCTACTTCCAGGTGGTGAACATCGCCGAGCGCGTGCACCGCATCCGCCGCCGCCGTGATTACCAGCGTGCCGGCACCAAACGGCCGCAGCCTGATGGCCTGCATGACGCGCTGCTCAAGCTCAAGGCGCAGGGCGTGAGCCTTGAAGAGCTGGCGCAGTGGCTGCCGCGCATCGACATCGAGCCGGTGTTCACCGCGCACCCGACGGAAGCACTGCGCCGTGCGCTGCTGGAAAAGGAGCAGCTGATGGTCGCCGCGCTGGTGGACAACCTCGACGGCCAGCGCACGCCGGGCGAGCAGGCCGCCGATGCCGCGCGCTTCCGCATGGCCTTGACCGCCTCGTGGCAGACCGCCGATTCCTCGCCTGTCCGGCCCACGGTGGACGACGAGCGCGAGCATGTGGGCTTCTACCTCACGCGTGTGCTGTACCGGGTGATGCCGGTGTTCTACGAATCGCTGGAACAGGCCGTGCGTGATACCTGGGGCCGCAGCCTGCCGTTGCCGCGCCTGGTGCGCTTCGGCACCTGGGTGGGCGGCGACATGGATGGCAATCCCAACGTGGATGCCACCACCATCACCAACACCTTGAACGCGCAGCGCCGTGCGGTGCTGGAGCTGTATCTGAAGGACATGCTCAAGCTGGCGAGCCTGCTCAGTCAGTCCACCGAACTGGTGGGCGTGAGCGATGCGCTGCTTGCGCGCGTGGCGGATTACCAGCAGTTGTTGCCGCAGGTGCAGTCACGTCCGCGCCATGCCGACATGCCGTACCGTCTGCTCAATGACCGTATGCGCGCGCGCCTGCAGGCCACGCTGGACGATGCCGAAGGTGCCTACGGCAGCCCGGAGGAATTCATCGCCGACATCCAGCTGATCCTCGACAGCCTGGAGGCCAACAAGGGCAGGCATGCAGGGTGGTTCGCGGTGCGGCGGCTGATGTGGCGCGTGCGCACCTTCGGCTTCCATCTGGCACGGCTGGATGTGCGTCAGGAGTCGAGCGTGCATTCGCGTGCGCTGGCCGAAGTGCTGGGCGGGCAGGAGGCGTTCGATGCACTGGACGGCCCCGCGCGTGCGCAACGCCTTTCGCCCTATGCATCAGGCGAGGCGGCGTTGCCGGAAGGCAATGACGAAGTCGGCCAGCGGCTGGACAAGGTGTTCGCCGCACTGGCGGATGCGCGTCGCCGGCACGGTGCTGACGCACTGGGCAGTTACATCATTTCCATGGCGCATGATCGCGGCGACGTGCTCGCCGTGCTTGCGCTTGCACGTCGTGGTGGTCTGGTCGATGAAGCCAATGCGGTGCCGCTGGATATCGCGCCGCTGTTTGAAACCGTGGATGACCTTGGCCGTGGCACTGCGACGCTGCGTGACCTGCTGGCCGATCCGGTCTATCGCGCCCATCTTGCCGCACGCAATGACGTGCAGATGGTGATGTTGGGGTACTCGGACAGTGGCAAGGACGGCGGTATCGCCGCCTCACGCTGGGGCCTGCAGCACGCCCAGGTGGAGCTGCTGGAAGTGGCCAGCGAGTACGGCGTGCATCTCACCTTTTTCCATGGCCGTGGCGGCTCCATTAGCCGTGGTGGCACCAAGACCACGCATGCGGTGAACGCCTCGCCGCGCGGCAGCATCGACGGGCGCCTGCGCGTGACCGAGCAGGGCGAGGTGATCCATCGCAAGTACGGCATCCGCGCGCTGGCGCTGCGGTCGCTGGAACAGTCTGCCGGCGCGGTGCTGCGCGCCAGCCTGCGCCCGCGTGCGGCCGAGCCGCGCGAGGAAGCGTGGAAGCCGGTGATGGCGCTGGTCGCCGAACACAGCTCGCGCGCCTACCGTGCCTTTGTCGGCGATCCGGAATTCATGAATTACTTCCGGCAGGCCACGCCGATCGACGTCATCGAACGCATGACGCTGGGTTCGCGCCCCTCGCGGCGGCTGGGCCAGGATGCAGCGCTGACCAACCTGCGCGCGATTCCGTGGGTATTCGCGTGGAGCCAGGCGCGTGCCGCGATACCGGGCTGGTTTGGCGTGGGCAGTGGTCTGCAGGCCGCTGCCGATGCGGGGCATGAGGAACTGCTGCGCGAGATGGCGCACGACTGGCCGTTCTTCGAGACCTTCCTCGATGACATGTCGATGGTGCTGAGCAAGGGCGACATCCACATCGCCGAGCAGTTCTCACGCCTGGCCGGGCCACTGCACGATCACTTCTTCCCGTTGATCCGCGAGGAACTGGCGCTGACCGCACATTGGGTGAAACGGCTGAGCGGGCAGCAGGAGCTGCTGGAGCACGACCCGCGGCTTGCCCTGTCGATCCGTCTGCGCAATCCGTACATCGACCCGATCAGCACCTTGCAGGTGGATCTGCTGCAGCGCTGGCGCGCGAGCAACCGCGAGGATGATGAGTTGCTGCGTGCGCTGGTGGCGTGCGTGAATGGTGTGTCGCAGGGTGTGCAGAATACGGGTTGATGGGTTGGCCTGAGTGACGCGCGTTCCCGGGTGCGCTTGCGCTTACCCGGGCTACGCGGAGCACGTCGCCTGTGATTTCCGCCTCTCCCGCAAGCGGGAGAGGATGCCCCGAAGGGGCAGGTGAGGGCAGCTTCCGCCTCAGCCCCCCACCGGAGGCGTGCTTTTGAGCAGTTCAAGATGCCGCTGCTCCATCTCCTGCCGCAGCTGGCGGCGGATCTGCGCGGCGGCGAAGCGGCGCTTCTCGTCCGGGGTTTCCGGTTGCAGCGCCGGTACGGGCGTCGGCCTGCCTTCGTCATCCACGGCCACCATGGTGAAGAAGCAGCTGTTGGCGTGGCGCACGCTGCCCTTGCGGATGTCCTCGGCCACCACCTTGATGCCCACTTCCATTGACGAGGTGCCGGTGAAGTTGACCGAGGCAAGGAAGGTCACCAGCTCACCCACGAGGATGGGTTGGCGGAAGGTCACCTGGTCCACCGACAGCGTGACCACATAGTTGCCGGCGTAGCGGCTGGCGCAGGCGTAGGCGACCTGGTCGAGCAGGCGCAGTACCGCGCCGCCATGCACCTTGCCGGAGAAATTGGCCATCTCCGGCGACATCAGCACGGTCATCGACAGCTGGTGGGACTTGTGTTCGGACATGAGGTTTACCGCGACCATGGGAGCCGCAGGCTACTCCACTGGGGGTGATGGGGCCAGCAGGGTAGGGAGTGTCGCGTTTTACCCCCTCCCAACCTCCCCCTATGGGCTTCGCCCACAAGGGGAGGGGCTTATTGCTCCCTCCCTTTTGCCGAAGGCAAAGGGGAGGGCTGGGGAGGGGTGCTTCCGCTCGTGCTGCCTACTGGAAGTTGTAGCGCACCACATGGAAGAACACCGGGGCGGAGAACACCACCGAGTCGAGCCGGTCGAGGATGCCGCCGTGGCCTTCGATCATTTCGCCCCAGTCCTTGGCACCCAGGCTGCGCTTGACCGCCGACAGCGCCAGCCCGCCCAGGAAGCCGCACACCACGATCAGCAGCGACAGCAGTGCCGACTGCATCGGCGAGAACGGGGTGATCCACCACAACGCGGCGCCCACGCCGGTCGCGGCCAGACCACCACCGACCAGACCTTCCACGGTCTTGGACGGGCTTACCTGCGGGGCCAGCAGGTGCCTGCCGAACAGCTTGCCGAACACGTACTGCAGCACGTCGCTGAGCTGCACCACCAGCAGCAGGTAGAACAGCAGCATCAGGTTCTGGCCTTCGTAGCCGGGAATGCGCAGCAGCATCAGCGCCGGCGCGTGGCTCAGGCAGAACACGGTGAGCATCACGCCCCACTGGATCTTGGTGTTGCGCTCCAGGAAGTTCTCGGTATCGCCGGAAAGCGCGGAGACCGCCGGCAGTGCCAGAAAGCCGTACACCGGGATGCACATGACGAACAGCCCGTACCAGTCGATGCCGATCAGCCAGTACTGCAGCGGGATGGCGATGTAGAAGCACAGGCACAGCGCGAGGTGGTCGCCGCGCCGGGTGGGGGTGAGCGAGATGAACTCACGCAGGGCGAAGAAGGACAGCAGGCCGAAGAACACCAGCGTGGCCACCTTGCCCATCAGGAAGCAGACCAGCAGTACGCCGACCATCACCCACCACGCGTTGATGCGCGCGTTGAGGTTGTCCACCACCGAGCCCGGTTTCACCCGGCCCAGAATGAAGCCGATGAGGCTGGCAACCACCAGCAGCGCGATCACGCCGCCGATCACCCACCAGAACTGCGGCGGCGCGCGCTCGAGGGCTTGCCGCAGAAAGCTCCCCAGCGGCAGATGTTGGAATACGTTGTTCATGCCAGATCCACCACCGCCTGCCGCGCACGTTCCAGGAACTGCGCCTTGTCTTCATCGGGAACACGGTTGAGTGGCGCGCCGAAGCGCACCGTGCAGACCAGCGGCACCGGCACCAGACTGCCCTTGGGCAGGGCGCGGCGCGCGTTGTCCAGGTACACCGCCACCAGCTCCACATGCGGGTAACGCTGCGCCAGATGGAACAGGCCGGCCTTGAACGGCTGCGGCAGTTCCTCGTGGTTGCGCGTGCCTTCCGGGAACAGGATCAGCGAATCGCCGGCATCCAGCGCATCGTGCAGCGGCTGCAGCGGGTCGCCTTCGCACTTGCTGCGGTCGCGCTCGATCAACACCGCGTTGAAGCCCTTGTCGGCGATGAGCTTGCGTATGCCCTTGCTCCAGTAGTCGCGTGCGGCCACCGGGCGGGTGTGCTCGCGCAGCGCGGGCGGCAGGGCCGACCACAGCGCCACTGTGTCCAGATGACTGGAGTGGTTGGCGAAATAGATGCGCTGGGTGTCGGTGGGACGGCTGCCCAGCCAACGTGGATAGGCACCAATGAAAACTTTGACGGCGGCAACCAGCAGGCGCGACAGCATCAGGGCCTTGCCTTGAGCTGTGCGGCGATGGCGTGCGTGCGGGTGATGCAGGTCAGCAGCGAGCCGGCGGCGATGATGGCCGCGGCGGCCGGCAGCACATAGGCGGTCCTGCCGATCAGTTGTTCGATGATGGCAAGCAAGCAGGCGATGGTCAGCACGGCCATGCGGTGTTGCTTGGCCATCGGCCCGCGGAAATCCTGTGCCAGCCCCACGCTCGCACCGGACAGCCGTACATAGGCGGTGAGTGCGGCGAGCAGTGCGCCCAGCCAGCCCAGCCACGGCATGCCGGCGGCGAAGCCGAGCGCGACGATCAGCAGCGAATCGGCGATGCGGTCCGGGTACTCGTTGTACAGCGCGCCGGTGGCGGTCTGCTTGCCGCCTTCCATCGCCACCATGCCGTCGAGCAGGTTGCAGATCAGGCGCAGCTGCACGCATACCGCGCAGGTGACCAGCCCAAGGATGCTCGGTGCTGCCAGCAACCCCACCGCACCGATGGCGGCGAAGAAGATGCTGAGCACCGAAATCTGGTTCGGCGTGATGGAAGAACGTGCCAGCGCGGCGCTCAGGCTTCGGGCCCAGCCGGTGGAACGGGCGGCGATTGGTCTACGGTCATTTTTCCCCATGGCGGCGATGGTAGTGCATCGGCCCGCGCAGGTGGCGTGAGAGCAGGTGTGATGTTCGGGAGCTCAATCTCCGGCAACGGCGTGCCGCAGCGGAAGCGGCACATCTGCAGCCGCATTGCTGATGCCGGGGCTGCCCAAACAGAAAGGCCACCCTTGCAGGTGGCCTTTCTGGTAACACATTGGCAGTGGGCTGATTACTTCAGCTTGGCAGCCTTGCGCAGTGCTTCGGCGCGGTCGGTCTTTTCCCACGAGAACGCCGTGGCGTTCTGGGTCTTGCCGTCGCCGTCCACGTACGAGAACTCCTTCGGCTTGCGGCCGAAGTGGCCATATGCAGCGGTCTGCTGGTACATCGGGTGAATCAGGTCCAGCATCTTGATGATGCCATACGGGCGCAGGTCGAAGTGGGCGCGGATCAGCTTCTCGATCTGTGCGTCCGGAATCTTGCCGGTGCCGAAGGTGGTGACCGAGATCGAGGTCGGCTCGGCCACGCCGATGGCGTAGGAGACCTGCACTTCGCACTTGTCGGCCAGGCCGGCGGCAACCACGTTCTTGGCGACGTAACGGGCGGCGTAGGCGGCCGAACGGTCAACCTTGGACGGATCCTTGCCCGAGAACGCACCGCCACCGTGACGGGCCATGCCGCCGTAGGTGTCCACGATGATCTTGCGGCCGGTCAGGCCGCAGTCGCCCACCGGGCCGCCGATCACGAAGATGCCGGTCGGGTTGATGTGCACCTTGTTCTTCGGCAGCTTGTCCAGCCACGCCTTCGGCAGCACCGGCTTGAGGATGTGCTCGCGCACCGCCTCGACCAGGTCCTTCTGCTTCACGCCCGGGTCGTGCTGGGTGGACAGCACCACGGCATCCAGGCCGTCGATGTTGCCCTCGTTGTCGTAACGCAGGGTCACCTGGCTCTTGGCGTCCGGGCGCAGCCACGGCAGCGGCGAGTTCTTCTTCTTGCGGACCTTGGCCTGCTGCTCCACCAGACGGTGGGAGTAGTAGATCGGGGCCGGCATGAATTCCGGGGCTTCGTTGCAGGCATAGCCGAACATCAGGCCCTGGTCGCCCGCACCCTGTTCTTCCGGCTTCTTGGCCTTCTTGTCGGTGCCGTCCACGCCGGCAGCGATGTCCGGCGACTGCTTGCCCAGCATGTTGATGATGGCGCAGGTATGGCCGTCGAAACCGACATTGGAGTTGTCATAACCGATGGAGTTGATGACGTTGCGGGTCAACTCTTCGATATCGACCCAGGCCGAGGTGGTGACTTCACCGGCGACGATGGCCGCACCGGTCTTGACCAGGGTCTCGCAGGCCACGCGGGCGCGCTTGTCCTGGGTCAGGATCGCGTCCAGCACCGCATCGGAGATCTGGTCGGCAATCTTGTCCGGATGGCCTTCGGAGACCGATTCGGAGGTGAACAGGTAGCTGGACATCAGGCTTTATATCCCTTGATTCGGATGAAAAGATGGCGCGCATGATACACGCAGTTGGCGCCGCCGGAATAGTGACTGGAGGGGTGTTTCCATCCGGTTAAGGCGCCCGGTCACGGAACTGCCGTAAAAGCGCAACCGCATTGCCGTCTGCCGGGCGCAGGCTCCCGGCCAAACGGGCCGACGGTGAACCCCATGCAGCAAATCGAGCAACGCCTGCAGCAACGCTATCCGGAGTGGTTCCAGGGCCCGCGCGGCCAGCTGGCAAGGCCGCTGCTGCGCACGGTGGGGCGCTGGTCACGCTTTGGCCAGCTGCGCGATTTCCTGCGGCGCAGCGCAGGCGTGCGCGGCTTTGACTTCGTGGCCGAGGCACTGGCCTTTCTGGAAACAGGCTACAGCATCGACAGCACCGCACTGGCGCGGATACCGGCCAGCGGGCGCCTGCTGATTGTCGCCAATCACCCCTCCGGTGCGCTGGATGCGCTGGCCCTGCTGGATGCGGTGGGCCGGGTACGGCGCGATGTGCGCATCATCGCCAACGACCTGCTGCTGGAGCTGGAGCCGCTGCGCGAACTGCTGCTGCCGGTGCGCATTCTTGGCGGCCGCGCCCAGCGGGCCAGCCTGGAGGCAGTGGAGCAGGCGCTGGCCGCTGAGCAGTGCGTGATCGTGTTTCCGGCCGGCGAGGTGTCGCGGCTGTCACTGCAGGGCATTCGCGATGGGCGCTGGAACCGTGGTTTTGTCCGCTTCGCCCGCGCCACTCAGGCGCCGGTGTTGCCGGTGCGGGTGCTGGCGCGCAACTCGGCGCTGTTCTATGGAGCCTCGGCGGTGTTCAAGCCGGCCGGCACCGCGCTGCTGGCACGTGAGATGTTCGCCCGCCGTGGCCGCCCGTTGCGGCTGCAGGTGGGCCAGCCGATGCGCCTGGCCGAAGACCAGGAGCCGGCGCAGCAGCTGCAGGCCGTGCGCGATGCGCTGTATACCTTGGGGCATGAGCGCCAGCAGCCGGAGCAGGAGGCGGCCGGTACCGGCCCTGAGCCGTTGGCCGCGCCGTTGCCGGCGGAGCTGATATGCGCCGAACTTGCGGCGGCCACCGTGCTGGGCCAGACCGGCGACGGCAAGCAGATTCTGCTGGCCCAATGCGGGGCCGATTCACCCCTGCTGCTGGAGCTGGGGCGGCTGCGCGAGCTCACCTTCCGCGAGGTGGGTGAGGGCACCGGCCGCAGCCGTGACCTGGACAGTTACGACCCGCATTACCAGCACATCGTGGTGTGGGATGCACCAGAGCAGCGCATCGCCGGCGCCTACCGGGTGATGCGCGGCGCCCACGCGCTGGCCCGCAGTGGCCTGCCGGGGCTGTATACCGCCGGCCTGTTCCGTTATTCGGACGACGCCATCACCCGCATCGCCGAGGGCCTGGAGCTGGGCCGCAGCTTCGTGGTGCCCGCGTACTGGGGCAGCCGCAGCCTGGATTACCTGTGGCAGGGCATTGGTGCCTACCTGCGCTGCCAGCCGGGCATCCGCTACCTGTTTGGTGCGGTGTCCATCAGTGCGGCACTGCCGCTGGCCGCGCGCGAGCAGCTGGTGGCCTATTACCAGCGTTATTACGGTGCAGGGCATGGGCTGGCCGAATCCAACCGGCCGTTCCAGTACTTCGCCGCGCCGCCCTGCTTTGGTGACCTGGATGCAGCGGCGGCATTCGAGGTGCTCAAGGCCAACCTGGCCGCGCTCGGCACCAGCGTGCCCACGCTGTACCGGCAGTACATCGACCTGTGCGAGCCGGGCGGTGCACGTTTTCTCGCCTTCGGCGTGGACCCGGATTTCAGTGATGCCATCGACGGCCTGATCGAGGTGGACCTGCAGGCCGTCCGCCCCAACAAGCGCAAACGCTACCTGCGCGATGCAGGAGCCGTGGCATGAACAGCCTGCCGGTGCTGCAGCCCCATCGACGCGCGGTGTTCATTTCCGACACCCATTTGGGCGCGCGCCACTGCCACGCCGCGCAGCTGGCACGGTTTCTTTCCGCGCTGCGCTGCGAACGGCTGTATCTGGTGGGCGACATCGTTGACCTATGGTGGCTCTCGCACAAGCGTGCCACCTGGCGGCAGGCGCACAACGAGGTGATCGAGGCGCTGCACGCACTGCGCCGTGCCGGCACCGAGATCATCTACATCCCCGGCAACCACGATGCCCCGCTGCGCCGCACCTGCGGGCTGATGCTGCCGGCCATGCAGGTGCGCCGCCGTGCCATCCACGTCACCGCCGATGGGCGCAGGCTGCTGGTGGTGCATGGCGACGACTACGACGGCGTCACCCACTTTGGTGGCCTGCAGGAGCGCTTCGGCGATTGGCTGTATTACCGCATCCTCACAGGTAACCGGTTGTTCAACCTGCTGCGGCGCAAGCTGGGCATGCGCTACTGGTCGCTGTCCGAGTTTCTCAAGCGGCGCAGTGCCGCTGCCGAGCGTTATATCGAACGCTTCGTGCAGGCCGGCCTGGACGACGTGCGCCGGCGCGGGCTGGATGGCATCGTCTGCGGCCACATCCACCGTGCCGCACTGGTGGAACGCGATGGGTTGGTCTATGCCAATGATGGCGACTGGGTGGAGAGCCTGACCGCGCTGGCTGAGGACCACGATGGTAGCCTGCGCCTGCTCGACCATGCCGGTCGCAGCCTGGCCTGCCTGCCCGGCATGGCCAAGCGCGATGGCCAGCCAAGGCAGGAGCGCGCCGCCTGATTGCACGCAGGTGCGGTGGCGGGTGAGGCATCGCCCGTCATTGCTGTGCCGGCTGCTAGGATCAGGCGATGGATTCCCTGAGCCAGATTGTTCTTGGCGGTGCCATCGCCGCCGCCATCGCACCCGCTGCCCATCGCCGTGCCGCCCTGCTTGCCGGTGCCGCGCTGGCCACGCTGCCTGATCTGGATGGTCTGCTGATCGTCGCCTTCACCGACAACCCGGTGAGTCTGATGACCATCCACCGCAGCTTCAGCCATTCGCTGTTCGTGCTGCCGTTGTTCGGCACGTTGATATGGTGGCTGTACAGACGCTTTGGCCATGGCCGTGTGGCGCAGGCGCCGGTGCGCTGGTGGTGGGCGATGGTGCTGGCGCTGGTCACCCACCCGCTGCTGGATGCCTTCACCGTCTACGGCACGCAGTTGTGGTGGCCGCTGCACCCGCCACCGACCATGTGGTCGAGCGTCTTCATCATTGACCCGCTGTACACCGTGTGGCTGCTGCTGGGTTGCGGGGTTGCCTGGTTCGCCCGCACGCGGCCACTGGCGCAGCATGCGCTGCTGGCGGGGCTGGTATTGAGCAGCGGCTACCTGGGCTGGTCGCTGCTGGCCAAGGCGCAGGTGGACAAGGCCGCGGCGCAGTCGCTGGCGGCGATGGGGCTGGCCGACGCGCCACGCTTCTCGGTGCCGATGCCGTTCAACACACTGCTGTGGCGTGTGGTGGCGATGACGCCGCAGGGCTATGTGGTGGGTGATCGTTCGTTGTGGGCCGACCGGGGCGTGATGCAGTTCAGTGGCCATCCCTCGAATGTGCAGGCCGTGCGGCAGGCGGCCGATGTTCCGGCGGTGGCGCGGCTGCAGTGGTTCAACCATGGCTTCATGCGCGCACAGGTGCAGAACGGCGAGCTGGTGCTCAGTGACCTGCGCATGGGGCTGGAGCCGGATTACAACTTCAATTTCGCAGTTGCCAAGGCAGATGGCGGCCAATGGCAGGCAATTCCACCACGACAACTGCTGCCGGCATATCGGCAGGCTGGCAACCGCGGTGTGCTCGGGCAGCGTCTGGCCCAGGTATGGCGGCGCATCTGGGATCCTGCAGGGCAGGGCGCGGGTACGGTTCAGTCCGCCAGCTCGAACCCATAGTCCGATAGCCCGTAGCCCCGTAGCCCCGTAGCCCGGGTAAGCGCGAGCGCACCCGGGGCTTTTCGCTCCAGCGGTAAATCGACGGCCATCTCAGGCGGCCTTGCCTTCCTGCTGGCCGGTCGTCCGCGTGGATCCCGGGTGCGCTTTGCTTACCCGGGCTACGGGAAATGCGATGTTCCGCGAGGGCCGTCGTAGCGGGGCAGGCCTTGCGTCGCAAGGCTTTGTGTCAAGATGCCATGAGTTTTGTTCTAAAAATGAAACTATTTATTGGAATTTGAGTGATTGTTCCAATTTCACTGATAAATAGAATGGGCACCCTCAAGCACGGATCGGCGGCGTTGCCGGTCTGCTCAATCAGGACCCGACCATGACCAGCCAAGCCATCGCCCTCTACAAGAAGCGCCGTTCCCAGTACGCCCTCGGCAAGAACCTGCCGATCAGCCAGAACGATACGACCCACCTGATCAAGCAAGCCGTGCGTGAGGCCCCCTCGGCGTTCAACGCCCAATCCTCGCGTGCGGTGATCCTGTACGGCGCGGAGAACCAGAAGTTCTGGGAACACGCCAAGGACGAGCTGCGCCGCCTGGTGCCGGCCGATGCCTTCGCCGCCACCGAGCAGAAGCTCAACGGCTTTGCCGCCGGTGCCGGTACCGTGCTGTTCTTCGTCGATACCGATGTGGTCAAGAGCCTGCAGGAGCAGTTCACCCTGTATGCCGACAACTTCCCGATCTGGGGCGAGCAGTCCAACGGCATGGCCCAGTTCGCGGTGTGGACCGCGCTGGCCGACGCCGACATCGGCGCCAGCCTGCAGCACTACAACCCGCTGGTGGACCAGGGCGTGCGTGAATCCTGGGGCGTGCCGGCGCACTGGAGCCTGCGTGCGCAGATGCCGTTCGGCTCCAACGAAGCCGCCTTCGGCGACAAGACCTACATGGAAGACGAAGCCCGCTTCAAGGTGTTCGGCTGATCCTCGTCCACGCGACTCTCCCCGCGCGTTGATGCAAGGCCGAACGGCCCGCTGGCTCTGCCAGCGGGCTTTTTTCTTCTCAAACCGGCTGTGCGATGCATTGCGCCAGGCCACGCTGGAGCTTTCCTGTGGCAAGGCGCCGCGCATCACCGCCAGCATTGGCGTGTATGTGGGCGTGCCGGAAGCGGGCACCGCATGGCAGGCCATGCTGGGCGCGGCTGACGTGGCCATGTACCAGGCCAAGCGCGATGGGCGCGTCCGGGTGGCGCTGCACGTGGACAGGCAACCGAAAGCCTGAGACGGTATCCGGTACCGCGCCGGGAGCATGACTTCCGGCGCTGTCTGGTACCTGCGGGCCGGTGGATGATCGGCAGCTTGCAAGCCCAGACCACTACCGGGAGTCGCCTGATGCGCCGTTGCCTTGCTGTTGCCGTCACCCTTGCGCTGGCCACCAGTGCCACTGCCGTGCATGCCCAGGCCGCGCCCGCCACGGCCGTGGCCGAAGCCAGCCAGATCACCAGCCAGATCACCACCCAGCTGCCACGCACGGCGCGGCCACTGCACTACCGGGTGGAAGTCACCCCGCATGCCGAGCGCATGGTCTTCGATGGCAAGGTGAGCATTGATCTGGAAGTGCTCACCGCAACGGACAGCATCATGCTGCAGGCAGCCTCGCTGAGCTTCCGCAACAGCCAGCTGCGTGATGCCCAGGGCGGCAGGCAGATGCCGGCGGAGGTCAGCATCGACGCCGCCAACCAGACCGCCAGCTTCCAGTTCGGCAAGCCGCTGGCGCCGGGCCGCTACACGCTGGACACCGACTACAGCGGCATCATCAACACCCAGGCCAACGGCCTGTTCGCGCTGGATTACCCCACCGAGGCCGGCAGCAGGCGCGCGCTGTACACCCAGTTCGAAAATTCCGACGCGCGTCGCTTCGTGCCGTCCTGGGATGAGCCCGCGTACAAGGCCACCTTCGACCTCACCCTCAACGTGCCTGCCGCACAGATGGCGGTGAGCAACATGCCGGTCACGCAGACGCGGGAGCTGGGCAATGGGCTCAAGCAGGTGGTGTTCCAGACCACGCCAAAGATGTCCACCTACCTGCTGTTCATGGCCAGTGGTGAGTTCGATCGCGCCACGGTCGCAGGTGAGGGTGGCACGGAAGTGGGCGTGATTACCCAGAAGGGCAAGGTGGACCAGGCGCGCTTCGCACTGCAGGGCAGTGTGGATGTGCTGCGCGAGTACAACGATTATTTCGGCACCGCCTACCCGCTGCCGAAGCTGGACAACATCGCCGCACCGGGCAGCAGCCAGTTCTTCAGCGCGATGGAGAACTGGGGCGCCATCTTCACCTTTGAAGCCGCGCTGCTGGTGGACCCGGCCGCATCCAGCATTTCCGACAAACAGGCGGTTTTCAGCATTGCCGCGCACGAGATTGCACACCAGTGGTTCGGCAATCTGGTGACGATGGCCTGGTGGGACGACCTGTGGCTCAACGAAGGTTTCGCCACATGGATGGAAGGGCGCACCACGCGCAAGTTGCACCCCGAATGGGACCTCAACAGTGTCGATGCCGCGCTGACCAGCCGTGGCGCGATGGGGCGGGACGCCTTCGCCACCACCCACCCCATCGTGCAGCACGTGGCCACGGTTGAGCAGGCCAGCCAGGCGTTTGATGGCATCACCTATGGCAAGGGCGCGGCAGTGATCGGCATGCTGGAGGATTACGTGGGTGCCGATGCATGGCGTGATGGCGTGCGCAGCTACCTGCGCGCCCATGCCTACGGCAACGCGGTGACCGATGACCTGTGGCGCGAGATGGACAGGGCCGCCCCCGGCAAGCACTTCATTGATGTAGCGCATGATTTCACCCTGCAGCCGGGCGTTCCGCTGATCCGTGCGAGCAGCACCTGCACGGGCGGCAATACGCGCGTGCACCTGCAGCAGGGTGAGTTCACCGTTGACCGCAAGGACAAGCAGCCGCTGCGCTGGCGCGTGCCGGTGACACTGCGTGGTGGCGACGGAAAAGCACTGAGCGTGCTGGTGGATGGCGAGGCCGACGTGGAACTGCCGGGCTGCAATGCACCGGTGCTGGTCAATGCCGGGCAGAAGGGCTACTACCGCACGCTGTACGCGCCGGAGCAGTTCAAGGCCGTGAGCAGCGGTTTTGCGCGGTTGCCGGTGGTGGACCAGCTGGGCGTGATGATGGATGCCAGCGCGCTTGCCGCCGTGGGCCTGCAGCCGGAAGCGGACGTGCTGGACCTCGGCGCGACGCTGCCTGTCGATGCGCCTGCGGACCTGTGGCAGTTGATGGCGCGCACACTGAGCGGGCTGGACGCATTGTTCGACGGTGATGCTGCCCGCCAACCCGCATTCCGCCGCTACGCGCAAACGCGCCTGGAGCCGGTGCTGGCGGGCTTGGGTTGGGATGGCCGTGACGGCGAGCCGGCACAGACTCGCCAGCTGCGCAGCAGCCTGATCGGCGTGCTTGGCGACATGGACGATGCCAAGGTGGTGGCCGAGGCGCAGCGCCGTTTCGATGCCTTCCTTGCCAGGCCCGAGTCGCTGTCACCGGAACTGCGGCGCACGGTGCTGGCGGTGGTGGCGCGTCATGCCGACGCCGCCACGTGGGACAAGCTGCATGCGCTGGCCAGGAAAGAGACCTCGTCGATGAAGCGCGACCAGTACTACCACCTGCTGGCCATGCCCAAGGACAAGGCACTGGCGCAGCGTGCGCTGGACATGGCCATCACCGATGAGCCGGGTGCAACCAATGGGGCGGGCATGATCGCCGGCGTATCGCGCGAGCATGCCGACATGGCCTTTGATTTCGCGGCTGCGCATCGGCAGAAGGTGGACACGCTGGTCGATGGCACCTCGCTGGCCGGCTACTACCCCTCACTGGGTGCCAGTACCAACAACCTGCAGATGGTGGACAAGATCAAGGCATTCGCCGACAGCTACATCGCCGCCACTTCGCGCCGCGACGCGGAGACGGTGATGGCCAGCATCCAGACACGCCTGAGGCTGCGGCAGGAGCGCAGGCCGCAGGTTGATGCGTGGTTGAAGCAGAAGGGCTACTGACGGACCAGCGGCGCAAACAAAAACAGCCGGCGTGAGCCGGCTGTTTTCATTCAGGCGATCAGGAGATCAAACGCCCGATCAGGCCTCTACGTCATCCTTGTACGCATCCACCGGGATGCACGCGCACATGATGTTCTTGTCGCCGTAGACGTTGTCCACGCGCGCCACCGGCGGCCAGTACTTCTGAAGCTTCAGCGACGGCAGCGGGAAGGCGGCCAGTTCGCGCGGGTAGGCGTGGGTCCACTCGCTGGCCGACACCGCGCCGGCGGTGTGCGGTGCGTGCTTGAGCGGGTTGTCCTCGCGGTCCAGACGACCGTCTTCGATGGCCTGGATTTCCTCGCGGATCTGGATCATCGCGTCGATGAAGCGGTCCAGCTCGTGCTGCGATTCGCTCTCGGTCGGCTCGACCATCAGCGTGCCGGCCACCGGGAAGCTCAGGGTGGGGGCATGGAAGCCGAAGTCGATAAGACGCTTGGCCACGTCCTCGGCGCCGATGCCGGAGGTCTTCTCCAGCGGGCGCACGTCCAGGATGCACTCGTGTGCCACCAGCCCGTTGCGGCCGGTGTACAGGGTCTTGTAGTGCGGCTCCAGACGCTTGGCGATGTAGTTGGCGTTGAGCAGGGCCACCTGGGTGGCCTTGCGCAGGCCGGCGGTGCCCATCAGGGTGATGTACATCCAGCTGATCGGCAGGATGGAGGCGCTGCCGAAGCTGGCCGCGCTGACCATGCCCACCGGGCCGTTGTCACCCAGCTTGCCGGGCAGGAACGGTGCCAGGTGCGACTTCACCGCACACGGGCCCACGCCCGGGCCGCCGCCGCCGTGCGGGATGCAGAACGTCTTGTGCAGGTTGAGGTGCGACACGTCCGAGCCCCATTTGCCGGGCTTGGCCACGCCGACCAGTGCGTTCATGTTGGCACCGTCGGTGTACACCTGGCCGCCGTGCTTGTGGATGATCTGGCAGATCTCCACCACCTCTTCCTCGAACACGCCGTGCGTGGATGGGTAGGTCATCATGATCGCGGCCAGGCGGTCGCTGTACTTCTCGGCATTGCGGCGGATGTCATCGACATCGACGTTACCGTTGGCATCGGTCTTGGTGACCACCACGGTCATGCCGCACATCTGCGCCGAGGCCGGGTTGGTGCCGTGCGCCGAATCCGGAATCAGGCAGACATCGCGATGGCCTTCGCCACGCGACTGGTGGTAGGCACGGATGGCCAGCAGGCCGGCGTACTCGCCCTGCGCGCCGGAGTTGGGCTGCAGGCTCACTGCGTCGTAGCCGGTGCACTCGACCAGCATGGCTTCCAGACCGTCGATCAGTTCCTTGTAGCCCTGCGCCTGGTCCGCGGGCACCAGCGGGTGGATGTTGGCGAATTCCGGCCAGGTGATCGGAATCATCTCGGCGGTGGCGTTGAGCTTCATGGTGCAGCTGCCCAGCGGGATCATGGTGCGATCCATCGCCAGATCCTTGTCGGCCAGCGAACGCAGGTAGCGCAGCATCTCGTGCTCGCTGTGGTGCGTGTTGAACACCGGGTGGGTCATGAAGCTTCTGGTGCGCAGCAGGCCCTGCGGCAGCGCGTCGGCTGTGGCCGCGTCCAGCGCGTCCACATCGACCGTGGCACCGAATACCTTGCCCAGCGCGACGATGTCCGCGCGCGTGGTGGTTTCGTCCAGCGCGATGCCGATGGCGTTGCTGCCGAGCGCACGCACGTTGATGCCGGCGGCGACGGCCTTGGCCTGCACCGCAGCGGCGTCCACGCCGGTGACGTGCAGGGTGTCGAAGAAGTCATTGCCGACGCTGACGCCGGCGCCACGCAGCGCGGCGGCCAGGATGGCAGCCAGGCGGTGGGTGCGGCGGGCGATGCGCAGCAGGCCCTGCGGGCCGTGGTACACGGCGTACATGGAGGCCATCACCGCCAGCAGCACCTGCGCGGTGCAGATGTTGGAGGTGGCCTTCTCGCGGCGGATGTGCTGCTCGCGGGTCTGCAGGGTGAGGCGGTAGGCCGGCTGGCCTTCGGCATCGACCGACACGCCGATCAGGCGGCCCGGCATCGAACGCTTGTAGGCGTCACGGCAGGCCATGAAGGCCGCGTGCGGGCCGCCGAAGCCGAACGGAACGCCGAAACGCTGGCTGTTGCCGACCACGATGTCCGCACCCCATTCGCCCGGCGCGGTGATCAGGGTCAGGGCCAGCAGGTCGGTGGCCACGGCCACCAGGCCGTTGCGGGCGTGGATGGCATCCACCAGCGCCTTGTGGTCGCCGATGTGGCCGGTGGTGTCCGGGTACTGCAGCAGCACGCCGAAGACATCGGCTTCCATCGCTTCGGCCGGCGTGCCCACCTGCAGCTCGATGCCCATGGGCTCGGCGCGGGTGCGCAGCAGTTCCAGCGTCTGCGGGTGCACGGCGTCGTGCACGAAGAACAGCTTGGACCTGGACTTGGCCGAACGCTTGGCCAGGGTCATGGCCTCGGCGGCGGCGGTGGCTTCGTCCAGCAGCGAGGCGTTGGCGATTTCCATGCCGGTCAGGTCGGCGACCAGGGTCTGGAAGTTGATCAGCGCTTCCATGCGGCCCTGCGAGATTTCCGCCTGGTACGGGGTGTAGGCGGTGTACCAGGCCGGGTTCTCGAGGATGTTGCGCAGGATGACGTTCGGCGTGTGGGTGCCGTAGTAGCCCTGGCCGATGAAGCTGCGCAGCACCTTGTTCTTGTCGGCGATGGCGCGGATCTTGGCCAGTGCGTCCACTTCGGTCAGCGACTCGGGCAGTGCCAGCGGGGCGGGCGACTTGATCGAGCCCGGCACGATGGCATCGGTGAGCGCATCGAGCGAGTCGTGGCCGACGGTGCGCAGCATCTGCGCGATTTCAGCATCGTTGGGGCCGATATGGCGGTCAACGAACGCGGAGGAATGTTCGAGTTCGCGCAGCGAAGGAGTGTTCTGGGTCATGGCTGACGTCCGGAGGAGGCATGCGGGGCAGGGGCCGGGCTCACCGCTGGGGTACGCATGCCGTGCAGGCAGCACCACAGCCGGCAAGCCGGTGGCTTGTCTGGTGCCCCTCTGTCCTTTTGCCTGAGAGTTTGGAAGCGACGCGACGAGGAATCGTGCGCTTCGTGCCCCTTCGGCGCCGGCTTGAACCGGTCTCTCCAGAGTTTTGGTGCAGGTGGTATCGGGCCTGAGCGATTCACGGGCGTTTGCGCCTTCGGCAGCGGCTGAGCCGCTTCTCCCACCGTGTTGCGTGCAGCGGGGCGATTATAGCCCGGGAACACCCCGGCACCGGGGCTGGTTTACCATTGCCACTCCGGTTGGGCCGCAATGCCCAAGGCGCTGGGGGCGGGGAGGCCGGCGGCACTACCTGGACAGCTGAATGTCCGGACAAATTGCCGCATCATGACCGTGGGCTACCCCGGTACCCAGCCCGGCCGCCGCGCCGGCACACAACCATTCCCCCACATACCGGCGCCGGCAGGTGCCGGCCGCCCTTTGTTGCACAGGAAGCCATGGAAGCAAGCAAGCAGGTATCGCTGCGCCGCATCGCCATGCTGGTCGCCGGGCTGTCGATGTTCGGCCCCTTCGCCATCGATGCGATATTCCCGGCGTTCCCGCAGATGGGCGCGCAGCTGGGAGCAGACAAACTGGCCATGCAGCAGGTCATCAGCCTGTACCTGCTGGCCTATGCGCTAATGAGCCTGGTGCACGGCGCGCTGTCCGATGCGCTGGGGCGCAAGCGGGTGATCATCGGTGGGCTGGTGGTGTTCATCGCCGCCTCCATCGGCTGTGCACTGGCCAAGGACATGGGCACGCTGCTGCTGTTCCGCGTGCTGCAGGGGCTGTCGGCGGGTGTGGGCTACATCATCGGCCGCGCGGTCATCCGCGACCTGTACGACGGTGATGATGCGCAGCGGCTGATGAGCCAGGTGTCGATGATCTTCTCTATCGCCCCGGCCATCGCCCCCATCATCGGTGGCTGGCTGCTGGGCTGGAGCAACTGGCAGGGTATTTTCTGGTTCCTGGTGGCGTTCTCGGCGGCGCTGCTGCTGGTCACCTGGCTATGGCTGCCGGAAACCCACCCCCCGCACGCGCGGTTGAGCCTGCACCCGGGGCGGCTGCTGAAGGACTACGTGAGCATCGGCGTGAATCCGCGCTTCCTGCGCTTGGCACTGGCCGGCTCGCTGGGCTTTGGCGGGCTGTTCCTCTACATCGCCTCGGCGCCGGCCTTCGTGCTGGACCTGCTGCACCTGAACGAACGCGAATTCGCCTGGTTGTTCATTCCCACCATCGGCGGCATGGCGCTGGGCGCCTATGCCTCCGGCCGTGCCGCCGGGCGCATGGATGGCGCGCGCGCGGTGCGCATCGGTTACGGCATCATGGCAGTGGCGGCGGTCTACAACATCGCCTACAACGCCTTTGCACCGCAGATGACCGTGCCCTGGGCAGTGCTCGCACTGACCCTTACCTCGTTCGGCGTGGCGTTGATCTTCCCGATCCTGACCCTGGCCATCCTGGACATGTACCCGCGCCAGCGGGGCACGGCCTCCTCGATGCAGGCGTTCAGCACGCTGGTAACCAATTCCATCATTGCCGGTGTGCTGTCGCCCGTGCTCAGCCGCAGCGGGCTCACCCTGGCCATTGGCGCCACGGCCTTCACCGTGGGCAGCTGGGCCATGTGGAAATGGGAGCGCCGCACCCAGCGTGCACAGCGTGCTGAACAGATGCAGTGACATCTCTTCACCTGCATCGGGGACAATAGGCGCGCCGCCATCAGCGGCGTTGGGCCAAAGAGCATAACGATGTCGATCCAATCCAAGGGCCGCCGCGAGGCGAAGAAGAGGCTGGCCGAGCGTGCGCGCAACCAGGCCGCCGCCAACCCGGCAGCAACGCCAAAAGTGGAACCGCATGCGGAACTGCGCGACCAGCAGCGCACACTGCTGGCCGGCATCGTGCGCCGCGACGGGGAATGGGTGCTGGGCATGGACGGCAAGATCGCCGGTGAGACCACCAGCGCGGCGCGGGTGCTGGCGCTGATCATGCAGGCCGCCGAGTGGCACGAGAACAACAACACGCCCGTGCGGCTGATGTACTCGGACGCACTGAAGGATGCCGCGCATGCTGAAGTGGCGGAGCAGGGCATCGACTTTGACAGCTACAAGCGCACCCTGGCCGGCGAGCTGGGTGTAGGCGCCAGGGATGCAGCCGGCACGCACTGAGCCTGCGTGCTGCATGCAGTGGACGACAAGGGCGCCTATGGGCGCCCTTGTCGTCGCAGCTACAGCCTGCCCCGGCTGCAAGGGCATCCCATTAACCACGAAAGGCGCCGTTGGGCGCCTTTCGTCATGGGGGGGCTGGCAGGATGGCTGCTTACTCGTCGTTGACGCGGCTCAGCCTTACCTTGCCCACGCGGCGGCGCTCCAGTGACAGCACCTCCACGTTCCAGGCGCCCGAGCGGACGCTGTCACCCTCCTCGGGCAGGCGCTCCAGCAGGTGCAGCACCAGGCCGGACAGGCTCACGTAGGAGGAGTGGCGCTCCAGCACCGCACCGGTTGCGTGCTCCACATCCTCGATCGACATGGAGGCGTCCACCACCCAGCCATCCTCCATGCGCTCGACACCGAAGTCGGCATCGCGGGTATCGGCCAGGTCGCCGGCAATGGCGGCCAGCAGGTCGTTGGCGGTGACGATGCCGGCCACACCGCCGTATTCGTCGATGACCACCGCCATCGGGATGGCATGCGCTTTGATGCGCTCCAGCGCCTTCAATGCGGTGGTGCCTTCGGGCAGGGTCAGCGGCTCGCGCAGGTAGTCGCCCAGCGCCAGCGGTTTGCCGGCCAGCACGCCGGCCAGCAGGTCGCGGCTCTGCACCACGCCCTGCAGGTTGTCCAGCTCGCCATCGGCCACCAGCAGGCGGGTATGGGGCGACTGCATCAGCTGCCCGGTGGCATGGGCAATGCCCTTGCGCGCGTCGATCCACTGGATGTCGGTGCGTACGGTCATGACGCTGGCAACCGAACGCCCGGCCAGGGTGAGCACGCTGCGGATCATGTCGTGCTCGGCCGCTTCCAGGCCCTGTTCGCCGTCGTGGCCGCTGCCGTCGCCATTGCCGTTGCCATCGTGCGAGGGGCGCGAGCCCAGCAGGCGCAGCACCGCATCGGCGGTACGCTGGCGGAACGGCATGCGCTGGTCATGCTTCTCGCGGTTGAAGCGCGACCACTGGTTGAAGGCTTCGATCAGGATGGAGAAGGCGATGGCCGCGTACAGGTAACCCTTGGGTATCTTGAAGCCCAGGCCTTCGGCCACCAGGCTGAAACCGATCATCAACAGGAAGCCCAGGCACAGCACCACCACCGTGGGGTGGCGGCCGACGAAGCTGGTCAGCGGCTTGCTGGCCAGGATCATCACCACCATGGCGATGATGACCGCGGCGAACATCACGCCCAGTTCGTCAACCATGCCTACGGCGGTGATGACCGAATCCAGCGAGAACACCGCGTCGAGAATGACGATCTGGGTGACCACCATGGTGAAGCCGGCATAGGCCTTGTTGCTGCCCGTATCGTGCTCGCGGCCTTCAAGCCGTTCGTGCAGCTCCATGGTGGCCTTGAACAACAGGAACAGGCCGCCTATGAGCAGGATCAGATCGCGCCCGGAGAAGCTGTGGTCGAAGACGGAGAACAGCGGCGTGGTGAGCCGCATGATCCATGAGAGCGTGGCCAGCAGTGCCAGCCGCATCAGCAGGGCCAGGCTGAGGCCGATCAGCCGTGCCTTGTCGCGCTGATGGGGGGGCAGCTTGTCCGCCAGGATGGCGATGAAGACGAGGTTGTCGATGCCGAGGATGATCTCCAGCACCACCAGTGTTGCCAGACCCATCCAGATCGACGGGTCGGATAGCCATTCCATGCGTGTGTGTTTCAGCCGAGGGGCTTCGATCTTCGCACGGCATTCATGCAGCAATTGCGGCAGTGTGTGGCAAAGGCTGAATTTTCCATTCAGTCTTTGGCCTGTGTGCGATGGCAGCCACTGCGCCCGGATGCGCTGGTACAGGCTGAAACGCGCGGCCGGAAACTCGTGCATGCGGTTGAAACTGCATTTGTGCGAACAAAACGAATGGATGCGTGTTCTACCGCAGGACAGCGCGGATGTCGCCCATTCGCCTGTCGCAATGCCGTGTTACGACCCGGTTCCGTGCGTGCATGGCGGGGTTGCTGGTGGCAGTGATGACATGCGCTTGCTCGCCCATTGCATGCGTTGGCCCTGCAGGCAGGGACGGCTTCAAAGGCGGGCGAGTATCTCCGCCTTCTTGGCGTTGAATTCGTCCTCGGTGATCAGTTCGGCCAGCAGGAGCTTCTTCAGCTGGGCAAGCGAGGCCAGCGGGTCATCGGCTGCCACGGCTGCCGCTGCGTCCTGTGCCGGGAGTGCGGGCGGCATGGATGGCGCCGAGGGTGCGTGCAGTACCACGCCACCGGCGGCGGCACGCATCTTTTCCAGTTCCAGCTGCTGGCGCTTGTCGTAGGCCTGTTCCTCCACCGCCTGCGCGTAGGCGTACACGCGGCGCGCCTGCTTCTTGGGGATGCTGTCCAGTGCATGGTGCTTGCCGGTAGTGGTCCGGCAGGTGAGCGTGGCGCCAATCATCTGTTCGCTCATGTGCACATCCTGCACCTCGCGCCACGGGTAGTCCTGGAACTGCATGCCGAACAGGCTGGGCTGTACGAAGATGAGCCGCTTGTTGGTCAGCACCACCGCATCGGGTGAGATGTTCATGACCAGCTTCTTCTGCACGGCGATGTAGTCGATGCTTTCGTCCCTGGTCAGCAGCTCAAGTGCCGGTGCCTCCGCCCCGTGGCGCATGCGCAGGCGGCTGCTCAGAAGCCAAACATTCCCGCGAGGCGCTGGTAGCCGAGCCAGGTACCAACAGCTGCGATCAGTCCCACCACCACGAGCAGCACCGTGCCCAGCCTGCTCTGGCGGCGGGCGTGCTGCATGTCGTCCTCGGCCCTGCCGGCCGCGGCCAGGCTGTGGGCATAGGCAGCGGCACCTTGCTGCATGTTGTTTTCATTCATTTCGATGATGCGCGCCATCTGCCGGTTCTGCTCGGCAAGCAGGTCGCGGATTTCGGTGAGCAAAGCCTCGCTCATGGTTGCTCCTGGAATGTGGGTAAGGTGGCAATGCAACAAAGGGCGCCCGAGGGCGCCCTTTGTTCTTGCATCAACGCATCAACAACCGGGTTTACTGCGCAGGCGGCTGCGCCGGTGCCGGTGCCGGTGCGGCAGGTGCCGCCGCCGGGCCGCTGGCCTGCCAGCCACACATCTGGCCCTGGTTCTGCTGCTTGAGCCACTCCTGCAGCGGCGCGAAGTATTCCAGCATCGGGCCGGCGTCGAGCTTGTCGTTGCCGGTCAGCTCCTTCAGCGTGGCCTGCCACGGCTGGCTGGAGCCCTTGCTCAGCATCGCCCAGAACTTCTGGCCGGCTTCCTTGTTGCCGTAGAAGCTGCACTCGTTGAGCGGGCCGGTATAGCCGGAGGCATCGCACAGCCCCTTGTAGAACTGGTACTGCAGGATGCGCGCCAGGAAGTAGCGCAGGTACGGCGTGTTGCCCGGCACGTGGTACTTGGCACCGGCGTCGAAGAACTCCTCGCCGCGTGCGCTGGCCGGGGCCACGCCCTGGTACTGGGCCTTCAGCTCCCACCACTTCTGGTTGTACTGGTCCGGCTTGATCGAACCGTCGAACACGCCCCAGCGCCAGCGGTCGATCATCAGGCCGAACGGCAGGAACGACACGCCGGACATGGCCATGCGCATCTGCGCGTTGATGGTGGCTTCGCGGCTTTCCTGCTGCGCGCCGACCAGGCCGATCGAGTTGAGGTACTTGGGCGTCATCGCCAGCACGATGGTGTCGCCGATGGCTTCATGGAAGCCATCGTTGGCACCGCCCTGGAACAGTGGCGGCAGCGGGTTGTAGGCCAGGTCGTAATAGATGTGGCCCAGCTCGTGGTAGATGGTGGTGAAGTTTTCTTCGGTCGGGGTGATGCACATCTTGGTGCGCACATCCGGGCCGACGTCCTTGCCGTCACCGCCCATGTTCATGTCCCAGGCGCTGGCGTGGCAGACCACGTTGCGGTCCATCGGCTTGATGAACTGGGTGTTCTGCCAGTAGCTCGGCGGCAGCTTGGGCATGCCCAGCGATACGTAGAAATCCTGCGCGCGCTCGGTCATCTGCCTGGCGGTGGCCAGTTCGGCCTCACGCTGCGCCTTGAACAGCGATGCGGGGTCGCTGCCGCCTGCCTTGGCGCGCGCGGCACTCAGGTTGGTCTGGTACTGCTTTTCCAGCGCGGCGGTGATGTCCAGGCTGCCGGCGTTGGGGTAGGGCTCGGCCATGTCCCACAGGTTGCTCCAGTCCTGCTGCCACATGTTGCCGGTGAGGTGCGCGGCGATCATGCCGCCGGCCACTTCGGCCTTGTCCTTGCCGTATTCGGTGTCGAGCTTGGCGCGGGTGTAGCAGTGCAGCTGTTCGTACAGCGGCTTGACCTGGTTCCACAGGCGGTCGGTTTCCGGGCCCACCTGGTCGGCCGGCATGTCGTAGCCGCTGCGCCACATCTGGCCGGCGTCGCTGTAGCCCAGCTCGCGCGCGCCTTCGTTCACCAGTTCAACGAAACGCTGGTAGTTGGCGCGCGACGGTACGGCGGTGGAATGCCAGCCCTGCCATGCGTCCAGCTGCTTGTCGTAGTCGCGCGAGCGCGCCAGCACCTGCTCCAGTTCGCCGAGCTGGCGGCAGTTCTGCTTGTCGCCTTCGCCCGTGCAGTAGGTGCCGGCACCGTAGTCGCCTTCGAGCTTGGTGGCGATGGTGGCCAGCTCGGCCAGCTTCTTCGCATCGCGCGGGGCCGGCATGGAGCTCATCAGCTTGAGCAGGCTGATGGCGCGCTTGGTGTCCTCGCTCATCGGCTGGCCGTCGTACTTGCCGGCCTGCTCGATCCAGCCATTGAGGGTGGTCAGCCAGCGTTCGTTGGCCTTGGCCGCCACGCGCGCCGAATCGTCATTGATGTAGGTGGACGACAGCCACTGGGCCGAGGTCAGCTCCGGGTACATGGCCTTGTATTCGGCATTGACCCGGGCGATGAACTGGTCGGCACTCTCGGCCGGCGCGGCCGCCGTGGTGGTGGGCTTGGCGGCGTCCGGCGCAGCCTCCTTCTTGCAGGCAGCCAGCGACAGGACGGCCACGCCTACGGCGGCGGCCAGCAACAGATGACGATGGTTCACGTGGTTCCCCGGAATGTGACAAGTACCGGCGAAGGCTAGTGGGCCAGCCGCGGGGCCGCAAGGGGGAGCGGGGAGGCCGGCTCCCGGTACCGGTATGTACCCCTGCCAGCCTGCGGGCTGTGGCACGAGACGAAGCAGCGCAATTCCACGCCACCGGCTTGCTGTGGTTCTGTCTTACCGCTTCAGCGCCATCAACAGTACGCCGCCGCCGATCATGGCCACACCCAGCCACTCGCGCCATGCCAGCCGCTCATGCAGGAAGGCGACCGCGAACAGACTGACCAGTACCACGCTGAGCTTGTCCACGGGCGCCACCTGCGAGGCGGGGCCATGTTGCAGGGCACGGAAGTAGCAGACCCACGAGGCGCCGGTAGCCAGAGCGGACAGCACCAGCCACATCACCGTGTTTGCCGGCAGCTGCGTGGGGTTGCTCCATTTGCCGGTGGCGGCGACGAACATCGCCAGCACCACGGTGATCACGACGGTGCGCAGCAGCATCGCCATGTCCGAGTCGATGCCCTGCAGGCCCAGCTTGGCGAACACGGCGGTGAGGGCGGCGAACACCGCCGACATCAGTGCCCAGGGCAGCCATTGCGGAAGCGTCGCCATAGGGATTCCTCGCGTGCGTGGTTGAGCGTGCAGGGCCTTGATGCGGCCGAGCATGTGCCGGGAGGGCCCCGGCACCGCATCGGCCGCCAGTTGCAGCGATGTTCGGCCTCAGCCTGCGCAGTCGGCGAACAGGTCGCGGCTGCGGTCGTAGACCGAGGTGCGCACCTGCATCAGCCCCAGCACCGACGGGAACAGGTTGTCCTGCTCGGTACGCTGGGTCGAACGCTTGTGCACGCATTCAAGGTTGATGCCACGGTCGGCGACAAAGCCGGGCGAAAACCACATCACCAGCGGCACGCGCGTCTGTTCTTCCGGCGCGATGGCGTAGGGCATGCCATGCAGGTACAGGCCCTTCTCACCCAGCGACTCGCCATGGTCGGACAGGTAGATCATGGCGGTGTCATAGCCGTCCATGGTGCGCAGCGTGGCGATGGTGCGGGCCAGGAAGTGGTCGGTGTAGAGAATGGCGTTGTCGTAACTGTTGGTGATCTGCTCGCGGCTGCACTTGCCCAGGTCCGGCGTGTCGCAGGTGGGCGCGAAGCGGCGGTACTGCGCCGGGTAGCGCTGGAAGTAGCTCGGGCCATGGTTGCCCAACTGGTGCAGCACCACCACGCGGTCGCCTGGCTTGGCGCTGACCTGCTTGGCCAGATCCTGCAGCAGGATCTCATCCATGCAGCGGCCATCGGCGCACAGGCCGGGCGTGGTCGCATCATCCAGCTTGTCGATCTGCAGGCCTTCGCACACACCCTTGCAGCCGGACTGGTTGTCGCGCCACAGCGTGCTGATGCCGGCATGCTCCAGTACATGCAGCAGCGACTGGTGACTGCGGATCTTCTTTTCGTCGTAGTCGTGGCGGCCGTAGGGCGAGAACATGCACGGCAGCGAGACTTCGGTGCTGCTGCCGCAGGCATGCATGTCCGGGAAGTTGATCACCCCGGCCTGCGCCAGTTCCGGGTTGGTGTGGCGTGCATAGCCGTTCAAGCCCCAGTTCTGCGCGCGCACGGTTTCACCCACCACCACCACGAGCAGGCGCGGCTTGCTGCCGGCGGCACGCGGCGTGGCCTTGGCGTCGGTGCCGATCGGCGTCTTGGGCTGGGATTTGATCGGGCTGGAGGAACCGGCCAGGTTCTGCTTCAGCGCCACGATGTAGTTCACCGGCGTGGCCAGGTAGCGCACTTCGCGGTGGTTGCGCATCAGCGCGGAGATGTTCTGGAACGACAGCATGGCGCCGGCACCGGTGACCAGTACCACGCCCACCAGAAAGGCCAGGCGCCACAGCAGCGCACGGCTCCAGCTGCGCTTGCGGATGCGCACGCGCCACAGCAGCAGCGTGGGCAGCAGGCCATAACCCAGCAGCGGCAGGATCAGTGCCGGCGTCATCAGCTCGCTGGATTCCTTGCGGTCGGTGGCCAGCACGTTGCGCAGCATGTCAGCGTCCAGGTAGACGTTGAAGCTGTTCATGTAATGCACGGCGAAGGCGGTGCCGATGAACAGAATGCTCAACAGCACCTTGGCATTCCAGCGCCACACCAGCAGGCCGAACAGCAGCGCATGCACGCCCACCAGCAGGGCGAACAGCGATACCGCGAACAGCACGTTGCCGGGGTTGGTGGCCATCGCGTCGCGCCAGAACAGCGTATTGCACACGACCGCGAAGAACGCGCACGCCCACAGGATCACCGCCTCGGTGCTCAGCTCCGGGCGCCACTGCAGTAGGGTATTGAGGGAAAAGCGCGGCATGGCGCTGCGTGGAAGGCTGGCGCTCATGCGGGTTCCCCGTTGTTGGCGTTGGTCAGCGTGGGAACGGCCTGCGCCGTCTCGTGGGTTGGGTTGAACATGCCCAGATAAAGCAGCACGGCCACGCTCCAGCTGATCGCCAGCGACCAGACGTCATGGGAAAGAAAGTGGGCCCCGCGCAGCTGCTGGGTAAGGCCGAACACTACCCCGACCAGCAGCACCGTGGCCAATGCCGGCCAGCGCCATTGCGGGCGGACCAGCAGCATGAAGAAGTAGATGGCCACCCACGAATAGCCTGCGCTGGCATGGCCTGCCGGGAAGCACGCGGCGTGGCCCAGCGCCACCGGGCGGGCCTGGAACAGGCCGATGAACGGTCGCAGGCCCCCGTAGCGTTCCAGATCCCACGGGCAATCCATCTGGGTCCAGCTCTTGAGCAGGGATACCAGCCCGCTGGACAGCGCCACCGCGAGCAGCAGGTAGGCCAGAGGGCGGCGCAGCGGCTTCCAGCGCGCATCGAACCAGGTGCGGGCCAGCGCCAGCATCACCAGCAGGCCGGCGAAGAAACTCAGATTGCGGCCGCCCTTGTGGATCAGGTGGCTGCTCCACCAGGCGTCCTTGTACAGCCAGTGGCTGCCCTCCCAACGGTACAGCCGGTCTGCCAACCACTGGTCGCCGTTGCCAGCCATCAGCAGCAGGCTGGCAAGAACGGTAAGGGTGAGAGGTATCAGCAGGGCGCGGGTGGCGAACTCCCGCCGGGTGGCGGCCGGCGCCAGCAACAGGGGGTGGGTGAAGCTGAGCTGGGGCATGTAGCAAGCACGTATTCGGGTTGAATGACGTGATGCTGTGCCCGCTTCTGTCGGAGACAGGTCGGAGCGGTGTGAGAAGAGTGTTGGATGTTCAGCGCCGGCAGGCGGCTGCCGGCGCCACGCAGCGCTCAGTCGCCGTCGCCAGCCTGTGCGGCCTCGTCAGCGCCCGCCACCACGCCATGGGTGCGCGCCACGCAGTCGGCATGCAGGGCAGTGCCTGGCAGCAGCTGCCAGTTGTTGCGGTTGGCACTGCCGATATCGATGACCGCGGCGCGGTCGGCGCAGGGGCTCATGGCCTTGTCCAGCACGAACAGCCAGCGCCGCTGCGGATCGGCGCTGACCCAGCGGGCCGCGTCCTGCCACTGCTCGGCCACGGGCCGCTTGAAGCCGAAATCGGTAGCCTGCGGGTGGGTCTGCAGCAGGTTCTGCTCGCGCCACGCCACCATGCCCAGCTCGGCATCCGGGCCGATGCGCTCGCGCACCTTGTCCATCACCAGCGAGGCGGAGCTGTACGGGTCCAGCGCGGGCATTCCGCCCAGGCCATACATGCACCACAGCAGCACCGTGGTCAGCACCACCGCCAGACCGGCGCGGCGCAGGCGCAGGACCGCCGCGAGCAGCACGGCACTGGCGCCGAAGCCGATCAACCACCAGCCCACATACGGCAGCACCCACAGGTCGATGGAGCGCTTGACCGCGTTGCGCATCGCCCAGCCATCGCCATGCACCGCACCATAACCGAACACCAGCGTGGCCAGGCCCAGCGCCAGCACATAGGCCAGCAATGCCCAGCGCACGCCGGTACGGCGCAGCAGGCCCGGCAGCAGCGGCGCGGCGGCCACGGCCAGGGCCGGCAGCATCGGCAGGATGTAGACCTCGCGCTTGCCGGGGCTGGCGCTGAAGAACAGCAGCACCAGCAGCGCCCAGCCCAGCAGCAGGAGGTAGCGCGGATCGGCACGGCGGCAGCGCCGCCACCATGCCGGCAGCAGCCAAGGGGCCACCAGACTGCCCGGCAGCCACAGGGTCAGCATCACCTGCAGGTAGTACCAGAACGGCTGGTGGTGGTGCCACGCGGCGGCATAGCGGGTGCCGGTCTGCTTGAACAGGAGTTCGCGCGCATAGGCCTGCAGGCCCGGGTCCGGGTTGTTGAGCAGGGCGATGCCCAGCGGTGCCAGCCACACTGCGGTACCTGCGATGAAGGCCGGCAACAGCAGCCACCAGTTCCAGCTGCGGCCCGGCCCGGGTGCCTGCGGGTGACGCCAGCGCCAGGCCGCCCAGGGGATCAGCATCAGCAGCGGCAGGAAGCCCACGCCCTTGGTCACCGTGCCCACGCCTGCGGCGAAGGCGGCCAGCGCAAGCGCGCCCCAGTTCGGCCCCAGCAGCAGGTGCCGCACCAGCCCCCACAGCGCCAGCGTGGTCATGCCCACCAGCACCATGTCGATCTGCGCGCGCTTGGCCATCAGCCCGAACTGGATGCACACAAACAGCCCCAGCACCGCGTAGCGCGCCACCTGCCGGTTCCACAGGCGGCGGCTCATGTCCCAGGTCAGCCACAGCGTCAGTAGCGCGGCCAGCAGCGACGGCAGCAGGAAGGACAGGTTCCAGTTGCCCAGCAGCGTGTAGGTGGCGGCCTGTATCCACATGAAGGTGGGCGGCTTTTCGGCGTAGAGCTCGCTGCCCCGGTGCGGCAGCAGCCACTGCCCGGTTTCCACCATGTGGCGCGCGGCCAGCACGAAGCGGGGTTCGTCCGGCGGGGTGGGCGAGCGCAGGCCCAGGCCCGCCAGCAGGCTTAGCACCACCAGTGCGATCAGGATGGCGAACCAGAGTTTGTTCGAGGAGGAGCGCGGATTGGGCAGGGGCACGAGCGGCTCGCGGATCGGGTCAGCGTGGATGATGGCGCCAGCCATGTAGGAAGCGCGTCGAAACCATTGTGCCGTGTTCCGACGCCATTTCGACGGCAGCGGCGTTAGCATTGGCGTATTGTTCCCGGATGCGCCGGGCTGAAGGTCAAGCCTGCATGCGGCTGCTGGTCATAGAAGACAATCGCAACCTCGTCGCCAACCTGTTCGATTATTTCGAGGCGCGGGGGCATGTGCTGGATGTGGCGCCTGACGGCATCACCGGCCTGCATCTGGCCGCCACGCAGGATTACGACGCCATCCTGCTGGACTGGATGCTGCCGCGCATGGAAGGCCCGGAGGTGCTCAAGCGCCTGCGCGAGGAGCACGGCCTGGAAGTGCCGGTGATCATGCTCACCGCCCGCGACGAACTGCCCGACAAGATTGCCGGCTTCCGCGCCGGTGCCGACGACTACCTCACCAAGCCCTTCGCCCTGCCGGAGCTGGAAGTGCGGCTGGACGCCGTGCTTGCCCGGGTGAAAGGCCGCAATCCGCACAAGTTGCTGCAGGTGCACGACCTCAAGCTGGACCTGGGCACGCTGGAGGCGCAGCGCGCCGGCCAGCCGCTGCACCTGTACCCGGCGTGCCGCAAGCTGCTGGAGGTGCTGATGCGCGCCAGCCCGGCAGCGGTCACCCGCGACCAGCTCGAATATGCGCTGTGGGGCGATGAGCCGCCCGATGGCGACATGCTGCGCTCGCATATCTACGAACTGCGCCGCGCGGTGGATGGCCCGTTCGACGCCAAGCTGCTGCACACCCTGCCGCGCGTGGGTTACCGCCTGTCCGCACCCAGCAGCGACACGCAGGCATGAGCCGCGCCCCCTTACGGCGCAAGCTGCTGGGCTGGTTGATCGTCTACCTGGCGCTGGTGACGGTGGTGGTGTTCAGCGCGGGCAACTATGTGCATGAGCGGGCCGAGCATGCGGTGTGGCGCGCGCTGTTGAACACCGAGCTGGACAGCGTGCTGGCGCATACGCGCAGCGATTCGCACTACCACTGGCAGGATTCGGACACGCTGCATCTGTTCATGGAGCAGGGCGGGGAGCCGATACCCGCATCAATGGCGCAGCTGCGCCCCGGCCTGCACGACGGCAAGTACCTGGACGAGCACAAGGTGGCGGTGATGGTGCGTGACACCACCGACCACGGGCGGGTGATGCTGGTGCTGGACATCACCGATTTCGGCGAGCTGGAGAACTTCATCACCCGCTGGGCGATGCTGGCTGGCGTCGCCCTGGTCATCGTCACACTGCTGATGGCGTGGGTGGGCATGAACCGCCTGGTGCGGCCGCTGGCGATACTTGCGCAGGACATCGGCGCGTTGCGTCCGGAGCAGCGTGGGCAGCGGATCACCGTGGACCGTCGCGGTTCAACCGAGATGGAGGTGATCGGCTCGGCGGTGAATGATTATCTGGTGCGCAACGAGCATTTCGTCGAGCGTGAGCGTGCCTTCATCAGCACCACCAGCCACGAGCTGCGCACGCCCATCGCGGTGATCAGCGGTGCGGCCGAACTGGCGCTGGAGCAGCCTGATGTGCCTGAGCGCGCGCGCCAGCAGTTGCTGCGTGTGCACAGCACCGCCACGGGTGTGGAGCAGTTGATCCAGCTGCTGCTGGTATTGGCGCGCGACCCGGCGCGGCTGCAGGCCATGAGCGAGCTGGTGCCGCTTGAGCAGCTGCTGCCGGAAATCATCGAGGACCATCGTCACCTTGCCGCCGGCAAGGAGCTGCGCCTGGAACTGGAGCATGCCGAGCCCTGCAACATCCTGGCGCCGCTGGGCGTGGTGCAGGCAGCCATCGGCAACCTGCTGCGCAACGCGGTGGAGAACAGCGACCGGGGCGTGATACGGCTGGCGGTGAACGCGCGGGCGGTGGTGACCATCGAGGACCCGGGCCATGGCATGAGCCCGGAGGAAGTGGCGCAGGTTTACGCGCGCATGGCCCGTGGCGAACGCGACGCGCGGGCTGGTATCGGCCTGGAGCTGATTGCACGGCTCAGCGAGCACCTGGGCTGGAAGCTGGCCATTGAATCGCAGCCGGAGCAGGGCACCCGGGTTGTGCTGGACATGGGTAGTTCGTTGCCGGGATGAGGTGAGAAGCGCCCCCTCTCCCGCCCCTTTGGGGCACCCTCTCCCGCGAGGGGAGAGGGGAAAACACCTCGCAAGTTGAAGCATTGCCCGTAACTGCAGCCCTTCTCGCCTATCTCTTCGCGGGGTGCCTCTCCCGCAAGGGAAGAGGGGCAACATCCCGCAAGCTCAAGCATTGCCCGCAACCGCAGCTCTTACCCCCTCTCCCCTTGCGGGAGAGGGTGCCCCGAAGGGGCGGGAGAGGGGGCGCTTTCCAGCCCCAGCCTCAAGCCACCAGTAAGCCACGCTCCATCAACCACTGCCGCGCATCATCGGCATCATGCTCGAACCAGGCCTGCGTCGAACCCAGCCGATAGGTATAGCCCCAGGCATCCATGTCGGCCATCAGGCGCGCGCTGCCCACGCCCGGCAGCTGCCCGGCGAGCACGATCTGCAGGTAGCAGGTGGCGTCTTCCTCGGGCACCGAGTCGGTGGCGTCGGTATGCACCTGCGCACGCCGCTCCGGTGGCAGCACGATCAGATGGCAGGATTCGTGCAGCATCGAGTGCACCGGCGTGTCGTCGCGCACATACACATCGCTGGCGATGATGCCGGCCTCCGGCTCGCCCCAGTAACTGCCCGGAATCTTCTCGCCGGCCGCCACATGGTGCAGGCGCAGACCATGGCCAGCCAGTAGCGCGCAGGCGTCGTCCCAGCGGATATCACCGACGCACAGCACGCTGCTGGTCGCTTCAGGGGCAGGGGTGTCGTTCACTGCGGCATCGCTCCCGGCCGCCGTGGCCGCCGGGTTGGGTTCACTTGTCGTCAGGCAGCGCCACGGAAATGTCGAGCACGTCGTTGGCGCCGTCCTTGACCAGGTCCACCTTGACCGCGTCGGCGTCGATGTTGACGTACTTCTTGATCACTTCCAGCAGCTCGCGCTGCAGCAACGGCAGGTAATCCGGGCCGCCACGCGTGGTGCGTTCCTGCGCGATGATGATCTGCAGGCGGTTCTTTGCGGTTTCGGCGGTGTTCTTCTTCTGCTTCAGGAAGTCGAGCAGTCCCATGCTTATCCTCCAAACAGCTTGCTGAAGAAGCCCTTCTTCTCAACGGTGGTGAAGCGCATCGGGCGCTCTTCGCCAAGGATGCGGCCAACCGCGTCCTCGTAGGCCTGGCCGGCCGGCGATTCGGTGTCCAGAATCACCGGCTCACCCTTGTTGGAAGCATTGAGCACGTCACCCGATTCGGGAATGACACCGATAGCTTTCAGGCCCAGCACTTCTTCCACGTCCACGATGCTGAGCATCTCCCCGGTTTCCACCCGTGCCGGGCTGTAACGGGTGAGCAGCAGGAAAGCCGGCACCGGCTTGCCTGCCTCGGCGTTGGCGGTCTTGGAATCGAGCAGGCCGATGATGCGGTCCGAGTCGCGTACCGAGGACACTTCCGGGTTCACCACCACCACGGCGCGGTCGGCGAAGTACATCGCCAGGAACGCGCCCTTCTCGATGCCTGCCGGCGAATCGCAGATGATGAAATCGAAACCGTCGGCAGCCAGGTCCTTGAGGACCTTCTCCACGCCTTCCTTGTTCAGTGCATCCTTGTCGCGGGTCTGCGAGGCAGCCAGCACGAACAGGTTCTCGAAACGCTTGTCCTTGATGAGGGCCTGCTTCAGCGTGGCCTCGCCATGGACGACGTTGACGAAGTCGTACACCACCCGGCGCTCGCAGCCCATGATCAGGTCGAGGTTGCGCAGGCCGACGTCGAAGTCGATGACGGCAACCTTCTTGCCACGACGAGCAAGGCCACACGCGATGCTGGCGCTGGACGTGGTCTTGCCCACGCCGCCCTTGCCGGAAGTGACTACGATGATTTCAGCCAAAGGATCTCTCCTGGAATGTTCTGGTTGGGCTGCGTCAATCCAGCGCAGCGATCATGATCTGGTCCTGTTCCAGCCACACCTGCACGGCCTTGCCACGCAGATTGTCCGGAATATCGTCCAGCACCTTGTAACGTCCTGCAATGGCAACGAGTTCAGCGTGGAAGTCGCGGCAGAAGATACGCGCGCCTTCATTGCCCTGTGCGCCGGCCAATGCACGACCACGCAGGGTACCGTAGATATGGATGCTGCCATCAGCAATGACCTCGGCACCGGCACCCACCGTTGAGAGTACGGTCAGGTCGCAGTTCTCGGCGTACAGCTGCTGGCCGGAGCGGACGTTGGTCAGCTGCATGCGCCCGGGCTGGCCGCCGGCGGCCGCCACGACGGGGGCCGGTGCAGACACCGGCGCCGGCTTGGGCTCGGCCGCACGCGGGCGGGCAGGCGGCGGCGGGGCCGGTTCGGCCTCGGCGCGCTCGTACTGGGCACGGAACTTGGCCAGCAGCGGCAGGCCCAGCTGCTCGGCCAGTACTTCGGTCTCGCTGGTGCCGTAGGCCAGGGCCACCGGCAGCACACCGGCATCGCGCAGGCCATTGAGCAGGGCCTGGGCGGTGGACCGGTCGGGCAGCTTGCTCAGCCCGCCGAAATCCAGGATCACCGCCGCGCGCCCGAACAGCTTGGGTGCACGGGTCACCCGTTCGCGCATTTCCTGGGTCAGCCGCTCCACGTCGAGGGTGCGGATACGCAGGTTGGCAATGCCGACCTGCCCGATTTTCAGTTCACCTGCCTGTTCGTAATCCAAATTCACTGCCATGTTTGTTCAGGTTCCCGTCGGGCGCTGCTGCAGCGGCCGACGTGTATTGCCCACCCAGGGTACATCGGGCAGGTTCTCGCCATAGGTTTCCTTCACCCACTCATAGCTGCACAGGTCCTTGAGCAGCATACTTGCCCGCACGTCAACGGCGGGCATGGTGTTCTGGCCCACCTCGCGGAAGCCGAAGCTGCCATGGAACAGCAGCGCGGCGTCGGCGCCGTGGTCCAGCAGTACTTCACAGGCCAGCTGCGGGTAGCGCAGCTCGGCATAGCTCTGCACATCGGCATAGAACGCACGGCCCACGCCACCGCCACGGCGGCGGCTGGCCACCACGATGCGGTCGATGTAGAAGAAGCTGGGGTAGCGTTCCTGGAACCAGGCAAAGTTGCTGCTGTCGTGCTCGGCATCGCTGCCGAAACCCACCAGGAAACCGGCCATGTTGCCGTCGCGCTCGGCGATGCGGAAATACTCCGCGGTTTCGTAGAAACGGCGGATCTTGGCCGCGTCCAGCGGGAGGATCGCGATGCCTGCGTTGTTGTTCAGTGCCAGAACGGAATCAAGGTCGTGCTCGCGCACGTCTCGGATGACAATCGACATTGTGACTCCGTGGGGTAAAACGATTGGCCACTGCTGGCCACGCGGCGCGATTATCGCATGGCTGGCGTATGCGCGGGAGCCGGCCATGACCATCGGGGGCATGACTTCCGTGGGAGGCCGCGGGGGCGTACACCTCCGTACCATGCGCGGATGTTGGGATACCTCAGTCATACCCGCGTCCTCCGGCTGGCCGGCCTGTTTACCTGGGCCCTGGTCAGCCTGCCGCTGGTCTATACCCAGTACGCCCCCGAGGAAGGGGTGCTGCAGCCGGGTGCCGGCGAGGCCATCTGGCTGTTCCTGGCCTACCTGGCCTTTGGCGCCTGCTATTTCTGGCTGACCCGCGGCCTGAGCGCGGAAGGCCATACCAGCTGGTACGACCGGCTGGCCCTGCTGCTGCTGACCATCTCGGCACTGGTGGTCAGCTACATCTCCGCCACCGGTCTGGGCAGCATCCTGATGATGGTGGCCGCCGGGGTGATCCCGTGGCTGCTGAGCAAGCGGGTAGGGGTGGTGTGGCTGGTGCTGAGCCAGCTGGCGGTGCTGCCGGTATACAGCCTGATCATGGGCCTGCCGTTGTTCGAGGCGCTGCTGCAGTCGCTGCTGTACGGTGGTTTTTCGATGTTCGTGTTCGTCACCAGCCTGGTGGCGCGGCAGCAGACCCAGGCGCGCGAGGAGCAGCGCCGGCTCAATGCCGAGCTGCGCGCCACCCGCCTGCTGCTGGCCGAGAGCGCCCGCGTGAACGAGCGCACCCGCATCTCGCGCGAGCTGCACGACCTGCTGGGTCATCACCTGACCGCACTGAGCCTGAATCTCGAAGTGGCCGGGCATATCACCGAAGGGCAGGCGCAGGAGCATGTGCGCCAGGCCCATACTCTGGCCAAGCTGCTGCTTACCGACGTGCGCGAGGCGGTAAGCCAGCTGCGCGAGAGCGGGGCCATCGACCTGGCCGCGGCGCTGCGCCCGCTGGCCGAGCAGGTGCCGTCACTGGACATCCACCTGCAGATGGAGGCGCCGCTGCAGGTGGAGGACCCCGAGCGGGCGCATGTGCTGCTGCGCTGCACCCAGGAAATCATCACCAATGCGGTGCGCCACGCCGGCGCCCGCAACCTGTGGATCAAGGTTCAGCGGGAAACGGGGAGAATCGTCATTGACGCCCATGATGACGGTATTGGGGGCGAAGTTGACGAGATCATGCCGGGAAATGGTTTGCGCGGCATGCGCGAGCGGCTGCTGCAGTATGAAGGCACCCTGGATGTATCGGCGCGGCGTGGCGAGGGCTTCCGGCTTCGCGCCAGCCTGCCGGTGACTGGCAATATGATGTTGGCCTCGGGGCCACAAGGAGTGAGCTGATGATCCGTGTCTGCCTGGTCGATGACCAAACCCTGGTACGGCAGGGCATCCGTTCGCTGCTGGCGCTGGATGACAGCATTGAGGTGGTGGCCGAAGCCACAGATGGCCGACAGGCGGTGGAGATGATTCCCGTCGTCAAACCTGACGTGGTGCTGATGGACATGCGCATGCCGGTGATGTCGGGGCTGGAGGCGCTGCAGACCCTGGGCAAGCTGGGCCAGCTGCCGCCGTCGATCATCCTGACCACCTTCGATGACGACCAGCTGGTGCTGGCCGGGCTGAAGGCCGGTGCCAAGGGCTACCTGCTCAAGGATGTGACCCTGGAGCAGCTGGTGGGCGCCATCCGCGCCGTGGCCGAGGGTGGCTCGCTGGTGCAGCCGGCGGTAACCCAGCGGCTGCTGTCGGGGCTGGAGCACATGCGCAACGAATTCGTCAGCCTGGACCGCCCGGACCCGCTGACCGACCGTGAAACCGAGATCCTGCGGCTGATGGCCAGCGGCTTTTCCAACAAGGAGATCGCCAACTCGCTGGGCGTGGCCGAGGGCACCATCAAGAACCACGTGTCCAACATCCTCTCCAAGCTGGGCGTACGCGACCGTACCCGCGCCGTGCTCAAGGCCTTCGAGCTGCAACTGGTGTGAGCCGGGCCGCCGCCGCGGGTGAATGCGCAGGTGGGGGCTGGTGCAGAACTGCCCGCAGGAGTGAAAATGCGCGGTGAGGCCGTGAACCCGTCCTTGCCCGCAGTCGCAAGGAACGTCCATTCAGCGCCTGATGCGCTACTCTGCGGATGTCCCTGCGGCGCCGTGTTCCGGAGATGGAAACCGGTACGCCATTTGTGATCAACAACCCGTGCAAAGCCTGATAGGATGGGGGCTTCGCTTCAATCAACCCGGCCGTGGGATCGGCCCCGGAGACTCCTGAATGACCCGTATTATCGAGTTCCTGATTGCCTTGGGGATCGTGGCTGGCCTCTTCGTCATCATTGGCGTGCTGCTGCCGGGCGAGCGCCATATTTCTGAAAGCATCGAAACCAACCGCAAGATGACCATCGTGTACGACACGGTCAACAGCCTGCGCCGCTTCAAGGACTGGAACCCGCTGGTGCTCCGCGACAAGGGGGTTGAACTGAAGTTCGACGGCCCGCAGTCCGGCAAGGGCGCCCGCATGGAATACACCTCCAAGGACAGCACCCTGGGCCACGGCAGCTGGGAAATCACCGACAGCGAGAAGAACAAGCGCGTGGTGATTGCCATTGATGACCAGACCCGTGGCCATGACAAGGTGACCACCTTCAATCTTGAGCCGACCGGCAAGAACGACCGCAACGTCAAGATCACCCAGGACTACTCGGTCAAGTACGGTTTCGACCTGTTCGGCCGTTACGCCGGCCTGTACGTCAGCCGCCACATCGGCGACGACCTGAAGCTGGGCCTGTCGCGTCTGGCCAACATGCTGGCCTCGGTGCCGAACGTGGACTACGCCGCCGCCGAAGCCCCGCTGACCGACCTGAAGGTCGTGGACGTGCCTGCCGAAGACCTGCTGGTGATCAACGCCGGCAACATCGACCGCAACAACGACACCATCAAGAAGTCCATCCAGGACAACCAGGAGTGGATCAAGCGTGCGATGGAGGCCAATGGCCTTGAAGCCGCTGGCCCGGTCCGCATCGTCACCACCGATTTCGGTGCCGAGAAGTACGCCTTCGACGTGGTCCAGCCGGTCCGCAAGAAGAGCGGCGCTGCTCCGGCCGCTGCCGACAAGGACAAGAAGGACGGCGAAACCGCTCCGGCAGAGGCCGCTCCGGTGGCAGCTTCGGGCGACAAGCTGAACGTCAAGATTCCGGCCGGCAACCCGGTGACCTACGTGCACGCCGAACCGCATCGCTCCGCCTACGCTGCCTACACCGGCCACATGGCTGGCCTGGATCTGGCCCGCAACGCACTGCGCGCATGGGCCACCACCATGGGCAACGAAGTGGTTGACCGTCCGTACGAGTCGTGGAAGGGTGGCGTGGACAAGGCGTTCACCACCGACGGCACCTACGACGTCTACTGGGCGGTCAAGTAACCGCTGGTTCGTCGCTGATGAAGTGATACTTGAAAACGCGCCGCCTACCAGCGGCGCGTTTTTCTTTGTGCCAACTTGACTGGCAACTTGATAACGGGGACTACCGATGCTGATGCCCGAACGACGCGCGCGAAAACCTTCCTTCCTGGCCTTCTGCGGAGGGCTGCTGGCGGCGGCCGCAGTCGGGTTGTCAGCCTATGCATCGCACGGCGTGAGTGAGCCGCTTGCGCAGTCGCATCTCAACACCGCGGCCATGTACGCCTTCGGCCATGGGGTGGTGCTGGCGGTACTGGGCGCGGCCTCGTTGAACCGGCTCGGGCGCGGTGCACTGTACGTACTTCTGCTGGGCACGCTGCTATTCTCCGGCAGCCTGACCGGAAACGTGCTGGCCCAGACCCCCACCACGCTTGCGCCTGCGGGCGGCATGACGCTGATGGCGGGCTGGGTGCTGCTGGCCTTCAGCGCACTTCGGCGCTGACGCCATGCCCTGCCACGCGCGCGGCTTCGATGTGGCGCAGGCGCTGGAGCACCTGCAGCGCAGCGACCGCCGCCTGGCTACCTGGATGCGCCGGCTTGGCCCGCTGCAGGCGCCCGAAGGCTGGCAGCGCCGCTTCGACCCGGTGGATGCGCTGGCGCGCGCCATCCTGTTCCAGCAGCTCAGCGGCAAGGCCGCCAGCACCATCGTCGGGCGCGTGGAGGCTGCCATCGGCAGCAGGCGTCTGCATGCCGGCACCTTGGCCGGCATCGACGATGCAGGGCTGCGTGCCTGTGGTGTCTCCGGCAACAAGGCACTGGCCCTGCGCGACCTGGCGAGGCGTGAAGCGGCCGGTGAGCTGCCGACGCTGCGGCAGATGTCGGTGATGGAGCACGAGGACATCATCAGCGCACTGATGCCGGTGCGTGGCATCGGCCGCTGGACGGTGGAGATGATGCTGATGTTCCGCCTTGGCCGGCCTGACATCCTGCCGGTGGACGACCTGGGCATCCGCAAGGGCGCCCAGCGCGTGGACAAGGCCGAGGCGATGCCTACACCGAAGGCACTGGCCGAGCGCGGCCAACGCTGGGGGCCGTATCGCACCTATGCCAGCCTCTACCTGTGGCGCATCGCCGATTTCAGTGCCGATGCGAAGGTGAAAACAAACCGCTCGCAGGATTGAGCGTGGAGTTGGCGGCGCATCAACAGCGCGCTGCTGCAATCCGCATCACCCTCATCGCAGATGCCGTTCCCCGCCCGATCATGAAAATGATCCCGTCATTCCCGCGCAGGCGGGAATCGCTCTCCGCGTGGTCTTGACCGCCTGCATCCGACACCGCTCATGCAGGCGCAATAGCACCGGGGTCATGCGAAGCAGCGAGCCGCATCATCCCGGCCGCAGATACCGATCCCACAGCAGGTTGCGGAAGCGCCTCCGTCATTCCCGCGCAGGCGGGAATCGCTCTCCGCGTGGTCTTGACCGCCTGCAACCGACACCGCTCACGCGGGCGCAATGGCGCCCAGACCATGCGATGCAGCGAGCCGCATCATCCCTGCAGCAGATACCGATCCCACAGCAGGTTGCGGAAGCGGTTGCCCGGGTCAACCTGCTGCTTGATCGCCGCGAATGCATCAGCCTGCGAATAGGCGCGCCGGAACTGCGCCACCGATGCATGCAGACGATAGGGTAGGTAGTAGCGGCCACCGTGGTCGAGCGCGGCATCGATGAGCGCGCGCGTCCAGCGGCGGCTGTTCTGCTCGGCGGCGTTCCAGCTGCGCTGCTTGTGGTACAGCACGAAACAGAACACCTCCTCGTCTGCCCAGCGCATCAGCGAGGTATCGTCGCGCGGTGCATGACGCACGGAGATGTTCAGTGCATTGGCACCGTGCTCGCGCAGGATGCGCCCCATCGCATGCGCGAACGGCACGAATGCGGCAACCGGCACGAAGTATTCCTGCAGCAGATAGGACGACATGCGCCGCGTGCGCGGTTCCAGTGTCGCCGCATCCAGACTGGCTTCCAGGTTGCGCATGACCACGCGCGGTTCGTCGAGCAGGCGGCGGGTCTGGTAGACATCGCGCAGCTGGTCGCCACCGGGCAGCTCGGAAGCGGCCCAGATCAGGTTCTGCTGCTTGGCATAGCTGTCCTGCGTGGGCATCAACCGGCGCGCATCGGTCAGCGGCTTGTCGCTGCGCAGCCAGCTGATGGCCAGGGGTGCATCGAAGCCGGGCGGCACCAGGTCGGCGTTGTGCAGCACTACGCCCGGCTTGCCGAGCACATGCTCGCGGAACCAGCCGGGATAGTCGCGCAGCGCGACGTGTTCGACGCGGCGTTCGATGGCGCCATTGCGATCCAGTGCCAGTTCCACTTCGGTGATGACGCCCAGACCGCCGTAACCACCGATCACCGCCGCGAACAGTTGCGGCTGCTGCGTGCGTGAGAGTTCAAGCAGCTGGCCGTCTGCGGTCACCAGCTGCAAGGCGTGCAGCGTGGCGGCCAACGCCCCGTTGCCGACGTAGCGCCCGTGGCAATTGACCGAGACCGAACCGCCCACGGTGAAGTTGGCATAGCTCTGCATCACCTTGACCGAGAGCCCGTGTGGATCAAGCAGGGTCTGCAGCTGCCGCCAGCGCATGCCGGCCTGTACGCGCACGCGCAGGCGCATGGCGTCCAGCCAGAGCAACTGGTTCATGCCGGTCATGTCCAGCTGCAGGGCATCCGGCTCACAGGTCTGGCCGCCCATGCTGTAGCGGCCACCGGCAATGCACACGGCGCCCTGCCAACGCTGCAGCGCGGCGGCGATGCCTGCGCTGCCGGTGGGGCTGATGATGCCGGCTACCGAGGTGCGATCCAACTGGGCGACATCGCTGGCATGCGGCAGGCCACGGCCATTGCCCGAGCAGGCGGGCAGGGCACCGGCCAGCCCCGCGCCCAGCGAGGCCTGCAGCATGCGGCGCCGCGCCGGATCAGCCGTGCTGGTCGGCATCGGTGGCAAAACACCAATGCCACGGCTCGTAGACGATGCCGTGCGGGTTG
>DCXY01000002.1:203061-241877 GCA_002329155.1 Stenotrophomonas sp. UBA2124 | reverse complement strand
GCAGCCAGCTGCCGGGCATGGTGGAGGATGCGATGAAGGGCGATATCGAACTGGCACCGTTCGTCACCCACACCATGCCGCTGGACGACATCAATGAAGCCTTCGACCTGATGCACGAAGGCAAGTCGATCCGCTCGGTGATCCACTACTGACGTATCGAAGCCCCTCGCCCGCAAGCGGGTGAGGGGTTGGGTGAGCGCAATAGATCCGGTTGGAGACCACCATGCAAAGAATCGAACACCGCGCCTGCTTCGGCGGTTGGCAGGATGTGTACCGGCACACGTCGAAGGTGCTGGGCTGCGAGATGACGGTTGGCGTGTACTTCCCGCCGCAGGCCGAACGCGGCGCACGGTTGCCGGTGCTGTACTGGCTCAGCGGGCTGACCTGCACCGAGCAGAACTTCATCACCAAGGCCGGCGCACAGCGCTACGCCGCCGAGCACGGCATCATCCTGGTGACGCCGGATACCAGCCCGCGCGGTGATGACGTGGCCGACGCGGAAGGCTACGACCTGGGCAAGGGTGCGGGCTTCTACGTCAATGCCACGCGTGAGCCGTGGGCCCGGCACTACCGCATGTACGACTACATCGTCGATGAACTGCCGGAATGGGTGGAGGCCGATCCGGCGGCCAGTGATGTGCGCTCGATCAGTGGTCACTCGATGGGCGGCCATGGTGCGCTCACCATCGCGCTGCGGAATCCGGGCCGCTATCGCAGTGTGTCGGCGTTCTCGCCCATCGTCGCGCCATCGCAGGTCCCGTGGGGTGAGAAGGCGTTGTCAGCCTATCTGGGTGATGACCGCGAGGCGTGGAAGCAGTACGACGCCACCGAGCTGGTCGCCACGGCGCAGGAGAAGCTGCCGATCCTGATTGATCAGGGCGGGGCGGATGAGTTCCTCGACAACCAGCTGCGCCCGCAGTTGCTACAGGCGGCATGCGAGAAGGCGGGGCACCCGCTGGAGCTGCGCATCCAGCCGGGCTATGACCACAGCTACTACTTCATCAGCAGCTTTATCGGCGAGCACATCGCCCACCACGCCAAGGCCATGCGCGGCTGACCGCGTCGGTGCCTCAGCCGGCGCGCGGCTTGCCCAGCTCGCGCCAGCTCTTTTCGCTTACCTCCACGCCGTGGTGATGGGCCGCGGTGAGAATACGCTTCCACGCGGCGTCACGCTCCGCATCGGTCACATCTTCCACCTGGTCAAAACGCGCGATGGCATTGCGCACATGCGTGGCGTCATTGATCGGCAATTTTCTGGCTTCAGCGAAAGCGAATTCATCGCCTTTCATGGCATTGCGATGCCTGGCATCCAGTTCGTTCATGGCTCTAACACCTGTTCATCGAATGATGGACGCAGTATGCGCGTGCCCAGCGAAAGTCCGCGTCACGCCAACATGAAATCGGTGTAGGCATAACGCTCCTCGCGCAGCACGGTGTCACCTTCAGTAAGTGCCAGCGGAGCATTGAACATCGGCCCCGCGCTGACGCAGGTGTGGAACTCGCCGTTCTCGCCACATGGGTCGATACCGTCGGGCAGGGATCCCAACAGCCCAGCATCGAAAAGGCGGCCAGCGAAGCCGGCATCCAGCTGCTGCGTGTCCACGCAGCACAGCCGTGCAACCAGCCCACCCGCGATCATCTCCCGAGCAAGCTGGCCGGTGTCGCGCCCGAACAAGGGGAACAGCGTCTGCCACCCCAGCGCGGCGTACTGCTGCTCACGCCACTGGCGGATGTCCTGCAGCAGAAGATCGCCGAAGGCCAGAGTGGCGGTGCCGGCCCATTGCAGGCGTGCGGCGTCCAGCGCCTGGCCCATGCGCTGCAGGTAAAGCGTGTTGTCGCAGGCTTGTGGAATCCACGCTTCCAGCAAGGGCAGGCCGGCGGCCGTGGCCTGTGCCTGCAGCACCTCGCGGCGTACGCCCTGCATGGACGCGCGCTCGTAACCTTCGGTAAGCGTGCTCAGCAGCGCGACACCGTGGACGTCATCGCGCTGCCGTAGTGCATGCAGTGCCCAGGCGGCGTCTTTGCCACCGCTCCAGGACAGCAGTACGGGTGTGGCCACGCGCTCAGCGCACGTCGCGCATTTCCCAGTTGTTGCCGGCCAGCAGGCGCAGGCGCTGCTTGAACAGGTCGCCCGGCAGGCTGGTGGTGACCACCAGGTTGATGCGCAGGTCGGCCTGCTGGCCGGTCACCGTGGCATTGGGGTCGGTGGCGCCCAGTGCGGGGTCCACTTCGTCCGGCTCGTCCTGGGTGGCCCGCCAACGCTCGAACAGCTCCGGCGTGCGCAGGGCATCCTGCAGCTGCTCGGCAAAGGCTTCCGCGCCGCTGGCGGTGAAGGACAGGCGCGGGTCGCTGCCACGGGCCTTGCTGGGGTCGGGCAGCGAAATCGAATAGTGCACGGGGGGCATGTATATCTCCTTTCAGGTAGCCAAGCTTGCCACGAAGCGTGTGGCAATTCTGTCGAAGCCGGCGGTGGGCCGGCACGCGCCGCTCAGGTACTGAAAGTGTGCGGGCTGTCGGCAAAGCCAATTGTCACTGCGCCCTTGCCCACGTTGACCACGCCGGTAAGGCTCATCAGGGCCTCCATCAGCGCCACGCCATGCTTGTCGCAGGTGTCGCGCAGCTGCTGGTAGCCGGGCAGGGCGCGCAGCTCGTCCAGCGGGCCGCCGTAGCTCACGCAGACCACCGGCGTCATGAGTCCGGCGGTCACCCGCTTGCCGACGAAGCCGAACAGGGCCTGCACGGCGTTGTCGAAACCCTTGATCTTGGCCACCGGCGCGGTGTTGCCACGGTAGCCGTGCAGGATCGGCTTGATGTCCAGCGCGCTGCCAAGCGCCGCACTGAAGAGGCCGACGCTGCGGTCACCCTTGTGGCGGGCACGCGCGCGCATGTAGTACAGGTCACGGGTGACCATGTAGCCATGCACGTTGCCGGCCACCGTCTCCAGCCGCTCGCGCATCAGCGGCACGGTGGCGCCGCTGTCGCGCAGGCGCACCGCTTCCACCGCGCTCACCGCCTGGGCGGCGAACAGGTTCTGGGTGTCGATCACGCGCAGGCTGAAGGGCGTGTTGTAGCCGGCCGCCTGGCGGATGGGCTTGTACTCGTTGAGGATGGCGTAGCTGGCCCGCTCGGCGTTGTCATACAGCGGGCTGCGGGTGCGGGTGATGGTCATGCAGAACACCTGGTCGAAATCGGTGACCAGCCGTTCCAGGAACAGCTTGCGGATCTGCTCGGAGCTGTAGGGCGTGGTTTCGGCCTCGGCACCCTGGTCGCTGAGCGGGCCTTCCAGGAAGGCCAGGGTGGCCGCTTCGTCGCGGTTGTCCGGCAGCACGGTGTCGCCGATGCGCACCGAAATGGGCAGAAGGACCAGGTTGTTCTTTTCCAGGTAGCCCCCTGGCAGGTCACAGGCCGAATCAACCACGATTCCGATGCGCATACAGGCCCCCTCCAGGTCCGGTAAAAGGTGTTCTTGGATAGGAACCCTATCTCAAATCACGCAATTGGTCTGGGCGCTTGTGTGGCCTCGGTCCCATTCTACCGGCAGAAATTTCACATCCTGCTCATATCCAGCCAGCCCGCCGCCTATTAAGCTCGGGGCTGGGTACCGCCGGACAATGGCGGCAATGCAGGTGACAGGGGTGGTGCTGCCGGAATTGGGCGGGCCAGGGAGTAGTTGCGGATGGATACAGTCAAATCGGTAGTGGACTTCTGGCGCTCGGCGGGGCCGGGCCGTTGGTTCACGCGTGATGAGGCCTTCGATGACGAGTTCCGCAGCCGGTTCCTGGAGCTGCATTGGCAGGCGGCCCGGCGCACCTGCGAGCAGTGGCTGCAAACCGCCGAGGGTGCGCTGGCGCTGCAGCTGCTGCTGGACCAGTTCCCGCGCAACTGCTTCCGCGATACGGCGCACTCCTATGCCACCGATGGTCTGGCCCGTCACTATGCGCAGCGCACCATCGAGGAAGGCCTGGACCGGGAGTTGAGCCCGCAGCTCCGGGCCTTCATCTACCTGCCGTTCGAGCACTCCGAGGACCTGCAGGACCAGGACCGCTCGGTGGCCATGTTCGAGGTGCTCGGCGACGCGGAATACCTGCGTTACGCCGAGCTGCACCGCGACATCATCCGCCGCTTCGGCCGTTTCCCGCACCGCAACGCCGCATTGGGGCGTACCCCCACCCCCGAGGAACTGGATTTCCTTGCCGAAGGTGGGTTCGCGGGTTGAGCGCGCAATAGCGGCTGGGAGTGCGGAAACAAAGAACGCCGGCAATGCCGGCGTTCTTCCGTTACCCGCGGTATGCAGGCGCTATCAGTACTTCGGCACGCTGTTGTCCACCTCATCGGACCAGGCGTTGATGCCGCCGGTGATGTTGTAGACATGGGTGAAACCGAGGTTGAGGAACTGCTCGGCGGCCTGGGCGCTGCGGCCACCGGCGTGGCACAGGAAAGCCAGCGCGGTGTCCTTGGGCAGGGCTTCCAGACGGGCGCGGTTGTCGCCGTCGAAGGTCTCGAACGGCGCGTTGATGGACGCGATGGCGCGTTCGTCGGCCGGGCGCACGTCCACCACGGTGAGGGTGCCGGCACGCAGCTGGTCGTCGGCGCTGCGCACATCCAGCGGCTGCACCGGCTTGGGGGCGTTCGGGTTGTTGATGGCCAGGCCCTGGCCACGGATGTCGTCCACCCAGTCGATGGTGATGCCTTCAGCACGGCGTGCGCTGGACACGTCGAACTGCACGCGCAGGCCGTTGGACTCGGCGGCGATGGCATTGGCGTCGAACGGGGCCAGCTGGAAGTTCGGCTGGAAGCGGGCGTCGATGCCCAGCTGCAGCGCGGCGCCCGGGGCGTCGGCCAGCGCGCCCTTGAGCATTTCCACGGCGGCCGGGGTGACGGTGATGGTCGGCGGGGTGCGGTCAGGCGCGGCGATGCCCAGCAGGCTGCTCAGCTCACCGCTGCCGGCCATCTGCAGGATGATGTCGCTGCCGCCGATCAGCTCGCCGTCCACGTACAGCTGCGGAATGGTGGGCCAGTCGCCATAGAGCTTGATGCCTTCGCGGATGTCCTGGTCGGCCAGCACGTTGACGTGGGCGAATTCCACGCCCAGGTCCTGCAGCGCACCAACGGCCTTGGCCGAGAAACCGCACTGCGGCATGGTCGGCTGACCCTTCATGAACAGGACGACGCGGTTGGCGCCGAGGAGGGTTTCAATGCGCGAACGCAGGGCGGGATCCAGGGACATCGTGAACTCGTGAAGTGGTCTGGGACAAAGGCTGATTCTACGCTGCGTGGCATCATGGGGCATGACCGCCACGCAAACCCTGCATCCTGTCCCGTTGCGCCCCTGGCGCTGGCTGCCGTGGCTGCTGCTGTCGCAGTTGCTGGTGGTACTGGCCTGGTGGCAGCTGGGCTGGGCATGGGGGCTGCCCCTGCTGCTGGCCAGCCATGCCCTGTTCGTGGTGCCGGTGTTCCTGCCCAACAGCCGCTTTTACGCGCCGGTGCTCAGCCGCTTGCCGGGCCAGGACGTCTGGCTGACCATCGACGATGGCCCCTCCGACGACACCCTGGCCATCCTGGACCTGCTGGACCAGCACGATGCCAAGGCCACCTTCTTCATGGTTGGCGAGCGTGCCGCCGCGCGGCCGGAGCTGGTGCGCGAGGTCCTGCGGCGCGGGCATGGGCTGGGCAACCACAGCCACACCCATCCGCAGGGCCGGTTCTGGGCGCTGGGGCCGGGTCAACTGGCCGACGAGGTGGGGCAGTGCCAGCAGGCGCTGGCCAGCATCGCCGGTGTGCCGCCCCGCTGGTACCGATCGGTGGTGGGCATGACCAATCCCTTCGTCGCCGCCGCGATCAAGCCGCATGGGCTGGCGCGGGTGGGCTGGAGCGCGCGCGGGTTCGACGGCGTGGGCTGTGAACCGGAGGACGTGGTGCGGCGGATAGCGCCCGATCTCAAGCCCGGTGCCATCGTGCTGCTGCATGAAGGGGCGGCCCACGGCCACAACCCGGCCATCATCGCTGCGGTGCTGGCGCAGCTGCAGGCGCAGAGGCTGCGTGCCCGGGTGCCGCAGGCAAGCGCGTAGACTCGCAGCCCCGTCACCCCTGGCGGCGCTTCTGGAAATCCCCTGATGCCTTTTTCACGACTCGGCCTGTCTCCCTATGTACTGCCTGCGTTGCAGCAGGCGCTGCTGCAGGCCGGCTACAGCGCGCCGACGCCGATCCAGCAGCAGGCCATTCCGCTGATCCTGCGCGGGCAGGATCTGGTGGCGCTGGCGCCGACCGGTTCCGGCAAGACCGCTGCCTATGTGCTGCCGGCGCTGCAGCGTTTCTTCGTCGCGCCGCCGCGCAAGCCACGGGTATTGGCGCAGCTGGTGCTGGTGCCGACCCGCGAGCTGGCGCTGCAGGTGGCCGATGTGTTCGCCACGCTGGGGCGTGAACTGACGCGGCAGCCGCGCGTGGTCTGTGCGGTGGGTGGCGTGTCGATCAATCCGCAGATGATGGCGCTGCGCGGTGGTGCCGACGTGGTGGTCGCCACGCCCGGACGCCTGCTGGATCTGCTGGCCCACAACGCGCTCTCACTGCGCCAGGTGCAGCTGCTGGTGCTGGATGAGGCCGACCGACTGCTGGAACTGGGGTTCGGCGACGAACTGCGCCAGGTGCTGGCCCAATTGCCGGTGCGGCGGCAGACGCTGCTGTTTTCGGCCACTTTCCCGCCGGGTATCGAAGCACTCGCGGCTGCCGGCCTGCGTGAGCCGCAGCGGCTGGAAGTGATGGCGCAGGCGCAACCGGAGATCACCCAGCGGGCGATAGCGGTGGATGCCGCGCGCCGTGGCGAACTGCTGCAGCGGCTGTTGCAGGAGCCGGAGTGGTCGCAGGTGCTGGTGTTCGTCAGCAGCATCCGTCAGGGCGATCGCCTGTCCGGTGAGCTGCGCAAGGCCGGCATCAATGCGCAGGCGCTGCACGGTGACCTGTCGCAGGGGCGCCGCGTGCGCATGCTGCAGGGTTTCAAGGACGGTGAAGTGCGGGTGCTGGTGGCTACCGATGTGGCCGCGCGCGGCATCGATATCGCCGGCCTGCCGGTGGTGGTGAATTACGAATTGCCGCGGTCGCCTGCCGATTATCTGCACCGTATTGGTCGTACCGGCCGTGCGGGCGAGAAGGGGCTGGCGGTGAGTTTCATCGATGCGGCGTCACAGGCGCATTGGCGGCTGATCACCAGGCGGCATGGCCTGAAGCTGGAGCCGGAAGTGATGGCCGGCTTCGAGCCGGTGGACACCGCGCCGGTTGCCGCGCCCGTGGCGGACGACAACGGCGGCATCAAGGGCAGGCGCCCAAGCAAGAAGGACCGCCTGCGCGCGGCAGCGGTAGGAAAGCCGACGCCCTAGAGCGCAGCCATGCTGCGCTGGGTGTTTCGGCACCAGGCCTGGTGCCGGGCATTCCCCGGCACTACGGCCTGGCAAGCGCGGTCAATCCTCGAAATCGCTTTCCGGGTCCGGTGCGGCGTCCGTGGTGGCGGCCGGGCGCGGGGTGCGCTTGGCGGGCTTGCGCAGCACTTCCACGTAGAACTGCGTGTTGCCGGCTGCGACCAGTGCGTCCACCGCGCGGATCAGCTCCGGGAACGGCACCGGCTGGGCGCTGGCTTCATCCACGCCGGCCTTGCTGTCGAAATCCCAGAAATCCGCATCGGCAGGCAGCGCCTTGCCGCGCTCGCGCTTGATGTACTTGCGGATGTCGTGCTTGCTGGCTTCCAGCAGGCGGTCAGGGTGCTTGCCTTCGATGTCGAGGCGGTAGGTTCTTCTCACGGGGTTCTCGTTGGTGCGCCGGCCCGGCAGGGCACGGCTGGAAAGAATGGAGCCATTATCGGCGCAAACGGCTGAGTCGCGCCTCAACTGCGCTCGGCCACCAGCAACCAGTTGTTGAAGGGCGTACGCCCGTACAGCGGGGCCAGGTTGACCTTCAGCCCCGCCTGTTCCAGCTGCGCGCGCAGCTGGTCGGCGTCCGGGTAGTGGCGCGGGCGGAACTGCATCCAGCCGATCAGGTTGGCGGCGCGGTCGCCCAGCCGGGAAATGCGGCCACGGCGGGTCTGGTCGGCCAGGCTCATGCGCATCACCAGCCGGCTGCCATCATCGACCATGCCGGCCGCGGCCTGCAGCAGCGCCTGCTGTGCGCTGGCCGGCAGATATTGCAGCACGTCGAGGATGGCCACGCTGCCGCGGTGGCGGGGCAGCGTGGTGGCCAGATCCATGCGCTCAAAACGGACTGCCGCAAGACCGCTGCGGCCGGCGACGGCATTGCCACGGCGGATCTTGGCCGCGTCGTTGTCCACGCCGTAGTAGGGCTGGGCTTGCCCGTCGTGGCGCAGTGCGTGCGCCAGCAGGCCGAGCCCGCAGCCCATGTCCAGCACCGGTGCGCGGGTGCCGCGCAGGGCGGCGAGGACACCCGGATAAAGCGGGTCGCTGCGCAGCTTGGACAGGGTGTAGTAGTAATCCCAGCGGTTGCCCCAAGGGCGCGCCGGGGCGAAGGCGCGGGCGATGCTGCGGGCGTCGTCGGCCGCCATCGCGGCCTGCGCGGGAACCTCGCTCACCTGTCCCCGGCAGTGGCAAGCAGGCTGGCGGCGACCGGCAGCGCCTGGTCGGCCCAGCACTGGTACATGCGTGCCGAGGGGTGCAGGCCGTCTTCGACCAGCATCTCCGGCAGACCGCCGCCATCACGGCTGGTGGGGGTGATATCGACGAAGGCCACGCCGTAGTCACCGCAGCAGGCTTGGGCGGCCGCGTTGAAATCATCGATCTCGCGCGCCACCTGGGCCGGGTCGCGGTCGTTGGCGGCGGCGTAGGGCGTGATGCCCCAGTCGGGAATGGACAGCACCAGCACGCGGCGCGGGTCTTCGCCGGCCAGGGCTATCGCGCGCTGCAGCAGCTGCTCGAACTGTTGCCGGTACTCGGCCAGCGGGCGGCCACGGTACTGGTTGTTGACGCCGATCAGCAGGCTGACCAGTGCATACGGCCCCTGCGGAGCGGTGGCGTCGATGGCGGCAGCCAGCTCGTCGGTGGTCCAGCCGGTGGTGGCTATCACTTCCGGCGCGGCCAGCGCGAAACCCTGTGCGCGCAGGCCATCGGCCAGCTGCCACGGCCAGGTGCCTTCGGCGGCGACGCCTTCACCGATGGTGTAGGAATCACCCAGCGCCAGATAGCGCGGGGGAAGGTCGTGGGTGGTGGCGGCCTGGGCTTCGCTCATGCGGCTTCCCGGCTCAGGCCACGGCGCTGCGGGACTTGAGCGGCACCACCTTGGTGACCGCCTCGGCGCGGCGCGCCAGCAGCTTGTCGATGCGGCCGAACACATCGCGCATCACTGCGGCCTCCGGCAGCAGGGTCACGCGGAAGTGGTTGCGGTAGGGCACGTTGAAGCTGGAGCCCGGTACCACCAGCACGCCTTCCTCTTCCATCAGCTGCAGGGCGAAATCGTGGTCATCAAAACCCTGTGCGGCAGGGCCGACCACGGCCGGGAACGCATACAGCGCGCCGGCCGGGGCTACCAGCTGCAGGTGCTCGCTTGCCTGGCAGGCTTCGATCACCGCGCGGCGGGTTTCGTAGAGGCGGCCACCGGGCGAGCACAGTCCGCTGATGGTGTCAGGGCCGTTCACGGCGGCCTCGATGGCGTACTGGCCGGGCACGTTGGCGCACAGGCGCAGGGCGCTGAGCAGATCGAGCGCGGCGCGGAACTCGCCCAGCTGCTCGGCGGCACCGGACAGCAGCATCCAGCCCACGCGCCAGCCGCAGGCGCGGTGCACCTTGCTCAGGCCGCTGAAGGTCAGGCACGGGTGGTCGCCGGCCAGCGGGGCCACCGGCTGGAACACAGCACCGTCGTAAAGGATCTGGTCGTAGATCTCGTCCACCATCAGCAGCAGGTTGTGCTTGCGGGCGATGGCGACGATCTTCTCCAGCAGCTCGCGCGGGTAGCTGGCGCCTGCCGGGTTGTTGGGGTTGATCAGCACGATGGCGCGGGTGCGTGAGGACACCAGCGTTTCGATCTCCACCGGGTCGGGCAGGAAGCCGTTTTCCGGCTTGCAGCGGTAATAGACCGGGCGGCCATCGTTGAGGATGGTCGCCGCCGACCACAGCGGGTAGTCCGGCGACGGAACCAGCACTTCGTCGCCGGGGTTGAGCAGCGCCCGCAGCGAGAGGTCGATCAGCTCGGACACGCCGTTGCCCAGGAACACCCGGTCGGCCACGGCGTCGGGCGCGCCACGGCGCGCATAGGCGGCGGCGATGGCCTCACGCGCCACCGGCAGGCCCTGCTGGTGGGTATAGGGGTCCGTGCGGCCCATGTCGTCGGCGATGGCGCGCTGCAGGTGCTCCGGCGCGCGGAAACCGAAATTGCCGGGGTTGCCGATGTTGAGCTTGATCAGCTTGCGGCCCTGCGCTTCCAGCTCACGGGCTCGCCGGGCCAGTTCACCACGGATTTCGTAGCGGACTTCGGACAGGCGTTCACGGGTGGCGAGCGGTTTGGCGGCGGGTGACATTTCTACAGGGCTGTCAAGGCATTGATACCGCATGGTAGCGGAATTGTTGCGTTGCGGGGCAACGGTTCCATCACCAACCAAAGTCGGCTCAGACACCCCTGATTGACCAGATGGACCAACCAGCCCCGGTAGAATTGCCCGATGACAGAAACCTTCGACTTCACACCGCTGCGTGGCATGGGCTGGCCCTGGCCCGGCGCACCCGAGGAACCGTCCTGGCAGGCGGCGTTTGCCGCGCATCCGCAGGCACGGCCGGGACGGGTGATCGAACAGCACCGCTCCGGCTACGTGGTGGCCGATGCACCGGACAACAGCCTGAAGACCGAATCGCCGCCGGAATGGCAGCGGCCGCGTTTTCCCAGCCACGAGCGCGCGGCGGTGGGTGACTGGGTGCTGCTGGAAGGCAAGCGCATCGTCGCGCTGCTACCCCGGCGCACCTCGATCAAGCGCGGCGCGGCCGGTGAGCACTACCACCAGCAGGTGATCGCGGCCAACATCGATACGGTGTTCATCGTCTGCGGGCTGGATGCCGACTTCAACCCTCGCCGCATCGAACGCTACCTGCTGCTTGTGGGTGGTGGCGGCGCGGCACCGGTGGTGGTGCTGACCAAGGCCGACCAGACCGAATACAGCGAGGACGCGCTGGCGGTGCTGGAAGAGCTGGCGGTGCAAAACATTCCGCTGCTGGCGGTCAACGGCAAGGATGCGGACAGCGTCAGTGCGTTGGCGCCGTGGCTGCAGCCGGGGCATACGGTGGTGCTGGTGGGTTCGTCCGGTGCGGGCAAATCCACGTTGACCAATACGCTGCTGGGCGAGGACCGGATGAAGACCGGCGAGGTGCGTGGCAGCGATTCGCGTGGCCGCCACACCACCACGCACCGCGCGCTGATGCCGCTGCCTGGTGGTGCCTGCCTGATCGACACGCCCGGCATGCGCGAGCTCAAACCCACCGGCGAGGAAACCCTGGCCGAAGGCGGCTTCGCCGACATCGAGGCGTTGACCGAACAGTGCAAGTTCCGTGACTGCTCGCATCAGCACGAACCCGGCTGCGCGGTACAGGAGGCCATCGAACGTGGCGACATCGACGAAAGCCGCCTGCAGAACTACCTGAAGCTGCGCGAGGAAGTGGCCATCGCCGCGGCCAAGCTGGCGCAGCGCCAGGCCGAGCAGTCCAACGAGCGCAGGAACGTGGGGCGTGGCGCGCAGTGGCGGCCCACCGGCAAGAACAAGCGGCGCTGAGGCGCGGGAGGCGGGCATGAGCATCACCATCGGCAACCAGGACCCGGCCATCGCCCACCACGCGGCGCTGGATGCGCGCATGGTCGATGCGGTGCGCGGCATCCGCCTGCTCAGCCTGACCAGCTGGCCCGCGTCCACGCAGGCACCGTTTCTGCAAAGCGTGGCGCGTGGCAAGCCCGAACTGCCGCAGGTGGTCTACCCCAAGCTGGATTTCACCGAATCACGGCGCGAGCTGGCGGCCATCATGGCCGCTGCCGACACCTCGCACCCGCTGGGCAGCTACGTGCATGATTCGGCGCGCAGCTGGGACCTCGCAGCGGGGCTGCTGGAGGTGCTGGGCACACGCGCGGTGGATCACTTCTCCGCCTACCTGTTCGGCCTGCCGGAACAGGCGATGCCGGGCAACGGCCCGACCACGCGCGAGGCCGCGCAGCATTTTCTGCAGATCGCGCAGGAGCTGGACCACGAAATGCTCGCGCCGGAAGAACAGGTGCCGCTCTCGGCCATCGCGCTGAAGCTGCAGCTGCAGGGCGATCTGGACGACTTCTTCCATGGCCGCGTGATCGAGGTGGAACTGGACCCGGAGCTGATCGCCAAGGCTGCCGCCGGCCCCACCCGCATCCGCCTGCGTACCCACGCCAGCTTCAGCGTCTACGACCGCGCGCAGTTGTTCCACCACGAAGCCCTGGTGCATTCGCTGACCGCGCTCAATGGCCGCGAACAGACCGTGCTGCCCAGCCTTGCGCTGTCCTCACCGCGCGTCACGGGTGCGCAGGAGGGGCTGGCGACGTTCGCCGAGCAGATCACCGGCAGCATCGACATCGAGCGGCTCAAGCGCATCAGCCTGCGCATCGAAGCCGTGGCGATGGCGCGCGAGGGCGCGGATTTCATCCAGGTGTTCACCTATTTCCGCGAGGCCGGGCAGACGCCGGAGGAAAGTTTCTCTTCAGCCCAGCGCGTGTTCCGTGGCGTGCCGCCGTCCGGTGGCGCTGCCTTCACCAAGGACACCGTGTACCTGCGCGGGCTGGTGTCCGTGCACACCTTCTTCCGGCACATGCTGCGCGAGGAGCGCCTGCAGACCTGCCGGTGGCTGTTCGCCGGCAAGATGACGCTGGGCGATGCGCAGGCGCTGACGCCGCTGTTCGAGGCCGGTGTGCTGGCACCGCCGCGCTGGTTGCCAACGTGGGTGCAGCGCGCCAATGGCCTGGCCGGTGCGCTGGCGTTCTCGCTGTTCGCCAACCGCATCCGCATGGATCAGATCAGCGAAGGCTGAGGTGTGTGCTCAGCCTAGGCCGAGCAGCTGCTGCAGCGCACGCTCGCCACTGCCCATGGCCAGCGTCCAGCCGAGCATGCCGTGGCCGATGTTGCAGCCCAGACCGTCGCCCAGAGCGCGGATGATCGGTGAGGACCATGGCGTGACCGGGCGCAGGCCGGCCCAGCTGCTTTCAATGCGTGAGTAGTCGGCGGCTTCCGGCAGCGAGGCGCGGGCCATGTCCACCAGCTGCGCAAGGCGCGCCGGATCCGGCGTGGGGTTCCAATGGTTCATGTCGGCCAGGCCGGCCACGCGGATGCGGTGGCCAAGGCGGCAGAACACCAGCTTGCGCTTGGTGTCGGTGATGCTGACCTGCGGTGCGTTGGCGCCGCACGGCGCGGTGAACGAGTAACCCTTGATCGCCATCAGCGGCATGCGAATGCCCAGTGGTCGCAGCAGCGCGGCGCTGTCGATGCCGGCACAGACCAGCAGCCGGCGCGCGCTGGCGCGGCGGCCATCGTGTGCCTGCAGCTGCCATTGGCCGTCCTTCCGCTGCAGTGACCGGGTATCGAAGCCAAAGCTGGCCTGCACGCCGTGGTCGCGCTGCAGAACATCCAGCAGCCCCTGACTGAAGCGGAATGGGTCGCCGGCTTCTTCATCGGGCGAATACACCGCACCTGCCAGCCACGGCGCGCCGGCCAGCGCCGGTTCGATGCGGACCGCCTCAGCGGCGTCCACCAGATGCTGCTGCACGCCATAAGGGCGTTTGAGCGCGATCATCGCCGCCGCGCCATCCACGCCTTCCTGTGTGGGATACAGGTGCAGCTTGCCGGAGACCGCGTGGTCGAAGGCGATGGGGTGCTGCTGCAGCAGCGACTGCATCGCCAGACGTGATTCCAGTGCCAGCTCCAGCGTGGCCAGCGTGTTGTGCTGCAGCTTGGCCGTGCTGGCCTGACGCAGAAAGGCCAGCCCCCAGCGCAGGAAATCCGGGTCCGCCGACCAGCGCGTGCGGAACGCGCCGTTGCGGCCAAAGGCCATCTGCGGCAGCTGGCTCCAGGTGGAGGGGCCGGCCATGGCGTCGGTATAGGCGTAGCTGAGCTGGGCACCGTTGGCGAAGGAGGTGCCCTGCGCCGGGCCGTCGTTGCGATCCAGCAGCAATACCGACAATCCGCGCTGTGCCGCCGCCCAGGCGGTGGCCACGCCCACCACGCCGGCACCGATGATGGCCAGGTCGTGGCCGGTGGAAGCGGAATCAGGCGCGGGGGCAGTCATGGATACGGCAACGCGGTGGGGTGGGGGCCGCCATTGTCACCCGTGCCCGCCATTCGTGCGCGGGCACGGGGATATCACGGCACGATCAATGCGGCCAGAAGTTGAGAAAACCCGTGATGATCAGTGCGTTGATGAAATCAATGAAGAACGCGCCAACCAGCGGCGCCACCAGGAAGGCGCGCGGCGCCGGGCCGTAACGCTGCACCAGCCGGCGCATCACCGCCATGGCGTTGGCCGTGGTGCCGAGCATGAAGCCGATGAAGCCGCCGCCCATCACCGCCGCGTCGTAGTCGCGGCCCATCAGCAGGTAGATCGGCACCGCGAACAGCGCCACCACCGAGACCTGGATGATCATGTTCACCAGCAGCGGCACGCCCATGCCGGCCAGCTCCCACAGCTTCAGGTCCATCAGGGCGATGGCCAGGAACAGGGCAAGACAGATGTTGCCGATGAGGTCGGTGGTGGACACCGAGAGCCTGATCCAGCCGGTGTAGTCGTCGATGTTTCGGATCACCGCGCCCACCAGCATCGCGCCGATATAGGCCGGCAGGGTCAGGCCCATGCCCTCGAACGCCTTGCCGACCCAGGTGCCCGCCCACATCGCGATCAGTAGCACCACGATGCTCTTGAGCGCGTCGAACTCGCGTGCCGATTCATTGGGGTAGTGCACCACGATGGCGTCGTCCTGCAGCTGGGCCTCGCTGGCCTTCTGGCTGGGGTGGGCGATGCGGAAGCGCTGCATCAGCATGGTGATGACCGGGCCGCCCACCAGGCCGCCGCAGATGATGCCGGCCATCGCCGCGGTCACCGCCAGGCTCTCGGCGCCCACCAGGCCAGCAGCCTCGAACTGCGGGGCGAAGGCCAGGCCGGTGGCCGGGCCGCCGGTGAGCGTGGCCGAGCCGGCCAGCACGCCGAACATCGGGTGCAGCCCGAACAGCCTGGCCACGCCGATGCCGATGAAGTTCTGCAACAGCGCGAACAGGCTGGCGATCAGCAGGAACAGCATCACCTGCTTGCCGCTGACCCGCAGCAGGCGCACGCTGGCGTTGATGCCCAGCGTGGTGAAGAAGGCCACCATCAGCGGCGTCTTGAGCGTGGTATCGAGCTGGAACAGCGTGGTCTGCTGGCTGTGGGCCCACCAGACGGCCAGCGCCACCAGCAGGCCACCCACCACCGGTTCGGGCAGGTTGTAGCGGCGGAAGAACGGAATGGCACGGCACAGTGCATAGCCGGCGAACAGCGTCAGGCCGGCGAATGCCACGGTCTGGACGGCGTCGAGTTGGATCATGGGGCGGCACCTGTCTGAAGCAAAGCCGGAACGCTAGCCGGATGCAGCCACGATAACAATGGCCGTTAGTCGTGCATGGCGCCGGCTGTAGCGCATGAATGTGGTGGCAGATGGCGGTCTGCAGGCCCTGCAAGCTCCCGTAGCCCGGGTAAGCGCAGCGCACCCGGGAGCCTTGCATTGACTGGCAGAAAGCACTTCAGAAAAAGTGAAGATCCGTGCCACGGCAGACGCTTGCCCCGGAACCCGGGTGCGCTGGTGCTTACCCGGGCTACGGCATCGTCCTGGCTCAGAAATCCAGCTGCACGCGGCCGGCCAGCACGCGGGTGTGGTCCAGGGTGGTGCTGGTGAGCACATTGCGGCTGCGGCTGTCGGTGAGATCCACCATCACGCGCATATGGCGGGCGGCATACCAGTTCACGCCCAGCGTCCAGGCCTCGGCGGACAGCTCGCGGCGCAGCAGCGGGCGCTGCCTGCCTTTGATGTGGTCATAGCGTGCCACCAGCTCCAGCGCGCTGGTGCCGTCGGTTGGCTTGAGCTGGACGAAGCGGCCGGCCCTGGCGTCATAACTGCGCGCCTCGCCGGTCAGCAGCCAGCTGCCCTGTACATAGCCGGCACGGACATCGGCGGTCTGCTCGCCATCGTCGTAGCGGGCGCCACCGTATTCGGCCTGCCATGACCAGGCACCGTGCACGCCAGCGGCCTCCGCGCCGAACTTGTTGACGGTGACATCGCGGCCATTGCGGAACTCCACCAGCGGCAGGCGGCTGTTGTCGGCGAAATAGCCGGCGGTGCGTGGGCGCACGCGCAGCGCGGCGGCGTTGCCCATGCCCGGGTTGTCCTGCTGCTCGCGCGCCAGCGAGGCGCCCAGGTGCAGCACATGGCCCGGCGCGTGCCACGGCGCATAGCCCGCGCGGACGCCGGCGCCGCGGCCTTTCACCTTCCACGCGTCGATGCTTTCCAGGCTGTAGATGCTGCCACTCCAGAACGCATCGCCGCCGCTGCCATTCATGCCCAGCCCCAGCCGGTAACCCGGGGCCAGGGTCTGCGCCAACCAGCTGCGCTCGATGGTGGCAATGTGGTTGCTGCTGATGCGGTCGTCGAGGCTGAAGTACTGCTTGAACTGGCCCAGCGTGACGGTATTGGCGTCGAAACGGCGGGCGATGTACACGTCACGCGCCACCGGCTTGTGCGGGGCGAAATCACCTTCGACCTTGTAGTCCAGGCCATACAGCTTGCCCGAGGCCGCCAGCCATGCGGCGCGCAGGTCGTCGCCGTGGCGTTCGGCGGTACCGCGGCCATCGTTGTTGAAGCGTGCGGTGTCGTAATGCAGGCGCCCGCTGAAGCGGATGCTGGCATTCTCGCCGGCCTGTGCGGCGGGAAGTGCCACCAGTGCCAGCAAGGCAAGGCATGAGGTGACGGCATGGTGTGCGGGCATGGGCATTCCTGCGGCATGGATTCGGCAGGCGGACCTTAAGCAGCTGCGTGGCCGGGCCCAATAACGCATTGGTAGTAGGGTGCCGCTAGTGGCGACATGACACACTGGCTGCATGAGCCAGGCCAGAATCCTTGTCGCCGACGATCACCCGCTGTTCCGTGCGGCGGTGCTGCACGCGCTGCGTGATGACGGGGTAACCGGGCAGACCGCCGAGGTGGCCAGCGCCTCGGCACTGGTCCAGGCGCTGCAGGCCGAGCCGCAGATTGATCTGGTGCTGCTGGATCTGGCCATGCCCGGCGCCCGCGGCTTCTCCTCGCTGGTATGGCTGCGCGGCGAGCGGCCGGATATTCCGGTCATCATCATTTCCTCCAATGACCACCCGCGGGTGATAAGGCGTGCGCAGCAGTTCGGGGCGGCCGGCTTCATACCCAAATCGGCCCCGGCCGAGGCGATGCGCCTGGCGGTGGAAGCGGTGATGGCGGGGGACACCAGTTTCCCGCCGCTGTCAGCCGAGCGTTCCGAGCGTGATGCACAGCTTGCTGTGCGCTTGGCCCAGCTCACGCCACAGCAGTTCCGGGTACTTGTGTGCGTGGCCGACGGACTGCTCAACAAGCAGATTGCCTACGAACTGGGTGTCGCCGAGAACACGGTGAAGGTGCATGTCACCGCCATCCTCAAGAAGCTGGGTTGCAACAGCCGCACCCAGGCGGCGCTGCTGGTCAAGGCGCTGGAGCCGGAGGGTGAGCCGGGTGGCTGGGGTGATGCCGGCTGAGTGAGTGCCGCGGCTCAGCGGCTGCGCTGGTAGAGGTGGGTCATCAGTGAGCGCAGCGCGGCGCTGCGTGCCTGCTTGGACAGAAAGCTCCAGCCGTTCGCACTGGCCAATGCCCGCAGCGCGGGGTCCTGTTCAGCGGTGTAGAGAATCACCGCCGGGGTGTGCTGCCACTGCTCCACCAGGCCCGGCAGCAGCTCCGGGCCGGTCACCGCGCCCAGCCGCACATCCAGCAGCAACAGCTGTGGCGCGTTGGCCGGGCCTGCGCTGGCGATGGCCTCATCGGCGCTGTTGGCAACCGTGACCTGGCAGCCCCAGCGTTCAAGCAGCACGCGGGTGGCGCTGCTGACCAGCATGTCGTCATCGATGCACCAGACTCTGCAGCCTTCCAGCAGCGATTCCGCCTGCCGGCCAGCGGCAACGGTGGTGGCTGGCAGCGTGTTGGCCAGGGCGGCGCGGTTGCCCCTTGGCACGCTCACCGAGAACACGCTGCCGTGGTCCAGTACCGAGCGCAGGCCGATGGGGTGGCCCAGCAGCCGGGCGATACGCTCGACAATGGCAAGCCCCAGGCCGGTCCCACGCGCTTCGTCGCAGTTGTCATCCAGCCGCCGGAATTCCTCAAACACCTCCCCCTGGCGTGCCTCGGGTATGCCGGGGCCACTGTCGTGCACCTCGATGCGCAGCCACTGCCCCTGGCGCCGGCAGCCCAGTACGATGCGGCCGTGCGGCGTGTAGCGGATGGCGTTGGACAGGAAGTTCTGCAGGATGCGGCGCAGCAGTGCGCGGTCGCTGCGCACCACCGCACGGGTCGCCACGCGCTCCAGGCGCAGGCCACGGGCCTGGGCAAGGATGCCGAACTCCTGGGTCAGTGCATCAAGCAGCGGCTCCAGCGCGAAATCCTCGATGGTGGTTTCCAGCGCGCCTGACTCCAGTCGGGAGATGTCCAGCAGGCTGTTGAGAATGCCGTCCTGTGCGGTCAGCGCGTTGTCGATGCTGTCGGCAATCTGCCTGCCAGCGGGCTCCTCCAGCCGCTCGCGCAGCGCGGAAAGAAACATGCGCGCGGCGTTGAGCGGTTGCAGCAGGTCATGCACGGCGGCGGCCACGAAGCGCGTCTTGGAACGGTTGGCGTCCTCGGCCTCGCGTTTGGCGGCGGCCAGGTCGCGGGTACGCTCGTCCACCCGCTGGGTCAGGGTGTCGGCCAGCGAGCGCAGGTCGCGCGCGGCATTGCGGTAGGCGGTGATGTCGGCATAGCTGGTGACGAAGCCGCCATCGGGCAGGGGGTTGCCGCGTATCTCGATGACGGTGCCGTCGCCACGTTCGCGCTCATGCATGTGCGGGTTGCCCGAGCGCAGGTGGTTGAGCCTGCGCTCGATGGCCTCATCAATCGGACCGGGCCCCAGCAGCCCGCGCATGGCGTTGTAGCGGAACACATCGGCAATGGGCCGCCCGACATGGATGAAGCCGGCAGGAAACCGGAACAGCTCCACGTAGCGGCGGTTCCAGGCGATCAGGTTGAGCTCGGCGTCCACCACGCACACACCCTGCGGCAGGTGCTGCAGGCTGCGGCTTTCGCCGTAGTCGGCAGCGTGCGCGGCCTGCACCAGGCCGTCCTGCGCGGTGCGCAGCTCGTGGGCGTGCAGCTTGACCAGCCGTTCCAGTTCGCCGCGGCTGCGCTCGCGCAGCTGTGCCAGGTGGCGCCGCTGCCACAGCACGAAGCCCAGCAGCGTGGCGGCCAGCAGCCCGGCGCCGATCAGTGCGGCCTGGGTGCGCGCGGCGGCCAGGCTGGCACTGGTGGAGTGCATGAGGTTCAGCGTCCAGCCCTGGCGGGGCAGCGGCTGCCTGATCCAGATCACATCGCCGATATCGGCCAGGCGTACCCGGCGCACACCATCGCCCAGCTGCTCGATCCTGCGGTAGTCGAGCAGGCTGTGCGGCACCGGGCCGTACTGGCGGGTCTGGGAGAGGTCGTCGCGGGCCTGTGCATCCAATGCCTGCAGCGTGCTGTAGCGCCAGCGGGTGCGGCTGGCCAGGAAGATCACGCCATTGGCATCGTTGGCGAACATCGCACCGGGTGATTCGGCCCAGGTGGTTTCAAGCGGGCGCAGCACCACCTTGACCACCACCACGCCCAGCGGCCTGCCGCTGTCATCACGCACCGCTTCGGACATGAAGTAGCCGGGTATACCGGTGGTCACGCCCAACGCATAGAAGGTTCCGCTGCCATCGCGCATGGCATGCTGGAAGTAGGGGCGGAACTGGTAACGCTTGCCGACATTGCTGGCGCCGCCGGCGCGCCAGTTGCTGGCGGCAATGGCATTGCCGTTCTGGTCGAGCAGGGTGAGGGTGGAGGTGGTTGCCGCACCATTCACCTGTTCGAGCTTGTGGTTGAGGGCATCAAGCGCCTGCGCGGACGCGTCCGCACGCAGCGCGTTGCGGATGTCAGGGTCCAGCGCAAGCACCGCCGGCAATACGCCGTGGCGTTCGATCATCGCCTGCATGGCCTCGGCGCTGAGCCGCAGCTGCTCGCGCGCCTGCGCGGCATCGGCCAGCAGGCTGCGGCGTTCAAGGTGCCGCATCAGGCCCAGGCAGATCACGCCCAGGGCCACGGCGGTTGCGCACATCAGCCAGAAACGTGCGCGGCGGCGGGAGTGCTGGAGGAACGGCATGGGCGCATGGTTGCGCAGTTGCGGGTGCGGCACCAGCGGTGGCCTTGCCGGTACGGCTGCGCGCGCGCTTTGTAAGGACCGCTGCACGGGTCCGTGGAAAGCCGGCAGCCGCGCGCTGCAAGGCGCCGCATGGCATGCACGGCGTTGTGCGGTTGCAATGGTCGGGGAACCCAGCGCTGACGGGCCTAATACCAATGTATTAGCTACTACCAATGCGTTATCGGCGCACCGCGGCATCGCGCGTACAACACCGAGCCATAGCCGTTACCTGTCGAGGTGTCGCATGCACGTTCCCGATTCCACCGCGCTGCTGCCCGTTGGCCGCACTCCCTTCTACCGGCATCTGTATGTGCAGGTGCTGGTCGCCATTGCCCTGGGCATCGTGCTGGGCCACTTCGAGCCGGCATTCGCCGAGCAGCTCAAGCCGCTGGGCGATGCCTTCATCAAGCTGGTGAAGATGATCATCGCGCCGGTGATCTTCCTGACCATCGTCACCGGCATTGCCGGCATGAGCCAGCTGCGCAGCGTTGGCCGTGTATTTGCCAAGGCCATGACCTACTTCCTGTTCTTCTCCACGCTTGCACTGGTGGTGGGCATGGTGGTGGCGCATGTGGTGCAGCCCGGTGCGGGCATGAACATCAACCCGGCCGATCTGGACCAGAGCGCGGTACAGAGCTATGTGCAGAAGTCGCATGAGCTGACCCTGGTCGGGTTTGCCATGGACATCATTCCCAAGACCCTGCTCAGCCCGTTCGTGGGTGACAACATCCTGCAGGTGCTGTTCGTGGCGGTGCTGTTCGGCATTGCGCTGGCGCTGGCCGGGGACACCGGCAAGCCTGTGCAGCGGCTGCTGGAGGCGCTGACGGTGCCGGTGTTCAAGCTGGTGCACATGTTGATGCGGGCCGCGCCCATTGGTGCGTTCGGCGCCATTGCCTTCACCATCGGCAAGTACGGGCTGGGCTCGCTGGTCAACCTGGCGTGGCTGGTGGGTGCCTTCTACCTGACATCGCTGCTGTTCGTGGTGGTCATACTGGGTGCCGTGGCCCGCCTGTGCGGGTTCTCGGTGATAGGGCTGATCCGCTACCTGAAGGAGGAGCTGCTGCTGGTGCTGGGCACGTCCTCTTCCGAATCGGCGCTGCCCTCGCTGATGGAGAAGATGGAGCGCGCAGGCTGCGGCAAGTCGGTGGTGGGGCTGGTGGTGCCCACCGGTTACTCCTTCAACCTGGATGGCACCAACATCTACATGACGCTGGCCGCGCTGTTCATCGCCCAGGCCACCAACACCGAACTGACCCTGGGCCACCAGATCGCACTGCTGCTGGTGGCCATGCTCAGCTCCAAGGGCGCGGCCGGTGTCACCGGCGCGGGCTTCATCACCCTGGCGGCGACGCTGGCAGTGGTACCGGAGGTACCGGTGGCAGGCATGGCGCTGATCCTGGGTGTGGACCGCTTCATGAGCGAGTGCCGCTCTTTGACCAATTTCGTCGGAAATGCCGTCGCAACCGTGGTGGTGTCACGCTGGGAGGGGCAGCTGGACCAGCAGCAGCTGGCCCGTGCGCTGGCCGGTGGTGCACCGGTGCCACCTGCGCAGGCCGAACCACTCGCGCAGGCCGAGCCTGTGGAGGACCTGGCGCTGCGCTGAGCCACAACATGCTGCATGCCGTGTGGGGCTGCGCCTGTTGCAGGCGTGGCCCCATGCGTTTCATCCGTGGGATGCGGCTGTAACCATACCGACCCGTTGCCTGCGGATCATTTCCTTCAGCGTGCTTTATGTGCGTTTGCAGCATTGTCCGTGACAGCAACGCGACAGGTCCGGACGGCGCAACGCGGTATCATCCTTCGTCCCTTCCGCCCATTCATGCCGTCCAGATCGATGTCCAAAGAAGATTTCAAACAGGCCGCCCTCGACTACCACCGCATGTCGCCGCCGGGCAAGATCAAGGTGGTGGCCACCAAGCCAATGCTGACCCAGCGCGACCTGTCGCTGGCGTATTCGCCGGGTGTGGCGCACGCCTGTGAGGCCATCGTGGCCGACCCGGGCCAGGCCAGCGAGCTGACCGCACGCGGCAACCTGGTGGCGGTGATCACCAACGGCACCGCGGTGCTGGGCCTGGGCAACATCGGCCCGCTGGCCGGCAAGCCGGTGATGGAAGGCAAGGGGGTGCTGTTCCAGAAGTTCGCCGGTATCGATGTGTTCGACATCGAGATCAACGAGAACGATCCGGACAAGCTGGTCGACATCATCGCCTCGCTGGAGCCGACCTTCGGCGGCATCAACCTTGAGGACATCAAGGCACCGGAATGCTTCGTGGTAGAGCGCAAGCTGCGCGAGCGCATGAACATCCCGGTGTTCCATGACGACCAGCACGGCACCGCGATCATCGTGGGCGCGGCGGTGCTCAATGCCATGGTCATCACCGGCAAGAAGATCGAAGAGGTCAAGCTGGCCACCACCGGCATGGGCGCGGCCGGCATCTCCTGCGTCAACATGCTGGTGCAGCTGGGGCTGAAGCCGGAGAACATCCTGGCCTTCGACCGCGACGGCGTGCTGCACACCGGCCGTACCGATCTGGACCCGGAGAAGGCCCGCTACGCACGCGATACCGACAAGCGCACGCTGGCCGAGATCGTGGAAGGCGCGGATATTTTCCTCGGCCTGTCCGCCGGTGGCATCCTCACCAGGGAGATGGTCGCCACCATGGCGCCGGACCCGGTGATCTTCGCCCTGGCCAACCCCTACCCGGAAATCCTGCCGGAAGATGCCAGGTCGGTGCGCCCGGACGTGATCATGGGCACCGGCCGTTCGGATTACCCGAACCAGGTCAACAACGCGCTGTGCTTCCCTTACCTGTTCCGTGGTGCGCTGGACGTAGGCGCCACCGGCATCAACGAGGAAATGAAGGTTGCCTGCGTGCGCGCCATCGCTGCGCTGGCACGCAAGGAAGCCTCGGACATGGGCGCCGCCTACAGTGGCGAGACGCCGAGCTTCGGTCGTGACTATGTGATTCCACGTCCGTTCGACCGCCGCCTGCTGGTGGAGCTGTCCTCGGCGGTGGCACAGGCGGCGATGGATTCGGGCGTGGCCACGCGTCCCATCGACGACATGAACGCCTACCGCGAGAAGCTGGCGCAGTTCGTGTACCGCACCAGCCTGTTCATGAAGCCGGTGTACGACCGTGCGCGTGCCGACAAGCAGCGCGTGGTGTACGCCGAGGGCGAAGAGGAAGTGGTGCTGCAGGCGGTGCAGAACGTGATCGACGAAGGCGTGGCCGCGCCGATCCTGATCGGCCGCCCCGACGTGATCGAGGCCCGCATCGAGCGCCTGGGCCTGCGCATGCGCGCCGGCGTGGATTTCGAGGTCACCAACATCAACGACGATCCGCGCTTCAACGAGTACTGGCAGTACTACCACGAGCTGACCGGCCGCAAGGGCGTCACCGTGTCCGCCGCCAAGAACCTGATGCGCTCGCGTCCCACCCTGATCGCGGCGGTGATGGTGGCGCGTGGCGAGGCCGATGCCATGCTGTCCGGGCTGGTGGGCCGCTTCCACAAGAAGCTGGGCTATGTGCGCAGCGTGATTCCGCTGGAACAGCGGGTCAGTTCCACCTCGGCCATGACCGGCGTGATCAATTCGCAGGGCGTGTTCTTCTTCGTGGATACCCACGTGCAGGAAGACCCCAGCGTCGACCAGATCGTCGAATCCACGCTGCAGGCGGCCTACCGCATGAAGCTGTTCGGCATCGAGCCGAAGATCGCGCTGCTGTCCCATTCCAACTTCGGCAGCCACGATTCAAAGGACGCGCTGAAGATGCGCCAGGTGCGCGAGCAGCTGCTCAAGCGCAACCCGCGCCTCAACGTGGATGGCGAGATGCAGGGCGACACCGCATGGGACGAGGCACTGCGCGAGAAGCTGCTGCCCAACAGCACGCTCAAGGGCCGTGCCAACCTGTTCGTGCTGCCCAACCTGGAGGCGGCCAACATCGCCTACAACCTGGTGCGCGTGTTCACCAACGGCGTGGCCATCGGCCCGATCCTGATGGGCATTTCCAAGCCGGTGCACATCCTCACCAGCAGCGCCAGCTCGCGCCGCGTGTTGAACATGACCGCCATTGCCGCGGTGGATGCGCAGATCCGCAAGCAGATGGAAGCAGAGCGCGCGGGTTGAACCGCGCGCACGGCCTGAAAGGCAAAAAGCCGGCGAAAGCCGGCTTTTCTTTTCCCCCTTTCGGTTATGGAGGTGTGGTGGGATCAGGCCTGTGACAGGCGCTGGCCTTCCACGATCTGCAGGACCAGTTTGCGCGTGGCAGCGCGACTGGTGCGGTAGCCAAGCAGCAAGCGGCGTTCATGCGGGTCGTCGACAACCTCCATGCCGGCAGGCATTGGACTTGCGGGTACTGCTTCCAGGCCATTGCGGCCGGTGGCGAGCCACTCGAAGGAAACTTCGGTGACGAGTGCGATGGTAATCAGCCGGGTGGTACACGGCATGATGCCGGTAGGGCTTTCCCAGTTGCCTACCGCGCTGCGGCTGACGTTGAGCCGGGCGGCCAGTTCGGCCTGCGTCATGCCCTTTCTGCGGCGGGCCCGGCGGATACGATTGGCCAGTTGATTGGGCATCCGGATTCTCCTCCTTGAGGTTGCTGTGACGTGGGGCGTGCGATTGTATTGCATGCACGACAGCATGTGTAAGGCAGTGTGAGGAATTGAGACAATGTGGGCGAGAGTCATTGTTTTGTCAGAAAACATGACAGTTCGGTCACATGCATTTCCGCACAGCTCTTATGCCGTGCTGGCATGAGAAAAATGATTTCGTGCCAGTGGGAGTTCCCCAACTGCAAGCTTGCAGCTGCGATGGCGTTGCGGTGACAGTTTGCCTCTATCCACGGAGGGAACATGCCGCAGCCGAGCATCCGCGAAGAGGTATTGCAGGCGCGGCGCAGCAGCACGCTGGGTGGCGTGCGCATCGCGCAGCCGCTGGGGCTGTGGTGGCTTACCGGCGCCGCGCTGCTGGTCAGCCTGGCGCTGGTGCTGTTCGTCTGCCTGGGCAGCTATACGCGCCGCTCCACGGTGGCAGGCCAGCTGGTACCAAGCCAGGGGTTGCTTGCGGTGTTGGCGCCTGCCACTGGCGTGTTGTCCTGGTTCGGTGGTGCTGAAGGCGAGCAGGTTGCTGCCGGCGGCGCGCTGGCACTGGTGCGCATGCCGCATGCCATGCCCGAGACCGGCGATACCCAGGCGGCACTGGAACAGAAGCTGGCACAGCGCCAGGGCAGCCTGGATGCGGCGCATGCAGCACAGCACCAGCGGCTGCGTGCGCAGGCACAGGGCCTGGCGCAGCAGATACGCGCGGTGCGCAGCGAGCTGGAGGAAATCATTGCCGGCGTGGCCACACGCCAGCAGCAGGTGGACATGGCCAACGAAACACTGCGGCAGATGGAAGCCGATCCCGACATGGAACCGGCCGTGCTGAGGCAGCAGCGCGCCGCCATGCTGGAGTACACCGCGCAGCTGCACGAGCTGCAGCGCCAGGCCGGCACCGCGCGCCGCCAGCTTGCGCAGCTGCAGCAGGCGCGGCGCGAAGTTCCCGCGCAGGCACGCTCGGCCGATGCCGAATACCAGCGCGATGAAGCAGAGTTGTTCCAGGAGCGGCTGCAGGCGCGTGCGCGCGGCGCGGCACTGGTGACCGCGCCTGTGGCCGGCACCATCGCCACCCAGCTGGTGAAGCCCGGCCAGGCTGTGCATGCCGGGCAGGTGCTGCTGAACATCCTGCCGGGTGATGGTCATCTTGAAGCGGAACTGTGGGTGCCCAGCCGGCTTGTTGGTTTCATCGCCCCCGGAGACGTTGTGTGGTTGCGCTACCGCGCCTTCCCCTATCAGAAGTTCGGGCACCAGCGCGCCTATATATCCGCCATCAGCCGCAGTGCCACCACCGCTGCGGAGCTGGGCCAGCGTGCGGTGGGTGCGCCGGCCAGCGAGCCGCTGTACCGGGTGACCCTGGAGCTGGCCGCGCAGGTGATAAACGTGCGCGACAAAGCAGTGCCGCTGCGCCCCGGCATGGTGATGGATGCCGAGCTGATGGGCGAACGCAGGCGCCTGATCGAATGGATACTCGAACCGCTGCAGTCACTGCGGTGAGCGCACGCGGCGGGTTGGTTGCAGGACGAAAGGGCAGGGCGGCGCATGCGCACGATCATTCACTCCGAGCCGGCTGAAAGCGGGCTGGCTGCCATGGCCATGGTGGCCAGGGCGCATGGGCTGCACATGGAGCTGGCCGAACTGCGGCGGCGGTTCCCGCTGTCTTCGCGTGGTGCCCGGCTCGACTACCTGATCCATGTCGCACAGCAACTGGGCTTTGCGGCACGGCCGGTGCGGCTGGACATGGACGAACTCGGAAAACTGACGCTGCCGTGCATCCTGCACTGGGACATCAACCAGTACGTGGTGCTGACCAAGGTGGGCCGCGCGGGCATCACCGTGGTGGACCCGACCTCAGGCAGGCTGCGGGTCAGCCACAGCGATGTGTCCTCGCACTTCTGTGGCACCGCGCTGGAGCTGGCACCTGCGGCGGATTTCTCGCCGCGTGCCGCGGTGGCATCGGTGGAGCTGCGGCAGCTGATCGGCCGGGTCAGCGGGCTGTGGCCGATGCTGGTGCAGCTGCTGTCGTTGTCGCTGGCGCTGCAGCTGTTGGTGCTGGCAGCGCCACTGCTCATGCAGTGGGTGGTGGACCAGGTGCTGGTGGCGGCCGACCGCCAGCTGCTGGTCGTGCTGGGCCTGGGTTTCGGCCTGACATTGCTGCTGCAGGCAGGTGTGGGCCTGCTCCGTGGCATGGCAGTGGTGTACCTGGCCTCGCGCCTCGGCCTGCGCTGGGCCGCCAACGTGTTCGCGCACCTGCTGAAACTGCCGCTGGAGTTCTTCGGCAAGCGCAGTCTGTCCGATGTGCATTCGCGCCTGTCCTCGCTGCGCAGCATCCAGGAGAGCCTTGGCACCGGCTTCATCGAAGCCCTGCTGGATGCGGCGACGGCCACGCTGACACTTGCGCTGATGCTGCTCTACAACTGGAAGCTGGCGGTGCTGACGGTGTCGGTGACTGCCGTGTATGCGGTCGCGCGCCTGCTGCTGCTCAGCCCGCTGCGCGAGGGCATGGCCCAGCAACTGGCCGCGCGCGGGCGCCTGCAGGGCTATGTGCTGGAAACCCTGCGCGGCATCCAGAGCCTGAAAGTGGCCGGCGAGGAATCACGCCGCCGTGCCGGGCATGACAACCTGCTGGTGGGCGTGCTCAACCGCGAGGTGCGCCTGGCCCATATGCGGCTGGGAATTGGTGGTGTCGGCCAACTGCTGTTCGGCATCGAACGGGTGGCGGTGATCTGGCTTGGCGCATTGCTGGTGCTGGACAATGTGTTCTCGCTGGGCATGCTGGTGGCCTACCTGGTTTACCGCGAGCTGTTCGTGCGCGGCATGCGCGGGTTGGTTGACAGCCTGTGCGAACTGCGCCTGCTGCGCCTGCACGGCGAACGGCTGGCAGGCATCGTGATGGATGCACCGGAGCAGAGCGGTCCGGCCGAGGCCATGGTGCCGGTCGAGGCCCGCATCGAGGTGCGCAACCTGCGCTTCCGCTATGCCGAGAGCGAGCCGTGGGTACTGGATGGCTGCAGCTTCAGCATCGCTCCCGGGGAAACCGTGGCCATCGTGGGCGCTTCCGGCTGTGGCAAGAGCACCCTGGTCAAACTGATGCTGGGGCTGCTGCCTCCGGCCGGCGGCAGCATACGGGTGGGTGGCCACGAACTGTCGGCACTGGGCGCGCGCAACCTGCGCGCCATGGTGGGAGCGGTGATGCAGGACGACCAGCTGTTCAGCGGCAGCATCGCCGACAACATCAGCTTCTTCGACCCCGAGTTCGACATGGCGCGGGTGGAGGTGGCGGCGCGGCTGGCGGCCGTGCACCAGGACATCATCGCCATGCCACTGGGCTACCACGGCCTGGTGGGCGACATGGGCAACGCGTTGTCCGGTGGCCAGAAGCATGGCGTGCTGCTGGCCCGCGCGTTGTACCGGCAGCCGAAACTGCTGTTCCTGGACGAGGCCACCAGCCACCTGGACGTGATGCACGAGCAGCGGGTGAACGCGGCCATACGGCAGCTGCGGCTGACCAAGCTCATCATCGCCCACCGGCCGGAAACCATTGCCGGTGCCGACAGGGTGCTGGTGATGGAGCATGGGCGCATTGTCGGCGAGCTGCGCCCACCGGGTGATCCCGCCCCGTACACGCCGGCGGGGCTGATACCGCTGCCCCTGTAACCCGGCTGCCGTGCCGCGCGGCCAGTGCAGGGCGCCTTGCACGCCCGGCACTGGTAGAATCATGCGGTCCCTGAATCCGCATGATGCCGCCATGAGCCATACCGCCACTGCCCCTGCCAATGCCGAGAAGCGCTACAACGTGCACCGCGCCGACCTGCCGTTGAGCTGCCCGACCCCGGAGATGGCACTGTGGAACTCGCACCCGCGCGTGTACCTGCCGATCGAGAAGGAACCCGACGGCGAAGCCGCCTGCCCGTACTGCGGCGCAGTGTTCGTGCTGGTTGACTGAAACTGACCGATGCGCCGCCTGACCGTGGTGCAGTTGCTGCCGGCGCTGCACTCCGGTGGTGTCGAGCGCTCGACCCTTGAAATCGCCCGCGCACTGGTGGCTGCCGGCCACCGCGCCGTCGTGGTGTCTGCCGGTGGGCGATTGGTGCAGCCGCTGCTGGACAGTGGTGCCGAACACCTCAGCCTCGACATCGGCCGCAAATCGCTGCTGACCCTGCGCCATGTGGCATCGCTGCGCAGGCTGTTCAGCGAGACCGGCGCGGACATCGTGCACGCGCGCTCGCGCCTGCCGGCGTGGCTGGGATGGTATGCGCTGCGCGGCTTGCCGGAAGGCAGCCGCCCGCGCTGGGTGACCACCGTGCACGGGCTGAATTCGCCGGGCCGCTACAGCGCCATCATGGCCAGCGGCGAGCGGGTGATCTGCGTCTCGCAGACCGTGCGCGACTACCTGCTGGCGAACTACCCGGGCACCGATCCGTCGATCCTGCGGGTCATTCCGCGCGGCGTGGATGTGGCCCAGTTCCCGCGTGTGCCACGCAGCGATCGCCGGCCCCGACTGGAGGTCGCCCGCCTGCATCCACCATTGTCAGGCGATGGCCCCCTGTTGCTGCTGCCCGGGCGTGGCACTCGGCTCAAGGGTCACAGCCACGCACTGAAGCTGCTCGCCGCGTTGCGCGCGGAGGGCGTGCAGGCGGTGCTGTGGATGCCCGGCGTGCGTGAACCGGGCCGTGAGGCCTATGTGCGTGAGCTGGAACAGCTGGCCGAGCGTCTGGGCGTGGCCCGGCAGGTGGTGTTCAGCGAACCCACCAGCCGCATCGCCGAGGCCTATGCCGCCAGCGACCTGGTGCTGCAGCTGTCCGACAAGCCAGAGGCATTCGGCCGTACCGTGCTGGAATCGCTGTCAGTGGGCCGCCCGGTGCTGGGCTGGAACCACGGCGGCGTGGGCGAACTGCTGACCCAACTGCAGCCATCCGGCGCAGTGCCATTGGATGACGAGGCTGCATTGACGCGGCAGGCCGTGGCATTGTTGCGGCAGCCGCCATCATTGGCCAATCGAATTCCCTATACGCTGCAGGCAATGCAGCGCGACACACTGGATGTCTATGGCGAACTCATCCGCTGAAACCGCAATGCATGAGCCGGTGCCGGTGAATGGCTACTGGGCGCCGGTCTGGGTCATTGCCTTCGTCGCGCTGTGGCCGGCGCCGGGCGTGGCCGAGGGCGTGCTGGTGCTGGGCGCATTGCTCACCGTGGTGCGCCTGATCCAGCTGCACCTGAAGGGCGGCATCCGCCCGCTGCTGAGCATTCCCGCATGGGCGCTGACCAGCGTGCTGTTCCTGGCCTATTGGTTGCCGCAGGCGTTCTCGGCATTGGATGCCACCGATCCTGGTGGCGCCTGGACCAAGGTGGCCGTCGGCCTGCGCTACCTGCCTTTCATGTGGCTGGTGGCCATTGCCGTGGCTACTCCGCAACGGCGGCGCACCACCTTCACCGGGCTGGCGGTCATCACCGGCGTATGGACGCTGGATGCGTTGATGCAGGCAGTGACCGGTACCAGCCCGTTGTTCTGGTCGATGGACCAGCTCAAGTGGGCCATCAATGGCCACGGCCTGTGTACGCCTGAGGAAGTTGCAGCGGCCGACCGCCTGTCCGGCATTTTCGGTCCCTGCAACCTCAAGTTCGGCCAGGTGCTGGCCAGTGTGTCGCCGTTCCTGCTGTTCTTCGTGGGGAAACGCTTTGGCCGCTGGGGCTGGCTGCTGGTGACGGCGCTGGTGGGCGTCGTGCTGGTGCTGGCCGGTTCACGCGCCTCGTGGATCACCTATGCGCTGATCGTGCTGTTCTCCGGCTGGCGCCTGCTGGGCGGCAAGTGGCTCACGGTTGTGCTGCTGGCCGGTGTGCTGGGCGTGGCTGCGCTGGCCATGGGCTCGCAGCAGGTGCGTGATCGTTTCGAGCGTACTGGCATGGCCCTCAGTGGCGATGCCGATGGTGTGGACCAGGCCCTGTCCGGCCGCGCGCAGATATGGGGCGCGGCGCTGTGCATGGTGCGCGCGCACCCGATAAACGGCGTGGGCGTGCGTGACTTCCGCGAGGTCTACCCGCAATGCGACCCGGCACCGGAAAAGACGGCCGCCTGGGGTGAGGGCGTGGCGCTGCATGCCCACCAGATCGTGCTGGAGATTCTTGCCGAAACCGGCGTGCTGGGCCTGCTGCTGTGGATTGCCGGTGTGGCGATGGCGATCCGCGCTTGGGTCTATGCGGGCACCGCTGCACGCGACCGCGCGCGGCCTGCGGCGTTGGCACTGGCCGCTACCGTATTCCCGCTCAACACCCACCTGGCGTTCTACTCGACCTTCTGGGGTGGCGTGGCGGTGGTGCTTGCGGCGCTGTATGCCGGTGCACTGCTGGCCGAAGAACAGGACTGATGCAACTGCAGCGCAGCGGCGTCACTAGCGTGACTCAGGAATAGAACGTGCTGCGGCCTTCGGGCTGGCGCTTGAAACGGCGGTGGATCCATAGATACTGCGCGGGTGCCTCGCGCACCATCTGTTCGATGGCGGCATTGACCTGAGCGGTGTCCTTCACCGCATCGTCGGTGGGGAAGTCCGGCAGCGGCGGTGCAATCTTCAGCACATAGCGGCCGCCGACGCGGCGATGGAAGAACGGCACCACCGCGCAACCGGTCATGCGCGCGAACTGGTGGGTGGCGGTGATGGTGGAGGCGGGCATGCCGAAGAACGGCACGAACACCGAATCCTTGCCACGCATGTCCTGGTCGGGCGCGTACCACAGGAAGCCGCCCTTCTTCAGGTGGCGCACCGTGGCTCGGATGTCCTCGTTGGCGAACATGGCGCAGGCATAGTGCAGGCGGCCCTGCTTGACCGCCCATTCCATCACCGGGTTGCGGTAGCGGCGGTACATGCCCGCCAGCGGAACGTGGTCGCACAGCAGGCGCCCGCACATCTCCAGTGTCATGAAGTGGCCGGAGACCATCAGCACGCCACGGCCTTCGGCCTGCAGGGCGCGCAGGTGTTCCAGCCCCTCGATCTCGGCCTTGGGGCGGATGGGCTCGATGCTGCCCCACCAGGCGCGGGCGAACTCGAACACGCCCACGCCCAACGCGTCGAAGCTGTCGCGCAGCAGGCGCTTGCGCCATGCCTCGTCCTGCTCGGGAAAGCACAGCTTCAGATTGACCTCGGCGGCACGGCGACGGCTGCGCGCCAGATGCATCGCCAGCCATCCGAGTCCGCGGCCCAACGCACGCTGCAGCGTCCACGGCAGGCGCGCGGCCAGCATCGCGATACCCAGCCAGGCGAAAGTTGGCCAATGCCTGGGTTGCAGCAGGGAGGGCCGGGCAGCAGTGGTGGGCGAATCGGACATGGGCCAATTCTAAGCGATGGGGGTGAAGGGGGAGGCGTCGGGTGTTGCGTCTGTGGAGCAGGAACAGGAGCAGGAGCACCCCTCCTCGGTCCTCCCCTGCGCTATGCGCAAGGGAGGAGGTGTGTGATTGAGGTTGGGACGAGCGATGGCATTTCCGCGAAGAGCTGGGGGACATGGGCCTGCGCAGCCCAGTACGAACTCGCGTGATCCAACTCCTCCCTTGCGCGCAGCGCAGGGGAGGACCGAGGAGGGGTGCCTTTGACTTTGCTTCTGCCTCGCCTTTGCTCCTGTTACCACGCCAACAACCGCCACCATCACCGCGCCACATCCTCACTCCCACCAGCCGACTTCCCGTATCCTTCGCCGATGCGCAAGGATCCTGTCGAACTTCTGCTGCGTGGCCTGTATTCGGCGGCGCTGTACCTGCTGCTGCCGTTCACCGTGTACCACCTAGTATGGCGTGGGTTCCGTGTGCGTGAATATTTCAAGCGCTGGGACGAACGCTATGCGTCCTACCCGGAAAGTGGCGGGCAGCCGCGTGTGTGGCTGCACGCGGTGTCGGTGGGCGAGGTCAACGCCGCCGCACCGGTGGTCAACGCGCTGCGCGCGCAGCGCCCGGACATCCGCTGGATCATCACCACCATCACCCCCACCGGTTCGCAGCGCGTGCGCGCGATATGGGGTGACGCGGTGGACCATGTCTATCTGCCCTATGACGTGCCCGGCAGCGTCAGCCGTTTTCTCGGGCATTTCCGTCCCAGTCTCGCGCTGATCCTCGAAACCGAGTTGTGGCCGAACATGCTGTTCGGTTGCCGCGACCGTGGCATTCCGGTGTACATCCTCAACGCGCGCCTTTCCGCACGTTCGTTGAAGGGCTACCGCATGCTCAAGGCACTGGTCGGCCGCGCGCTGCGCACGGTGACCTGCGTTGCCGCGCAGTCGCGCGATGACGCGGCGCGCTTCGTCGAACTCGGTGCACGTCAGGAGCAGGTGGTGGCGCTGGGCAACCTGAAGTTCGACATCCATCCGCCGGACCCTGCGCCGGTCCTGCAAGGATTCCGCCAGCATGTGCCCACCGGTCGCCCGGTATGGATCGCGGCCAGCACGCATGAAGGTGAAGAGCAGGCGGTGGTGAATATCCACACGCGCGTGCTTGAGCGGCATCCGGATGCGCTGCTGCTGTGGGCGCCGCGTCACCCTGAGCGATTCGGCAGGGTCGAGGCCATCGCCCGCGAGCAGTGCTGGCGGGTGGCCACGCGCAGTGCGCAGCAGTGGCCGCAGGCCGATACGCAGGTATTCGTGCTCAACACGCTGGGCGAACTGATGGCGTTCTTTGCCTGCGCACAGGTGGCCTTTGTCGGCGGCAGCCTGCAGGCCATCGGCGGCCACAACCTGCTGGAGCCCGCAGCGATGGGCACGCCTACCATCACGGGCCCACACCTGCACAACTTCGCGGAGATTTCCCGCCGCATGGACGAGGCCGGCGCGCTTCGCATCTGTGCTGATGCCGACGCGGTGGGCGATGCAGTGCTGGAACTGCTGGACGACGCGCAGGCGCGTGAGCAGATGGTGGAGGCGGGGCGCGCCTTGGTAGCCAATGGGCGCGGTGCGTTGGAACGGACGATTGAGCTGGTCACGCCACAGTTGCCGGCACCCAACTGAGTCGCACACACGGCCGCTTTCACCGGGCAGAATACGGGCATGAAAAAAGCGGGCATTGCCCGCTTTTTTCATGTTGCCGTCAGTACCTGCTTACTGCGTGTTGGTGGCCTGCAGCTTGGCGCTGGCGTCCTGGGTCAGCAGGCGGTTGATGTCCTGCACTTCAGCGATTTCCAGATCACCCACGGCCTGGCTCAGCTGCAGGCGGGCCAGCAGGAAGTTGTAGCGCGACTGGGCGTAGTCCAGCTGCGCCTGGAACAGGGTGCGCTGGTTCTGCACCACGTCCAGCACGGTGCGGGTACCTACTTCCAGGCCAACCTGCGAGGCGTCGTACGCGCTCTGTGCCGAGACCACCGCCAGGCGGCGCGCTTCCACTTCACTGATGCCGGCGACCAGAGTCTGGTAGGCATTGCGGGTGTTGCGGTCCAGGGCGCGCTTCTGCTGCTCGAAACCGTCCTGCGCCATGTCACGCTGGGCCAGTGCCTGGCGTACGCGCGACTGGGTGGCGCCGCCGGAGAAGATCGGCACGCTCAGGGTCAGGCCGATCGAATTGGTGGTGGCGTCCGGCGTCTGCGAACCACTGCCGGTGTTGTCGCCCCAGCGTGCGCTCTTGCCCCAGTTGCCGCCCAGCGACAGGGTGGGATAGTGCGCGCCGCGTGCAGCCGAGACGCTGGATTCAGCGGCACTGACGTTCAGCTCCTGCGCGCGCAGCGCCGGGTTGCGGCTCACCGCTTCGGTGACCAGCTGATCGACGTTGGCACGGTTGGCCGGCAGTTCCGGGCGGAAATCCACCGGCAGGCCGCGCACGGCGCGCACCGGCTGGCCGGTGAGTTCGGTCAGCGCCTGGTAGGCGTCTTCCAGCGCATTGCGGGCCAGGATGGTGTTGGCGCGCGCCTGGTCGTACTGGGCGCGTGCTTCGTGCACGTCGGTGATCGGGGCCAGGCCCACTTCCAGGCGCTTGTCGGCGTAGTCGAACTGCTTCTTCGATGCCGCTTCGTTGGTCTCGGCGGCATTGAGCGATTCGATGGCCACCAGCACGTTGAAGTAGGTGGTGGCGGTGCGCACGACCAACTCGTCATTGGCCGATTCCAGCGTGAAGTCGGCGGCCTTGCTGACATCGCGCTGGGCGCGCAGGTCGGCGAACTGGCTCCAGTTGAACAGCGTCTGGCTGCCGTTGATGCCGTAGTTGCGGCTCTTGGTGGTGACGCTGCCGGAGCCGCTGCCGTCGAACTTGCTATGGGAGCGGCTCAGCGATGCCTCGCCGTTGATCTGCGGCAACAGTGCGGCGCGTGCCTGCACCTGGCCTTCCTGGGTGTAAAGCCGGTTGGATTCGGCCGATGCCAGCTGCGGGTCACCGTTGCGGGCCATTTCGTAGACCTGCAACAGGTCGGCGGCGTGGGTGGTGAACGGGGCCAGGGCCACTGCCAGCGCAAGGGTGAGGGATCGGCGAATCATTGCGGCTTCCTTGGAAGGTTTCAGAGTTGGAATTGCGGTGCGGGCGCAGCGCCCTGCAGGTAGTCGATATCGGTTTCAAACAGCGACTCGGTGCTGCCGTCGGCCTTGATCAGCACGGCTTCCATAACCGGGGACACGCCCTTGATGACGAACAGGCGGCCGCCCTGGCGCAACAGCTTGAGCAGATGCGTCGGCACCGTTTCTACAGCACCGGTGATGCAGATGGCGTCGAACTGGCGCTCGCTGCTCCAGTTCAGGGCATCGGCGGTTTCAATGCGCACGTTGCTGCCCAGCTTGGCGGCGTCCAGGTTCTGGCGGGCGCGCTCAGCCAGTTCCGGCTGGATTTCCAGGCTCAGCACTTCACGGGCCAGCTCGCCCAGGCAGGCGCTCAGGAAGCCGCTGCCGGTGCCGATTTCCAGCACTTCGTCGCTGGGCTGAAGGTCCAGCGCCTGCAGGGTGCGGCCTTCGACGACCGGCTTCATCATCTTCTGGCCATGGCCCAGCGGCAGCTCGATGTCGGCATAGGCAAGGGCACGGTGCGATTCGGCCACGAAGGCCTCGCGCGGCAGCCGCGCCAGCACGTCCAGCACGCGGATGTCCAGCACGTCCCAGGGACGGATCTGCTGTTCAACCATCAATTCGCGGGCGTGTGAGTAATTGATCGTCATTGGAAAGCTCGTCATTCCGGCGCAAGGGGCCGGCCATTTTACCGGTTAGGCGCGCGGCGGGTACGGTTGAAGCATCGCCGTGGCCGCGCCGGGTGCCGCAGTGCCGGAAGTCACTCGGACCTCCGGTTCCATTCAGCTTGCAGCCTGGCCTCCCGGGTGCGGCTGGCAGGCACGCAGGAAGAAATCCACGCTGGCCACCACATGCGCGGCGGTGTCCAGCTTGCCGGGCGCGCGGCACAGACCGCACATCATGTGAAGGTGCACCTCGCCCTTGATCAGGCAGAAGAACTGGCGGGCGGCCAGCAGCGTATCGGGCACGGACAGTTCGCCACGGGTCACGCGGGCGGCCAGAAAGTCGGACAGCGCCGCCTCGGTACGTGCCGGGCCGGCCAGCCAGAACATCTGGCGGATCCGGTCGTCGGTGTCCGGGGTCATCATCATGCGCTGGGTGGCCAGGGCGGCGTCGGAGCTGATCAGGGCGAAGAACGCATGGCCGATGCCCAGCAGCTGGTCGCGCAGCGGACCGTCGTTGTCGGTGACGAACAGCTCATCGGGCATCATTTCCACGCACTTGGCCTGGATCGCCTCGGTGAACAGGGTCTCCTTGTCACCGAAATGGCTGTATACGGTGAGCTTGGACACGCCGGCACGGGCGGCGATGCCATCCATGCTGACGCCGTTGAAGCCCAGCTCGATGAACATTTCCTTGGCCGCGTCCAGGATGGCCGCGCGCTTGCCAAGGTCCTTGGGACGACCGGGGCCGGCGCTGCGCGGGGCAGCCTTGGCATCAGCAGTGGCGGGGTGTTTTACAGACATGGCGTAATACTAGACCAGCTGGTTCGATATTTATACTATACCGGCTCGTTCAGTAATGGCGGCATAACCCGGCCGCTCCCTCTCCCCTGCATTCGCGACCTCTCCCATGAACACTTTCCGATGGATCGCCGGCGGCCTGGCGCTGGCCCTGCTCGCAGCATGTGGCAAACCCGAAACCGCGCCCGTACAGCCGCTGCCCGTGCTGGTGGTGCACCCCTCCGGCAGTGATGGCACGGCGGTGGCCGCGTATCCCGGTGAGGTGCATGCGCGCGAGGAGGCAGCCCTGTCGTTCCGCGTGGGCGGCAACCTGTTGCGGCGCCATGTCGATGCCGGCCAGCGGGTGAAGAAGGGGCAGGTGCTGGCCGAGCTGGACGTGGCCGACTACGCGCTGCAGGCGCGTGCAGCGCAGGCGCAGTACGCGGCGGCCGAGGCCGACCTGGTACGCGCCCGTGACGAGCACAAACGCTATACCGCGCTGGCCGCGCAGGAGCTGGTCAGCCGTTCGGCACTGGATGCGCAGACCGCCGCGTTGAAGGCCGCGCAGGGGCAGGCCGATGCGGCGCGCGCCAATCTTGATGTGAGCCGCAACCAGGCCGGGTACGCGCAGCTGCGTGCGCCCGATGACGGCCTCATCGCCACCCGCCAGGCCGAGGCCGGGCAGGTGGTTGCCGCAGGCCAGACCATTTTCACCCTCGCCGCCGATGGTGCGCGCGAGGTGGCGATTGCCTTGCCGGAAAGCGCCATCCGCGATTTCAGCGTAGGCATGCCGGTGCAGGTGGAACTGTGGAACCAGCAGGGCAAGCTGCTGCCCGGCAGCATCCGCGAGATCGCCGCCGCCGCCGACCCGCAGGCACGCACCTACGCCGCGCGCGTGAGCCTGGCGGCCGAAGCACTGGATGCGGTTGAACTGGGGCAGAGCGCACGGGTGTTCATCGGCCACGGCAGCCACGGCCAGCTGCGGGTGCCGCTGGCGGCGGTGCAGGCCGGCAAGCAGCCGCAGCAGGCCAGCGTGTGGGTGGTGAATCCGGCCAACGGTGCGCTGCAGGCGCGTGCGGTGACGCTCGGTGCTTACGGTGCCGATGACGTCCCCGTGCTGCAGGGCCTCAAGCCCGACGACTGGGTGGTTGCCGCCGGTGGTCACTTGCTGCGCGAAGGGCAGGTGGTGAAGGCGGTGGACCGCAGCAACCGTGCGGTGCTGGCGCCTGCGCCGGCCACCGCCGCCAACAAGGAGGACTGAGGCGTGCGCCGCTTCAATCTCTCCGAATGGGCTCTGGGCAACCGGCCGCTCGTCCTGTTCATGATGATCGCGATGGCCATCATCGGTGCGTGGTCATACAAGCACCTGGGCCAGTCCGAGGACCCGCCGTTCACCTTCCGCGCGATGGTGGTGCAGGCGATGTGGCCGGGCGCCACCGCCGAGCAGGTGTCCAGGCAGCTGACCGAGCCGCTGGAAAAGGCGCTGATGAACACCGGGCAGTTCGAATTCATCCAGTCCTACTCGCGGCCCGGCGAATCGCAGGTGATCTTCATGGCGCGCGACTCCATGCGCTCCAAGGACGTGCCCGAGCTGTTCTACCAGATCCGCAAGAAGGTGGGCGACATCCGCCCGCAGCTGCCCGCCGAAGTGGTGGGGCCGTTCTTCAACGACGAGTTCGGTGACACCTTCGGCAACATCTATGCGCTGACCGGCAAGGGCTTCGACTACGCGCTGATGCGCGACTACGCCGACCGCATCCAGCTGCAACTGCAACGCGTGAACGACGTGGGCAAGGTGGACCTGCTGGGCCTGCAGGACGAGAAGGTGTGGATCGAACTGTCCAACACCAAGCTGGCCA
>DCXY01000002.1:138184-202883 GCA_002329155.1 Stenotrophomonas sp. UBA2124 | reverse complement strand
TGTCCAACACCAAGCTGGCCACACTGGGCGTGTCGATGCAGCAGGTTCAGCAGGCGCTGCAGCAGCAGAACGCGATGGCCCCGGCGAGCTGGTTCGAGACCGGCAGCGACCGCGTGCAGCTGCGCATCACCGGCCAGTTCACCTCGGTCCAGGACATCGCCGATTTCCCGATCCGTGCCGGTGACCGCACCGTGCGGCTGGGTGATATCGCCGAGGTCAAGCGCGGCTTCGCCGATCCGGCCTCGCCGAAGATGCGCTTCATGGGCGAAGACGCCATCGGCATCGCGGTGGCGATGAAGAACGGTGGCGACATCCTGCGGCTGGGCAAGACGCTGGATGCCGAGTTCGCCGAGCTGCAGAAGACGCTGCCGGCAGGCATGCAGCTGCGCAAGGTGTCCGACCAGCCGCATGCGGTGAAGGATTCGGTGGGCGAGTTCGTCAAGGTGCTCACCGAGGCCGTGGTGATCGTGCTGCTGGTGAGCTTCTTCTCGCTGGGCTGGCGCACCGGCCTGGTGGTGGCGGTCTCCATTCCGCTGGTGCTGGCGATGACCTTCTTCGTCATGCACCAGCTGGACATCGGCCTGCACAAGATTTCGCTGGGTGCTTTGGTGCTGGCGTTAGGCCTGCTGGTGGATGACGCCATCATCGCGGTGGAGATGATGGCCACCAAGATGGAGCAGGGCTACGACCGCCTGCGCGCGGCCAGCTTCGCATGGGAATCGACCGCATTCCCGATGCTGACCGGCACCCTCATCACCGCCGCCGGCTTCCTGCCGATTGCCACGGCGGCATCGAGCACCGGCGAATACACGCGCTCGCTGTTCCAGGTGGTGACCATCGCGCTGGTGGTGTCGTGGATCGCGGCGGTGCTGTTCATTCCCTACCTGGGCGACAAGATGCTGCCGGATCTGCACAACCCGCAGCCGCCGAAGCCGGGCAGCATCGCGGGCCGGTGGCGCGCGCTGCGCCTGCGCTGGGCCGACCGCAACCCGGCGCTGGCCAACCTCATCGCGCCCAAGGAACTGGCGCATGACCACGACCCGTATGGCACCCGCTTCTACCAGCGTTTCCGTCGCTTCCTGGATGCCTGCCTGCGCCGCCGCTGGCTGGTGATCTTCGCTACCATCGGCCTGTTCGTGTTCTCGCTGGTGATGTTCCGCTTCGTGCCGCAGCAGTTCTTCCCGGATTCCACCCGGCCTGAATTGATGGTGGACATCGAACTGGCCGAAGGTGCCTCGCTGACCGCCACGCAGGCGCAGGCGGACAAGCTGGAAGCCCTGCTCAAGCAGCGCGCCGGCATCGACAATTTCGTGGGCTATGTGGGCAGCGGTTCGCCGCGCTTCTACCTGCCGCTGGACCAGCAACTGCCGGCCACCAACTTCGCGCAGTACGTGGTGCTGACCGATGACATCCACGCGCGCGAGGAAGTGCGCGACTGGCTGTTGAAGGACGTGGTGCCGCAGTTCTCGGATGTGCAGCTGCGCGTGACGCGGCTGGAGAACGGTCCGCCGGTGGGCTACCCGGTGCAGTTCCGCGTATCGGGTGAGCATGTCGAGCAGGTGCAGGCGATTGCCGCGCAGGTGGCGGACAAGGTGCGGCAGAACCCGCATACCACCAACGTCAACCTCAACTGGAGCGAGCCGAGCAAGGTGGTGCGTCTGGTGGTGGACCAGGACCGTGCCCGCGCGCTGGGCGTGAGTAGTGCACAGATCGCGCAGTTCCTGAGCAGTTCGCTGGCCGGCACCAGCGTCAGCACCTACCGTGAAGGCAACCGCCAGATCGGCATGCTGCTGCGCGGCCCGGACAACGAGCGCGCGCGGCTGGACATGCTCGGCAGCCTGGCCATTCCCACGCCCAGCGGCAAGCCGGTATCGCTGTCGCAGGTGGCGCGGCTGGAGCAGGTGTTCGAGGACGGCATCATCTGGCACCGCAACCGCCTGCCCACGGTGACCGTGCGTGCGGACATCGGTGACGGCATGCTGCCGGTGGGTGTGGTCGAACAGATCCTGCCTACGCTGGACGGTATCCGCGCCGGACTGCCGGATGGCTACCTGCTGGAAACCGGCGGCACGGTGGAGGATTCGGCACGCGGCCAGAACTCGATCAAGGCCGGCATGCCGCTGTTCCTGGTGGTGGTGGCGACGCTGCTGATGGTGCAGCTGCGCAGCTTCTCGCGTGCGGCGATGGTGTTCGTCACCGCGCCGCTGGGCATCATCGGCGCCACCCTGTTCCTGCTGATCTTCCGCGTGCCGTTCGGCTTCGTGGCGATGCTGGGCACCATCGCGCTGGCCGGCATGATCATGCGCAACTCGGTGATCCTGATCGACCAGATCCAGCAGGACATCGACGCCGGCCACGACCGCTGGCACGCCATCATCGACGCGACCGTGCGCCGCTTCCGCCCGATCGTGCTGACCGCGCTGGCGGCGGTGCTGGCGATGATCCCGCTCTCGCGCAGCGCCTTTTACGGTTCGATGGCCATCTCCATCATGGGCGGCCTGATCGTGGGCACGGTGCTGACCCTGGTGTTCCTGCCGGCGTTGTATGCGGCCTGGTTCCGGGTGAAGCCGGACGAAGCGGGCGCCTGAGCGAAGCGGTCGTAACCGCCCCGGTGGGTATGCATGCCCCGGGGCGGTTGTTCCGGCGAAATGCTAGATTAGGGTGGCCGGCCGGTGGCCGGAAGACCTGCGGGAGGCAGGTTTGCCCCAGACATTGGATCAAGTACCCAGTCTTCGGCACCGCGCGCTTCGCTGCCTGCGGGTGATGCTGTGTGCGCTTGTGTTGGCATTGCTGGCCGCCATGAGCATGGGTCCGGCGCAGGCGGCGCGGCATACCGTGGCTGGTTGGACCATGGAGCAGGGGCTGCCGCACAACCTGGTGCAGGCAGTAGCGCAGGGCAGTGACGGTTTCATCTGGCTGGGCACCTGGGAGGGCGTGGTCCGCTTCAATGGGCGCGCGTTCACCGTGTTCGACAGCCAGAACACACCTGGTGCGGAGCTGTCGGGCGTGGCCGCGATACTGGCCGAGCCCGATGGCGCCATGCTGTTCGGCACCATCAATGACGGCGTATACCGCTACCAGCGGGGCAGCTGGGAGCCCATTGGCGGTGCGGCGGGACGCGACCTGCCAATCAACGCACTGCAGCGCGATGCCACCGGCACCCTGTGGGTGGCCTCTGGCGAGCGCCTGCTGCGCCTGAGTCCGGAGGGGGAACTTCAGCAGGCGGTAACCACCCCCCGTTTGCCGGAAGCCTTGATCACCAGTCTGGTGCAGGACGGTGGCGATGGCCTGCTGGTCGGCACCGAACGCGGGGTATACCAGTTGCGTAATGGCCGGCTGGCGCCGTGGAAGGCGAGTGCGGCGTGGCTGGTGCGCGATCTGGTCGCCGATGACACTGGCGGCTGGCTGGTGGCTGCCGACGATGGCGTGCACTGGCTGCACAAGGGCGGGCATTGGGAGCACCTGTTCCCCGGTGAGCGCGTGGACAGGGTGCGCCGCGATGCGGAGGGCGCATTGTGGCTCAGCCTTTCCGCAGGCCGTCTGGAACGCTATGCAGACGATGAGCGGGAGCGCATCCAGGTGCCGGGGCAGGTGAGTCCAGCACTGACCATCGACCGCGAGGGACTGGTATGGGCAGGAAGTACCGAAGGTCTGTACCGGGTGGACCGCGGCGCGGCCGGCGGCCTGACCCGTGCCGATGGGCTTGGTTCGGAATATACGCGCGCAATCACCCAGACCGATGACGGCAGCGTGTGGATCGGGCACTCCGAGGGCTTGGACCGCCTGAGGGGCGACCAGCTCAGCCGCGTGCGGCTGCTGCCGGGCGACGGGCGGGATACATCGGTGCTGGCACTGGCCGCCATTCCCGGAGGCCTATGGGCAGGTACCTACAACGAAGGTGTCTGGCGGCTGGATACGCAGGGCAATGTGCAGCAGCGCCTGACCCTGCCAGGTGTGGTGCAGCCATTGGTGCGTGCACTGCTGGCCGATGCGGATGGCAGTCTTTGGGTTGGCGCGGCCGACGGCCTGTATCACCACAGTGGCAATGAAATTCGTCACTACGGCGCCGAACAGGGATTGCCGGGCGAGGTGGTGCACGCGTTGTACCGTGATTCGTCGGGTGTGCTGTGGATAGGCACCAACAACGGCATGGCGTCGATGGACAGCACGGGCAGGCTGCGTACCTGGGTTGCTGATGAAGGCTTCCCGGCACGCTATGTATTCGACTTCCTTGGCGACGGCAACGGCGATCTGTGGATTGCCAGTGACCACGGCCTGTTGCGCAAGCGTGGGCTGGACATCACTGTTTTCGACCATCGCAAGGGGCTGCCGCGCGACAAGATTTTCCGCATTCTTGATGACCGCAAGGGCCATCTGTGGCTGTCCAGCAACCAGGGTGTGTTCCGCCTGGATCGCAACGATCTGGTAGCGGTGGCTGCCGGCGCGCGCAGCCAGCTGGCGGTGCAGGTCATCGACCATACCGATGGTATGCCAAGCAGCCAGAACAACGGTGCGTCCACGCCGGCAGGTTGGCTGACGCGCGACGGGCAGCTGCTGTTTCCCACCGCGCGTGGCGTGGCGATGATCGACCCGGAACGGGTGGACAGCAATGTGCGCCCACGCAAGCCGCCGGTGGTCATCGAAGATGTGGTGGTGGATGGTGAAACCCGGCCGCTGCATGGTGCCTACAAGTTGCCGCACCATGTTGAGCGCATCGCTGTGGCCTATGCGGGTCTTGGCTTCCAGGCACCAGACAAGATGCGGTATCGCTACCGGCTGGAAGGCTTCGACGCCGAGTGGGTGGAAGCGGGTGGTCGTACCGAAGCGGTCTATACCAACCTGGCACCCGGGCGTTACCGGCTGCGGGTGCAGGCCATGGTGCTGCCGCTGGACTGGGATGACCGGCAGCGTGTCGGCGAGGCGGAGCTGAGCCTTGAAGTGGCGGCCCCTTATTGGCGCAGGCAATGGGTGTTGGTGCTGATGGCAGCGGCGGTGGCCGGGCTCATCGCCATGCTGGTCGCGTGGCGCACTGCCAGCTATCGCCGCAGGCAGCGCTTGCTCAATACTGAAATCGCCGCGCGCACGCAGGAGCTGAGCGAGAAGAACCGTGCATTGGAGCAGGCAGGCGTGGAGCGTGATGGTCTGATGCAGCGGCTGGAATACCTGGCAATGCATGACGCATTGACCGGCCTGCCGAACCGGCGTGCGGCTGACGCACACCTGCAGAAGGTCCTGCACGAGGCGGTGACCAAAGACGTAGCAGTGAACGTGGCCCTGCTGGACCTTGATCATTTCAAGCTGATCAACGACCGCTATGGGCATGAGGCCGGTGACCAGGTGCTATGCGATGTGGCCAGCCTGCTGCGGCTGCTGCTGGGAACGGACCAGTTTGTTTCCCGCCATGGAGGCGAGGAGTTCCTGATCGTCCTGCGCGGTGTGCCGCTGCAGACCGCGCTGGAGCAGCTGCAGGACCTGCGCCAGCGAATCGCCCGTCTACGTCTGGACGATGTGGACCCGGAACTGAGGATCACCGCCAGCATCGGCGTGGCCAACTTCGGGCCGGGCCAGGAAGCACCGCACGTGATTCTGTCAGCGGCCGATCGCGCGCTGTACAGAGCCAAGAACGAAGGCCGCAACCGCGTGCGGCATTGAATGATCCGCTCCCCTTGGGGCTGCAGGCGCAGGTAAAGCGCCGGTGCTCCCTCCCTTGTGCCGAAGGCGCAGGGGAGGGTTGGGAAGGGGTGAGGCTGTACGCGATGGAATGATCCGCCGCGCCCGCCCAGCAACCCCCTCCCAACCTCCCCCTCCGGGCTGCGCCGGCAAGGGGAGGGGTGTGCTCCCTCCCTTGTGCCGGAGGCACAGGGGAGGCTGGGGAGGGGTCAGGCTGTACGCGATGGAATGAACCTGCCCGCCCGGCAACCCCCTCCCGACCTCCCCCTCCGGGCTGCGCTCGCAAGGGGAGGGGTGTGCCCCCTTCCTTGTGCCGAAGGCACAGGGGAGGGCTGGGGAGGGGTGAGGCTGTTCGCGAATGAATGATCCACTACCCACCCAGCAACCCCCTCCCAACCTCCCCCTCCGGGCTGCGCCCGCAAAGGGAGGGGCGTGCTCCCTCCCTTGTGCCGGAGGCACAGGGGAGGGCTGGGGAGGGGTCAAGCTGTTCGCGATGGAATGATCCACTGCCCGCCCGGCAACCCCCTCCCAACCTCCCCATCCGGGCTGCGCCCGCAAGGGGAGGGGCGTACTCTCTCCCTTGTGCCGAAGGCACAGGGGAGGGGAGGGGTGAGGCTGTACGCGATGGAATGATCCACTGCCCGCCCAGCAACTCTCTCCCAACCTCCCCCTCCGGGCTGCGCCCGCAAGGGGAGGGGCGTACTCCCTCCCTTGTGCCGAAGGCACAGGGGAGGGCTGGGGAGGGGTGAGGCTCTACTCAGTAAAGCCCCTGCGCCAGCATGGCATCGGCCACCTTCACGAAGCCCGCGATGTTGGCGCCGTCCACGTAGTTGACGCTGCCATCGGCACGCACGCCATGCTGCACGCAGTTGGCGTGGATCTCCTTCATGATGACGTGCAGGCGCTCGTCCACGTCCGCATGGCGCCAGGACAGGCGCAGCGCGTTCTGGCTCATTTCCAGGCCCGAGGTGGCAACGCCGCCGGCGTTGCTGGCCTTGCCGGGCGCGTACAGCGTGCCGGCCTGCAGGAAGACATCCACCGCTTCCAGCGTGGACGGCATGTTCGCGCCTTCGGCCACGCACAGCACGCCGTTGTGCACCAGCGTGCGGGCGTCGGTCTCGTCCAGCTCGTTCTGGGTAGCGCAGGGCAGGGCGATGTCGGCGGGGATGTGCCACGGTCGGCGGTCGGCCAGGAACTCGAAGCGCGGGTCGTCGGCCAGTTCGGAAAGACGGCCGCGGCGCTCGTTCTTCAGCGCCATCACGTCCTGCATGGCCTGCTCGTCGAAACCTTCCGCCGCATACAGCGTGCCGCCCGAATCGGAGAAGGTCAGCACGCGCGCACCCAGCTCGGCTGCCTTGATGGCCGCGAACTGGGCCACGTTGCCCGAGCCGGACACCAGCACCTTGGCGCCATGGGTCTGGCGGCGTGCATGGTGCAGCATCTGCTCGACGAAATAGACCGTGCCGAAGCCGGTGGCCTCCGGGCGCATCAGGCTGCCGCCGTAGGCCAGGCCTTTGCCGGTGAACACGCACGCGGCATCGTTGCTGAGCTTCTTCATCATGCCGGCCATGAAGCCGACTTCACGCGCGCCCACGCCGATGTCACCGGCAGGCACGTCGGTGTTCGGGCCGAGATGGCGGTACAGCTCCAGCATCAGCGCCTGGCAGAAGCGCATCACTTCGCCGTCGCTCTTGCCCTTGGGGTCGAAATCCGAACCGCCCTTGCCGCCACCCATGGGCAGCGTGGTCAGCGCGTTCTTGAAGGTCTGCTCGAAGGCCAGGAACTTGAGGATGGACAGGTTCACCGATGGGTGGAAGCGCATGCCGCCCTTGAACGGGCCGATCGAGGAACTGTGCTGCACGCGCCAGGCGCGGTTGACGTGGGTCTGGCCCTTGTCGTCGGCCCATGCCACGCGGAACTGGATCACGCGCTCCGGTTCCACCAGACGCTCCAGCAGCCCGTGCCGGGTGTATTTCGGATTGGCCTGCAGGAACGGCCACAGGCTGTGGAAGACTTCCTTCACCGCCTGCAGGAACTCGGGCTGGAGGGGGTCGCGCCTGGCAACCTGGGCCAGGAATTCGTCAGGGCTACGGTAGTTCAAGGGCTTTCCTTTCAGGAGGGGGACCTGAAGCTGAAGGTCTGAAGTTGGGACTGTATCGCCACTGCGGCGAAAACGCGCCGCCCAAAAGTACGCAATGAAACGTAAAACGCGGCCAGTGGCCGCGTTTGTATGGCTTACTGCAAGTTGGCAAGCACCGCCTGTGCGGCCTGACTGGTCGAAAGCGCCTGCCCCTGCGCGGCCAGATCGGCGGTGAACCTGCCGGCATCCAGTGCTGAGCTCACCGCCTTTTCCACGGCGTTGGCTTCGGCCTCCAGCTCCAGCGAATGGCGCAGCAGCATGGCGGCGCTGAGGATGGTGGCGTAAGGGTTTGCGATGCCCTTGCCGGCGATATCCGGTGCCGAGCCATGGATGGGTTCGTAGATGCCGACCTTGCCGGTTTCGCCCAGCGAGGCAGACGGCAGCAGGCCTAGCGAGCCGGCCAGCATCGAGGCCTCATCGGTCAGGATGTCGCCGAACATGTTTTCGGTGACGATCACATCATAGGCACGCGGCTTGGCGATCAGGTGCATGGCCATGGAATCCACCAGCTGATGCTCCAGCTCCACGTCGGGGAATTCCTCGCGGCCGATGCGGGTGGCGATGTCACGCCACAGGCGCGAGGTTTCCAGTACGTTGGCCTTGTCCACCGAAGTGAGCTTGCCGCGACGCTGCTGTGCCAGACGGAACGCGCTGCGCAGCACGCGTTCGATTTCCACCACCGTGTAGCGGCACAGGTCGCTGGCGCTGTCGGCGTCGCGGGTCTTGTCGCCGAAGTAGATGCCGCCGGTCAGCTCACGCACCACGATGAAGTCCACGTCCTTGAGTAGTTCGGGTTTGATCGGCGAGGCGTTGAGCGCGGCGGGATGGGTACGCACCGGGCGCAGGTTGGCGTACAGGCCCAGCGCCTTGCGGATTGCCAGCAGGCCCTGTTCCGGGCGCACCTTTGCATTCGGGTCGGACCACTTCGGGCCACCCACCGCGCCCAACAGCACGGCATCGGCCTTGCTGCAGGCATCGAGCGTGGCAGCGGGAAGCGGTTCGCCGTGACGGTCGATGGCGATGCCGCCAATGTCGTGCTCGCTGAAGGTGAAGGTATGGCCATGACGCGCGGCGATGGCCTTGAGCACATCCACGGCAGCGACGGTGATTTCCGGACCGATGCCGTCACCCGGCAGTACGACGATGTTGGCTTGCATGCAGAAATTTCCAGGTTGCGTGTGAGGTGGTGGCTGCCTCCGTTGCGACATCGCAGGGCGGAGGGCTGTATTGCTCCCTCCCTCGCGTCGGAGGCGTAGGGGAGGGTCGGGGAGGGGGTGGCGTTTCGCGGCGTGCTTTGTTTTGCAGGCTGCGGTTGAAGCTACCCCCTCCCAACCTCCCCCTCCCGGCTGCGCCGGCAAGGGGAGGGGCTTTCATGCTCCCTCCCTTGCGCCGAAGGCGTAGGGGAGGGTTGGGGACGGGTTGGCTTTTCGCGGCGTGCTTTGTTTCGCAGGCTGCGGTTGAAGCTACCCCCTCCCGACCTCCCCCTCCCGGCTGCGCCGGCAAGGGGAGGGGCTTTTCATGCTCCCTCCCTTGCGCCGGAGGCGCAGGGGAGGGTTGGGGAGGGGTTGGCTGTTCGCGGCGTGCTTTGTTTTGCAGGCTGCGGCTGGAGCTACCCCCTCCCAACCTCCCCCTTCCGGCTGCGCCGACAAGGGGAGGGGTGTTCATGCCCCCTCCCGGCTGTGCTGGCAAGGGAAGGGGCTTTCGTGCTCCGTTCTCTGGGAGCTCTTTCTCAAGCGGCGTTTGCCGCCTCGTAGGCTTCGATTTCCGGTACGCGGCCCAGCAACCAGCCCAGCTGGTCCACGCCTTCCAGCAGGCAGGTCTGCGAGAAGCCGTCCAGCGGAAAGCTGTAGGCCTTGCCGCTTGAAGTACGCAGCTCGCGCGCGGCCACGTCGATGGTCAATTCATCGTCGGGGTTCTGCATCAGCGCCTGCACATCAGCCTCATCCAGCACGATGGGCAGCAGGCCGTTCTTCAGCGAGTTGCCACGGAAGATGTCGGCGATCTCGCTGCTGACGATGGCGCGCAGGCCCAGGTCGGTCAGCGCCCATGGCGCATGTTCGCGCGAGGAGCCGCAGCCGAAGTTGCGCCCCGCCAGCAGGATGGTACGGCCTGCGTTCTGCGGCTGGTTGAAGGCGAAATCCGGATTCGGCGAACCATCGGCCTGCCAGCGCCAGTCGTTGAAGGCGTTCTTGCCCAGCCCCGCACGCTCGGTGGTGGAGAGGAAGCGCGCCGGAATGATCTGGTCGGTGTCGATGTTGGTCTGGCGCAGCACGACACTGCGCGAGGTCAGGGTGCGGAAACCGGCCATCACGCTACCTCCTTGGCAAACAGTTCGCGGGGGTCGGCGACGTGGCCGTTCACGGCGGCCCATGCCGCGCTCATCGGTGAGGCCAGCAGGGTGCGTGAGCCGGGGCCCTGGCGGCCCTCGAAATTGCGGTTGCTGGTGCTGACCGCCAACTGCCCGGGGGCGACCAGATCACCATTCATCGCGATGCACATGGAGCAGCCCGGTTCGCGCCATTCGGCACCGGCGGCGCGGACGATCTCATGGATGCCTTCGGCTTCGGCATCGCGCTTGACGATCTCCGAGCCCGGCACCACCAGCATGCGCACGCCACTGGCGACGCGGCGGCCACGCAGCACGCGCGCCACTTCACGCATGTCGCTCAGGCGGCCATTGGTGCAGGAGCCGACGAACACCACATCCACCGGCGTACCTGCCAGAGCGTGGCCCGCCTCGAACTGCATGTAGTCCAGACCCTTCTGCGCGGCGGCATCGCTGGCGGCGGGGATGGGTGCATCCACTGCGATGGCGGTGCCGGGATGCGTGCCCCAGGTCAGGGTGGGGCGGATGTCGGCGGCGTCGATGCGCACGTCCACATCGAAGGCGGCGCCCTCATCGGTGCGCAGCATCTTCCAGCGGGCGACGGCGGCGTCGAAATCAGCGCCCTTGGGGCCGCGCGGGGTGTTGGCCACCCAGTCGAACGTCACCTGATCCGGCGCCACCATGCCGGCGCGTGCGCCGGCTTCGATGGACATGTTGCACAGGGTCATGCGCTGTTCCATGTCCATCGCGCGGATGGCTGAGCCACCGAACTCGATGACATGGCCGGTGCCGCCGTTGACGCCGATCACGCCGATGATGTGCAGCACCACGTCCTTGGCGCCGACGCCCGGTGCCAGCTCGCCATCGACGGTGATGGACATGGTCTTGGCCCTGCGTTGCAGCAGGCACTGCGTGGCCAGCACATGACCCACTTCGCTGGTGCCGATGCCGAAGGCCATCGCGCCGAATGCGCCGTGCGTGGAGGTGTGGCTGTCACCGCAGACGATGGTCATGCCGGGCTGGGTGAAGCCCTGCTCCGGAGCGATGACATGCACGATGCCGCGGTTGGCCGAGGTCATGTCGAACAGCTCGATGCCGTACTCGGCGCAGTTTTTGGCCAGCATCTGCACCTGCGCTTCCGAGGCCTTGCTGGCGTACGGCAGCCTGCCGTCGGCAGCCGCTGGCAGAGTAGGCGTGGAGTGGTCCATCGTGGCCTTGGTGCGGTCGGCACGGCGCGGCTTCAGGCCACGATCGCGCAGTTCGGTGAAGGCCTGCGGCGAGGTGACTTCGTGGATCAGGTGCAGGTCGATGTACAGCACGGCGGGCGCGCTGTCCGATTCGGGCACGACGACGTGCGCGTCCCACAGTTTGTCGTACAGGGTTTTCGGTGCGGTGCTCATGGTTCCGGTATTCCGTTGCCTGGTGGGTGTCGCCGCGCTCAGGCGCTGACGGCTTCCTGGGTCTTCTCGCCTTCGCGCTGGCGCAGCAGGCGGTTGGTGACGTCCAGCCACGCCAGTGCGCTGGCTTCGATGATGTCACGGCTGGTGCCGGTGCCTTCCAGGATCTCGCCTGCGTGGCGCACGCTCAGGTTGGCCTCGCCGCGCGCATCGGCGCCGATGCCGACGCTGTGGACGTGGTAGCTGTCCAGGGTCAGCTGGATGCCGGTGGCCGCCGACAGTGCCGAGAACAGTGCATCGACCGGGCCGTCACCCTGCGCGGTTTCCGCCACGCGGTTGCCTTCCGGGTCGGACAGTTCAACCAGCGCGTTGGCGCGGCTGCCGACATCGCTGATGGTCATCGAGGCCAGGCGGTAGCCGTCGCTGCTGGACGTGCCCTGCATCAGTGTCTGCAGATCGGCATCGGTAACCACACGCTGCTGCTCGCACATGGCCTTGAACTGCTCGAACACCAGCTTCAGCTCTTCCTCTTCCAGCCAGAAGCCCAGCGCGCGCAGGCGTGCTTCCACGGCGGCGCGGCCACTGTGGCGGCCCAGCACCATCTGCGAGGACTCCCAGCCCACATCTTCCGGGCGCATGATTTCGTAGGTGCCGCGATGGCGCAGCATGCCGTGCTGGTGGATGCCCGATTCATGCGCGAACGCATTGGCGCCGACGATGGCCTTGTTGCGCTGTACCGGCATGCCGACCAGCCGCGACAGCAGCTGCGAGGTGGGCACGATGCGTTTGGTGTCGAAGCCGGTGTCGAAGTTGTAGAAGGCGTTGCGCACCTTCAGCACCATCGCGATCTCTTCCAGCGCGCAGTTGCCGGCGCGCTCGCCGATGCCGTTGATGGAGCCTTCCACCTGGCGTGCGCCGCCTTCGATGGCGGCCAGCGAGTTGGCCACGGCCAGGCCCAGGTCGTTGTGGCAGTGGGCACTGAACACCACCTTGTCCGCGCCGGCGGCGTTGCCGATGACGTGCTGGAACGTGGCGCGGATTTCATCCGGCGTAGTGAAGCCCACGGTATCCGGCAGGTTGATGGTGGTGGCGCCGGCGGCGATGGCGACCTGCGCCACTTCGGTCAGGAATTCCAGCTCGGTGCGGGTGGCGTCCTCGGCCGAGAACTCGATGTCGTCCAGGTAGCCGCGCGCCATGGTGACGTGCTTGTGCACCGATTCCAGCACCTGCTCCTTGCTCATGCGCAGCTTGTGCTCACGGTGCAGCGGGCTGGTGGACAGAAACACATGCAGACGCGGATTGGCCGCCGATTCCAGTGCCTTCACCGAGGTCTCGATGTCGCCGGGCAGGCAGCGCGACAGCACCGCCAGCACCGGCCCGCGTACTTCACGGCCGATCAGCGCCATGGCCTCGCGGTCGGACTGCGAGCTGGCCGGGAAGCCGGTTTCAATGACATCCACACCCAGTTCGGCCAGGGCGCGCGCCATCACCAGCTTCTGTGGTGGGGTCATGCTGCAGCCCGGGGATTGCTCGCCGTCACGCAGGGTGGTGTCGAAGATCGTAATTCGTGGGCTAGTAATGGTTGGAGTATTCACCAGAGGGTCTCCTCGACAGCGGTAACGGGAATGTGGGGTGATTGCGAAGGGCTAGGGGATGTCGGCGGTGAGGTGGCGCGGCTTCTAAGTCGTTCGCCGCTGCGCCGCCGTGGCTTGCGCGGCGGCCTGGGCCGCACTTCGGAGAGCAGGGTGGCCAGCACCGTGGCGTCGATGTTGCCGCCGGACACCACCGCGCACTTGCGCTTGCCGGCCACGCGGCGGCCGGCGGCCAGCGCCAGCGCGCCGGCGCCTTCGGCGATGACGTGTTCTTCCAGTGCCAGACGCACCAGGGTTTCACGCAGCTCGGCTTCGCGCACGATGACCACGTCGTCCAGCAGGCTGGTGCACAGGCGGCGGGTGATGAAGCCGGGAATCTTGACCTTGACGCCATCGGCCAGCGTCGGCATCGGGTCGATCTCGCGCACGTCGCCCTTGATGGCGCGTGCCATGGAATCCACGCCTTCCACCTGCGCACCGACCACGCGCACACCCTGCGATTTCAACGCCAGCGCGACCCCCGATGCCAGGCCGCCGCCGCCGATGGGCACGATGACCACGTCCGGCGCGTGCGGGGCGATTTCGATGCCCAGCGTGCCCTGCCCGGCAATCACGTCCGGGTCGTCGAACGCGGACAGGAAGCGGTAGCCGTTCTGTTCGGCCAGTTCACGGGCGAAGGCGTAGGCCTCGTCATAGCTGTTGCCATGCTGGCGCACGGTAGCGCCCCAATGTTGCACACCGGCGATCTTGGTGGCGGGCGCGCCGTGCGGCATCACTGTGATGGCTTGCACGCCCAGACGGTGCGAAGCCCAGGCCACGCCCTGGGCGTGGTTGCCGGCAGAGGCGCAGATGACCGGGCGCTCATCGCCCCGTTCCAGCGCCGCCAGCATCGCGTTCAACGCACCACGCACCTTGTAGGAACCGGTGCGCTGCAGGTTCTCCAGTTTCAGCCAGGTGCCGAACCGCTCCGCGTAGTGCAGCGGCGTGGGCGGCAGGAAGCGGCGCAGGCGGGCCTGTGCGGCCAGTACATCGGCAACGCTGACGTTCACTTCGCCAGCGTGGTCGGCAGCGGCGGTGGGGCGGCTGCGGTCAGGCATTGGCGTGAAGCCGGGAACAGGGAACGGGAAACGGGGAACGGAGGTGCGCGGGTTGGCCTGGAAGAAGACGCCTCCGTTGGGTGGAGGCGCGCGACGGCATGCACGAAACAGATACGCTCACGCCGCAGGAACCGTGCAGTGTGCCGGAACGCAGCACCCCTATATTCCCGGTTCCCCGTTCCCTGTTCCCAGCAGTTACCTGCCTTACACCATCACCGTTCATACATCGGCACCCGCAGCTACCGGTACCACGCGCACGGATTCGCAGTCGTATACCTTCTCCAGCTGGTGGCGCAGGGTCTCCGGCGGGCGTTGGCCGTGGATGTCCATCTGCACATGCCAGCGCCCCTCATCGTCGGCGGCACGGTTGCCGGCGATGTTGCTGGGCGAAAAGCCGCGGCGCTCGACCATGCCGATCACGCGCACCAGCGCGCCTTCGGCAGGCTTCAGCACCAGGTCAAGCCGGTATTGCATTGGAACTCTCCTGCGCGGCGGTGGCGGTGGCGTGTGCGGGGTTGCTGTCCAGCATGGTGCTGTTGGCGTTGTTGGGTGGCACCAGCGGCCACACGTTGGCGCGTGCGTCGATGGCGACGTGCAGCAGGGCCGGGCCCGGCGTGTCCAGCAGCGCGGCCAGTGCGTCCTCCACCTCGGCACGCTGGGTGATGCGGGTGGCCTGGATGCCGAACACCTGCGCCAGCGCAGCGAAATCCGGGTTGTCGGACAGGTCGATCTCGCTATAGCGCTCTGCGAAGAACAGCTCCTGCCACTGGCGCACCATGCCCAGCGAGGAGTTGTCCAGCAGCACGATCTTCACCGGCAGGCGGCAGCGGGCGATGGTGGCCAGCTCCTGCACGTTCATCATGAAGCTGCCATCGCCGGAGACCAGCACCACGGTGCGGTCGGGGCAGGCGAACTGCGCGCCCATCGCCGCCGGCAGGCCGAAGCCCATGGTGCCCAGCGCGCCGGAGGTCAGATGGTTGCGCGGGTGGTTGAAGCGGCAGTGCTGCGCCACCCACATCTGGTGCTGGCCCACGTCGCAGGCGATGACGGTGTCCGGCGGCGCCACTTCGCTCAGGCGCTTGAGCAGCGCCGGGGCGTAGATGTCCTTGCCGGGCGCGTCGTAGCGCGCGGTGAATTTTTCGCGATTGGCGGCGCAGCGCGCACGCCAGCTGTTGCAGTTGCCGCGAACGCCGGTCAGTGCCTTCAGGCCATGCTTGATGTTGCCGGGGATGGCCAGGTCGGCGCTGCGCAGCTTGGAGATCTCGTAGGCATCGGCATCCAGGTGGACGACACGCGCGAACGGAGCGAACTCGGCCAGCTTGCCGGTGGCGCGGTCGTCGAAGCGTGCGCCCACCACCACCAGCAGGTCCGACTCCTGCACCGCCATGTTGGCGGCGCGGGTGCCGTGCATGCCCAGCATGCCCAGGTACTGCGGGTGGTTGGCCGGCAGCGCGCCCAGGCCACGCAGGGTCAGCACGGTGGGGATGCCGGTGGCTTCGACGAACTGGCGGAACTCACCCACCGCATCGGCCAGGGCGATGCCGCCGCCACCGTAGATGACCGGCTTCTCGGCGGCGGCGATCATCTCCACCGCGTCGGCCAGACGCTGCGCATCGGCATCGGGAATCGGATCCACCGAGGCCGGTACATGCGGCGGCAGATGCGAGGCATCGCCCAGCTGCACGTCCTTGGGCAGATCGATCAGCACCGGGCCGGGGCGGCCTTCGCGTGCGACACGGAAGGCCTCGGACACCACCTGCGGCAGCTCATCGACGCTGCGCACCAGCCAGCTGTGCTTGACGATGGGCATCGTCATGCCGAAGACGTCCAGCTCCTGGAAGGCATCGGTGCCCAGCAGCGGCGTGCCGACCTGGCCGGTCAGGCACACCATGGGCACCGAATCCAGCATCGCATCGGCGATGCCGGTGACCAGGTTGGACGCGCCCGGGCCGGAGGTGGCCACGCATACGCCTACCTTGCCACTGGCGCGCGCATAGCCGTTGGCGGCCAACGCCGCGCCCTGCTCGTGGCGCACCAGGATGTGCTTGAGGGTGGAATCCACCAATGCGTCATAGAACGGCATGATGGTGCCGCCCGGGTAGCCGAACAGCGTTTGCACGCCTTCGGCCTCCAGGGCCTGCGTCAGCCAGCGTGCGCCATTGCGTGGCGCCCCGTGGGTGGAAGTGTTCATGCAGCAACCTTTGCCATGTGCGGGTGGGGGGCCGCGCGATTACGCAGTCTGACCTTGCAGCCAGACCATCTTGGCGCGCAGTTCCTTGCCGACTTTCTCGATGGGGTGGTCCATGTCGGCCTGCTGGAACCTGCGGTAGTTCGGCAGCCCGGCTTCGTACTCGGCTTCCCAGTTTCTGGTGAACGTGCCGTTCTGGATGTCGGTCAGCACATCCTTCATGCGCGCCTTCACCGAGGCGTCGATCACGCGCGGGCCGCTGACGAAATCACCGTACTGCGCGGTCTCGGAGATGAACTCCAGCATGCGGGTGATGCCGCCTTCGTAGAACAGGTCCACGATCAGCTTCAGCTCGTGCAGCACTTCGTAGTAGGCGATTTCCGGCTGGTAACCGGCTTCCACCAGGGTCTCGAAGCCGGCCTGCACCAGCGCGGACGCACCGCCGCACAGCACCGCCTGCTCACCGAACAGGTCGGTCTCGGTTTCTTCCTTGAAGGTGGTCTTGATGATGTTGGCGCGTGCACCGCCCAGGCCGGCCGCGTAGGCCAGCGCGAACTGCTCGGCCTTGCCGCTCCTGTCCTGGTAGACGGCGTAGATGCACGGCACGCCACGGCCGATTTCATACTCGCGGCGCACCAGCGCACCCGGGCCCTTGGGCGCGACCAGCACCACGTCCAGATCCTCGCGCGGGGTGATCATGCCGAAGTGCACATTCAGGCCGTGCGCGAACAGCAGGCAGGCACCCTGCTTCATGTTTGGCGCCAGCACTTCGTTGTACAGCTTCTTCTGCACCATGTCCGGGGTCAGCACGGCCACCAGGTCGGCGTCTTTGACCGCCTCGGCAGGGGTCTTGACGGTGAAGCCATCGGCCTGTGCCTTGACCTCGGTGGGGCCACCGGCGCGCAGCCCGACCACCACGTCGTAGCCGGATTCACGCAGGTTCAGTGCATGGGCGCGGCCCTGGCTGCCGTAACCGATGACGGCGATCTTGATCTGGGGCAGGTCGTTGGAGCTCATGATGCTTGGGTTCCTTGCGATGAAAGAAAACGTGCAGTCAAAAAAACGGCCGTCGCGTCAGGACGCGGCGGCCGGGTGGGGAGGGCAGACCATGCATGCCATTGCAGCGCCTGAGGCGCAGCAGCGGTTCTGTTTGGGGGAGGGAGCGTGGTTCGGATACATGGTTTCAAGTGAAATAGAAGCTGGAAACGAAAAACCCCGCACCGGGGCCGGTGCGGGGTTTTTGATCGAAATCTGGCAGTTTCTGCTACGCGCCAGCTCGTCCCGCACCTGTGGGTTCGGTAATAAGTACGAGTACGAGCAGCGACGCCGCGGCGGAGCCGGGGGTCGGTGACAGGTGGGCGGTGGCGTTGTGGCGTTGCAGCATGGGTTCGAGATAACCACCCCTTGCACACCCGTGTCAACGCTTGCAGGTGTGACCGCCATCGAAAACACCGAAAGCCTTGCCCCAGCTGCATGGTTGCCGTTGAAACCGAGTTTGTTGGTGTGCCGAATGCGCTCAAGCTGCGCTGTCTGGCGGGCGATTGAAGAAATTTTCGACTGGCGTGATTGGATTGCCCTGCTTTCTGCGGTTTAACAGGTAAGGGCCTCGGTTTGTCGAGGCCATACCGGGGGAAGTGCATGGCACCGATGGCGGAAGTGAAGGTGGTGGGTGGCTGCGATGCGCCGTGTGGTGCCATGCAGTCTGACCAGGAACGGGACATGGTGCGGCTCATGGGCGCAGGCGAGGGCCTGCCGGCACCGCTGATCTACCGCAAGGGCTGGGCGCTGCTGGGGTATCTGGCAGTGGAATCCAACCGTATGCATTCGCGCAACGCGCTGGCGGCCTTGCTGTGGCCCACGCTGGGCGAGACCAGCGCATTGACCAACCTGCGGCAGGTGCTCAGCAACCTCAACCGCTATTGCAGCATGGCTTTGGGCGAGGACGTGCTGCGTATCGAGCGCGGCGCGGTGGGGCTGATGCGCGGCAACATGCCGATGTTCGATATCGACCTGCTGCAGCAGGTGCCCTGCCAGGCCGTGCACATGCTGGCTGAGCACTGCTGCTTCCTGGACGGGATGGAAGACATCGCCGGCTCGGACTTCCACAGCTGGCTGGAGACCACCCGTCAGGATCTGGACAGCAAGCTCACCGCCGCCGCGGAAAAGTGCTGTGATGAGCTGCTGGCCAGCCAGCAATGGGAGCGCGCGGCGGTGATGGCGCGCACACTGGGCCAGCATGACCCCTGGAATGAAGCTCATGCCCGGCGCATCATGCGCGCACATGCCGGTGGCGGAATGCGCGCGGCGGCGATGAGGGCCTACGAACGCTTCGAGGCACTGCTGCAGCGTGAGCTGGGGCTTGGCCCAGGCCAGGAAACGCGCCGGCTGCTGGAGCAGATCAGCTGCCGGCAGAATGTTGATGGTCCGTCGGCGCGTGCATTCTCAGCGGCATGATCCTTCCCGCGTGATGCGTCGCAAGCGCGGATGCATGTGAGCGAGCCCGGCACCGCGACCTGCACCCGATGGCGCAGCAGTCTGGGAAGATGGGACAGGAGGCGCTCCGCATGCTGCGAGGCGCTTTCTTTATCGGTCGTGTACGCCTGGGTGCGCTGTGGCCGATGGTGGCGATGGGGTGTTGCGCAGACTGGCGTGTTCCGGGGTGGCCGCCCCTCCCACGGCAGCCCATGTGCGTGAATGTCGATGGCGAGATGCTTGTTGGCGATGAAGATTCACGAGCGGTGCTGGCTACGGACTGCTCGTGATACAGGTATTGGGCGTTGGCCCCGGCAAAGGGCCATGCATTACTAGCCCGGAGGCTGTGTGTGGGCATGATCAGCTGGAGGCCACGGTTCGATACCGGCCCACAGTCCCATATGGGCCGGCGACGCCGCTTTGCCGGGTTGAAGCCGGCCCCGGCCAGCGGTAAGGCGCATGGTTCGTGCGGTAGCAATATCCACCATGGGCGACAGGCGGCCGCGGCTCAGCGTGGTGTACCTGCGCTGATGCAGTAATCGCCGCTCCTGCAATCGCCTGCCACAGAAGCCGGAGCGGCCGCCAAGCGGCCCACGACTGGCGGCCCATAAGCCATGCGTCTAATTTGGATAGGTGAAGGTCTCGGCTATTCTCCGGGCATCCCTGTCCGGGAAGCTGCCCAGCATTACCGCGCGGCGTGCATCACCCACGATCTGGTTTTCCACTGCCTGTGCCTGGCCAGGGTAGTAGCCCTTGAATTCCGTGCGCAGACTGCCGGAGACGTTCTCATAGGTACTGGCCGAGCCTTTGGCCATGCCGGCCGAGACGATGCTGCCCACTGCCGTGCCGAGACCGGTTGTGGCGATGGCAACGCGCCAGTTCCATATGCCGTAGGTGGCGAAGGTCTCGCTGATGGTGTCCAGGATGGTGCCGGTGGCATCGGTCAGCGAGTTGGTCGCCAGAATCAGCGATGCGGTGGCACTGAGATTACTGGCCACGCCAAGGTCATGCATGATCTCCAGCTGTTCGGCGTAGTTGTGCATGGCCGGCGTGGTCAGGCGCGCAGCCATGGCCACGTTGGCATGTGCGTAGTTGGCTGGGCCAAGGTTGTCACCACAGCGCAGCCGGGTCCACAACTGGTCGATGCCTACAGCCAGCACCTTGTCCTGGTAATCGGTGCTGCTGGGCTGGCGTGGCGAGTGGAATGCGGTGGATTGGCCGCCGTGCTCGGCAACCGCCGGTGAGCGGGAGGGAACGACCAGCGCATAGGCCACATTGGCGGCTGGCGTGCGGGGGTCCTGTTCGCGCAGGGTATGCAGGAACTTGGCGTCGGTGGGCATCAGCGCCGCGTTGCGCAGGCCCTCGCAGAAATCCAGCGAATTGAGATCAACCTGCGGGTGTTCGGCGCAGGTGCCGGCAGCCAACCTGCTGCAGTTGTCCCAGTGTTCCACATTGTGCATGGGGGCCGAGGTTGCGCTGTTGCCGATGATCTGCAGCTGTTCGGCGCGGCGGCGCAGGACGGCCAGGTCGGCATTGAGGCTGGCGGGCGTGGTGATGGCATCCCATTCCGGCAGCTCCAGGCTGCCGGTTCGCCGCAGCACGCCGTAGCGGATATGTGCGGCGCGGCTGTCGGGCAGGCCAAGGCTGCGATAGGGCAGGGTGCCCACTCCGGCGGCAGTGGTGCAGCTGCCTGTGCCCGCATCCCGGTCTTCCAGGCCATCGTTGTTGCCATCCGGGCACGGCAGGCGTGACTGGATGGCGGCAAAGCCCATCAGCGCATCGTCCGCACGCTGCAGCAGGCTGCGCTGCACCGCGCGGTTGTTTTCGTCGGCGGCAACACCCAGCCAGCGTGCCAGCAGCACGCCGATGATGCCCAGGATCACCAGTACCACGGCCAGTTCAATCAGCGAGAAGCCGCGCTGGCGCTGGCTGCCATTACCCATGTTGGCCGGTGATGTCATTGCGCCACTCCTGCCTTGTCCAGTTCGGCGGTGTTCTTTTCAGCGTTGGAATACAGGGACTGCAACTTGTCGCGGTAGCCGGTGATGCGGCTCAGGTTTGCTTCGGTGAAGGCCAGCGTTGCGTTGGCTTCCTCGAGGTCGGACTCGGCATCCACCAGTGCCTTGATGGCGCCTCCCACCGATATGGCGGTGCTGATGGCCTGCTTGATGCCAACGGCAATGGCGCTACCGTCCGGTGGCCAGCCGGCGGCCAGCAGCGTGATGGCCAATGCTTCATCGGCAATGGCCTGGGCCAGGTCGTAGATGGCCAGGTCGCGCGCGGCTTCAGCCTGGTCAACGGCCAGCTCGGCGATCTTGATCTCGAACTCGCGGAACTGGCGGTTGAACTGGGTCATCGCCAGTGCGCTGTAGGCGGCATAGGTGTTATGTGCGCTGCCCTGGGTGCGCGCCAGCCGGTCCTGGCAGGCCAGGCGCGTGGCCAACTCGCCCGGCCCGGTTGCAACATTGGCAAAGTGACGGGCCGAGTCTGCCTGTGGCTGGCCCGGCAAGGTGACCGTCCCGTTGTTCCAGGCTTCTTTCGCATCACTCAGGTCATTGCCGGCAAACCCGGCGTGGGCCAGGTAATAGGCAACCGGCATGCCCAGGCCCGCCACACCGGCGCCGGAACGCTGGTTGAGCAGCAGGCGCATGCACAAGTCCAGGCCATTGACGTTGTTTGCCACCGAGCCAGGTGGCAACAATGGGTTGTAGGCATCAGCGGCAGGGCTGGTCAGCGGGCTGTCCACCAGGTAACGGATGCGCATGCGCGAAGGCAGGCCAAGTTCCTTTGTGGGCAGCCACGGCGTGCCATCCTGCACATTGGCGGGCGGCAGCCGTGAATGGGCTCGGGCATAGCCGAGCAATGCCTGCTCGGCTGCATCCAGTTCCTTCTGCTGCCGTTCGCCGTCAATCACCTCGTTGCCAAGCGGAATCAACGAAAACAGGAGTACGGCCAGCAGCGCGGAGATGGACAGCGCCACTGCAAGTTCAACCAATGACCAGCCGTGCTGCCGGCGACGGGTGCTGTGCAGGCGCATCAGTGTACCCTCACCGGCATTGGGCCCACCGTGCCGCGGTTGTCAGCCCGTTCCAATGCGGATTCAGCACCAAATCCGAAGGGGCGGGTACTGACGTCCCCCTGTGCGGTCTTGGTGCACTCCAGTGCCTTGTATTCGGCACTGTCCTCCTTCAGCTGCGGGCAGCGCAGCTTGCGGTACTGGGTGATGAGCGCATTGAACTGGTTGTCCAGATCGGTATAGGACTTGTTTGCATGTTCGGCGGCCTTGCTGGCACGCAGCCAATCAGCGTACGCGCGGTTATAGGGATAGCGTTGGCAGTACATCCCCTTCTGCATTGCTCCATTCAGCGTATTGAGGCCGAGCAATCCAAGGAAAGAGGCCGGTTTGCAGTTGTTACCGCTGCCCAGCTCCAGCTTGCTGGTCACCAGGATATCCGCGGATCTACCAAGGGGCTTGGTCAGGTCCACCGGGTAGGCTTCAGGTGCGTAGTAGGGGATGGTCTGCCCATTCCACTTGGCGGTTGATTGCTTCCAGACGTAGTCGATGGGGTTCTCATCAGCGTCATAGACGATCTCGATGGCGTGGGTGAACCAACCGTTTCCCGCAGGGTAGGTGATGAAAGGGGATGGCAGCTGGCTATAGGCTTTGGCTGCATTGGTCCGGCGCTGCGCCGAGTCGCCCTTTTCCGCCTTGGTCGCATCGATGCGCTGCTGCATCAGTGGCATGCAGTTGGCCTCGGGCTGGGTTTCATAGACCTCGGTCACCGCATTGGTTGCCTTGTTGACCTGCTTCTTCCAGCAGGTCTTTACGTAGTTGATTGCGGATCTGGCGTTCTCGCACTTCTGCCGGGTGATCTCGTTGCTGGGGTCGGCGCCACAGTTGTTCTTGTCATCGCGCTCCTTTTCCATGCTTCTGAGGATGGCGTTGTCACCCTTGAACCAGGCGTCATAGTTGCTCTGCAACTGCTTCACCTCTTCATCTATCTCTCGTTCGCGCAGATCCGCGACAGTCCACAGCTCGGCCTGCCTGCGGCGGGCCGCGGCATCGCTGATGGCCAGCGCCTCTCTGTAATGCTCCCTACTCTCCCGGTCGCCCAGCAGCACGCCTTGGGCATCGGCACCCACATGCTTGCAGTTGGCCCCATCGAGCGTGTAGTTGCCCTTGCCGGCTCCCACATGGTCGCAGGTGTAGTAGACATAGCGGCCGTTGTGCAGCGGCTTGGTTTTCGCGACGTCAATGCGGTACTTCAGGTTGACATCGCTCCAGTGCACCAGCCGCTCGGACTGCAGCAGGTCCACGTTCTTCTGCAGGTCCTGCCAGTTGTCATAGGCAAGCTGGCGCTTCTCGTCCAGTCCCTTGGGGGCCTTGGACTTGTCATAGTTGAGCTTGTAGCGGACGTTGCCGTTGCTGTCGTGAACGATGTTTCCCTGGCTGTCGCGCTCGGGAATTCTGTTGCCGTCATCATCCAGGACGTAGTCGGGGATGTATTTGAGCTTGGGGTCGGTTTCGCCTTCCTTGTAGTCCGGGTTCTCTATGTAGATGGCCTCGCCTTCCATCGAGCAGGGGTTGTAGGGAATGTCCGGCGGATCGACGCCGTACAGCGTGCATGCCATTTCGTCGGCGGCGCTCCTGGTGTCAGTGGCAGGCGGGCGGTTGGCCTTGCGGGCGCGGTCGCGTGCCTCGATTGTCCTGGCCAGGGCCAGCGCGGTAGGCGGGAGTGCGGCGACCTTGATGCCCAGTGAGACGGCATTGGTGATCAGCGAGCCTACCGCCAGGCCAACCGAGGTTGCCTTCAGCGGTACCTCCCAGCACATGATGCCGAGGCTGGCGATGCACGTGGCTACGGATCGGGCCAGATCAGCGGTGGCAGTGGTCAGGGTGGTAACCGAATCGCTGATGGTGCCTACCGAGCGGAACACCGCGATGATGGCGGTGGCCTGTGCACCGATCGCACTGATGGTGGCCGAGTCGGCTGCTTCCACGTTGTCGTCGCGCAGCTCGGCCAGCGTGTCATGCAGGGTGACCGATGCCGCCAGTACGTCCATCGATGCAACCGACACGTTGTAAGGAGACTGCAGGCCGGAGTTGCTGGCAATGGCAGGCGATGCTGCCGCGCTGGCCGTGGAGGCCACCTGGCTCTCCAGCATGCGGCAGCCCAGAGCCTGGCCCAGCCCATTGAAGGTGCGTGCCCTGACCCGGGCGTCGTAGCCAGCGTCGGAATCGCGCGACGGCGCATCCATGGTCAGGCTGTTGCCAGCTACGAAGGCACCGACCACGTCAACGCCCGAGGTGGGGCCGGCGGCCTGGATCGCATAGGCAACATTGCGCTTGTGCCCGCCCGGAAACTGCACGTTTGCCCTATAGGTATCGGCGCCGGCAATGTCGGCCAATTCGAGCTGCCGGCAGAGGTCCAGTCCATTGATTGCCGCAAATGGCCGGCCATCATCGCTGTCCTTCACCGCGATCTCACGGATCCCGCCTTCCAGCGTGGTTGGCTGATAGGCATTGCTGGTGGCGACAAGATCAAGCGATTCCGATGCCGCGCCGCGGTAGGCCATGTAGGCCACTGGCCCCACACGCGGCCCGGTGCCGGAACCTTCGATGAGCGACTGGGTGGGTACCCAGCCCTTGGCGCGGTTGCTGCTGCAGTCCTCCGGCCCATCCATGGTGGCTGCAGGGCAGGGCAGGCGCGCGTTGGCAGCGGCGAATGCGGCAACCGATTCGTCCACCCAGCGCAACGTCTGCTCCTGGGTCAGGGTCTGCTGGGGTGCGCGTTTGGCCTGCAGCAACAAGGCACCGGCGCCCAGTGCACTGCCCACCAGCAACAGGATCAGCATGACCTGCACCAGGCCTATGCCAGCCTGGTATGTGCGTGCATGCCCGGATGCGTCGGTTCGCCGATGGTAGGGGTGCTGGTTCATGGTGGTTCCCTGGGTGCAGCTGCGGGCAGAGGGTTACTGGTTCATCTTCAGATAGGCGGTGACCACGGCTACCTGGTCATCCGGCCTGGCGGTACCACCACGGATGTTGTCCGTGTCGTCGGCACTCCACGGGTTTGCGCTGGGCGGGGAGCCAACGGCGGCGGTGTTGCCGTACTGGGTGGACTCGCGCATGCGGCCGAAACGCGCATCCACGCGGCCATCAATGCGTGCATCCAGCTGCTGTGCCAGCTCCGGGGTGAGGTTCTTGAGCACCATCACGTTGCGCGTGCGCCCGCGGTAGCTGCCACCGGCTTCCGGTTCGGCCCAGTTGTTGACGGTGTCAAAGCAGACCTGCAGCTCCTGGGGGTTGCCGTTGCTGTCCTGGTACACATAGCGCGACTCCATGCCTTCGGCGCGGCCCTGTGGCAACGAGATGCCGCGGGTGAGCATGGCATTGCGCAGCGCCGGGTCGGAATTCCTGTCGCACAGCTCACCACCGCTGCCGGACTTGGCGCCATTGATACGGCCGGTGGGCGCGGCCGGATTGTCGCCGGGTACGGCACCACTCTGCTGCACATATCGGTCATAGGCGATCAACCAGCCCTGCACGAACTCGCTGCCGATGCGCTCGGCCACGGCACTGCGGTAAACATCGCGGCCAACGCTGACCGCGCCGATGATCAGTGCTATCACTACCAGGACCACCGACATTTCGACGATGGTGAAGCCCTGTGCGTAGCCGGGGCGGTTGCCGGGGGTGCGTCGCATTGCGTGTGTCCTCACAGCTGCGGGGAGTTGATGGCTTGCCGGACCAGGTCGTACACGGGCAGGAGCAGGGCCACGATGAGAAAGACGAACATGCCGCCGGCAAACAGCACGACGACGGGCTTGATGATTTCCGATAGGTTGGCGATGAGCCGCTGCAGACGCATGCTGTACTCCTCGGAGAGGCGCGAGAACTGTGCATCCAGCGTGCCGGTTTCTTCGCCGACGCCAACCATGCGCACCATCATCGAAGGGAAGCCGCCCACCTGGCGCATGGCGGCCGACATGCGGTCGCCGCGCTCAAGCACCTGGCGGATGGCGATGATGCGATCACGGTAGTACTCGTCCTGCATTGCCTTCTCCATCACCTTCAGGCTGCTGACCATGTCCACACCTGCTCGGATCAGCAGCGCCATGTACTCGGTGAAGAAGGCAAGCCCCGAGGAGTACATGATGGTCTTGGCAATGGGCAGCTTGTGCAGTGTGTAATGCACCGAGCGCCGGAACGGCTGGCTGTAGCGCCAGGTAACCCACAGCACGAACGCGGTCACTGCCATGCCGACGATGATCATCAGGCCATGCGCGATCAGCCATTCAGAGCCCGCCATGACCGCCACCGTCAGCGGCGGGAGGTCGGCATTCATCTGCTTGAAAAGTTCCGACAGGTTCGGAATGACGTAGTAGATCCAGAAGCCGCCGGCGGCAAAGATGGCCGAGAACACGAAAGCCGGGTAGATCAGCGCCTGGCGTGTGTCGGCGGTCATCTTGGCCACACGTTCGATATGGTCGGCCGCTTCCATGAGCATCTTGTCCATGGAGCCGGTTTCATCGCCGATCATCACCAGGTTGCGCACCGTTTCCGGGAAGGCATCCGGGTAGCGGGCGAATGCATCGCTCAGGGACGCACCTGCGTCGAGTTCTTCCAGCAGGCGCCGGGCCAGGCGCGCGGCGTTGGAGGTGCCGGAGCTGCCTGCCTCATTGGCGACCGCGCGCAGCGCCTCCATCACCGGCACGCCGGCACTGGTCATGACCGCCATGTCGCGCAGCATGCCCGCCAGTTCGATGGGGCGGATGTTGGGCTTGACCAGGTGTGATATCGAACGCTGCGTCTCGGCCAGCCAGCCCGGAAGCCGGTAGAGCTTGAGCACCACCGCATCGAAGTTCTTCTCCAGCCACATGCGGGCCGAGGCGTCGTGTTCGACCGAGAGCTGGGTGATGCCGGCGCGCACGCGGCCGCTGGAGAGCAGCAGGCGGTAGTAATAGACGTTCATGGATTGGGCCCGATTCCGACGACACGCAGCACTTCTTCACTGGTGGTCTGGCCTGCCAGAATGCGGGCCTTGGCGACTTCCTCGATGCTGCGGAAGCCTGAGTTGACCGCCAGCGTACGGATGCCTTCGCGGCCGATGTCATCGGCAATGCCGTTGGCCAGTGCGTCGTCCACCAGCATGATGTCGTAGACCGGCAGGCGGCCGAAGTAACCGCTGCCGCGGCAGCGGTCACAGCCCTTGCCGCGCTTGCCGGCGGTACCGGCCGGCACATTGAGCCAGTTGGCCTCGGCGTCGCTGAGGGGGGAGGCCTCCGCGCAGAATGGGCAGTTCTGGCGCACCAGGCGTTGGTTGACCACCGCCAGCAGGTTGTCGGCGATCATCTGTGCCTCCAGGCCCAGCGGACGCAGGCGCGGCACCACGCCGAACACGGTGGTGACGTGCAGCGTGGACAGCACGAGGTGGCCGGTTGCGGCGGCTTCCAGTGCCGCCCGCGCGGTTTCCGAGTCACGCATTTCGCCCAGCAGGATCACGTCCGGGTCATGGCGCAGGAAGTGGCGCAGGGCGGTGCCGAACTCATAGCCGGCGCGGCGATTGACCTCGGTCTGGCCCGCACCGGGCACGCGGTATTCGATGGGGTCTTCCACGGTCAGCACGTTGCGCTCGATCAGCGACTGCATGCGCAATGCGGCATGCAGCGATGAGCTCTTGCCCGAGCCGGTGGGGCCGGTGATCAGGATCAGGCCGGCCGGGCGTGCGAACAGGCGCTCAAGTGCGGCGACATCCTCGGGGAAGAAGCCAAGCTGCTCCAGCCCATCCAGGTCACTGTGCTCGGGCAGCAGGCGCATCACCATGCGCTCGCCAGCATCGGCGACGATGGTGGACACGCGTACCGTCACCGGGGAGTCAAGCACAACCGCGCGGAAGCTGCCGTCCTGGGGCCGGCGTTGTTCGGAGATGTCCATCTCCGCTGCCAGCTTGATGTAGCCCAGCAGGCGGCCAAGCGAGATGGGCATGGCGAACATCGGGCGCAGCACGCCATCGATGCGGAACAGCACATGCAGGCTCTTTTCCGAAGGCGCGACGTGAATGTCGGTGGTGCGCTCGCGCACGGCAAGGTGCAGCAGATAGTCCAGCAGCTTCTCCGGGCTATGGGCATGGTCGTTGTCCACGGCCAGTCGCCGGATCTCCTTCTCCAGCAGCATCTCGATGGGGTTCTGCGCGAAGTAGTAGGTGTGGCGGATAAGCCGCGCCACCTTGCCATATTCGCCCTGCAGGAAGCGGCAGCGCAGGCCGCAGCGCTGCAGTACCGCCTGGCCGACGGCAGCAGGGTCGGCATCGCCCAGCACCACCTCCAGCATGTCGTCCACGCGCCGTAGCGGCAGGAACTGGCGCAGCTGGCAGAGTTCGCGGTTGAACATGGCCAGTACCTGCGGGTCGGGCACTGGCAGGGTTTCTACCTGGGTGAACTCGATGCCCTGCATCTGTGCATGGGTGCGCACGATGTCCGATTCATTGGCCAGGCCATGCTGGATCAGCAGCCGTCCAAAGCTCTGTTGTTCGACCAGGTTCTTCTGGCGTGCATACAGCAGCTGGATGGGATCAAGCAGCCCCTGCTCACTGAGCAGTACGCCCAGCCTGGCCTGTTCCAGGCTGACGAGGCCCTGGGTGTTGTTGGCGGTTGCCGAGGGAATGCGGGTATCAGCCGTTGCCATGGGGCGTAGGTTCCATTTGGATTGCGTTGGGGGGCGGCGAGGCGAGGGCCTGTTCGAGCAGGAGCCAGGTCACAGGGTCGGCCTGGCCGGTGGCAGGCAGCTGGTATTGCTGTTGGAACCGTGCCAGCGCGCGCGCCGTCAGCGGGCCGTACTGTCCGTCCACCTTGCCGTCGTAATGGCCCCATGCCTGCAGCAGCTGCTGGATGCGATCCATCCGCGCCGGGTCGTCTGCCTCTGAGGTGGCAACAGGGGTGACGGCCCAGGCCAGCTGCCAGCGTCCGTCCGTGTTGCCAAGGCAGGTGCCCGGCGCCTGCTTCAGGGCGGCTGCGGCGCGCTCATTGACCCACTGCTGCCGGTATCCGATGCCGAGCCGGGCGATGCATTCAGTCCATTCGCGTGCGGTGGATACGGTTTTCTGGGTGGTTGGCGCCGCATATGCGGGTATGGAAGCCGGTACTGCATGGGCCTGGGCGTCGTCACCACGCCAAAGCACTGCGGCAGAGGCAATCACGCCAAAGCCAGCCAGTGATGCGGCAAGTGCCAGCGGCAGCCGCATGGAGCGGCGCGCCGGCAGCGCGCCGGCTTCGGCGGCCGAAGCCCGTACCAGACGCGCATCGACGATGCGCTTCTCCACCGGGCGGCCATACAGCCCGTACAGGCAGCGGTCCATGATGAAGTGGATGCGCCTTGGGTTTCCACCGCTGGCCCGGTGCAGCGCCGGCGCGGCGTTGGCATGCAGGCGAATTGCCTGCTCATTGCCCGCCGCTGCGAGCCTGAACTCGACATAGGCGCGCACTTCGTCGGTGTTGAGCGGATCCAGCCTGACGTGCTTGCATATCCGGCTGGTGAGCTGGCGGATGCGCGGAGCATCCAGGTTGTCACGCAACTCCGGTTGGCCGGAGAGAATGATCTGCAGCAGCTTCTCCTGGCCGCTCTCCAGGTTGGTAAGCAGGCGCAGCAGTTCCAGACTCTCGATACTCAGGTTCTGGGCGTCGTCGATCATCAGCACGCAGGTCTTCTGCGCCTGCCAGCACTTCACCAGAAAATGGTTCAGCGTCTCCACGTCCTGGGCGGGGTTGTTGCTTGCCTTCAGTCCAAAATCACCGAGCACTGCCGCCAGCAGGTCGTTCCCCTGCAGAAAGGTGTTGAATACCAGCGAGGTAACCACCCCTTCGCTCTGCAGGGTGGTCAGCAGCCGGCGCAGGAACGTGCTTTTGCCGGTGCCGATCTCGCCGGTCAGCAATACGAAGCCAGCGCGTGCGCGCAGGCAGTGGGCCGCTTCTACAAGCTCGCTCTCCAGGTGCGAGGTCTGGAACCACGCCGCAGCATCGGGCGTGGGCGGAAACGGTACCCGCGCCAGGCCCAGTGTCTGCAGATGGCTGGAGAGCGCATCGTTCATTGGCGGGGCGCGTCCAGTTCGGCCAGGGCCCGCGACACCTGGGTAGAGCGCGGGTAGAGGCTGGCCAGACGCTGCAGGCGGATGCGTGCGTCGTCCACATCACCTCGGCGTGCGTCGATGATGGCCACATTGACGCCGGCATTGGCATCATCGGGTACGCGTTCCAGTACCTGCCGGTAGAGCTGCTCGGCGCTGTGCATGTCGTTGCCACCATGCGCCACCCATGCGCGCATGCGCAACAGGGTCAGACTTTCCGGGGGCAGCTGTGCCTGCAGTTGTTTCAGCGCAACGTGCGCTGCATCCAGGTTGTGTTCGGCCATTGCCTGCTCGACGGCGCTGATGGCTGAAGAAACCCGCTGCTCGTCGCTTGATGAGCCTGCTGAAGCATTGCCCTGACGCGCTGTGCGCTGCTCGACATGGATGTTGATGGCCGGTTGCGGGGCGGCATCCGTTGCCAGCACCGGTGCGGCCGGCTGCGGCGCAGGCATGGCGGGCATGGCTGCCGGCATGTCCCCGGTGGCAGTGATCGGAGCAGAGCCGGCTGCGGCAGTGGTCGCTGCTGGCGGCGGTGCCAGGACATTCGCGGTGGGATTGGCCTCGCTGGCGGTAGGTGCCTGCGGCATGGTTGCCGCAGGCGGTACGGCCGGCGCGAGAGGCGCCATTGGTGCAGGAGGCGTGCTGGGTGCGGCTGCCACCGGTGCCAGATGGCCCGCGGCGGCTGCAGCCTCCGTCTGCGTACTGGCTGCCTGTGGCGGGGTGGGATTGGACAGCATCAGCAATGCCAATGGCACGCCGACGGCCAGGCCCCCGGCCATCAGGATCAGGTTGCGATAGGTTGCCGGCTGGCGTGCCCACCAGGAAACAGTGGGGCGTGGCAATGCCTTGGCGGTGGCTGCCGACTGCTGTGCCAGGGCGTCGTAGATGATGCTCACAGCACTTTCACCCGCAGCACCAGCACCAGCTCGCGGGTGGTCTGCTTGGTACCGCGCTGGCCGAACAGCTTGCCGAATGCAGGTACGTCGGAGAGGCCGGGAATGCCCGCGTCCTCCAGGCTGGAGTTCTGGTCGATCAGGCCACCAAGAACCACGGTGTCGCCATCACGCAGATTCAGCGTGGTGGTGATGCCCTTGACGTTGATCACCGGCAGCGTCACCGCATTGCCGTTCGGGAACTGGCGCAGCTGCAGGCTGCCCGGCTCAACCTCGGTCTGCATCGGGTGCACCAGCAGCTCCACCGAACCGTTGTCCTGCACGATGGGCGCCACGCCGATCACCACGCCTGAGAACAGCGAGTCGGTCTGGATGTCGGTGGACTGGTTATAGGAGTTGCCGCCGCCCCCGGTGTTGGAGAAGTTGCTGGTGGACTTGGTGACGTAACGGATGTTGGAACCCACGCTGAGGTAGGCGGGGCTGCCGTTGCGGACGCGGACGGAGGGATTGGAGAGCACCTTCACGTTGCCGAACGTGCGCAGCGCATTGAGCGCGGCGGAGAAGGTGTCGGAGAGATAGCTGATGCCAAGCCCGCGCCCGATCGCCGAGCCCAGGGTCTGCTCCGGGAACACAATGGTGCGGCCCTGGTCGCCGTAACGGCCATAGCGCTGGTAGGGCAGCGAGCTGTCGGCGTTGGGCAGGATGGTGGCGGGCGAATCCCCGTAGATGCCGGCGACACGGTTGCGCAGCATCTTCCAGTCAACGCCATACTGGAAGTCATCATTCAGGGACACGTCGAGTATCTGTGCCTCCACCAGCACCTGGCGGCGCATCTTCTGCGTTGTATGTGAGAGCAGCTCCTCCACGGCACGGATCTGCGAGGGGCGGGCGCGCACGAACAGCGTGCCGGTGCCCGGGTCCAGGTTGTAGCGGGCAGCTTCCGGCGGTGGCGGCTCGTTCGGCCCGGTAGCCACAGGTGCGGCGGCCTTGTCAGCGCCCAGGATCACCGTCAGCGCCTCATTGAGCTGCTTGTATGGGTCATTGTCCTTGCCGACGCTGCCGCTCATGGTGAGCGTGCCGCGCAGCGACTGGCCGCCGCCACCGCCACCCTGCATGCCGGCGCCGAACACATCGCCACCTGTGGACAGGTCGAACGAGGTGGATGAGTTGAGCAGGTCAACATTGAAGATGCGCTCGCGCATCTGGCTCACGACCAGCGCCCCGCCCTTGGTCTCGCCGTGCAGATCGAATGCTTCGAGGATGTGGTTGTAGACCTCGCGGGCACTGACGTTCTTGAGGTTCAGGCTGGTGCGCTGGCGCTGCTCGAGAACCTTGGGGTCGACAATCAGGTTCATCTTCAGCTCGGCGGCCAGCGCCCACAGCAGCTGGCCAACATCGGCATTGAACATGCTGATGCTGACCACGCTGTTTTCCAGCGGATCGTAGGTGGGGGCCAGCGGTGCCGCATTCCGCAGCGCAGGTGTATGGATCTTCTCAAGTTCCTGGCGCAGCTTGTCCTGCTGCTCGGCAAACTTTGCCGACTCCTGGGTGATCGCTTCACCGGTGCGCTCCAGCGCCACGCGTTCCACCGGTGGCAGCTCGCGCACGCTGCGGGGCGGCATGTTGCTGCAGGCAATGAGCGGCAGCGTGCTCATCGCCAGGGCAAGGACGCGGACCGTGGGGCGGAACGGAAGCAAACGGGCGGTACGGGCATTGGGTTTCATCGGTTCTGCGCCTTTGGATGATTCGGTGAAGTGGACAGGACAGGTGGGACTCATCGGTTTGTACTCATGGCCCATCCAAGCAACGAGGTCAGGCTCTCCACGACGACGACGTCGTCGTAGCCGGAGCCCGCGCCGGTATCTGGTGCAGCGAAGCAGCGGCTGGCACCGGCAAAGCTGAGGTTCGGGGCTTCAAAGCCGGCCAAGGCGCCGCTGCCACCGTTGAGGTTGGTGACGGGCGCCACGATCACGAACGCGGGGTTGACCAGTGAGGTGTTGCCACCCGCCGAGCAGGTCGCTGCCGGGCCGCTGTGGCCATTGACGAAGTAGGGCGTGTCCGTGGTTGCAATCGCACCCGCGGCCTGTGCCAATGCGGCCATGAAGCCGGAGGCACCTTCCAGATCCGGGGTGTCGTTGCCACCGGAAAGTGGCGCTGCCAGGCTGACGCTGCCACTGCGATAGACGCCAAAGCGCAGGCGCTGCCCGCGTGCGGGAATGTCCAACCCGAGCGATTCATAGGGCAGCCAGCCGATATTTCCGGTGCAGCTGCCCATGGGCTCACGCCCTGTGTCGCCATTGCTGGAGGAATCAGGGCAGGGCAGGCGCTTGTTGCGCAGAGCGAATGAACGCACCGCCTCGTAGGCCTGCTGTGCATTGGCTTTGGCGGCGTTGCGTTCTCTGGCCTGGTTCACGCCATCAAAGCCGGAGGTCATGGTCACGGCCAGCAGGCCAAGCACGCCAAGTACCACCGCCAGCTCCACCAGAGTGAAGCCGGATTGCCGGCGAGCCTCCTTCGTGGATGTGATGGCCCGTTCGCGCATGTCACTGCACCTTGCCTGCGGCACGGGGATCGGCAGCAGCGGCCTGCGCCGTGGCAGTGGGGGGCGGGATGAGCTGGCCGGTAGTGGGGGCGTCGTGTACCAGCTTGCCCTGCAGGCTCTGCAGCTCGGCCACGATGGCATCGTTGCGGGCCTTGCGTTGCGGGCTCTCCGGCTTCTGGGTCAGCTCGGCCAGTTCCAGGGCCAGCAGCTGTGCGCGCTTGGCGATCTGGAGATTGTTGCGCACGTTGGCCAGCTGTACCTGTGCAGGAACCTTTCCACTTTTTTCCATTTCATCCAGCTGGGCCAGCAGCTCATCCGCGGCGCGGATGTTCCGGTCGGACTGTTGGCGGATGGAGCCAAGGGTGCGGGTGATCTGCTCCTGGCTCAGGGAAGGCACGGCGGGAGCAGGGTTGGCCTGTGCCCGCGCGATGGTGGCGGCAGCCGCTGTACCGCCCTGTTCCCATGGCGGTACTTCCTGATCAACGGCAGCGGCCTGGGCCTTTCCATCGAGCACGAGGGGTGGGGAGCTGGCTGCCTCGGACGACGAGGTTGCCGGCGGCGCGCCGGCCCCCATGAAGCTGTGGACTGCCAGGAGAAGGGCGATACCCGCAAGGATACCGGCGCAAGTCCAGAGCAGAGTTTTCTTCTGGGCGATCACAGGCCGGCTCCAGCCTGCTGCAGAAACGGCGAGCGCACCTTCAACACCGCAGTCTCACCTTCGCTGTCCACGATCTCGACCGTGTCCGCGCCGATCCGGCGCACCCGGGTACCGTTGGACAGGCGCGAGCCTACCTTCACCGGCTGCCCGTCGACGATGGCCGACCGCTTCCCATTGGCCATCAGAATCATCGATACCGAGTGTTCGACGAAGTCGCCGCCGGTGGCTCCGTTGGTCAGTGCGGCGTCGCCGGCACTGCTGGAAGAAGGGGCTTTGGCAAGGGCGATCAGCGGGTCACCGGAACGTACCTGGCTGATGCTGCGCAACGTGGCGATTTCCTGGGTGGAGGCCTTGTTGCGGGCAATGGCGGCCCGCAACTCGGACATGGCTGCGGTTTCTTCCGAGTCATTGCCCAGGCGCAGCACGGCGGGCTTGACGATCACCATCGTTGCCAGCCAACCGACCACAGCCAGCCAGGCGATCAGCGCGATGCCGGCGATGAACTTGAGTTTCATGAGCGTGCCTCCTGCTGCGGCGCGGGGCTCTTGAGCAGGTAGGAGAAGAAGCCGCTGGCGGAACGGTTGTTGGCGCCGGCTCCCTGCGGGTCGATGGGTTGCGGGTCGAAACCGGCGACGCGCAGGCGCTCGACGAAGGTGGGAACCTGCATGCCGGGAATGCCGCGCGCCGGATCCACCACGCCGTCAATATGCAGCGTGTAACCGGTGTTGCCGGGAGCTGCGGCAGGCGTACGCTGGTTGGGTTGTGCGGTGGGTGGTTCTTCCAGCTTCACCCTCAGGATACGCACGGCACCATCGGCAGCCTCGCGGATCATGACGAGCGAGGCGGCAGGGTCCACACTGGCCTGAAGGCCGCGTGCGCGCTCCAGGAAATCGAGAGTCTTCTGGAAGTTGTCCGGTATCGCCTGCCTGCTTTCCATGGCTGCGATGCGCGTTTCTATTTCACTGACTTCGTTGTTGATCCGCTCAGCCTGGTCATTGGCCTGCTGGGCACTGAGCATCCAACGGGCACCCAGGGCGCCCAGAGTGAGGGCGAACACCAGGGATGCGGCACTGGCCAGCGGCAGCGCCCATTCGGCACGCCATGCGGCGCGGCTGGCCAGCGGGTTGGCCGCCTGCGAGGCGCTGGCGGTGGCCTTGAGCCAGCGGATGCCGCTGCGGTACTCCTGTTGGGCATCGTCATGGACGATCAGCGTGGGCACGCTGCTGACACTGACGCCACAGCGGCTGGCGAAGCTTTCGCGCAGCATGTCGTCCAACCACGGGTTCCCCTCTTCGGGGCGTGGCACCAGCAACGAGCACCATTGCAGGTTGATCGGTTCCAGGTTCTCGTCGGAGCCAAGGTCTTCGGCAAAGTGGTCGGCCAGGACGCCGGCGGTCATGGCCAGATCGGTGGGGTCGTCGCTGTAGGCCAGGGCGGTGCGGTAGACCATGCTGTGCTTCAGGCGTGCCAGCACGCTGAGCTGCCTGCCGGATTGCAGCACGATGCCCTGACGTGGCTTGAGGGTGGCCCACAACAGGGAGGTGAATGGAATCAGCAGGCAATGATCGGGCTGCGCTTCGCACCAGGCGTAGGTCTGTTGCCACAGTTCCAGTGGCACGGCACTGAACAGGGTCTGGTAGCCCGCGCCGATGTTGAGCGTGTTGTGGACGATGATCTTGCTTTCACCGTCGATCATGCCGTCAGAGCGCAGCCGTTTCTCGATCAGCGCCACCGCATGGGCAGAGCTGCCCTCCAGGGAGATGACGTTGCTGACGGCACCTTCAAATTCACTCACCACAAATGCTGCGCGCGCAAGCTTGGGGCGTATCTGGGTGATGGCGACGTGCTGGTCGTCGAATACCAGCCATTGCCCGGCTTGCTGGATGATGTAGAGAGGAGTCATGGAGCGGGCACCTGGTTGGTGATGGGGCCAGCCAGGCCATTGCTGGTCTGGAACAACAAGCTGCCGCGCAGGGTCAGCGACACCGGCGCGGGCTTTCTATCCGTGGAGACCGGGACATCGAACAGGCCTTCCTCGGGATGGGTGACGGAAAGCTCGAACGCATCGGCACCGAAGATCCGGTCGTTGGAACGCAGGACGGTATCGAGCAGCGGCTGGGCCTCTTCACGCGTCATCTGGCTCTGCCGCAGGTTGATCAGCCGCTCACCCCAGAATTGAGGTGAGAGCCCATGCTGTTGTGCAGCTGCCATGAGCTCGCGTGCCGAGGTGGCCTGGTCAACGCGCAGCTTCGCTTCCTGTTCGCGCACCTGCGCTTCCGACAGCACCTGGTTCCTGCTGCCCAGGTTCTGATAGGCATTGGCCAGCGCCGAGCGGGCGTTGACGAACCAGATGGCCGCGACCACCAGGGTTCCCAGAGTGACGGCGAACAGCAGCAAGGAGACGCGTCGGGAGTTGCGCAGGTGGACGAACAGGGAGGAAGCGTTCATCGGCTTATTGGTTCATCTTGTAGTGGGCGACCAGAGTCATCACCTGCTCGGTGTCGGTGTTGGCGCCATCGGACAGTGCGTCACCGGTGCCGCCGATCTTCTGGGTGTTGTTGCCCGCCCACTCCAGGCCAGGGCTGTTCGGGTCGTTGCCGGGCGTACGCTTCACGCCTTCCTGGCGGAAAGCGCCGTTCTGAGCGTCGGGCTTGCCATCAATGGCCTGGTCCAGGGCACGCGCCAGGTCGGGCGTGAGACCGCTGACGACCATCACGTTGCCCGAGCCGGAGTCGGTGCCGGGCTTGTTCCACTGGAAGCAGACCTGGATTTCCTGCGGGTTGCCGTTGGTGTCCAGGTAGACGTAGCGGTCTTCCATGCCATCGCCACGGCCCGGCGGCAGGGTGATGCCGGCGCGGCGCATGAGGTCACGCAGGTTGTAGTTGGCGCCAGACTCCATTTCACGGAGCATGTTCTGGCCCTTTGCAGCACGGCAGATTGCCGCCGGCTCGGTGACGCCGCTCATGTCGCCGCCGGACATGTCGTTGAAGTTGGCGCCATTGACCATCAGCCGCGGTGCGCTCTGGTTGTCACCCACCGGTGCGCCCAGACGCTGGTTGTAGTTGTTGTACGCGACCACCCATTGATCAACGAACTTCTGCTTGATGCGGGTGTACTCGGCATTGCGCTGTACGTCGCGGCCGATCATCACGGCACCCAGGATCACGCCGATGATGACCAGGACCACGGCCATTTCGACCAGAGTGAAGCCGCCTTGGCGGCGCTTGGATCGCATTTCCATTGAAGAGCCCCTTTTGTGTTGCCGGTGTGCCTGACGCCTCGTTACCAGCGGCAGGTGATTTGAGTCAGGGCACTAGATAAAGCGGTCACGTAAGACGTGCGTAAGACGGGGCGCTGCGCTATCGTCTGCGCAGCTCAAACGATGAATCGCCATGTTGCGCAGAGTCCTGCTGGTTGCCCTTCTTGCCGCGGTTCCGTGTGCTGCATCGGCAGCGGACCGCGTCACCGGTCGCGATTTCGCAACGCGCTCGGAAGTGATCGCGCCGCACGCGATGGCCGCCACGTCGCAGCCGCTGGCCACGCAGATCGCGCTGGATGTGATGAAGTCAGGCGGATCGGCAGTGGATGCCGCCATCGCCGCCAATGCCGCGCTTGGGCTGATGGAGCCCACCGGCAATGGCATCGGCGGCGACCTGTTCGCCATCGTATGGGACCCGAAGACCAGCAAGCTCTACGGCTACAACGGCTCTGGGCGTTCGCCGCGCTCGTTGACGCTGGCCGAGTTCCAGCGGCGTGGCCTGAAGGAGATTCCGGCCACCGGGCCGCTACCGGTGTCGGTGCCGGGCGCGGTGGATGGCTGGTTCGCGTTGCATGAGCGGTTTGGGCGCAAGCCCATGGCCGACAACCTGGCCCCGGCCATCCGCTACGCACGCGAAGGCCACCCGGTGGCCGAGGTCATCGCCTACTACTGGGATCGTTCGGTGCCGCGCCTGTCGCCTTACCCCGGCTTCTCAGAGCAGTTCACCATCGATGGCCGTGCGCCGCGCAAGGGCGAGATGTGGCGCAACCCGAATCTGGCCAACACCCTGCAGCGCATTGCCGATGGTGGCCGCGATGCTTTCTACAAGGGTGATATCGCACGCACCATAGGTGACTATTTCAAGGCCAACGGTGGCTATCTGAGTTACGAGGACATGGCCGCGCACCACGGCGAGTGGGTGGAGCCGGTGAGCAGCAACTACCGCGGCTACGATGTATGGGAGCTGCCGCCAAACAGCCAGGGCATCGCTGCGCTGCAGATACTCAACATTCTTGAAGGCTATGATTTCTCGAAGATCGCCTTCGGCTCGGCCGAGCATATCCACCTCTTCGTCGAGGCCAAGAAGCTGGCCTTCGCCGACCGTGCCCGCTTCTATGCGGACCCGACGTTCTCACCGGCACCTGTGCAGAAGCTTGTGTCCAAAGAGTACGCAGCGCAGCGACGCACCCTGATCACCAAGGACAAGGCTTTGAAGGAAGTACAGCCGGGTACGCCGAAGCAGCTGGAAGAGGGTGACACCATCTACATGACGGTGGCCGATGCCGACGGGATGATGGTGTCCCTGATCCAGTCCAACTACCGCGGCATGGGCAGCGGCATGGCGCCGCCGGGGCTGGGCTTCATCCTGCAGGACCGTGGCGAGATGTTCGTGCTGCAGAAGGATCACCCCAACGGCTACGCACCGGGCAAGCGGCCGTTCCAGACCATCATTCCGGCCTTCATCACCAGGGATGGCAAGCCGTTCGCCAGCTTCGGCGTGATGGGCGGTGCGATGCAGCCGCAGGGCCATGCGCAGATCGTGATGAACCTGGTCGATTTCGGCATGAACCTGCAGGAGGCCGGCGACGCGCCACGCATCCAGCACGAAGGCTCCACCGAGCCGACGGGGCAGGGCACGGCGATGCGTGACGGTGGCGAGGTCAATCTGGAAACCGGCTTCAGCTGGGAAGCTGTCCGCAGCCTGATGCGCAAGGGCCACCGCGTCACCTTCGCCGATGGCCCCTACGGTGGCTACCAGGCGATCATGCGTGATCCGGAAAGCGGCGTGTACTACGGTGCCTCGGAGAGCCGCAAGGATGGGCAGGCGGCGGGGTACTGATGCCGCTGGCTCAAACGGCGGGTGGTGCAGAAGGAAGGGGCTGCCAGATGCAGCCCCTTCTTCTTTGCGTCGCTGATCAGATGCTCTATGGCTTCGCGGGTTTTGCTGCCTCGGCTCACGTTGAACCCGTCGAGGACCCGGCCTGCTCCCGCTCGATCCATGCTTCGATCATGTGCCGTGCGCGCTGGGCGAGCCGGCGCTGGCGGTTGTACTCCGCATCCAGCACGCGATAGAGCGACAGCATCACCAGCACCATCAGCAGGGCGAACGGCAATGCGGCGATGGTGATCATGCCCTGCAGCGCGTCGAGGCCGCCGGCCAGCAGCAGTACCGCTGCGATCAGAGCCACGGCAACGCCCCAGCTCAGTTTGCGTGACAGCGGTGGATCACCTGCTTCGTCGGTGGACATGCTGGCCAGCACCAGCACCGCCGAGTCGGCGGAGGTCACGAAGAAGATCATCAGCAGCAACAGCGCAAGTATCGACAGGATCAATGAACCCGGCAGGCTGTCGAACAGGGTGAACAGCACGGTTTCATAGCCGTTGCCCAGCGCCGTCACCAGATCGGCATGGCCCAGCAGCTGCGACCACAGCGCGGTGCCGCCGAAGACAGAGAACCACAGAAAGCCCAGCACGGTGGGCGTCAGCACCACACCGACCACGAACTCGCGCACACGGCGCCCGCGCGACACGCGGGCGATGAACGAGCCCACGAACGGCGCCCAGGCGATCCACCATGCCCAGTAGAAGATGGTCCAGTCGGCCACCCAGGTGCTGCCCGAGAACGGCGACATGCGCAGGCTCATCGTCACCAGCTGATTGAGATACGAGCCCAGCGTGGTGGTGAAGGTGTCGAAGATGAAGCCGGTGGGGCCCAGCACCAGCACCGCGGCCAGCAGCAGCGCGGCCAGGCCGAGATTGAAACTGGACAGCCATTTGATGCCCCGCTCGACGCCGCTGCTGGTGGAGAGCATGTACAGCACGAAGGCCACCGCGATCACGGTGAGCTGCAGCGGGACATCGGCGGTCAGGCCGAACACGCGCTCAAGCCCGGCGGCGATCTGGATGGTGCCGAAGCCCAGCGTGGTGGCAACGCCAATAGCCGTGGCCACTACCGCGGCAATGTTGACCAGCTTGCCGAACCAGCCGCGGTGATGCTGGCCGATGATCGGCTGCAGCATGTCGCTGACCAGCCCGCGGCCGTTGCGGTTGTACTGGAACCACGCCATCGCCAGCCCGATCAGCGCGTAGATGGCCCAGGGGTGCAGGCCCCAGTGGAAGAACGCATAGCGCATGGAGGCACGCGCTGCAGCCATGCTCTGCGGCTCCAGCCCTTCCGGTGGCATGGTGAAGTGGGAGATGGGTTCGGCAGCGCCCCAGAACACCAGCCCGATGCCCATGCCGGCGGAGAACAGCATCGCCAGCCAGCTGCCGTTGGAGAACTCCGGCTCGGCATCCTCGCCGCCTATGCGCAGGTTGCCGAAGCGGCCAAACGCCAGATACAGCAGAAAGCTGAGCGCGAGAAACACGATCAACAGGTACATCCAGCCCGCACCGCGCACGACATGCGTCAGCGCGTCCTGGACCATGTCATTGAAGGGGCCCGGCGCGATGCCGGCGGCGAGTACCAGCAGCGCGACCAGTACGATGGAAATGCGAAACACCATGTGGGCGCTCCTCCAGTCAGAAGGCAGGGCCGGGCAGGGCTGCCCGGAGTGCCCGGTGGAAACAGTGCCGCGGTGGCGGGCGCAGCAGGCAGGCTGGCCAACGCACGGCAGCATCGGCGGCGGATGATACGCAGGCGTATGTCAGCGTGATGTCTGCGGGCCTGCGGTCATCGCATGTGCACCGGCGCGCCGTGTCATCGGTTTGTGGTCTAATGCCGCCCGAAGCGGGGGTACCGCGGCTTTCAAGCCAAGGTTGAGAAATACCCTTCGAACCTGATCCGGTTGATACCGGCGTAGGGAAGCTTTGCTGGCCGCCTGTGAATACGCCTGTGCCGGGCATTCACAGCGCACCGTGCGCCTCCGCTTCGTTCCGCCATGCAAATCCCTTGCATGGCCTTCGCACCACGGTGCGGTTGACCAGGACGAATGCCGATGAATGCACAGCCCAGCCTGCAGCAACAGGCCCAGCAACTTTCCGAAACCGTGACCCGGCCGATTCCCGGCTCGCGCAAGATCTTCGTGCCCGGTTCGCGCGCCGACCTGCAGGTACCCATGCGCGAAATCGCATTGACCCGCACGCCCACTCTGTTCGGCGGCGAGGACAACGCACCGGTCACCGTCTATGACACCTCGGGCCCCTACACCGACCCGCAGGCGGACATCGACCTTGCCGCCGGCCTTGCGCCACTGCGCGCACGCTGGATCGAGGAGCGTGGCGACACCGCTCAGCTCAACGGCCTCAGCTCGCAGTTCGGGCGCGAGCGCGAGAGCAACGTCAAGCTTGACGCGGTGCGCTTCCCCAACCGCATGCTGCCACGCCGCGCCATCGGCGGCGCCAATGTCACCCAGATGCACTACGCGCGCCGCGGCATCATCACCCCGGAAATGGAGTTCGTCGCCATCCGCGAGAACCAGCGGCTGGAGGCGGTGCGTGACGCCGGCCTGCTGGCTCAGCACCCGGGGCAGAACTTCGGTGCCAACATCCAGAAGATCATCACGCCCGAGTTCGTGCGCGACGAGATCGCACGTGGCCGTGCGGTGCTGCCGAACAACATCAACCACCCGGAAAGCGAGCCGATGATCATCGGCCGCAACTTCCTGACCAAGATCAACGCCAACATCGGCAACAGTGCGGTTTCCTCGGGCATCGCCGAGGAGGTGGAGAAGCTGGTGTGGGCGATCCGCTGGGGTGGCGACACGGTGATGGACCTGTCCACCGGCAAGCACATTCATGAAACCCGCGAGTGGATCCTCCGCAACTCGCCGGTGCCGATCGGAACCGTGCCGATCTACCAGGCGCTGGAGAAAGTGGACGGCCGCGCCGAAGAGCTGACCTGGGAGATCTTCCGCGACACCCTGATTGAACAGGCCGAGCAGGGCGTGGACTACTTCACCATCCACGCGGGCGTGCTGCTGCGGCATGTGCCACTCACTGCCAAGCGTGTGACCGGCATCGTTTCGCGCGGTGGCTCGATCATGGCCAAGTGGTGCCTGGCCCATCACAGGGAAAACTTCCTGTACACCCACTTTGAAGACATCTGCGAGATCATGAAGGCCTATGACGTGTCCTTCAGCCTCGGTGATGGCCTTCGCCCCGGCTGCATCGCCGATGCCAATGACGCCGCCCAGTTCGGCGAGCTGGAGGCGCTGGGCGAGCTGACCAGGGTGGCGTGGAAGCACGATGTGCAGACCATCATCGAAGGCCCGGGCCATGTGCCGATGCAGCTGATCAAGGAGAACATGGACAAGCAGCTGCGCGAGTGCGGCGAGGCGCCGTTCTACACGCTGGGGCCGCTGACCACGGATATCGCGCCGGGTTACGACCACATCACCAGCGCCATCGGTGCGGCGATGATCGGCTGGTACGGCACCGCGATGCTCTGCTACGTCACGCCCAAGGAGCATCTGGGCCTGCCCAACCGCCAGGACGTGCGTGACGGCATCATGGCCTACAAGATCGCCGCGCACGCGGCCGACCTGGCCAAGGGTCACCCGGGCGCGCAGGTGCGCGACAACGCACTGAGCAAGGCACGCTTCGAGTTCCGCTGGGAGGACCAGTTCCACCTCGGCCTGGACCCGGAGAAGGCCAAGGAATTCCACGACGAAACCCTGCCCAAGGACGCGCACAAGCTGGCGCACTTCTGCTCCATGTGCGGGCCGCATTTCTGCTCGATGAAGATCACCCAGGACGTGCGCGACTACGCAGCCGAACAAGGCGTGGACGAGGCGCAGGCACTGGAGGCGGGCATGGCCGAGAAGTCGGCGCAGTTCCGCGAGCAGGGGGCGCAGGTCTACCGGGTGGAATGAGCCACGCACCCTGGCGGCCCCGCAGGGTCGCCAGGGGCAAGGTTTGACACCGGCCGCAACCACGGCGTGCTAGCGTTTGGACGTGTCCACAACCGGGGGAACATCCCATGCAGCCTCGCATCGCTTTCCGGCTCTTCGCGCTGTCCCTGCTGTTGCTGCTGGCGGCCTGCGCCAGTACCCCGCGTGTGGCCACCCAGGCCGACCCATCGGCCGACTTCGGCCGTTACCGCAGCTTCGCCTTCTATACGCCGCTGGCGCTGGAGCAGCATGGCTACACCACCATCACCAGCAACCGCGTGCGCGCGGCGGTGCGTGCGCAGATGGAGGCACGCGGCTACGCCTATGACGAAGCCAGCCCGGACCTGTGGGTGAACCTGAACGCCTACATGCAGGACAAGACCCGCGTGACCACCATGCCCGAGGTGGATTACGACTACTACTACAGCTACCGCGCACGCGGCTATGTAGCGGTGCCGTACTGGCGCGACCGCACCGATGTGCACCAGTACACCGAAGGCACGCTCAACATCGACCTGGTGGATGTGCAGCGCAAGCAGCTGGTGTGGGAGGGCATTGCGGTAGGCACGGTAGGCCGTGCCGATCCGCAGCGCCGCGGTGAACAGATCGACGCGGCAGTGGCGGCGATGTTCGCCAGGTTCCCGTATCGCGCGCCCGCACGCTGAAGCCGGCACGGATGACGCCTGAAAAGGACGTGGGTGAGGCAGCGGCAGCAACCCCGTTGTCGCAGATGCGGCTGCGCTGGCTTGCGATGGCGCGCAAGCATCCCTCAGCGTGGCTGCTGGTGGTGCAGCTGCTGGGTGTGCTGCTGTACCCGGTGATGGAGCATATGACGCCAGGGCGGGTGCTGTTCAACGCGTTCAGCATGATGGTGCTGGGCCTGGCGGTGTGGGTGGTGCGGCGCAGTCCGCTGGGCATCTGGATGGCGCTGGTGCTGGCGATACCGGCGGTGGTGTTCTCCATTGCCGGCGCGGTGCTGGAGCGGCACCTGTTCACCACCGTCTCGCAGGCGTTGGAATGCCTGCTCTACTTCTATGCCACCTGCAGCCTGATCGCCTACATGCTGCAGGACCACAAGGTCACCCGGGACGAGCTGTTCGCTGCCGGTGCCACCTTCACCTTGTTGGCGTGGGCCTTTGCTTTTGCCTATTCAGTTTGCCAGGAGATATTTCCGGGCAGTTTTGTCGCCACCAGCAGCGGCGACTACAGAACCTGGGTGGAGCTGCTTTATCTCAGCTTCAGTTTACTTTCAGGGGTCGGCTTGAGTGATGTGGTGCCTGTGCACCCGCAGGCGCGTGCCGTGGTCATGCTGGAGCAGCTCGCCGGCGTAATGTACGTGGCACTAGTGGTTTCACGGCTTGTGGGGCTTACGATCTACCGTGCGCAGAGGCATTGAACAGGCAAAAAAAATCGCGCGGAGAGGCGCGAATTCTGAAGCTGTTTATGTGAATTTCGTCGGCGAGAGAGGGCCTGGTTGTCGCCCACGCGCATGCGCGTGGAGAGCGTGAATAGAGTAATATTCATTCCAGTTGAAACCTTTGCTTGTTGCGTTGCGGCCATTTGCGGAATCTGGCGGCTGACGGACGACTTGACCGTACGGCCGGACACAGGGTTAGTGTCCATTAGCGACCTTAATCTTGACAGTATGTTCACATCCGATCACGAGAGGCCTGCGTCGGACCGGCTTTGCATTGGCGAGTACCTGGTGGTGCTCTCCTCCCGCGAAGTTCACCCGCCGGATGCACGGCGAGTGCAGCGCCTGACGCCCAAGAGCATTGGTGTATTGCTGGCGCTGGTGCGCCAGGCCGGGCAGGTGGTGTCGCGTGATCAGCTGCTTGATGAGGTATGGCCGGACACCATGCCCACCAACGATGTGGTCACCCAGGCCATCACCCAGTTGCGCAAGGCGTTCAGTGCCGGTGACGCGGCTGGCGAAAGCACGGTCTATATCGAAACCATATCCAAGACGGGTTATCGCCTGCTGGCGCCGGTGACATGGCAGGAAGATGCCGTGCCGACGGATACGGCTGTCGTCGTGCCTGCGGGTGTGGCAGCGGCGGACCAACCCTTGCTACCGCAGCCCGCGCCCGCATCTGCTCCGACGGTAACCGTCATCAGCACCCCACGTGCACGCGGCAGGCACAGGGTGCTGCGCCGCTATCTGCTGACAGCCATCGGCCTGTTCCTGTTGTGCAGCACGCTGCTGATGTCGTGGTTGTTGTGGCAGTACCGACAGAACGGGGCGGCGGCGCCAGCGGCTGCGCGGGGTGCGAGTCAACCCGTCACGCGGGTGCAGGGCAGCCCTGAGCGGCCCTACCGGTTGATCACGTCCACGGTTGATTTCGAGACCCTGCCGGCACTGTCACCTGACGGCGCGGTGGTGGTATTCGCAAAGGAGGCCGACGGCCGTTCCACCTTGTGGCGGCAGGCAACGGAGAACGGCAGGGCTGAGCCACTGCTGGAAACACCCGATGATGCATCCGACCGGTTTGCCACATGGTCGCCGGATGGTCGTCATATCGCCTTCGCACGCTTCCGCCCGCAGGGTCGCTGCGAAGTGCTGGTTGTTCCTGCTGAAGGCGGCAGCCTGCATCAGGCCACGCGCTGTGATGGCTCCGAGATGCTGCGCTTTGATTGGACGCCTGATGGGCGCGGGCTGATCTTCGGCACCATGACCGGCAGTCATGCCAACCGTGGCATCCGCACGCTGGACCTGGGTACTGGCCGCTGGACCTCGCTGTCCTATGCGATGACCAGTGATGATTTTGATTTCGCTCCGCGTTACTCGCCGGACGGCAAACAGATTGGTTTTGTGCGCAACCCGCAGGTAGGTGACCTGTGGGTGATGGATGCCGATGGCGGCAACGTCAGGCGGCTCACCGATGAGGCTGCGGAAATCCGCGGCTGGAGCTGGCTGGGACGCAATGAGATGGTTTTCGGCCAACGCGTGGACAGCGAGTCGCGCCTGTACCGACTGGATGTAGCCACACGGCAGTTGCGGGACATGGGCCTGGATGATGCGGAGAGCCCCAGCGTCGCGCGGCACATGGGTAGTCTTGCCTTCGTGCGCAACGAGCCGAAGCTGGGTTTGTTCCGCATTCCGCTGGATGGAAAGGGGGGCGAAGCGCAGCGCCTGTTTCCCTCGGCCGGTCGTGACGGGCAGCCTCTGGTGGCGCCGGACGGCAAGCAGATCGCCTTCACCTCCGACCGCTCCGGCAGCTTTGCCCTGTGGACGGCGCAGATGGAAGACCCTGGCTCGCTGCGCATGATCGAAGGTCTGCGCCCGGACACACGGCAACCCATGGACTGGTCGCCCAGTTCGAGCAGGCTGCTGGTCATTGCCCGTAACGAAACCGGTGTGCCCGGCATTTATGAAGTCTCACCGGAGACCGGGGGCTGGGCCGAGCTGCCCGCGCCGGTGGCCGAACCGCTGCAGGCCATCTATGGCCCGCGCCCGGGCACGGTGCTGGTGGTGGAGCGCACCGACAACGAGCGCATGGTACTGAGCCTGTTCGACCGCATGCAGACACCATGGAAACGCCTGGCTTCAATGGATGGCGTATCGCAGGTGCGGCTGGACCGGGCGCGTGACCGCCTGTTGTTCACCCAGCTCTCCAGCCCGGGCCTGTGGCAGATAGCAACCTCGCTGGCGCCAGCCAGCCAGCGCCCGCTCAACCGCGAAGTGCCCACCCGCTGGCGCTATCGCACCTGGGCGGTGGCCAGCAATGGCGAGGTCGAATACCTGCACGTGGGGCCAAGATGCATGAGCCAGCTCACCGTCATCGAAGGAAAGGGTGCCAGCCAGTGCCTGGACGAGCGTAATTTCAGCTCGGCCAACGGCATGAGCCTGGCGCCTGATGACAGCGCGGTGTTTATTTCATTGGCGATGGCTGATGGCACCGATATCGGCCTGATGCCCGTTCAGGCGGCACCTTCGCCACCGTTGATTGGCACTGCTAAGTGGTTGTCACGATTGAATAAATAGCCTTCGTAACTTTTTCGGAAAGGGCTTCGAGATAATTTCGGAGCAATCTCGCCGGTTCTTCCTGACGCCCCCCGCCATAGTTGGCAAAACAGCTGCCAACCAAGGGTAAACAGGGTGGTGGCAAATGCGACAGGCGAGCTGGGTGGATCGTGGTCAATCGGCTTCGTACGACAAGCAGACGGAGGAAGGGCAGCGTCCCACCTGCGTGGGCGTGGCCCGGCTGGGCAGTCTGCAGACCTCCGGTACGGTGTTCACCGTCTGGATGCAGTTGCGTGGCAGTGCGTGGGTGGAATCCAAGGAAGGCCGTTTCCGCCTGCACCAGCGTGAGTGGATCGCCTTCGAGAAGGAATCGCGGCCGCTGATCCAGGCGGGGCGTGATGGCATCTGCGTCGGCGTGAGTCTGGACAACGAAGCACTGCGCGTACTCGGCAACCTTGCCGACTGTGGTGTGTATACCGGCCGTGGGCAGATGTCGCAGACCGAAGCGCGGCTGGCGCTGCGCCTGTGGCGCGAGGCGCAGAGCCCGGGCAGCAATATCCACCAGCTGCGCCCGTTGCTGCTGCACATCGCCTCGCTGCAGCGTGATCTCTCGGTGGGCGTACAGCGTTGCCCGGGCCGTTCGCGCATGCGCAAGCGCCAGGTGTTCAGCCGCATGCAGCGCGCGCACATGTACCTGGAAGGCAACAGCCACCGCGTGGTGCGCATCAGCGAGCTGGCCGAGCTGACCAACTTCTCCAGCTGGTATCTGTCCAAGACCTTCCAGAGTCTTTACGACGAGAGCCCGCAGGCATTGTCGGCACGGCTGCGGCTGGAGCGTGCGGCCATGCTGCTGCGTGACACGGACATGATGGTGGGCGAGGTGGCCTCGGCCAGCGGCTTCGACAACTGTTGCAGCTTCGCCCGCGCATTCAGGGCGCGTTTCGGGACGTCCGCCACCCACTATCGCGAGGCTCGTAACACTGACGCCAGAATCGGCAAAGTCTAAGAGCGGTTTGCGCAAACCAATCCGATCGTTGCGATCGTAAGTTTCCAAGGTGTCTTAACGCGACACTAACGTCGTTGTTTTTGTTCCTTGGAGAGATTGATGAAGCTTCGTAATTCCGCGGTACGGCTGGGGCTGCTCCCGGCCGGTATCGCCATTGCCCTGACGCCTGCTTTCGCATCGGCGCAGGACGCCGCAGCAGGCGCCACCACCCTGGACCGCCTGGAAGTCACCGGCTCGCGCATCCGCGGCGCCGACATGGAAACCCGCCAGCCGATCCTGACCCTGAGCCGTGAGAACCTGGAAAAGCAGGGCTTCACCTCGGTCGCCGACGTGCTGCAGAACATGACCTCGGCCGGCTCCCCGGCTATCTCGCGTTCGGAAGCCCTGGCTTCGGGCGAGAACGTGGGTGGCTACTACATCGACATCCGCAACCTGGGCGCCAACCGCACCCTGGTGCTGATGAATGGCAAGCGTCTGGGCGCCACCTCGGGCGGCTATCAGGATCTGAGTCAGATCCCGATGTCGGCCATCGAGCGCATTGAAGTCCTGAAGGACGGCGCTTCCTCGATCTATGGTTCCGATGCCATTGCCGGTGTGGTCAACGTGATCACCCGCAAGCGCTTTGACGGTGCCGAAGCCAGTGCCTATGTCGGCCAGTACAGCCAGGGCGACGGTGAACTGGACCAGTATTCCTTCACGCTGGGCGCCAACGGCGAGCGTGGCAGCCTGACCCTGTCCGCTGAGTACTCCAAGCAGGATCCGGTGATGGCCGGTAACCGCTGGTTCTCGCGCGACGGTGGCAAGGGCCCGAACTCGACCCCTGCTGACTGGAGTGCCATCACCAAGTTGGGCAGCTGGTTCGGCCCGTGTGGCCCGGGCGGCGCCGATGCATGGTGCACCCTGAATCAGGGCGGTAATCCGAGCAATGTAGCTGACTACCACCCGATCACACAGGGTGAGTTCACCAACTCCAATCCGCAGATGAGCCTGCTGACCGGCATCGAGCGCAAGTCGGTGTACGTCAACGGTACCTACGACTTCACCGACAGGGTCAACTTCAATGTTGACCTGCTGTACAACGAGCGCAACACCGACCAGCAGATTGCCGGCTATCCGTACCAGTCGCAGGCGTTCGAGACCCCGCTGTCGGCCGACAGCGCGTTCAACCCGATCGGTGAGGATGTCGAGTTCCGTCGTCGCCTGTGGGAAATGCCGCGCACCACCCAGAGCCAGCTGAAGACCCTGCGCTTCGCGCCTAGCATCAGCGGCTTCTTCGAGTTCGCTGACAAGAGCTTCGATTGGAGCGTCGGTGCGCTGTTCAACCGCAATGAGCTGACCAAGACCAACCACGGCGACATGAGCCTGATCGCTGCTCGCCAGGCGCTGGGCCCGTCGTTCATCGATGCCGACGGCGTTGCCCGTTGCGGCACCGCCGCTTCGCCGATCTCCGGTTGCTACGCCTGGAACCCGCTGCTGCCGGCCGGCGTTGCTGGCCCGGGCTCGCTGGCAGACAAGGACCTGCAGAACTTCCTGTTCCCGACCTACACCTCGCAGGGCGTGACCAAGACCACCGCGTTCAATGCTGATCTGAGCGGCACCATCGTGACGCTGCCGGCCGGTGATCTGGGCTTCGCAGTGGGCGTGGAACACCGTGAGGAAGAAGGCCGCTTCGTGCCGGATGCCTTCATGCAGTCGGGCGAGTACACCGGTCTGGCGCAGAGCACCACCAACGGCAAGTACGAGCTGGATGAAGTCTATCTGGAGCTGAATGTTCCGATCCTGGCTGACGTTGCGTTCGCCAAGGAACTGACCCTGAACGTTGCTGGCCGTTACTCGGACTACAGCAACTTCGGTGACACCGTGAACGGCAAGTTCGGTATCACCTGGCGTCCGGTTGATGAGCTGCTGGTCCGCGGCACCTACGCCGAAGGCTTCCGTGCTCCGTCGGTGGACAACCTGTACGGCGGCACCGGTGCCAGCTTCGAGAAGTACACCGATCCGTGCTCGGTCGGCGTCCCGGGTTCGGTGGCAGGCAATGCCGCCTGCGCCGGCGCCGGTGTCCCGGCTGATTACGTCCAGCTGGGCCAGGGCCTGGAGCCCTGCACCACCTGGCCGTGCCAGACGCCGGACCAGTTCATCTCGGGTTCCAACCCGAACCTGCTGCCGGAAACCTCCAAGAGCAAGACCGTTGGTCTGGTGTGGAGCCCGCGCTGGGTGCAGGGTCTGGACATTTCGCTTGACTGGTTCAACTACCAGATCAACGACATGATCATTTCCGACAGCGTCGACCGCATCCTGCGTGATTGCTATGTGCTGGGTGATTCCACCCGTTGCGCCGGCATCGTGCGCGCTTCCGACGGCCACATCAGCCAGCTGTTCTACGGCCTGGCCAACCTGGGCCAGATGGAAACCGAAGGTTACGATCTGGGCGTGAAGTACCGTCTGCCCGAGCTGGCCATTGGTCAGTTCAGCATCGATTGGCAGACCACTTACACCGCCAAGTACGACGAAGAAGGTGAGAACGCCCAGGGCGAGAAGATCACCATCGGCAACGTCGGCTCACCGGGCATCTTCCGCGTGCGTTCGAACCTGGGTGTGAACTGGGAGCTGGGCAACTGGGGTGTCAACTACACCGCCCGTTACTACTCCGGCATGAAGGAAAGCTGCATCTCCACCGCCGACGGCTGGTGCGATCTGGCTGACCGTTATGCCAACGGTGAGTGGGCTCCGCTGCGCAGCACCGGTTCCAACACCTTCCACGACCTGCAGCTCAGCTACAAGGCACCGTGGGACGCCACCATCGCCATCGGTGCGAACAACGTGTTCAACCACAGCGGTGCGTTGCAGTACTCGGCTCCGAACAGCGACTATTCGTACTACGGCGGTTTCGATATCGGTCGCTTCATCTACATGAAGTACACCCAGCGCTTCTGATCCATCGAAGCACTGCGAAACATGACGAAGGGTGGGCCGCAAGGCCCACCCTTTTTCCTTGCGTGTTTTATTGCGCGCCCTGCATGCGGTTCACGGCCTGGCACGGATTGAGCACGGCAGTGCTCCTGTATTCACCAGCTGCTACGTGCCGTGGTGTGCCGGATGTTGCCTGTCATCAGCAGGCGCATCGCAGTGCCGGAAGCGTGCCGTGTACAAACAGAAACGGCCGCACATGGCGGCCGTTTCTGCTTTCCTGCCGGTACCTGCGTCAGGCGCTCAGCGGCAGGCCCAGCAGCTCGTCGGCCAGTTCGCGCCACTGCGCCAGCTTGGGCAACACGCCCACACGTTGCAGGTACTGCTCATCAACCGGCTGGCCCGACGCCAATGCCGTGGCCACATGGACCGCGCCTGCCACCCAGAAACTGCGCACGTTCGATCGCTGTGGCTCCAGCTGGAAGGCAACCGCCTCGATGATCGGCATCGGCAGGCCCCACAGGCCCAGCAGGTAGGCACCTGCCTCGGCGTGGCCAGGGCGTTCGTCGCCGGCTTCGGCAGGCTGGCGCTGGTCGCGCACGCCCGGCAGCAGCAGGCCTATGTCGGCCAGCAGCGCGGCGGTGGCGCCCAGCTCGGCGCTGGAGGCCGGCAGCATCTTCGCCGCCAGGCGCGAGGCCACCAGGGCGCGCGACTGCAGCGCATTGCGCTCGGCATTGGAGACGCCGGGCAGTGCGAACACTTCGCTGGCCAGTACAAGGTCACGCAGCGTGGACAGGCCCAGCCGGGTAACCGCGCCGCGCAGGTCGGCGATGGCGCGGCCATTGTTGAAGTAGGCCGAATTGGACAGCTGCAGCACCTTGGCGGCAATGGCCGGGTCGGTGGCGATCAGCTTGGCGATCTCGCTGGCGTCGCTGTCCTCGTCTTCTTCCAATGCATGCATCAGTCGCATGTACAGGTGCGGCGGCGAGGGCAGCTTTTCGATGCGGCCGATGGAGCTGCGCAGGCGCGGGCTGTCCAGCAGTTCGCGCAGTTCCTCAAGGCTGGTCAGCGCCTCCAGTAGTACTTCCGGTGCCAGCGGCAGCGGCAGGAAGCGGTGGGCGACGCCGATGATGCGGGCCGAAGGCGCGCGCTGGCCGGCGTCGCCGTCAATCAGGGCAATGCGGATGGTTTCCGGGCGCAGCGTGCGGATCTGGCCGAGCAGGGTGGCTGGCGCCAGGTCACCAAGCACCGGTGCCACGATGATGGCGTCGATGCTGGCCGAGGCAACCGCGACGATGGCGGCACTGCCATCGGGGACGGATTGGACCTCCCACTCATCGCCAAGATCACCCACGTACTGGAGCAGCTCGGCCGACAGAGTGGCCTCGCCGCCGACTAACAGGATTCGCAAAACACTTTCCCCTTGAAGAACCTACCGCACAGACGGCAACAGGCCGGAAAAACCGGCCTGTCAATGTATCCAATCGTTGGCGGGCGGTCATGCGCCGCGCCGGGAAAACGTGATGGTTGTCGCTGCCGGGGCGGCCACGGGTGCCGGCCCCTTGGCGGCAATGCCAATCAGCCTTCCTGTTCCTGGGTGGCCAGGTAGGTCTTGTGTGCCTGCACCAGGATCTCCCTGGCTTCAGCGGCGTTGCCCCAGCCTTCGATCTTGACCCACTTGCCCTTTTCCAGGTCCTTGTAGTGCTCGAAGAAGTGGCCGATGCGCTCCAGCCAGTGGCTGGACACCTGGTTGATGTCTTCCACGTGCGCGTAGCCGCTGAAAATCTTGGCGACCGGCACGGCCAGGATCTTCTCGTCGCTGCCGGCTTCGTCGGTCATCTTCAGCACGCCCACCGGGCGGCAGCGGACCACCGAGCCCGGCACCAGCGGCAGCGGCAGCACCACCAGCACGTCGGCCGGGTCGCCGTCGCCACACTGGGTCTGCGGCACGAAGCCGTAGTTGCAGGGGTAGCGCATGGGGGTGGACAGGATGCGGTCGACGAACATCGCGCCGCTTTCCTTGTCCATTTCGTACTTCACCGGCTCCGAATCCTTCGGGATCTCGACGATGACGTTGATTTCTTCCGGCGGGTTTTTGCCCGGCGAGACAAGCTTCAGGCCCATTGCGCTGACTCCGAATCGTGGTGTTTGGGGAAAACGCCCATTCTACGCGTCCGGGTATTGCGGCGCATCAAATGTGGGTCAGGGCCTTCGGAAGGGCCTGAACCCCTCTCCCGGCGACCTGATCAGCGTCGAATCTCAGCCGAACTGCTAGGGGGTGCCAGAAAGGCGTGTAGATGACTCCCTTTTCCCGCGTGCGGGACCTGCAGCCCCCCTCATGGGGCAAGGTGCCCCGAAGGAGCGGATGAGGGCGCTACTGGTGTTTTGGGGATTGAAGTCCACTTCTGGATGCCACCCGCAGCGCATTCGTTCCATCTGGACTTCGTTGCCCTCACCCCAACCCCTCTCCCGCAGGCGGGAGAGGGGCTTTCAGTGGGGACTCGGCGCCAATCAGGTCGCGGCGAGGGAGTGGAGCAGACCAGGCCAGGTCTTCGCCCGCATTCAGGCCCGAGCGGGCCCGGTCACAGCAACGGCACCATCAGCAGGGCCACGATGTTGATGATCTTGATCAGCGGGTTGATGGCCGGGCCGGCGGTGTCCTTGTAGGGGTCGCCGACCGTGTCGCCGGTTACCGCCGCCTTGTGCGCCTCGCTGCCCTTGCCGCCGAAATGGCCGTCCTCGATGTACTTCTTGGCGTTGTCCCAGGCACCGCCACCCGTGGTCATCGAAATGGCCACGAACAGGCCCGTGACAATCGTGCCGATCAGCAGGCCGCCCAGTGCCTTCGGCCCCAGCAGCAGGCCCACCACTACCGGCACGGCGACCGGCAGCAGCGAGGGCACGATCATTTCCTTGATCGCCGAGCGCGTCAGCATGTCCACGGCCTTGTCGTACTGCGGCTTGCCGGTGCCCTGCATGATGCCGGGGATGTCGCGGAACTGGCGGCGCACTTCCTCCACCACCGCACCTGCGGCACGGCCCACCGCTTCCATCGCCATCGCGCCGAACAGGTAGGGGATAAGGCCGCCAATCAGCAGGCCGATGATCACCGTGTGGTCGGACAGGTCGAAGCTGAACACCTCGCCCGGATGCGCGGCCTGCAGGTTGTGGGTGTAGTCGGCGAACAGCACCAATGCAGCCAGTGCCGCCGAACCGATGGCATAGCCCTTGGTCACCGCCTTGGTGGTGTTGCCAACGGCGTCGAGCGGGTCGGTGATGTCGCGGATCTCCGACGGCAGCTCGGCCATTTCCGCGATGCCACCGGCGTTGTCGGTGATGGGACCATAGGCGTCCAGCGCGACGATCATGCCGGCCATCGACAGCATCGCGGTGGCGGCGATGGCGATGCCGTACAGGCCGCCGAAGTGGAAGGCGCCCCAGATCGCAAGACACACCGCCACCACCGGCAAGGCGGTGGATTTCATCGACACGCCAAGACCGGCAATGATGTTGGTGCCGTGGCCGGTGGTCGAGGCCTGCGCCACATGCTGCACCGGCTTGTACTGGGTGCCTGTGTAGTACTCGGTGATCCACACGATCAGGCCGGTCAGCACCAGACCGATCAGCGCGCAGAAGTAGAGGTTCATCGCGCCATGGCTGGAATCGGCCATCAGCTGCGTGGTCACCGGCCAGAAGGCGATGGCGGCCAGCACGCCGGACACGATGACGCCCTTGTACAGCGCGCCCATGATCGAACCGCCGCTTTTCACCCGCACGAAGAACGCGCCGATGATCGAAGCGATGATGGACACGCCACCCAGCACCAGCGGGTAGAGCACCGCGTTGCGGCCGACTTCATCCATCATCAACCCGCCCAGCAGCATGGTGGCGATCACCGTCACCGCATAGGTCTCGAACAGGTCGGCGGCCATGCCGGCGCAGTCACCCACATTGTCGCCCACGTTGTCGGCGATCACCGCAGGGTTGCGCGGGTCATCCTCGGGAATGCCGGCTTCCACCTTGCCTACCAGGTCGGCACCCACGTCGGCACCCTTGGTGAAGATGCCGCCACCCAGGCGCGCGAAGATGGAGATCAGCGAACTGCCGAACGCCAGCCCCACCAGCGCGTGCAGGTTGTCGGCCTGGCTCAGGCCCATGCGCTGCAGCAGCAGGTAATAGCCGGCCACACCTAGCAGGCCCAGCCCGACCACCAGCATGCCGGTGATGGCACCGCCACGGAACGCCACATCCATCGCCGCGCTCATGCCGTTGCGTGCGGCCTCGGCGGTACGCACGTTGGCACGCACGGACACATTCATGCCGATGTAGCCGGCCGCGCCGGACAGCACCGCACCAATGGCGAAACCCACCGCCGTGTACCAGCTAAGGAATACCCCGACCAGCACCAACAGCACCACGCCGGCGATGGCGATGGTCAGGTACTGGCGGTTGAGATAGGCGCGTGCGCCTTCCTGGATGGCCGAGGCGATTTCCTGCATGCGGGCGTTGCCCGCCGGTTGGCGCAGGACCCATTGGGCCGAAATGATGCCGTAGATGATGGCGACGGCGGCGCAGACCAAAGCAAGCACAAGACCGTACTGTTCGAGCATGACCCCTCCAAAGTTGGTGGCTGCCATCCAGCGGTGGATGAAGCGGGGACACGCCGGGCAGATCGAACGCTGGAACAGACCCGGGGCCGCATGTTGGCCGTGGTACGTGCCGCTGTGTTCAAACACTCCTGGAGCGGGTCGAGTATGACTGCCAGCTGTCTCTACCGCCAGCCGGAGAATTGCTTGCCCGCGCGTTCAGGGCGGTAATGGCACCGTTTCTGCTTCAGCCTTCCCATGAGCCCTGCCCATGAAGATGATCCACGTCACGCTTCCCCTGCTGCTGCTGGCAACCGCGCCGCTGGCCGCGCTGGCAGCCGCGCCGAAGGCCGAGATCGAGCGCCCCGCGGCGACCGCCCAGGCGGTAGGTGCGGTGCACACGGTGCGCCAGATTCCCGAAGCCTGCACCCGCATCGAAGGCCGCTACACCGGGCAGGCCGGTCAGCCCTATGACATGCAACTGGTGCGTACCAGCCCGCAATGCCAGGCGCGCGCCGCATTCCTGGATTTCAGCAAGGTCAGCCCGAGCGAAGCAGCCGGCTGGAAGCTCAACGAGGTGGTGCGTGTCCCTTCGGCGGCATGCAGCACCCAGCAGGCGCTGATCGAGATATGGCGCAAGCCGGTGGGCCAGCAGGTCAAGCTGGATGGCCAAGGCCAGAACCGCGTCTATCTGGAAGACGGCAAGGCGCAGGCCGCAGCAGGCCGGCTGGCAGCATTGCCAGCGTATTCGGCCAAGCTGTCGATGGAAGGCAAGGCTTGCCAGTAAACGGCACGGTTCATGGCGCGCAGTCCTGCTGCGCCGGGCATCAGCGGGACTGCCGGTGCCGGGCCTGGTCCGGCACTACGGCGCTCATCATGGCGCTGCTGAATCAACCTTCTCAGGCTGGCAGCTTCTTCGCCACCGGTACATTCTTCAGCGTCACGTACTTCGGCAGACCATCGCGGCCATAGGGCAGGGGGGCTTCACCGCGGATCAACGGCTGCAGGTAGCGGCGCGCCTTCTCGGTGATGCCGAAACCATCCTTGCGGATGAAGCCCGCCGGCATCTTCTTTTCGTGGTTGGCCACCTTCGACAGTGGTGCCGCCTCGATCTTCCAGCGGTAGGGCACATCGGAGCTGCGCACGATCACCGGCATCACCGAGTTGCGGCCTTCCAGCGCATAACGCACCGCTGCCTTGCCCACCGCCTGCGCCTGCTCCCAGTCGGTTTTGGAGGCGACATGCCGTGCCGAGCGCTGCAGGTAATCGGGCAGTGTCCAATGCACCTTGAAGCCCAGCGCGGCCTTCACCCGGCCCGCGAGATGGGAGGCCACACCGCCAAGCTGGGTATGCCCGAAGGAGTCCTTGCCGCCGCCCGCATCCGCCACGAACTGGCCATCGGCGGTATGGATGCCCTCGCTGGCCACGACGACGCAGTAGCCCACCTTTGCCACCACCTGTTTGACCTTGGCCAGGAAGCTGGCCTCGTCATACGCGCGCTCAGGCAGCAGGATGATGTGCGGTGCCTCGTCCGGGCCCTCACCGGCGAGGCCTGCAGCCGCCGCCAGCCAGCCGGCATGGCGGCCCATGGCCTCGTAGATGAAGACGCGGGTGGAGGTTTCGGCCATTGCAGCCACGTCCAGCGCTGCTTCGCGCACCGAAACCGCGGTGTACTTGGCCGCCGATCCGAAGCCGGGGCAGGTGTCGGTGACCGCCAGATCGTTGTCGATGGTCTTGGGCACGCCCACGCAGGTCAGCGGGTAGCCGAATTCCTTTGCAAGCTGGGAAACCTTCAGCGCGGTATCGGCCGAATCATTGCCGCCGTTGTAGAGGAACCAGCGCACGTCATGCGCCTGCAGCACCTCCAGCAGGCGCTCGTATTTGGCCCGGTCGGCCTCCAGCGATTTGAGCTTGTAGCGGCACGAGCCAAAGGCGCCGCCGGGCGTATGGGCCAGCGCGGCGATGTTGGCGGCGCTTTCCTTCGAGGTGTCGATCAGCTCCTCGCGCAGCGCCCCCAGGATGCCGTTGCGTGCCGCCAACACTTTGATTTTTCTTGATCTTGCCTCACTGATGACGGCTGAGGCGGTGGCATTGATCACGGCGGTGACACCGCCGGACTGGGCATACAACAGATTGCCTTTGGACATGGGGGCACTCCGGGGCAGGACGATGACATTTCCGGGACAATGCCCGGTGCGGTAAGCTGCGCTTATTGCGGTGCAGCGTGAATCGGCCCCTGAGTCTAACGCCGCTGTCCGTCCCGTTTCCTCAAAACATATGGGAGTCAGGAATGCGATTGGTTCTGTTGGGACCGCCCGGTTCGGGCAAGGGCACGCAGGCAACCCGCCTGAAGGAAGAACTTCAGGTTCCGCATATTTCCACCGGTGACCTGCTGCGCGCCGAAGTGGCTGCCGGCACGGAGCTGGGCAAGCAGGCCAAGGCCGTGATGGACGCCGGCAACCTGGTGTCCGACGATATCCTGCTGGGCATGCTGGAAACCCGTCTGTCGCAGGCCGACACCGCCAAGGGCTTCATCCTCGACGGCTACCCGCGCAATGTGGCCCAGGCCAACGCGCTGGGCGAACTGCTGGCCAAGCTGGACCAGCCGCTGGATGCCATCGTGCAGCTGGACGTTCCCACCGAGCTGCTGGTTGACCGCATCGCCGGCCGCGCCAAGGAGCAGGGCCGCGCCGATGACAACCCCGAATCGGTGCGTCAGCGTCTGCAGGTGTACAACGACTCCACCGCACCGGTGATCGACTTCTACGCAGCCAAGGGCACTCTGGCGCGTGTGGACGGCGTGGGCGCACTGGACGAAGTGCTGACCCGCATCCTGGCGGCCATCAGGCGCTGATGGACAGGGGCGGCGGGTTCACCGCCGCCCTACGGCCGTGCCACCATGGCGGCCAAACACAAACGCCCGGTTCCAGAGAACCGGGCGTTTGCGTTGTAGGGGCCAGCAGGAGGGCTTGCTCAGGGCCCCGCAGCATGAGCTCCCTGGGGATGGCCTCTTGGGGAGTAGGACCTGAGGGATGCTACGGCTGGCTGGGCTATTGTCCGTGTGATGGCCACGTGATGGTATCGGGGATTCCCCTACATACCTGAAACCAACTTTTGAATGGTTCACCTGCCAATACCCGTACGCGAGCGCATCGGCGACAATCGAAACATGAGCAAGATTCATATTCTCGGCATTGCCGGTACTTTCATGGGGGGCGTGGCCGCCTTGGCGCGCGAGCTCGGGTATCAGGTGGAGGGCAGTGACCAGGCGGTCTACCCGCCCATGTCCAACCAGCTGGAAACGCTGGGAATCAGCCTTTCGCAAGGGTATCTGCCATCCAATATCAGTACTGATTGCGACGAAGTGGTGATCGGCAACGCCCTCTCGCGCGGCAATCCGGCGGTGGAGGCGGTGCTGGATGCCGGTCGCCGGTACACATCGGGGGCGCAATGGCTGTCCGAGCAGGTGCTGCCGGGGCGCGACACCCTGGCGGTGGCGGGCACCCACGGCAAGACCACCACCACCACCATCCTGTCCTTCCTGCTGCAGGCGGCGGGGCGCGAGCCGGGTTTCCTGATTGGTGGCGTGGCCGAGGATTTCGGGGTGTCGGCGCGGTTGGGCGGCAGCCCGCAGGCGGGCGATGCCGCTGAGCGGCCGCTGTTCGTGGTCGAGGCCGATGAGTACGACACCGCGTTCTTCGACAAGCGCAGCAAGTTCGTGCACTACCGCCCGCTGGTGGCCATCCTCAACAATCTGGAATTCGACCACGCCGACATCTTCCCGGACGTGGCCGCCATCCAGCGCCAGTTCCATCACTTGGTACGCACCGTGCCGGGCCGTGGCCGCCTGATCGTCAACGGCGAGGACAAGTACCTGGCCGAAGTACTGGCGATGGGCTGCTGGACGCCGGTAGAGCGTTTTGGTTTCGACCCGGCGCTGGAATGGAGCGCACGCCTGCTCAACGAGGACGGCAGCCGCTTCGTGGTGCTGCACCGTGGCGCCGACGTGGCGACGGTGGAATGGCCGCTGCTGGGCCGCCACAACGTCCTCAACGGCCTGGCTGCGCTGGCCGCCGCGCATGCGGTGGGCGTGGATGTGGCCGCGGTGGCACCGGCACTGGCGCGCTTCCACAGCGTGAAGCGGCGCATGGAAGTCATCGGTCAATCGCAGGGCGTGACCATCTACGACGATTTCGCCCACCACCCCACCGCCATCCACACCACGCTGGAAGGCCTGCGTGCCAAGGTGGGGCAGGCGCGCATCGTGGTGGCGATGGAGCCACGCAGCAATTCCATGCGCCTGGGTGCACATGCCGATGCACTTGCGCCATCGCTGGATATCGCCGACGCGGTGGTGTTCCTGGCACGCCCCGAGCTGCCCTGGGATGCCGCCAGGGTGATTGCCGCCGTGCGCGGTGAAGCACAGGCGGTGCCGGATACCGATGCGCTGCTGGCACGTCTTGGCGAGGTGGTGCGCGATGGCGACCACGTGGTGTTCATGTCAAACGGCGGCTTCGATGGCGCACCGCGCCGTTTCCTTGCACAGCTGCAACAGGCCTGATCCTGCATGTGCTGCACGCCCTGCAAAAAGCAGGGCGTCGCACTGGCGTGTAGTGGTTCCAACGTGCCGCGTCCTACGCAGCATTCGAACAAATGCACGCAGGCATCACGGTGACTGCACGGCCGGCAACGCAAGCCTGCGGTAACATCAAGGCCTGATCCTGGCTGCACTGCACACGATGACTTCACCGCAAAGCCTGCCCCTGTTTCCGCTGCATTCGGCATTGCTGCCGGGTGCGGCGCTGAGCCTGCGCGTGTTCGAGGCACGCTATCTGGACCTGGTGCGCGAGTGCGGCCGCAAGGGCAGCAGCTTCGGCGTGTGCCTGATTCTGGAAGGCGAGGAAGTGGGTACACCTGCCACACCGGCGGCATGGGGTGTGGAAGCACTGGTCGAGGATTTCGACGTGGGCGCCGATGGCGTGCTGGTGCTGCGCCTGCGAGGTGGCCGCCGGTTCCGCGTGCTCGCCACGCGTGTGCGTGACAACGGCCTGGTGGTGGGTGATGTGCAGTGGTGCGAGGCGGACAGCGATGATGAGCTGCAACCCGAACATGCGCTGCTGGGCGTGCTGCTGGAGCGCATTCTGGAACAGGCCGGTGGCGAATTTGCTGGCGCCGGCCCTGCGCAGCTGGATCAGGCGTCGTGGGTGGGCTGGCGCCTGGCCGAACTGCTGCCGCTGCAGGAGCAGCAGCGGCTGGCGCTGCTGCAGGAAGACGACCCGCAGCAGCGGCTGGAGCTGATGCTGAGCTGGATACCCGAGTTCGACGTACCGCCCGAAGAAGACCTGTAAGCACGCGCGTGCGCCTGGGCGGCACGCGGCGTACTCAGCGCGCCGCCACGGGTTGCGGCTCGCGGATCATCAGCACCGGCATGCCGGTTTCAGGCTGGGTGGTCTGGCGGTTGTCCAGCTCGCCCAGCGCCTGCTTGAGCGCATCCAGTGCCGGGTCCACGCCACGCAATGGCCGCCATACGCCAAACAGCTTCAGGTGCCGCTGGTAGCGCAGGGTCTGCGCGCTGCCCAGCCACACCGGCTGCTGGCCCGGCTGCAGCTGCACCGGAGACGGCCACAGCCGCAGTGCGTAAATCTCGTCCTCGCGCGCACCGGGGCGCAGCATCAGCAGGGCTTCGACGTTGGTATCCAGCGTGGCTGGCAGCACCGGCACATCCTTGGCGGTGGCCTTGGTGTCGAGCATCATCAGCGCCTGCTCCCAGCCCGCCTGCGGCTGCAGGGTCCAGCCGTTGCGCTCCAGCTGCTGCTGGAACGGCGCCAGCGGGCCGGCCAGCTGCACATCCAGCGGCCAGCGCAGGTCATCGTCGAACTCATTGCGGCGCGCCGGCAGTTCGTGCCAGCCGTCCTGCCACCAGTGGTCGGCGGCCATGGCGCGGGGCGCTTCGTGCACCGGTTCGAACTTGACCAGCTTGGCCGGCACGTTGCGCGGCGCGTACCAGAATGCGGCCAGCACGAAGGTGCCGTAGAACAGCCATGCCACCGGCTTGACCCAGAACGAGCGGTTGAAGCGTTTGCGGTAGGCCACACCAAGCAGCAGCAGCCAGAAGATGCCGAACAACATGCCGCCGATGACATCGCTGAGCCAGTGCGCGCCCAGGTAGATGCGGGCAAAGCCAATCACCGTGACCACGACGCCCGAGACCAGATACGGCCACACGCGGGTACGCCCCGGCAGCTCACGGCCGATGAGCACCGCGAAGAAGCCGAAGGTGATGGTGGCCATGGTCACCGCCACCGACGGAAAGCCGAAGCCGCTGCTGGCCGACGGGGGCCGCACCACATCCACGGTGGCACCGAGCAGTTTGGTCAAGGCCAGGCCGAAGGCCAGTGCTGCCAGCCAGTGCGCGGCGGCCATCCAGCGTTTGCGCCATATCAGATAGCCCATGCCGGCACCGATGGCCGGCAGCAGCACCTGCCAGTCGCCCAGCGAGGCCAGCGCGGCCATGGGGTAATCGGCCAGCGGGTTGCGCAGGGCCAGCATCAGCTGGTGCACGGCAAGGTCCAGCGCCAGCGGCTCGCCGTGACCAACCACCACCATCAACAGCACGAACCAGCCCCAGCCCAGCAGCAGCAGCATCAGTGCCAGCATCGCCAAGGGCACCGATTCACGGCGCTTGGGGTCGAACAGGTCGGTCAGTGAGCGCCCGAACAGCTGCGGGTGGCGCTGCGACCAGGCCAGCACCTTGGCCAGCCAGCCGTCCATGCGCGCGGCCGACCAGCGGTAGCCGTACAGCACCAGCGCCCACACCAGGCCCAGCACCGCGCCCAGCATGGCCACCACCAGGAACAGGCGCCCGGCCACCGCAGCCACGGCGTCATAGGCATGGCCCAGCGCCCAGCCCGGCAGCAGGAACAGCACCGCCCACGACAGGCAGGCGATGATGCTGGGCTTGAGGTAGCTGGCCAGCGGCATCTTGGCCATGCCGGCGATGGCCGGCACGAACGGGCGGATGGCGCCCACATAGCGCGCCACCAGGATGCTCTTGAAGGCATTGCGGCGGAACATCAGCTCGCCGCGGTCCAGCAGCTGCGGGTAGCGTTTGAACGGCCATATGCCACGCAGGTGCTCGCCCCAGCGGTAGCCCACCCAGTAGCTCAGGCCGTCACCGGCCAATGCACCCAGCGTGGCGCAGGCCACCGCGTAAGGGCCGGACAGCTCGCCCATGCCGATAAGCACGCCCACCGCGATCATCAGCGGCAGGGCGGGCACGATGGCGCCCAGGATGATCACCGCATCGCAGAAGGCGATGGCGAAGATCACGGCGCCGGCCAAAACGGGGTGTGCGGCGATCCACGCGAGGGTGGCGTCGATCCAGGAAGAATTCATCGACCGATTATAAAGGCAGGGCCAGCTCTGACCGCTGTATCGGCTGCGGGTTCCGTGGCATTACGCTGGCGGTCGTTCACCTGTGGTGCCACAGAGTGAACACGGCCGTGATGACTACAATATGGCCATGGCAGAACCTTCACCTGAAACCTTCACCGCACTGAAGGCCGACAGCTTTGGCCGCATCCTGCTGGTGCAGGGCCCCGGGGGGCGCTTCGTGCGCCGTGACCTGGGCGCCACTCCGCTGTGGCTGCGGCTGCCCGCCTGGTGGCTGGCCCGGCGCGAGGCCCGCGCGCTGGCCCGGTTGGGCGGGATGGAGGCCACCCCGCATCTGCTCGGCTGGGATGGCCGCTGGCTGGACCGCAGCTACATGGAAGGGGCGGCCATGTACCAGCGCCCGCCGCGTGGCGACGTGGCCTATTTCCATGCCGCGCGCCGCCTGCTGCAGCGCGTGCACCGCCACGGCATCGCCCATAACGACCTGGCCAAGGAAGCCAACTGGCTGGTGCGCGAGGACGGCTCGCCGGCCCTGATCGATTTCCAGCTGGCCGTATGCGGCAACCCGCGCTCGCGCTGGATGCGGCTGCTGGCGCGCGAAGACCTGCGCCACCTGCTCAAGCACAAGCGCATGTACTGCCCGCAGGCGCTGACGCCGGTGGAGCGGCGCGTGCTCAAGCGCCACTCCTGGGTGCGCGAGCTGTGGTTCGCCACCGGCAAGCCGGTATACCGCTTCGTCACCCGCCGCATCCTGCATTGGGAAGACAACGAGGGGCAGGGCCCGAAGCCGTAAGTGCGCCGCTGCGGGCGCGCGTGGCGGACATCATCGCAGACGAAGTATTGCATCCGCAGTTGGCCGGCAGCCACTTCGCACATGCCGCGAGCATTGGCCTGCCGGTGCGGCCCGCCAGTGCATTGCAGGTCTATCTGGACATGGCCCGACAGGCGCCGGGCTGGTTGGATGGGCGGATGCGCGTGCGCAATGCGGGCATGCGCCGGCTCGGCATGAAAGACCTTGGGGCGCTGCGCGATGTACCGGCAACCACGCCCGCGAGCCTGCAGCCCGGGCAGCGGCTGCATCTTCAGCGTGCACACATTGACCGATGACGCAGTGGTGCTGGGCGATGCGGACCGCCACCTGCAGGTACTGCCGTCACTGCAGCTGACGCCCCAGGCGGTGGGGTGCGAACTGAAGATGGCGTGTGTGGTGCACCTGCGGCGCCCGTTCGGGCGCCTGTACATGCTGCCGGTCGCGGCGCTGCACCGGCGCATCGTTCCGCACCTGCTTGAACGTTACCGGCGCGGCATGGCGGCGCCGGCAACGGGCTGAGGCCCCTTCGAACGGACTGCCTCAGCGCAGCTCCACCAGTTCCTTGCCCAGGTACTTCCGCTGCCCGTCGAAGTTGTAGCCGATGGTCAGCTTGCCTTCATCGGCACAGGCATGACAGGTACGCATGGGCGTGGTGTAACGCAGGCGCACGCCGCCGTCGGGCCGGGTGTCGCTGCCCGCGGCAACCGCCGGGGCGAACGGATTGGCTTCCGGGTGCTTGTCGTGGAACGCCTTGTAGTCGGCGTTGTTGCGCATGGGTTCGTCGAGCAGGTTCTCGTCCACGTCCACGGTCTTGCCGGTGCTGTCCACCAGCCAGGTGCCCTGGT
>DCXY01000002.1:0-137966 GCA_002329155.1 Stenotrophomonas sp. UBA2124 | reverse complement strand
TCCACCAGCCAGGTGCCCTGGTTGGTATTGGCGCGGAACGGGAACTCCAGCGTGGCCACGCCAACGCCTTCGGTACTCTGCCAGGCACTGACGTAACCCGGCTTGCCCTGTTCGGACAGGGTGCGTGCGGCGGCCAACGCCGACGGACTGGCGCCCGCGCTGCGCAGGGTGTCGATCAGGCAGGTGTCGGCGCCATTGTTGGCCTGGCGGCAGGCTTCCAGCGAGCCGGTCCAGACGGCGCCCGCGTCCAGCTTGGCCGTGGCTTCGCCTACGCCGGTGGTCTGGGTGGTGGCATCGTGCTTGCCGGCGGTGGTGGCCTCGTCCGTGGGGGTGGCCGGTGCGGCAGCAGGTTCAGGCTTGTTGCAGGCCGCCAGGCTGAGTGCCAGCAGCAGGGGAGCGGTGGAATACAGCAACTTCATCGTCGAATCCTTCCAAGGGTTGCTGCCCCAGTATCGAGCCATCATATGAATGCAACGTGTCGATCCGGTGGCGTGTGCGTCGGCATAATGCGGGTGATTTCATTCCTCCGGAGTGCGCATGAGCAGCCTGCAAGGCAAGACCCTCTTCATCACCGGCGCCTCGCGTGGCATTGGTCTGGCCATGGCACTGCGCGCCGCGCGCGATGGTGCCAACGTGGCCATCGCCGCCAAATCGGCGGTGCCCAACCCCAAACTGCCGGGCACCATTCATACCGCTGCCGAGGCGGTGAACGCCGCGGGCGGGCAGGGGCTGGCGCTGAAGTGCGACATCCGTGAGGAGGACCAGGTACGTGCGGCGGTGGCTGCAACGGTCGATACGTTTGGTGGCATCGACATCCTGGTCAACAACGCCTCGGCCATCTGGCTGCGCGGCACGCTGGACACGCCGATGAAGCGTTTCGACCTGATGCAGCAGGTCAATGCGCGCGGCAGTTTCCTGTGCGCGCAGGCCTGCCTGCCGCACCTGCTGCAGGCGCCGAACCCGCACATCCTGACGCTGGCACCGCCGCCGAGCCTGGAGCCGAAGTGGTGGGGCGCGCATACCGGCTACACGCTGGCCAAGATGGGCATGAGCTTCGTCACCCTTGGGCTGGCCGCCGAGTTCGGCCCGCAGGGCGTGGCGGTCAATGCGCTGTGGCCGCGCACGGTTATTGCTACCGATGCGATCAACATGATTCCCGGTGTGGATGCTGCTGGCTGCCGCCGGCCGGAGATCATGGCTGACGCGGCGCATGCCGTGCTGACCCGGCCTGCGGCGGGTTTCCGCGGGCAGTTCCTGATCGACGATGAAGTGCTGGCACAGGCGGGTGTGACCGACCTGTCCGGCTACGCCGTGGACCCCTCGCAGCCGCTGCTGCCGGATCTGTTCCTCGACTGAGGCCCTGTAGCCCGGGTAAGCGGATGCGCACCCGGGGCTGTTCGCGGTTGAGCTGAAGGATGCGTGGTCGGAAGGATCCCGTGGTCCCGGGTGCGCTGGCGCTTACCCGGGCTACGGCTTTACCCCTCCCCAACCCTCCCCTTGGCCTGCGGCCAAAGGGAGGGGGCCAAGCTGTCGCCTCCCTGTTCCCAATTCGCGGCTCCCTGCCTCAAAGATCTCTTTGGCCCCGTAGCCCGGGTAATCGGACGCGCACCCGGGGCTGTTCGCGGTTGAATCGAAGGATGCGTTGGTCGAAAGGAACGCGCGGCCTCGGGTGCGCTGGCGCTTACCCGGGCTACGGCTCAACCCCTCCCCAACCCTCCCCTTGGCCTGCGGCCAAAGGGAGGGGGCGGAAGTGCCGCTTCCCTGCTGCTGCGTTCACGCTCCCACGTCCCAGCCTCCTGCCTCCCGGTTCCCAGCGTCCCAGCTCCCGCGTCCCAGTTCCCCGCCTCAAAGATCCACATGCTCCGGGAGTTCGTGCCCGCAGCGGTTGCAGTAGATGGCGCCGGTTTCGTGGCCTTCATGGCCGCAGACCACGCAGGCGCGGTTGTCGCGGCGGCGGTGGGCGGTTTCACTGCGGCGGATGGTGCTGGCCAGTTCGGCGGTGTAGATGCCGGTGGGCACGGCCAGGATGCTGTAACCGATCAGGATCAGCACCGAGGTGACGAAGCGGCCCAGCGTGGTCTGCGGCACGATGTCGCCGAAGCCCACCGTGGCCATGGTCACCACCGCCCAGTACATGCTGGCCGGGATGTTGCTGAAGCCACGGCTCGGGCCTTCGATCACGTACATCAGCGCGCCGGCGACGATGGCGATGCTGATCACCATGAACAGGAACAGCAGGATCTTGCGCCGGCTGCGCCACAGCGCGGTCATCAGCAGGCCGCTTTCCTCGATGTAGCGGGTGAGCTTGAGGATGCGGAACACGCGCAGGATGCGCAGCACGCGCACCACCAGCAGGCTCTGCGCGCCGGGGATGAAGAAGGACAGGTAGGTGGGCAGGATGGCCAGCAGGTCGATGATGCCCCAGATGCTGAAGGCGTAGCGCAGCGGTTTGCGCACCACCACCAGTCGCAGGATGTATTCGGCGGTGAACAGGAGCGTGAAGCCCCATTCGACCACGTAGAACCATGATGCCCAGCTCTGGTGGATGCGCTGGACGCTGTCCAGCATCACCACCAGCACGCTGGCGACGATGGCGTAGACCAGCAGCAGGTCGAAGTTGCGCGGCATGCCGGCGTCGTGCCGGTAGATGATGTCGAACCAGCGCCGGCGCCAGCCGGTCTCGGTGGCGGGGTTCAGTTGGGGGGTGGAGAACAGTCGCATGGGCGGCATTGTGCCGCAGGCCGGTGGAATTGGAGGACAATGGAGCATTCACACCGCATCCACTGGAGCGCCATGACCGCCGTCGCCGAACCGCTGCTGTCCCTGTCCAACTACTACCTGCCGGTCTACCGCCCGCGCCAGCTGGTGCTGGAGCGCGGCCAGGGCGCGCGCGTCTGGGACACGCAGGGGCGCGAGTTCATCGACCTGGCGGCGGGCATCGCGGTGTGCAGCCTGGGCCACAACAACCCGGAGCTGAAGGCCGCGTTGCTGGCCCAGGCCGACAAGCTCTGGCACACCAGCAACATGTTTTACAGCGAGCCGCCGCTGCACCTGGCGCAGGAGCTGGTGGACGCCTCGCGCTTCGCCAGGCGCGTGTTCCTGTGCAATTCCGGTGCCGAGGCCAACGAGGTGGCGATCAAGCTGGTGCGCAAGTGGGCTGCCAGCCAGGGCCGCCCGCCGGAGAAGCGTTTCATCGTGACCTTCCGCGGCAGCTTCCATGGCCGCACCCTGGCCACGGTGACCGCCACCGCGCAGCCCAAGTACCAGGAAGGCTACGAGCCGCTGCCCGGCGGGTTCCGCTATGTAGATTTCAACGACGTGGCGCAGCTGGAGCAGGCCATGGCCGGCGGCGACGTGGCCGCGGTGATGTTCGAGCCGGTGCAGGGCGAGGGCGGCGTGATGCCGGCCAGCGCCGAGTTCATGCGCCGCGCGCGTGAGTTGTGCGACCAACACGATGCGCTGTTGGTGCTTGACGAAATCCAGGTGGGCATGGGCCGTACCGGTGAGCTGTTCGCGCACTGGAACTGGGGTGTCACCCCGGACATCGTGACCCTGGCCAAGGCGCTGGGTGGCGGCTTCCCGATCGGCGCGATGCTGGCCGGTCCCAAGGTGGCCGATGTGATGGGCGTGGGTGCCCACGGCAGCACCTTCGGCGGCAATCCGTTGGCGGCAGCGGTGGCGCGCGTGGCGCTGCGCAAGCTGGCATCGGAAGAGATCAAGGCCAATGTGCAGCGGCAGTCCGCCGCGCTGAAGGCCGGGCTGGAGGCGATCGGCCAGGAGTTCGGCGTGTTCGAGCAGGTGCGTGGCATGGGCTTGATGATCGGTGCGGTGCTCAAGCCCGATTACGTGGCCGACATCGGCACGTTGCTGGATCTGGCGGCGGAGAAGCAGGTGCTCATCCTGCAGGCGGGCACCAGCGTGCTGCGCTTCGTGCCGGCGCTGAACATCACCGACGAGGAAGTGGCCGAAGGCCTCAAGCGCGTGCGCGAGGCGATTGCGGCGTACATGGCCGCACGCGGGCAGTAAGCCTCGACAGCCCGGTAACGCGAAGCGCGCCCGGGCTCAGGAAAGCAGATGCCAACGCCGCAGCAGGCGGCGCAGTGACTGCGCGTGATGGGCGGTATCGGCCTGCAAACCGGCAGCGCGCGCGCCCTGTACGTTGCGGAACAGGTGATCGACGAACGCCGTATGCGCGGGGTCGCTGCCGAGCGCGGTGCAGGCGTTCAGATAGGCGCGTGGATCAGGCTTGCGCACGCCGAGCGTGGCGCTGCCGAGTACGCGCAGGCCGGGCAGCAGCTGCTCGATGACGGGCAGGGTCAGTGCGCCGTTGTTCGTGAGTATTGCGAGCTGTGTGTCGGCAGAGATGCGGTGCAGCAGCGTGATGCAGTCGCGGCGTGGCGTGGTTGCCGCCCGTCGTGCCTGATGCCAGTCGTCTGCCTGCAGCGTGCTGCCCAGCCGTTCACTCAACGCCTGCAGAAGCTGCGCTGCATCCAGCTCGCCACGCGCATGGGCCAGTTCCAGTCCTTCGACACGCAGTGCGGCATCCACTTCCTCTGACGCGCGCTGGCTGCGCTCCGCCAGAACGGCAAGAAAGCGGCGGTGGTTGTAGTCGGCAAGCAGCCCATCGAAATCGAGCAGAAGTGCGTGGAGAGCGGGCATTGGGTGGTGGTTGTGGCAGATGGCCAAGTATCGCAGCCGGTGCCCGCAACCCGTAGCCCGGGTAAGCAAAGCGCACCCGGTATCGCGCAGATCAACAGGTGGCAGTAGTCCAGCTGCACCGCGAAAAGCCCCGGGTGCTCGGGAACGCGCGGATCAACAGATGGCAGTAGTCCAGATATACCGCGAAGAGCCCCGGGTGCGCTGGCGCTTACCCGGGCTACGGAGTGGACTCAAAGCGAAGGCGGTCGTGCGGATCAGCCTGCGGCAACGACCTTGAAGGACTCGCGTGCGGCGACCAGGGTGGCTTCGATCACTGCATCGTCGTGCGCGCTGGACAGGAAGCCTGCTTCATACGCGGACGGCGCAAGGAACACGCCGCGCTCCAGCATGGCGTGGAAGAAGCGGTTGAACGCCGGAATGTCGCATGCCGTTGCCTGCGCGTAGGTTTCCACCTTTTCGTTGGTGAAGAACAGGCCGAACATCGCGCCGACACGGTTGGTGGTGACGTCCACGCCGGCATCGCGCGCGGCTGCTTCCAGCCCGTCGCACAGTGTGGCGGTGGTGGCGGCGAGCCTGTCGTGGAAGCCCGGCTGCTGGATCAGCTCCAGCATCGCAAGGCCAGCGGCCATCGCCACCGGGTTGCCGCTCAGCGTGCCAGCCTGGTAGATGGGGCCGGCAGGTGCGATCTGCGACATCAGCTCACGACGGCCGCCATAGGCGCCCACCGGCATGCCGCCGCCGATGATCTTGCCGAAGGTGGTCAGGTCCGGGGTGATGCCGTAATACGCCTGTGCGCCGCCCAGCGCGACGCGGAAACCGGTCATCACTTCGTCGAAGATCAGCACCGCGCCGTACTGCGTGCACAGCGCGCGCAGGTGCTGCAGGTAGCCTTCGCGCGGCGGAATGCAGTTGGCGTTGCCCACCACCGGTTCGATGATCAGGCCGGCGATGTCGGCACCCTGCTGCTCGAACAGCGCGGTGGCAGCGTCGAAATCGTTGTAGGGCAGGGTGAGGGTGAGTTCGCTCAGGCCTGCCGGTACGCCCGGCGAGGTGGGCACGCCGAGCGTGAGCATGCCGCTGCCGGCCTTCACCAGGAAGGAGTCGCCATGGCCGTGGTAGCAGCCCTCGAACTTGACGATGCGGTTGCGGCCGGTGGCACCGCGCGCCAGGCGGATGGCCGACAGCGTGGCCTCGGTACCGGAGTTGACCATGCGCACCATTTCGCAGGACGGCACCAGCCGGGTGATGGTCTCGGCCATGGTCACTTCGGCCGGGCAGGGCGCACCGAACGACAGGCCGTTGCCGATGGTCTGCTGCACCGCCTCGCGCACCGCCGGATGGTTGTGGCCGGCGATCATCGGGCCCCATGAGCCGACATAGTCGATGTAGCCGTTGCCGTCCACGTCGTACAGGTAGGCGCCATCGGCACGCTGTACGAAGAACGGTTCGCCGCCCACCGATTTGAACGCACGCACCGGCGAGTTGACGCCACCGGGCAGCAGCGTCTGCGCGCGCTGGAACAGGGCGTGGGACTGGGCGTGGTTCATTGCAAAGCTCCTGTGTGTTTGATCAAGGCCCCTTTCCCAGCGGGCGAGGGGTTGGGGGATGGTGGCAGGCAGCGCCTGCATCATTCCCTGTTTTGCATGCATCCTTGCGGATGCAGGAAGAGATGGGGCTCAAACGCGCTCGAAACAACGGTTGTAGGCGGCCAGCGCCGCGACCGGGTCGGCTTCGCTGAACACGCCGCTGATCACCGCGATCAGATCGGCACCGGCCTCCACGATGGGCCTGGCATTGTCCGGCGTCAGCCCACCGATGGCCACCCGCGGCACGCCCAGCGCGGCGCTCTGCCGCAGCAGTTCTGGTGAGGCCTGGCGGGTCGTGGCCTTGCTGCGGCTGGGGAAGAACGCGCCAAAGGCGACATGGCTGGCGCCCGCGGCCACCGCGCGCTGGGCCAGTTCCAGCTGGTCGTAGCAGGAGGCACCGATGAGCGCCTGCGGCCCGAGCAGGGCGCGGGCGGCGGCAATGTCGCCGTCGTCCTCGCCCAGATGCACGCCGGCCGCGCCCACCTGCAGCGCAAGCGCGGGCTCGTCGTTGATGATCAGGGGCACACCTGCCTCGCTGCACAGCGCCTGCAGCGCCTGCGCCTGGGCAAGGCGCGTGGGCGCATCCACGGCCTTGTTGCGGTACTGCAGCCAGGTGATGCCCGGCAGCAGCGGCCGCACGCGCGCAAGCAGGCGGGCACTGTCGGTCTCGTCGGGGGTGATCAGGTACATGCCGCGTGCGGCGGAGGGGTTCTGGGGCATGGATGGCTACCGGTGCGGCGGTGGGGGTGTGACAATCGGTGCCGCTTCTTCAGATGGTGATTATCCCCGATGTCCACTGTACCGGCCTCCACCTTCCGCAACTGGATGTGCGTCGTCTGCGGTTTCACTTACCGCGAGGCCGATGGTTTGCCGGAAGACGGCATAGCGCCGGGCACGCGCTGGGAGGACGTGCCCGACACCTGGACCTGCCCGGACTGCGGCGTGACCAAGGATGATTTCGAGATGATCGAGCTGGAGTGATGCGCAGGACCGCGTAGCCCGGGCGCTAAAGCCCTTCTCCCGTTCACGGGAGAAGGGTTGGGATGAGGGTGCCTTTCGCGGGCCTGCAAGTACGGCCTGCGCAATGAGGCGAACCGTGAACATGGCGGCGAACGGCTTACCCCTCCCCAACCCTCCCCTGTGCTGCGCACAAGGGAGGGGGCAAGAGCCTCAATGCAGCGCGTTCCCGGCTGCGCTGGCGCTTATCCGGGGTACCAGATGCCTGAGCCCTTCTCCCGTTTACGGGAGAAGGGTTGGGATGAGGGTGCTGTTCGCGGGCCTGCAGGTGCAGCCTGTGCAGTGAGGCGAACCGTGAGCATGGCTGCGCAAAGCTCACCCCACCCCGGCCCTCCCCTGTGCTTCGCACAAGGGAGGGGGCAAGAGTCTTAATGCAGCCTTGGGCGCTCACCGTCTATTTCGAGTGTTGCCACGACGGTTGGATATGCGCGTTCCCGGGTGCGCTGGCGCTTACCCGGGCTACCAGATGCCTTAGCCCTTCTCCCGTTGACGGGAGAAGGGTTGGGATGAGGGCGCCTTTCGCGGGCCTGCAGGTGCAGCCTGTGCGGTGAGGTGAACCGTGAACATGGCGGCGAACGGCTTACCCCTCCCCAGCCCTCCCCTGTGCTTCGCACAAGGGAGGGGGCAGTGCCTGGCCCTGTGCCGCGCACGAGGGCAAGAGCCTCAATGCAGCCTTGGGCGCTCGCCGCCTATTTCGATGAGCTGGTCGCGGATGCTGCCGGCATCGGCGGCGTCCGGTTCCATTTTCAGGTAGCGGCTCAGGTCGGTGCGGGCACCAGCCAAGTGTTCCAGCTGCAGGTAGGCCAGGCCACGGTCGCGCATGGCATCGGCCTGTTCCGGGGCGAGCTTGAGGATGCGGTCGGCGCTGCGTGCGGCGCGGTCCCATTCGCCGCGTTCGGCATACACGCCGTGCAGGTTGCGCAGCATGCGCATCAGGATGGCGCGGTGCGGGGCCGGGTCGAGAATCTGCGCCAGCACGCTGTCGTCCGGTGCCTGCCCACCCAGGTTGGACTGCGCGCGCTCGCGCAGCTCGTCCACGCCCAGCGGGCGGCCACCGTTGAACGGGTCCATGATCAGCACGCCGTCGTCCACCGGCAGCCGCACCAGGAAGTGCCCGGGGAAGGAGATGCCTTCCAGCGGAAGCCCCAGGCGCCGCGCGACTTCCATCTGCACCAGCGCCAGCGAGATCGGGTTGCCCAGGCGGCGCTCGAACACCTCGTTGAGGTAGCTGTTGCGCGGGTCGTAGTACTCGTCGTTGTCGCCGCTGTAGCCCACCTCGTTGAACAGGTGGTGGTTGATGGCGGCGATCTTGCGCGGCCACTCGCGGGTGGCGTCCACCTCCACGCGCAGGTGGTCGGCATGTGCCTGCAGCATGCGGTCGTACTCGGCCGGGTCCAGCGCCGGGTATTCGTCGCTTGCGATCAGCAGCGCGGTAGGCAGCAGCGGCAATGCCTCATCAGGCAGGTTTGCCAGCTCGTCCCACTGCGGAAGAATTATGCGGGTATCGGCCATGCCCCAAGACTGCGGGCAAAGTGCGCCCGGTTCAAGGCCGGGCGTTCAGGCGGTTCAATTTCCGCTGGGGATGCCGGGGCCGAAAGTCAGCTCCGCGCCGTCCTGCAGTTTCAGCTTCGCGGCCTGCCCTGCATTGAGTTCCAGCACGTAACGGGCCGGTTTGAAGCTGGGGTAGGGCGGGCAGGCATCGCCGGCCGAGCAGGGCGGTACATCGCGCTGCTGGCTGACCAGCCGGCGCTCGCTGTCGAAATACAGGATGTCCAGCGGCAGCTTGGTGTTCTTCATCCAGTAGGCCTGGGGCTCCTGGTATTCGTGGATGAACAACATGCCGTGGTCGGCGTCCATCTGCTCGCGGAACATCAGCCCACGCGCGCGGGTTTCATCGTTCTGCGCCAGTTCCACCTGGTAGCGGCTGCCGGCCAGTTCCACCCAGTGTTTGCCGTCGGCGCTGGCACAGCCGGCCAGGGCGAGCAGGGGCAGCAGCAGGAGCGAGCGCATCAGGTTCATGAGGGTGGGCCGTGCTGGTTGGAAAGAGGCGTTGCGATGATGCCGCCAATGCGGGCAGAAGTGCAGGGCGGCGAGTAAGACGGGGCCTCCTCGCGCCTTGCCGGTCACCTGGGTGTCACAGTACCTGCGGCGGCTCGCCGCCGATGATGACCACATCGGCCGGGCGGCGTGCGAACAGGCCCACGGTGACCACGCCCGGAATCTGGTTGATCTGCTGCTCCAGCTTCACCGGGTCGGTGATGGCGAGGTTGTGGATGTCCAGGATCAGGTTGCCGTTGTCGGTGACCACGCCGTCGCGCCACACCGGCTGGCCGCCGGTCAGGGCCAGGATTTCACGCGCCACCAGGCTGCGTGCCATCGGGATCACTTCCACCGGCAGCGGGAACTTGCCCAGCACCTTGACCTGCTTGCTCGGGTCCACGATGCAGACGAATCTCCTGCTTGCCTCGGCAATGATCTTCTCGCGGGTCAGCGCGGCACCGCCGCCCTTGATCAGGTTCTTGCTGCCATCGCACTCATCGGCGCCGTCCACGTACAGCGACAGCTGGCCGGTGTGGTTCAGGTCCATCACCTCGATGCCGTGGCCCTTGAGCAGGGCGGTGCTCTGCTCGGAGCTGGACACCGCACCTTCGATCTGGTCCTTGATGCGCGCCAGCGCCTCGATGAAAAAGGCCACGGTGGAGCCGGTGCCGACACCGACGATCATTCCCTTTTCAACGTATTCGATGGCTTTTTCGGCGGCCAGGCGCTTGGCTTCGGACATGGTTTTCCAGGACAGGGATCAGGGAGTTGGGAAAGGGGGCGTCGTGACCGGGATGTCAGATCACGGATGTCAGATCACTTTTTCTCAAGCGCGAGCAGCTGCTTCCACTGCGTGGCGGTCACCGGGAACACCGACAGGCGGTTGCCCTTGGCGGTGAGCGGAAAGCCTTCGCCCAGAGCATCGGCATGCTGCTTGATTTCATCCAGCGCGATCACCTGCGCCAGCTTGCGGTCAAAGGCCACGTCCACCAGCATCCAGCGCGGATCCTCGCGCGTGCTCTTGGGGTCGTAATAATCCGATTTCGGGTCGAACTGGGTGTCGTCCGGGTAGGCGTTGCTGGCCACCGTGGCCAGGCCGACGATGCCCGGCACCTTGGTGTTGGAGTGGTAGAACAGGATGCCGTCACCCACCTTCATGCCGTCGCGCATGAAATTGCGCGCCTGGTAGTTGCGCACGCCGTTCCAGGGTTCGGTGCCCACGCGCTGCAGGTCGTCGATGGAAAAGGCGTCCGGTTCGGACTTCATCAGCCAGTAGCGTTTGCGGGTGCTCATGCGTTCAACGGTTCCGGGTGGAGAGTGCCCAGCTCGGTGCAGATGGCATCCACCGCCACATCCCAGTCCTCGACCGGCAGCGACGGCACCTGCTGGGCGGAAAAACCCACGCCGACCAGCCACGGCGGCGCGGGCTGGCGCTGCCGGAATGCGAAGCTGCGATCATACCAGCCGCCTCCCATGCCCAGCCTGCGGCAGTGCGGGTCAAAGCCCACCAGCGGTGCCACGACCAGCGCCATCTGCTCGGGCAGCAAGGCCCGCGCGGGGTCCACGTCGGGCTCGGGAATGCCGTACCGGTTGCTCACCAATGCCTGCCCGGGCCGCCACGGCGCGAAGCGCAGCAGCTTGCCGTGCAGCACCGGCAGGCAGTAGGTCTGTTGTGGCGGCAGCTGCATCTGCCAGCGGTGCAGTGCGATCTCGCCATCCATCGCCCAGTAGCCGCCCACCGGGCCGCTCACATCTGCGAATGGCAGGGCCAGCAGGTTTTCGGCCAGCGTTTCGGCGGCGGCAATGCGCTGCGCGGCGGGAATGTCGCGGCGCTGCTGGCGCAGTTGCTGGCGAAGGGCTTGGCGCGGATCGTTGGTCATCGGCGTGGGCAGGCTGTGGCGTGATCGAAGTGCCTCTCCATTGGAGCGGCGCTGGGCAGAGGGTGCGGGTGATGCGTGGCGGAATCAATCGTTGCCCAGTGCCGCGTGCTTTGCCACGGCAGGCAACGGGCGGCAAAAAAGAACGGCGCCCTGGGGGCGCCGTTCTGGAATATTGCATTCTCCGCGGTGACGATGCGTGCGAAACGACCTTGAACCCGGGGTTCAAGTGGGAGCGTTGGGGGGCCATCGGGCTTCCCGCTACAAGGCGGACCTGCACACCCGGCTCCGTCGCGCCCCCGTGGTCGTCATTAAGGGACAAGGCGAATGTTTGCACACGCCGTCGTTCACAGCAGAGAACGCGAGGCCAGTATAGCCGGGTTGTGCGGGCAGGTGCAGCCTGTTTGCGCGTTGATGTCACGGATTCAGCCGTGCATGGTGCTCATTTGGCTGAGCCGCTCAGCTGTCTCAATGCATGGTGGTGACAGGCGCGCTCAGCGCGCGTTGTCGATGGCCACGTCCAGGCGCCGGTTCAGGTCGTTCAATGCGCTCTGGAAACGCTGCTGCTGCGCGGCCTGTTCGTCGCGTACCAGCTGCAGTTCGTGGGCCAGGTTGAGTGCGGCCAATACCGCGATGCGGTCTACCGCGGCCATGCGATTGCTGCCGCGGATCTCACGCATCTTTGCGTCGAGCATGCGCGCCGCAGCAGTGAGGCTGTCGCGTTCGGCCGGCTCCACACCAACGGTGTATTCGCGGTCGAGGATGCGGACACTGACCGGCTCGTTCTGGCTCATGTGTGCTGCTCCAGCGACTTCAGGCGGGTGATCATGGCTTCGACCCGCGAGCGGGCCTGTTCGTTCTTGGTCAGCAGCTGCGAGCGCTCGCTGATCAGCTGTTCCTGCTGCTGGCGCAGGCTGCGGTTTTCTTCGGCCAGCCGCTGGTTGCGTTCGAGCAGCAGCTCGAAACGGGCGGCGAGGGCGACAAGCTGTCCAGCGGGGTCGAAGGCATCCATGACCCGCACGATAGGCATGGCGGTGATGGCCGGTCAAGATGGCGCGCACTGCGTGGTTGTTACACTGTGCGGCCCCTGCCGTTGCATGCTGCCACGGCGGTCCTTTCCGCTTTACAGACCTGTGACATGACCGATCTTCCCGCCGTCAACGACATCCTCCAGGCCAGCCAGTCGCTGGGCCTGGGCGCTTCCCCGGCCGAACTGCACGGCGCACTGACCGGCTGGCTGGCCGCTGGTGGCGATGACCTGCAGGCCTGGCCGGCCAAGGTGCTGGCCGATGACGGCCTGGCCACGCCCGAGCCGGGCAGTGTGCTGGACCGCCTGCGCCAGGCCACGGTAATCCAGCTGGAAGACCGTGATTTCGCCTTCGAGCTGGTGCTGGCCGAACCGGGCGCCACGCTGCAGGCGCGTACCGACGCCTTGTTCGACTGGTGCCGCGCCTTCCTTGGCGGCTTTGGCCTGGCCTCGGGCAAGCGCCCGGCGCTGAGCGAGGAGGGCGAGGAGGCCTTGCAGGACCTGGCGCGTCTGGCCCAGTCCAGCAGCGACGAGTTCGACAGCGCCGACGAGGACGAGGACGCGCTGGCCGAGATCGAGGAGTTCGTGCGCGTGGCCGCGTTGCTGCTGCACGGCGACTGCGTGATGGGCGCGCGCCACCGCCAGCGCCTCAACTGAGGAGCACCATGAAGCGACTGTCCGGGATCACGCCCGCCGAATATGCCCGCCGCCGCCGTCAGTTGATGGAAGCAGCCGGCGACGACGCCATCCTGGTGCTGCCGGCCGCGCGCGAGCGCGTGCGCAGCAACGACACCTACTACCCCTACCGGCAGGATTCGGACTTCTGGTATCTGTGCGGCTTCCAGGAGCCGGACGCGGTGCTGGTGCTGATCCCGGGGCGGCGCCATGGTGAGGTGATCCTGTTCTGCCGCGAGCGCGACCCGGACCGTGAAGCATGGGACGGCCCGCGTGAGGGGCAGGAGGGCGCGGTGTCGCGCTATGGCATGGACGACGCCTATCCCATCGAGGATCTGGACGACATTCTGCCGGGCCTGCTGGAAGGGCGTTCGCGCGTCTACTACCACTTCGGCCGCGATGCGGATTTCGACCTGAAGCTGATCGGCTGGGTGAACCGGGTGCGTTCGCAGGTGCGCCACGGTGCGCAGCCACCGCATGAGTTTCTTGAGCTGGGCCACCTGCTGCACGAGCAGCGCCTGTACAAATCCGCCGACGAAGTGGCGCTGATGCAGACCGCCGCCGACATCAGCGTGCGCGCGCACCGCGCGGCCATGCGTGCCGCGCGTGCCGGCATCCACGAATACGAGCTGCAGGCCGAGCTGGAGCGCGAGTTCCGCCTGCACGATGCGTGCCCGGCCTACAACAGCATTGTCGGTGCCGGTGCCAACGGCTGTGTGCTGCATTACCGCGACAACCGCAGCGCCAGCCGCGACGGTGAGCTGGTGCTGATCGACGCCGGTGCCGAGTACCTGGGCTACGCCTGCGACATCACCCGCACCTTCCCGGTCAACGGGCGCTTCAGCAAGGAGCAGCGTGAGCTGCACGATCTGGTGCTGGCGGCGCAGGTGGCGGCGCTGGAGCAGGCACAGCCGGGCATTGCATATGAGGAAGGTCACCTGGCTGCGGTGGAGGTGCTGACCGAGGGCCTGCTGCGGCTTGGGCTGCTGAAGGGCAGCCTGGAAGAGAACATCATCGAGCGCCATTACCAGCGTTTCTACCGGCACAAGACCGGGCATTGGCTGGGGCTGGACGTGCACGACGTGGGTGACTACAAGGTGGCCGGCGAATCGCGGCTGCTGGAGCCTGGCATGGTGTTCACCATTGAGCCGGGCCTGTACATCTCACCCGATGACCGCGACGTGGACCCGCGCTGGCGTGGTATCGGCATCCGCATCGAGGACGATGTGCTCATCACCGACACGGGCCACCATGTACTGACCGGAGCGCTGGAACGCAGCGCGGACGAGATTGAGGCGTTCATGGCTGCGCGTTGAGCGCGGCTTTCGATCAAACGCTTACCCCTCCCCAACCCTCCCCTTCGCCTGCGGCGAAAGGGAGGGGGTAAAAACTCCCCTTCTGGGGCCGCAGTGAAATGCTCTGCTCCCTCCCTTGTGCGCAGCACAGGGGAGGGTTGGGGAGGGGTGACGCCTTACTCCGCTGCAGCAAACACCGGCCGGGTGAGGTTGTCGGCCTCGCCTTCGGTGCACAGCACGTTGTCTTCGATGCGGATGCCGCCGTAGGGGCGGAAGAAATCCACGCGGTCCCAGTTGATGCTGGCGGCATTGCCAGCCTGCTTCACTTCATCCAGCAGCATGTCGATGAAGTACAGGCCCGGTTCGATGGTCACCACCATGCCCGGTTGCAGGGTGCGGGTCAGGCGCAGGTACGGGTGGCCTGCCGGTGGTTCAACGCGGCCACCGGCATCGCTGGCGGCGAAGCCGGCCACATCGTGGACCTGGGCGCCGAGCAGGTGGCCGATGCCGTGCGGGAAGAAGGCCGCGCTGACGCCGGTGGCCAGAGCCGCTTCCGGTGAAACCGTGATCACGCCGAAATCCTTGAGGATGCCCATCAATGACAGATGCGCATCCACATGCAGCTGCTTGTAGTCGAAGCCGCTGCGCACGGCCGCGCACATGCGTTGCTGGGCGGCATCGACCGCGTCGATCAGTGCCTGGAACTCGTCATTGCCGGCTGCCGCATAGGTGCGGGTGAGGTCGCTGGCGTAACCAAGAGCCGAGGCGCCGGCATCGATCAGGAAGCTGCGCAGCGGCTGCGGCGCGGTGCGGCCCAGGTCGGTGTAGTGCAGCACGGCGGCGTGTTCGTTCAGCGCGACGATGTTGCCGTAGGGCAGGTCGTTGGCGTCCTGGCCCACCGCGCCGCAGTAGGCCATGTGGATGGCGAACTCGCTGGCGCCACTGCGGAATGCGGCCTCGGCGGCGCGGTGGCCGCGCACGGCCATCTCCTGCGCCTGGCGCATCAGCGCGATCTCATACGGCGTCTTGTAGGCGCGGTACCAGTCCAGGTAGTTGATCACCGCCGGCGGATTGTTGGGCACGAAAGCACCCAGCGCGCTATGCGGCTCGCCGATGATGGCGCAGCGCGCGGCGTCCTTCGGCAGCAGCGCCAGTGCCTCCTCCGGCTTGCGGATGATGTGGATGTCGAAATGCTCCACCCACCAGCCGCTGGGCGCGGCCGGCACCGCGTGCCAGTAGTCGAACGGCTGGTGGTAGACCAGCGTGGGACGCTTGCCGGGGGTATGGATGATCCAGCTGTTGGGCAGGCGGGTCAGCGGCAGCCAGGTCTTGAACAGCGGGTTGACTGCATACGGGTAGTCGCGGTCGTCGAAGGCCTGGTAGTGCAGGGTGCCGCTGGGGATGACCAGATGCTCGAAGCCGCCACGCGCCAGTGCCGCATCGGCGCGGCGGGTGAGCTCGGCCAGATGGTTGGAATACAGGGCGCCGGGGTCGTGCTGGTTCATTGCGTGGCTCGCTTGGAAAACAGATGCGGGGCCACGATTCTGCCGCAATCAGGCATGCGGCGCTGTGCCGGTTTCGTCACTCAGGCGCCGGGCAGGCGGCTTTCAATCCATTTGACCAGCTGTTCGCGTTGGCCCTTGTCCATGGTCAGGAAGCGGAAGCCAGCCCAGTACTGGTCGGGCGCATGCGCTGGTTCGCGCCACAGCAGGTGCACGCCGGCGTCGATGTTCTGGAAGGCGCCACGCCCGTCGGGGATGGTGAACTGCAGCTGGTACAGCGCATCGTCGGTGAGTTGTGCCGAAACCAGCAGCAACATGCCGCTTTCGGAGATGTTGCTGAGCTGGCCTATCACCGTTTCGGTCATCTGGTCGCGCACCGGCACCATGTCCGGCACGGGCATGCGGGGGGCGCGGCGGGTTTCGGTGATCATGCCGGTTCCTCCGGGGCAGCGGTGTTGCCTGCGAGCGAGCGCAGTGTGCGCAGCGTGGCCTGCCAGGCGCGGTCGATCAGGCGGCCACGGTCTTCGGTGACCATGCGCAGCTGGCCCTTGCCCATCATGCGCGCCAGGCTGTCCAGCGAGTGCTCGGCCACCTTCTGGCCACGCTGGTTCACGAACAGTGCGTTGTCGGTGATCAGGCTGTACCAGGACAGGCGCTGGCGGCGGGTGTCACCCTGCTGGTTGATGGCGAACTCGAACCAGGTGCCGAAGGGCAGGGTGCGCAGCTGCCGGTAATGCGCCTCCTCGGTGGGCGTGCGTGGTGGCTGCGCATCGCGGCGGCGCTGCTCTTCCTCCTCGTCACGGTCGCCGGCCTCGCCCAGGCGGGCGCGGGCCTTGAGCTTGGCGGTCAGCTCGGTCCTGGAGGTGACCTCGTCCTCACCACCGGGCGTGGACAGGCGGCGGGCGATGGCGCCGGCTTCGTCGCGGTGGTAACCCACTTGCTGCAGGGCCTGCTCCACCTCATCGCCAAAGGCGATGTCCGGCGCGCCGCCCGCAGGCTGCGAGGTGATCTCGTTGATGCGGGCCGTGGCCTGCTCGCGCTGCTTCCATTCTTCCGAATCCTCACCCTGGCGCAGCAGGGTGAGGGTGAGCACGTCCGACCATGCCTTGCGCAGCAGGGTCTGCACGAACTTTGGCGTGCCGCCGCCCCGGCATACCTCTTCGATGGTGCGGGTGGACAGTTGCTTGGCCGCCTCCAGCCGCTCCTTGCCGCGCGCGGCTTCAATCTGGCGGCGCTCGGTGACCTCGGCACGGCGTGCGGCCGCGCGCAGGTGCGCCTGGATGCGCTGGTTGGCTTCGTCAAAGACCGCCTCTTCGCCCTGGTAGTCATTGACCACCGTGGTGACGGCTTCGTTGAGCTTGTGCAGCAGGACCGGGTCGCTGTCCTCATCGCTGAGCCACACCGCGCCGGATTCGGCCACCGCGTTGAGCAGCTCGCGGGCGGGGTGCTGGTCGCGCTGGAAGAATTCCGGGTCGCTGATGGCCGCGCGCAGCAGCGGCACCTGCAGCTGGGTGAGCAGGTCGGTGGCCGGGCCTGTGCTGCGCACCTCGCGCTGGATCTGGCTGAACAGCATGCCCAGCAGGTCCAGGGTGTCATTGTCCTGCGGCGAGAGGGTTGCCGCAGGGCCATGCTCGGCCTTGATCTGTGACAGCAGCGCGCCGTGGATGTCGCCGATGCTGCGGCGGGTGCCGGCCGGTGCTGCGCTGGTCTGCAGCTTGCCCAGCACGTCCATCACCGCCTCGCTTGCCACCGGGGCGCCGCCACGGGGCAGGTCGGGGTGTGCGGCAAGGGCTGCGGCAAGGCCGCCGGGGGAATCGGCAAGGGCCGGCGCAGCCGCGCCTGCCATTGCGCCAACAGCGTTGCCGGCGCTGCCAGCCCCCGCACCTGCACCTGCCACGCTGCGGCTCAGTGCCTGGCGTGCGGCATCCAGCAGGCTGTGCAGGTTGTCCATGCCGGGCGCGCCGGCATGCTGGCCGCCACCGCCACCGCCACCGCCGCTGCCACTGCCGCTGCCACTGCCACCGCCACCGCCACCGCCACCGCCACCGCCACCGCCACCGCCACCCATGCCCGTGCCCATGCCCGTGCCGGAAACAGCATCGCCCGGGCCAGCACCAGCACCAGCGCCGCCACCGGCCGGCATCTGCAGCGCACCGGACAGGCTGCCGGACCACGACGCAGCGGGGGCCTGACCCTGCCAGCTGGTCAGCGGCCCCTGGCCGGCCGAACGATTGCCGCCGCCTTGTGCATTGGCGCCCTCCTTGCCGGGGACATGGTTGGGCCCACGCGGTGCGGAAGGCCGCACCAGGTAGGGGCGGTAGACCAGCCCCGGCAGCACGCCTTCGCGTGCCAGCTGTATGTTCAGGCGGTCAGCCAGTTCGGCATGCCGCTCCATCACCTGCCGCTCGAACACCTGGTACAGCGCCAGCTGCGTTTCCAGATTCAGCTGCATGCGCTCGCCGGCACTGCGCAGCGCGCGGCACAGGCCATACGGGCCAAGCGGCAGCTGCTCCACGTCCAACGGCGGTTGCGCGGCCAGTACCGCAAAACGCTGGCCCAGCAGCTGCAGCGGGGAGGTGGTGCGGAAACCTTCGCGGCGCGCCATTTCGTGCAGCACGATGTCGCGGTCGATATCGGTGTCGGTGACCAGGGTCATGGTCTTGAAACCGGCGCCGTGCGCGGCACCGGCAGGCGGGGCGGGCTCCCTGAAACCGGCCAGCTGTTCGGCCAGGGCCTCCAGGTACAGCGAGGGGAACTGCTCGGCGTTGTCCCGCAGCACCCGCAGCTGGGCGTAGATATCGTTCTGAATCTGGCTGTTGCGGGCCTTTTCGGCCATCTGGAACAGGCTGCGCTCCAGCTCCACCATGCACAGCTGCAGGGGGGTGCGCAGTACCTCCTGGCTGACCTGCCAGGCCGATTCCAGAAGCTGGCGTACGCGGGGCGGTGCCTGCGCCGCTGCAATCCGTGCAAGCGCCTGGCTGGACAAACTGGATGCGGTCCCTGACATCTGCTTGAGTTCTGCCCCTGTATGGGCCTGTTTCTACCATTTTGGCGGGGGCGGCGCCAGTTGGCCTCTTACGTTCAGCTGAGGAAAAGTTCCACCACATCGTTGGTAAAACGCCGACCCAGCTCGGTGGGGACCATGTTTTCCCCGCTGGCAAGCAGCCAGCCGCGCTCGACCGCGGTGGCCAGAGCCGGCTGCAGGGCACTGCGCGTCAGGCCGGTGCGCGCTTCAAAATCGCGCAGGCTGAAGCCTTCATGCAGGCGCAGCAGATTGAGCATGTACTCGAACGGCAGCCGCTCGGCGCTGATCACCTCGTCACCGCCGATGGAGGCAGCCGTGCCGGCGGTATCCATGAAGGTCTGCGGGTGCTTGTGCTTCCAGCGGCGCAGCACATGCTGCTCGGCGCCGGAGCTGATCTTGCCGTGGGCACCGGCACCGATGCCCAGGTAGTCGCCGAAGCGCCAGTAGTTGAGGTTGTGCGCGCACTGGTAGCCGTCGCGGGCGTAGGCGCTGACCTCGTACTGGCCGTAACCGGCCTGGGCGAGCAGGGCCTGGCAATGCTCCTGCATGTCCCAGGCATGGTCTTCGTCCGGAATGCCCTGCGGCGGCCGCGCGAAGAAGACCGTGTTCGGTTCCAGGGTCAGCTGGTAATGCGAGATGTGGGTGGGATCCAGCGCGAAGGCGCGCTCCAGGTCGTGCTCGGCCTGCGCCAGCGTCTGCTGTGGCAGCGCGTACATCAGGTCGATGTTGAAATTGCGGTAGCCGGCATCCTGCGCCAGCTTCACCGCACGCTCGGCTTCGCTGCTGTCGTGGATGCGGCCCAGGCGCCTGAGCGCCTCGTCGTTGAAGGTCTGGATGCCGAAGCTGATGCGGTTCACGCCTGCGGCACGGTAGCGGTCGAAGCGGCCATGCTCGGCGGTGCCCGGGTTGGTCTCCAGCGTCACTTCCAGATTGGGCGCGAAACGCAGGCGTGCGCTGGCCTGCTGCAGGAAGCGGTCGATGGCGTCCGGCGGAAACAGGCTGGGCGTGCCGCCACCGAAGAACACACTGTTGACCACCCGGCCCCAGACCAGCGGCAGGTCCTGGTCCAGGTCGCGGATCAATGCATCGACATAGGCATCGAACGGCAGCTCACCCTTGCCGGCATGCGAGTTGAAATCGCAGTACGGGCATTTGCGCACGCACCACGGCAGGTGCACATAGAGCGACAGTGGTGGCGGAACCAACTGCGTCGGCGTCGTTGCCTGCGTGTCACAGCCACAATTGTCGCCGTGAACGTGGGTGTGCATGCTCATCGCCTGTCCTCAGCGCGCCAATTGGCTGGAGAGCCTGTGCAGCAGCAGCTCCAGCGCCTTGGCACGGTGGCTGCGGCCGTTCTTCTGCTCTGGTTCCATCTGCGCGGCGGTCAGGCCCAGTTCCTCGTCCAGGAACACCGGGTTGTAGCCGAAGCCGTTGCTGCCACGGCGCTCGTCGATGATGCGGCCTTCCCAGCTGCCTTCGCAGATCAGCGGTTGCGGGTCGTTGGCATGGCGCAGCAGCACGATGACGGCGTAGAAGCGTGCGCTGCGGTGCTCGGGCGGCACATCGCGCAGGGCGTCCAGCAGTTTGCTGTTGTTGGCGTCGTCGTTGGTAGGCGTGCCTGCGTAGCGTGCGCTGTACAGGCCGGGCGCGCCATCGAGCGCATCGACGATCAGCCCGGAGTCGTCGGCCAGCGCCGGCAGGCCGGTGACCTCACACGCGTGGCGTGCCTTGATCAGTGCGTTCTCGACGAAGGTGAGGCCGGTTTCGGCAACGTCGCCCACACCCAGTTCGCCCTGCGGCACGATCTGCAGTGGCAGGCCAGCCAGCATCGCCTGCAGTTCCTTCAGTTTGCCGGCGTTGCCGCTGGCCAGTACCAGTTTCATTGTTTGGGCTCCAGCAGATCCCAGGTGTTGCCGTAGAGGTCGCGGAACACCGCGACGGTGGCATAGGGCTCGTCGCGTGGCGTTTCGAGGAACTCCACGCCGCGCGCCGTCATGGCGGCGTGGTCGCGCCAGAAGTCATCGGTGTTCAGAAAGAAGCCGACCCGGCCACCGGTCTGGTTGCCGATGCGGCTGCGCTGCGTGTCGTCACTGGCGCGTGCCAGCAACAGCGCGGCACTGCCGCCATCGGCGGGACCGACCACAACCCAGCGCTTGTGGCCCTGGTCGATATCCTGCAGCAGCTGGAAACCCAGCGCGCCGGTGTACCAGGCGATGGCCTCGTCATAGTCGGCCACCACCAGCGTGACCAGGGCCAGGCGCTGGTTCATGCCTGCGCCAGTGCGGCCTGCTGGGCGTCGAACAGTTCGCGGATGCCCTTTTCGGCGAGCGCCAGCAGCGCGTCCAGTTCGTCGCGGCGGAAGGCATGGCCTTCGGCGGTGCCCTGCAGCTCGATGAAGCCGCCGCCGTCATTCATCACCACGTTCATGTCGGTGTCGCAGTCACTGTCTTCGGCATAGTCCAGATCCAGCACCGGCTGGCCCTGGTAGATGCCGACCGACACCGCCGCGACCACGCCGAACAGCGGGTTGCGCTTGATCTCGCCCCGCTTGAGCAGCAGGTTCACCGCATCCACCAGGGCGACATAGGCGCCGGTGATGGCGGCGGTACGGGTGCCGCCGTCGGCCTGCAGCACATCGCAGTCCAGGGTGATGGTGCGTTCGCCGAGCGCATTGCGGTCGATGCAGGCGCGCAGGGTGCGGCCGATCAGGCGCTGGATTTCCAGAGTGCGGCCACCCTGCTTGCCACGCGCGGCTTCACGGTCCGAACGGGTGTGGGTGGAGCGCGGCAGCATGCCGTACTCGGCGGTCACCCAGCCTTCGCCCTTGCCACGCAGGAAGGCCGGCACGCGGTTCTCGACGCTGGCGGTGCACAGCACGCGGGTGTGCCCGAAACTCACCAGCACCGAGCCTTCGGCGTGACGGGTGAAGGCGCGTTCGATGGTGACGGTGCGCAGCTGGTCGGCCTGGCGGCCGCTGGGGCGGGTAAAGGTCATGAAAGGTCCGGGTAACAAGGTATTCGGTGGGGTGCCCGGGCGGCAGGCGGGCCGGCGTCCGGGGGCGCCTAGGTTACCATCGCGCCTTTGTAGTCACCGGAAATCCACATGATCCGAAGCATGACCGCCTATGCCGGCGGCGAACGTGTCACGCCCTGGGGCACCCTTGGTTGCGAGCTGCGTTCGGTCAACCACCGTTTCCTGGAGGTGGGGGTGCGCCTGCCGGAGGAACTGCGCGCGCTGGAACCGCAGCTGCGTGAACGCGTGGCCGCGCGCATCAGCCGCGGCAAGCTGGAGCTGGTGATGCGCCTGCGCCAGCCGGAGGCGGCGGCATCGCTGTCGGTGAACGAGGCGCTGGTGGAACAACTGGGCGAACTGGCCCGCCGCGTGCATTCGCGCTTCCCGGACATGCGCGTGGAATTCACCGAGCTGCTGCAGTACCCGGGCGTGTTGCAGGGCGAGGCGACCGATGTGGCCGCGTTGCAGGCCGAAGCACTGGCGTTGCTGGATCAGGTGATTGACGGCTTCGTGCAGGCGCGCGAGCGCGAGGGCGACAAGCTGGCCGCGGCCATCAGCGAGCGCGTGGATGGCATCGAGCGCATCGCAGCTGACGTGCGCGGGCTGATCCCGGCCATCCGTGAAGGGCAGCGCGCCAAGCTGGCCGCGCGTCTGGCCGACCTGCCGCACCCGGTGGACCCGGGCCGTGCCGAGCAGGAGCTGGTGCTGTGGCTGCAGAAGCTTGACGTGGATGAGGAGCTGGACCGTCTGGGCAGCCATATCGCCGAGATCCGCCGGGTGCTGCGCCAGCGTGAGCCGGTGGGCCGCCGCCTGGATTTCCTGCTGCAGGAGTTCAACCGCGAATCCAACACGCTGGGCTCCAAGTCGGTGGACAGCCGTACCTCCAACGCCTCGGTGGAACTGAAGGTGCTGATCGACCAGATCCGCGAGCAGGTGCAGAACATCGAGTAAGCGTAGCGGCGCTGTCATCTTGGCCCGCTAGGCTCCCGCCTTTCATCGCCGCCCGTGTGCGGCAATGGGGCGGGGAGCTGGCCCGGCATGCCGGGGAACGGGGAATCAACGGCGCGTGGCGCCGTGCCTGCAAGGCAACCTGCGACCGACCACCACGGCCACGAAGGCGGCCGTCACCTGCAGGGGGCCATATGCCGCAGTTCCATCACCGCCATTGTTCGTTCGTGCGCAATGCCGTGCTGTTTGCCGGCATTGCATGGGGTGCCATGCTGCCGGCGCAGGCGGCGGGCTGGCGGCAGGGCGAATGCGGGCGCTTCACCGTGGCGGTGATTCCCGATACGCAGAACTACACCGATTTCACCCACCAGAAGGCCGAGGGCTTTCCGGTGGATGCCGCGCCAATGTTCTTCGAGCAGATGCGCTATATCGCCGACAACGCGCGCAGCCAGGGCGGTGACATCGTGTTCGCCACCCATCTGGGCGATGTCTGGCAGCACTATTCGCAGTGGATGGACCCGGGCCACGAGCAGCGTGGCTTCAAATGGATGCCCAACCCCGCCGGCTCGGCGGTGGCGCGGCAGCCGTATCCGCAGGTGCGCAGCTTCGAGATTCCCACCGCCATCAAGGCGTTTGAACTGCTTGCCGGCAAGCTGCCGTTCTCGGTGGTGCCCGGCAACCACGACTACGACGCGCTGTGGACCGACCCGCAGCATGCGCCGCAGCCGGGTGCGGAAGACAAGGCGGTGAGCATCCGCCACATCGGTGGGCTGAGCGGTTATCTCTCCGCGTTCTCCAACCAGTCGCCGTTGTTCAAGGGCCAACCCTGGTATGTGGCGTCCAATGACGAGGGTGCCGACAGTGCGCAGGTGTTCAACGCGGGCAAGTGCCAGCTGCTGCACATCGGCCTGCAGTTCGACCCGCCGGACAGCTCGCTGGCGTGGGCGCGGCGGGTGATCAAGCGATTCCCCGGCATGCCCACCCTGGTCACCGTGCACAAATACCTGGACCGCGACGGCCGCCGCGCCGACACGCCGGCGCTGGACCTGAGCGTGCTCGACCGCCGCGACAACAACCCGCAGATGGTGTGGGACGAATTCATCAGCCAGCACGACCAGGTGTTCATGGTGCTCAGCGGCCACATCGGCGGGCAGGGCTACAGCGTGGACCACAACGATGACGGCCACGAGGTGCACCAGATGCTGGCCGACTACCAGGGCCGCTCGCGCGTGGCGCGGCAGGCGGCGGGCCGCGAGAACAAGGGCCTGGCCACCGGTGATGGCTGGCTGCGCCTGCTGGATTTCGACCTGGATTCGGCAAGGCCAACGGTCAAGGTACGCACCTATTCAACGCATTACCGCAAGCACAGCACCGAGTTTGCCGGCTACGCCGAGGCCTACAGGAAGGCTGAAGGCCAGCAGGCGCTCAGCGACGAGGCCTTCGCCGCGCGCGACGCCTTCACCATCGAGCTGGGCGACTTTGCGCATCGTTTTGGCCATGCCGCAGGCACCGATGCCGACCGGCGCTGAGGCCGGGGTGGTCACGGGCGGGCGCTGACTGCGTGGTATCCTGCGCTGCCATTCAGTGGCACAGCGGTTCCATGCGCGGGACTCTCTATATCGTCGCCGCCCCCTCCGGGGCGGGCAAAAGCAGCATCGTCAACGCCACGCTGGCGCGCGATCCGCATATTTCCCTGTCCATCTCCTTCACCTCGCGGGCCATGCGCCCGGGCGAAGTGAACGGCAGGCACTACCACTTCGTCAGCGCCGCCGAGTTCGAGCGGATGATCGGCGAGGGTGACTTCTTCGAGCACGCGCTGGTGCATGGCGACTGGAAGGGCACAGCGCGGCAGTCGGTGGAGCCGCAGCTGGCCGCCGGCCAGGACGTGCTGCTGGAAATCGACTGGCAGGGCGCGCGCCAGGTGCGCGACAAGGTGCCCGGTGCGGTGAGCGTGTTCATCCTGCCGCCGTCACGGCAGGCGCTGGACGAGCGCATGCGCAAGCGTGGCCAGGACAGCGAAGCGGTGATGGCCCAGCGCCTGGATGCCGCGCGCGAGGAGATGCTGCATTACGACGAGTTCGACTACGTCATCGTCAACGAGCACTTCGACACCGCCGTGGACGAAATGTGCGCCATCTTCGCTGCCAGCCGCCTGCGCCTGGCCCCCCAGCAGCAGCGGCATGCTGGCCTGATCGCCTCGTTGCTGGGGCCGGAAAATCAGGCAAGCGATTGATTCACAAGGGGCTGTTCAGGTGCCGGGTTGATTTCCGGCCGGCCGGCCCCCTACAATCCGTCCCCTTTCCCTCATTCGTTCGAGCGGCCGCCAGGTCGCCGGGAGCCCGCATGGCCCGCATTACCGTAGAAGATTGCCTGGAAGTCGTTAACAACCGTTTCGAGCTGGTCATGATGGCGTCCAAGCGCGCCCGTCAGCTGGCCAATGGTGTCCAGGCGACGATCGACAACAGCGAGACCGAGGACAAGCCGACCGTGCTGGCGCTGCGCGAAATCGCCGCCCGCCGCATCGACAACGAGCTGATCGAGGAAGTCGAGAAGGCCGAGCGTGAGCGCGCCGAGCGTGAAGCGCTGGAGTGGGCCGCCGCGGAAGTGGTGGCCGACGAGGACATGTCCAAGAACGACGATTGATCGGTTCGATCAACCGCATCGATGCAGTCTCTGGAACAGCCCGCCCCGCGCGGGCTGTTCTGCATTCCGGGTTTGCCGAAAGAACGCCTGCTGGCATAGTCTTCCAGCATGAACCCAGGCCCCTCCGCCCAGGTAGCCACACCCGCGGGTGCGGCGGTACCTGACTATGTCCTTCAACTCGAACGCGCAGCCAGCTACCTGCCCGCCGAGCAGCTGCCGCTGTTGCGTCGTGCCTGGGAGGTGGGTGCCACCGCGCATGCGGGCCAGACCCGCAAATCCGGCGAGCCGTACATCACCCACCCGGTGGCGGTGGCGCGCATCCTGGCCGAGCTTGGGCTGGACGCCGAGGCGCTGATCGCCGCGATCCTGCACGACACCATCGAGGATACCCCGCTTACCCGCGAGGAGCTGGCTGGCGAGTTCGGCGAAGCCGTGGCCGATCTGGTCGATGGCGTCACCAAGCTGGACAAGATCAAGTTCCGTGACCGCCAGGAAGCGGCCGCGGAAAGTTTCCGCAAGATGCTGCTGGCCATGTCGCGCGACCTGCGCGTGATCATGATCAAGCTGGCCGACCGCCTGCACAACATGCGCACGCTGGGCGCGCAGAGCGCCGAGGCGCGCCGCCGCATCGCCATCGAAACGCTGGACATCTATGCGCCCATCGCCCAGCGCCTGGGCATGAACCTAATCAAGTCCGAGCTGCAGAACCTGGGCTTCCGCGCGCTGTACCCGTGGCGTCACGCCATCATCGAAAAGCACATCCGCAGCCAGCCGGTGGTGCGCCGCGAGGCGATGGCGCAGGTGGAGGTGCAGCTGTCGCAGCGTCTTGCGCGCGAAGGGCTGGAGCACCGCCTGATCAGCCGCATCAAGACCCCCTGGAGCATCTACACCAAGATGCACGAGGAGAACAAAAGCTTCGACCAGGTGATGGACGTGTTCGGCTTCCGCCTGGTGATGCGCAGCGTGCCCAACTGCTACCACGCGCTGGGCGCGGTGCATGCCGCGTTCAAGCCGCTGGACGGCCGCTTCCGCGATTTCATCGCCATTCCCAAGGCCAACGGTTACCAGTCGCTGCACACCGTGCTGTTCGGCCCCTATGGTTCACCGATCGAAGTGCAGATCCGCACCGAGGAAATGGACCTCATCGCCGAGCGCGGTGTGGCGGCGCACTGGACCTACAAGTTCGGCGGCGACAGCCCCAACAGCGCGCAGAGCCGCGCGCATGCGTGGATTGTGGAGCTGATTGATTCGCAGCGCACCGCGGGTTCGTCGCTGGAGTTCCTGGACAACGTCAAGGTGGACCTGTTCCCGGACGAGGTCTATCTGTTCACGCCCAAGGGCAAGATTCTGGCGCTGCCGCGCAATTCCACCGCGCTGGATTTCGCCTATGCCGTGCATACCGACGTGGGCAACCGCGCGGTGGCCTCGCGCGTGGACAAGAAGCTGGTGCCGCTGCGCACACGCCTGTCCAGCGGGCAGACGGTGGAGATCATCACCGCGCGTTCGGCCGCGCCCAAGCCGCAGTGGCTGGAATTCGTGGTCAGCAGCAAGGCGCGCACCGCTATCCGTCACCAGCTCAAGCAGCTGGAGCACGAGGATGCGGTGCAGCTGGGCCACCGCATGCTGGACCGCGCGCTGGAAGCGATGGACAGCTCCATCGAGCGCCTGCCCAAGGGGCGGCTGGATGCCTTCCTCACCGAGCACCGTTACCCGCGCCTGGAGGCCTTCCTGGCCGACGTGGCGCTGGGCAACTGGATGCCCACCCAGGCCGCGCAGGCGCTCACCGCGTTCGCCGAGCAGCAGCAGGGCGGCGGCGCTGGGCGCCTGCAGGAAAAGATATTGATCAATGGCAGCGAGCGTGGCGTGATCAGCTTCGCCAACTGCTGCCAGCCGATTCCGGGCGACGAGATCATGGGTTACCACACCGCCGGCAAGGGCATCGTGGTGCACCGTCTGGACTGCCCGAACCTGGCCGAGCTGCGCAAGTCGCCCGAACGCTGGGTGCCGATCGGCTGGGACACCAGCGTGGTCGGCGATTACGACACCGCACTGGTGGTGGAAGTGGAGAACGGCACCGGCGTGCTGGCGCAGCTGGCCGCGGCAATCGCGCAGAGCCATTCCAACATCGAGCGCGTGGATTATCTGGACCGCGATTTCAACGCCGCGGTGCTGTGTTTCAACATCCAGGTGCGCGACCGCAACCATCTGGCCGAAGTGATGCGCCGCCTGCGCAGGCTGCAGGTGGTGCAGTCGGTACGCCGGCAGTAGGCCCTGCACGCCGGCTGGCCCGCCGCGCCCGTCCGCTGCCGGCAGTGGGCGGGCAGCGGTCAGGCCGGTAGCCAGCCAGCTTGTCCACATCAGTTGTGACCTGTTGGTTACACAAGCTGTGGATAAGGCCGCACAAGCCTTGCCTGGCGGGCCTCTCCAATGCGTGGCGATATTTTGTCCACGCCCCGGTGCGGGGTGCCGACGCTACAATGGACGGCCTTTTCCCACAGTGGAGCCATCCATGTCCCGCCAGATCATCAACACCGCCAATGCACCGGCCGCCATCGGCCCGTACTCGCAGGCCGTGCGCGCCGGCAACACCGTGTATTTCTCCGGGCAGATTCCGCTGGACCCGGCCACCGGCGAGATCGTCGCCGGTGACGTGACCGCACAGGCACGCCGCGCCTTCGACAACCTCAAGGCCGTGGCCGAGGAAGCCGGCGGCTCGCTGGACAAGATGGTGCGCCTGGGCCTGTACCTCACCGACCTGGGCGAGTTCGCCAAGGTCAACGCGGTGATGCAGGAATACTTCCAGGCACCGTTCCCGGCCCGTTCCACCATCGAAGTGTCGGGCCTGCCGAAGGGCGCCGCGTTCGAGGTGGACGCGGTGATGATCCTGGACTGATCCAGTCCGTCGGAAAGGGCCCGCATGCGGGCCCTTTCTCATTGCGATCTCATGGTGGCGGCGTGCGGGCCTGGCTCGGCGTCTGCCCGGTCCAGCGTTTGAACGCGCGGCGGAACTCGCGCGCGTCGTTGTAACCAAGCTGCCCGCCGATGGCGGCGATGGCCAGCTCCGGGTTCTGCAGCAGCTCCAGCGCCAGCTCGGTGCGCATGCGGTCATGCACCTCGCTGAAACTGGTGTCCTCGTCGGCCAGCTGCCGGCGCAGCGTGCGCTCGCTCAGGTGCATGGCCAGGGCCACGTCACTCATCTGCGGGTTCTCGCGCAGGCGCGGGCGCAGCAGGCGCTCCACTGCCGCGGTGGTTTCGCCACGCCGTGACTGACCCGCCAACTGCCCATGGCACAGCGCCAGCGCCTGCTGCGAGGTCACCGGGTTGTAGCTGGCAAACGGCAGCTGCATCCAGCGGCTGTCCACCACCACCGCGTGCCGGGGCTGGTTGAAGCGCACCTCGCAGCGGAACAGGGCGCGGTACTGATCGGCGTAGCGCGGCGGCGGATAGGCCAGTTCCACGCACAGCGGGCTGAAGGCTTCGCCGGCCAGTTCGCGGCCCAGCATCAGGATGCTGGCGAACAGCTCCTCGCACAGGAAGGGCAGCACGTCATCGGCTTCTTCCGGCGCGGTGGCAACCAGCGCCAGCGTGTCGTCCTGTTCGTGCAGGGTGAGTGTCATCAACGGGCCAAGGTTGCGCTGGTAGTCCACGCCGATGCGCACGGCATCGCCGAAGGTGCGCGCGGTCTTCATCGCCAGACCCAGCAAGCCGAAGTTGCCGCCGTTCTGGCTGCTGCCCATGTGCAGGCCCACCCCGTCGATGGGCAGGCTGGGCAGGGCGCGGCGGATCACCTTGATCGCCTGCCGGTAGGAAATGCGCGTGCGCGGGTCGTCCAGCTGGGTGCGCTGCAGGCGCAGCCCGGCCAGCCAGCGGTCGCTGTCCACGCCCAGTTGGCTGCCCAGCAACAGCAGCCCACACAGCATGTTGGTGGGTACATTGGCGACCGCAAGACGGTCATCGTTCCGTTGTCGCATCGAAGCTCCCTCCCAGCTTGTCCGCTTTGCCCCCCCAAGTATGCCGTTCCTGCCCTTCGCGTGAACACCGGCTGAAGGAAGACTGCTGAAACATCTGGTGGCGTATGGGAGGCCAAATCATGCAGCGCAGCATTACCTTGGCAGTGGCAGCCGCAGCGAGCCTGCTCGCGGCAGGTTGCCAGAAGCAGGCTCCACAGGCCCCGGCGGTTGCCGCGGCGGACGGGGCATTTGCGGCCACGCTGCAGGAACGCCTGCTCGACGCCAAGCCGGGCGACGTGATCGAAATCCCGGCCGGGCGCCACCAGTTCGAGCGCAGCCTTTCGCTGCGCGTTGACGGGGTGACCATCCGCGGCGCCGGCATGGACCAGACCGTGCTCAGCTTCAAGGGCCAGAAAGCCGGTGCCGAGGGGCTGCTGGTCAACGGCGACGACTTCACCATCGAGAACCTCACCATCGAGGACTCCAAGGGCGACGGGCTGAAGATCAGCGAGTCGGAGAACATCACCATTCGCGGCATCAAGGTGCAGTGGACCGGTGGGCCCAGCACCAGCAACGGCGGCTATGGCATCTACCCGGTGCTGACCAAGAACGTGCTGATCGAGAACACAGTGTCCATCGGTGCCTCCGATGCCGGCATCTATGTGGGCCAGTCCGATGGCGTGATCGTGCGCGACAGCCGCGCCGAGCAGAACGTGGCCGGCATCGAGGTGGAGAATACCCGCAACGCCGACATCTACAACAACGTGGCCACCGGCAATACCGGCGGCATCCTGGTGTTCAACATGCCGGGCCTGTCGCAGCAGGGCGCCAACATCCGCGTGTTCAAGAACAAGGTGCTGGCCAACAACCACCCCAATTTCGGCGCCAAGGGCACACCGGTGGCCAGCGTGCCGGCAGGGTCGGGCATCGTCATCAATTCCAACGATGACATCGAGATCTTCGAGAACGAGATACGCGACAACGCCACGGCCAACATCATCGTCTCCAGCGTGTATTCCACGGGCTACAAGGACAGCAGCGCCTCGCCGAATTTCGATCCGTATCCGGAGCGCATCCACGTACACAGCAACACCCTGTCCGGCGGTGGTGATTCACCCGATGGCCTGGACCTGAAGGCGCTGAAGGTGGCCATGTATGGCCTTACCGGCCACTTCCCCGATGTGCTGTGGGACGGCTACTACAACAAGGACCGGGTGGTGGATGGCGTCAAGCCCGGTCCACAGATCTGCCTGCAGGGAGTCAGCGGCGTGATCAACGCCGACGGACCCGGGGGCTACAAGAAGCCGGGCAAGGATGCCAAGCCGTTCGATTGCCAGTTGCCGCGTCTGCCGGCGATTGACCTGAAGCGTGGTTGAGGCGGACAGATGCGCGCAATGATGGTGCGGGTGGGCATGCTCACGGGCCTGCTGATGCTGTTGGCAGGCTGCGGAGACGGCGGGCAGGCGGTGCGGTTCTTCGACGAAGGACAGCCACAGACGCTGGAGGAATGGCAGGTGCTGCGCGTGCGCGGCGGCAGGCTGTCGTTGAACGACGGCGTGGTGCCGTACGACATGAACACGCCGCTGTTCAGCGATTACGCGCACAAGCTGCGCACGGTATGGATGCCCAAGGGGCAGGCGGCGGGCTACCAACCCGAGCATGCGTTCGACTTCCCGGTGGGCACCATTCTCAGCAAGACCTTCTACTACCCGCTGCCGGCGGGCAGTGCCGATGCGAACGCGGTGGCGCGCACGCCGCCTTCGCAGTCGGTGCTGCAGGGCGAGACGCTGGACCTGTCCAAGGTGCGCCTGATCGAAACCCGCCTGCTGGTGCACCGCAAGGAAGGCTGGGTGGCGTTGCCCTATGTGTGGAACCGCGAGCAGACCGCCGCCACGCTCAAGCGCACCGGTGACAGTGTCGATCTGGAACTGGTGGCGCCGGATGGCGCGCGCGAAGCCTTCACCTACCAGGTGCCCGACCAGAACCAATGCGGCGGCTGCCATATCACCGACAACCGGTCGCGCAGGCTGCAGCCCATCGGGCCGAAGGCGCGCCACCTCAACCGCGATTTCGATTACGCCAGTGGCAGCGAGAACCAGCTCGTGCATCTTGCCCGGGTGGGCTATCTGCAGGGCCTGCCCGCCGGTGATCAGATTCCGCATGCCGCCGATTCGGCCAATGCCACGCTGGCGCTGGACGCGCGTGCCCGCGCCTATCTGGACGTGAACTGCGGCCACTGCCACAGCGCCACCGGCCCGGCCATCACCTCCGGCCTGTGGCTGGACGCCCCGACCCAGGACCATCTGAAGCTCGGCCTGTGCAAACAGCCCATCGCGGCGGGGCAGGGCACCGGCAACCGCCTGTACGACGTGATGCCCGGCGATGCCGATGCCTCGATTCTGGCCTACCGCGTGGACAGCCATGACCCGGCGGTGATGATGCCGGAAGTGGGCAGGGCGGTCGTGCATACCGAAGGCGTGGCGCTGATCCGTGAGTGGATCAACGCATTGGAAGGAAGTTGCGATACGACAGCCGGCACGGCGCCGGTCAACACCACGGGACCACCGGCCGGTTGAGGTCGGTTTCACCCACTGCTTGGAGAGAGGCGATGCGAGTGAAGCAACGTAGTCTGGTGACAGGGCTGCAGCGGGCAATGGCCGGGCTGATGGTGCTGGGGGCGGGTGGAACGGCGATGGCGCAGTCGGCCACGGAGGACGCCGCCACCACGCTGGACCGCATCACCGTCACCGCGCAGAGCCGGCAGCAGGAGCTGCAGGATGTGCCCATCGCACTGCAGGTGGTGGACCAGAACCTGCTCAGCGACGTGGCCGCCGAGAACCTGGGTGACATCGACGCCTTTGTGCCGGGCCTGGAAATCAGTGCGGTACAGCCCACCCAGCCGTCGTTCAAGCTGCGTGGCGTGCAGACCGATGACTTCGGCATCGGCACCGATCCCGCCGTGGGTGTGTTCGTCGATGGCGTCTACGGCGGACGTGGCGGCGGCGTGCTGCTGCCGTTCGTCGATGTGGAGCGCATCGAGGTGCTGAAGGGGCCGCAGGGCACCCTGTTCGGCCGCAACACCGCTGCTGGTGCGGTGTCGCTGATCACCCGTCGTCCGCAGGCGGCGCAGACCGAGGCGCGCGCCACCGTGCGCGTGGGCAACTACGGCAAGAAGTACGCCGATGCCATGTGGAACATTCCCACCGGCGAGCGTTCGGCGCTGCGCTTCAACGCGCTGATCAATACCAGTGATGGCTGGTTCCAGGACGGCGCCACCGGCAAGGACCTGGGGGGCGAAAACGTCTGGGCCACGCGCGCTGCGTGGCAGACCTCGCTCGGAGACAGCACCGCCATCTACGCGACCTGGGACCACGAAAGCCTGGACCAGAACGGGCGCGTCACCACTGGCGTCGTCGCGCTGCCGCCGTACCCGCAGCGCCCGCCCGCGCCGGCCATGGACGACGACCTGCTCGATCCGCGCAAGCTGAAGACCTACAGCGACACACCGAGTGCCGAGTGGCGCACCTTCGACGGCGTCACCCTGATCGTCGATCACGGCATGGACTGGGGCCACTTCACCTCCACCAGTTCGTGGCGTGAGTACGACTCCACCAACCACACCGAGGAGGACGGCACCAACCGCGCCGACCTGTATGTGGATTCGGTGAACACCGAGAGCAACAAGACCTTCTACCAGGAGTTCAAGTTCTCCGGCAGCAACGACCATATCGACTGGGTGGCCGGCGTCAGCTATTTCGACGAGGACGCGCGCCAGACCAGCGAGGTCAACACCAATACCGACGCGGTGGACAACATCGTGCGCAACCTCGGTAACCCGTCTGGCCTGTTCGGCCTCACCAGCATGCTTGCACAGATGAACGGCATTCCGATCTCGCTGGTGGGCGAACAGTGGAACGAGCGATTCAACAACACGCTGGCGACCACCTCCTATGCCGCCTTCGGTGACGTGATCTGGAAAGTCACCGACCGCCTCAACCTCACCTTTGGCCTGCGCTATACGCGCGATGAAAAGGACTTCACCTGGCTCAACGGCACGCGCAATGCGCCGGGGCTGGAGGGCAAGCTTGCGATGCTGGAAGCGTTGGGCTTTTTCGATGCGCTGGCGGCGATGAACGTGCCGATCAGCCGCGACACGCTCACTTTCGACATGGCCTTCATCGACCCGCCGGCCATGGTCAACAAGGGCAAGCTGGTGCGCGACAAGAAGCGCTGGAGCGACTGGAGCCCGCGTTTTGTCATCGACTACCACATCAATGACGACACCATGGTGTTCGGCTCGCTGGCCAAGGGCTACAAGGCCGGTGGCTTCAATGCGCTGCAGATTGGCCCGGCGTTCGAGAACGAGGACGTATGGAACCTGGAAGTGGGCATCAAGCAGGCCTTCGACCGCTTCTCGTACAACGCCTCGGTCTTCCACTACCGCTACGACAACCGCCAGTCGATCCGCCTGATCGACCCGGACCCGGACAACCCGGTGGATATTCCGCGCTATGTGTTCGATACCGGTGACCTGGAAGCGACCGGCGTGGACTTCGACATGCGCTGGAAAGTCACCGACGCGTTTACGCTGGACGCGGCGGCGGAGTGGATCGATTCCAAGTACAAGAGCTACGTGACCCCGGAGGGCGTGAACCTGGATGGCGCGGCCACCGGCCAGCCGCGCTTCACCGCATCGATGGGCGCGGTCTACCAGGTGGAGCTGGGGGACAACGGCAAGCTGCGCCTGTCCATGCGCCATGCCTACCGCGGCGCCTTCCGCTGCAACGCCGGCTCTGATCTGCAGGGCGATTGTGGTGTCAGCCGACTGCTCAATATCGGTGAAGCACAGCAGCGCACCGATGCCCGCATCGGCTGGACATCGCCGCGTGGCCATTGGAACTGGGCGGTCTATGCCAACAACGTGTTCGACAAGCAGTACGTGCGTGGCCTGAACACCTATGGCCGCGGCCCGCTGGGCGTGGTGGGTGCCACCATCACCGACCCGCGCACCTACGGCGTGGAAATGACCGTCAAGTTCTGACCCTGCACGAGAGAGCCCCTCGCCCGCCTGCGGGAGAGGGGTTGGGGTGAGGAAAGCTCCAGAAATGAGCCCCTCTCCCGCTTGCGGGAGAGGGGTTGGGGTGAGGGAAAAGCTTCAAAACGCAACAAGGCGCCGATCGACAAAAACGCAGCACGACCACCAGCCCGTGCCCCCTCCATCACCCCGGCGGCCCACCACCGGGGTTTCTGTTTTGCGTCCGGGGCGGCATCCTTGGCGCATGCCTGTACGCCGTGACCTTGCTTCCCTCGATCTTTCCACCGAACCGCTCAGCCGCCTTGCCGGGGTCGGGCCGCGCGTGGCCGCCAAACTGGAGGCGCGCGGGCTGACCACCCTGCAGGACCTGTGGCTGCACCTGCCGCTGCGCTACGAGGACCGCACCACGCTGCTGCCCATCCGCGCGCTTAAGGCCGGCCTGCCCGCGCAGGTGGAGGGCAGGGTGGAAGCGGTGGAGCGTGGTTTCCGCTACCGGCCCATGCTGCGGGTGGCGGTGTCCGACGATTCCGGCGCCACGGTGGTGCTGCGTTTCTTCCACTTCCGCGCCGCGCAGGTGGCGCAGTTCGCGGTGGGTACCCGCCTGCGCTGCTACGGCACGCCGCGCCCCGGTCAGCACGGATTGGAGATCGTGCATCCCAGCTACCGCGTGCTGGGGGAGGGCGAGGACGCCGTGCTGGGCGAGGCGCTGGACCCGGTGTACCCGGCCATCGAAGGCATCGGGCCGGCCAGCCTGCGCAAGCTCATCAGCCAGGCACTGGATCGCCTGCCCGATGCGGCAAGTCTGGAACTGCTGCCGCCGCACCTGCTGGCCGGCCTCAAGCTGCCGTCGCTGCGCGATGCGCTGCTGACCATGCACCGCCCCCCCGCCGATGCCGACATCGCCGCACTCGCGGCCGGCACTCATCCGGCGCAGCAGCGGCTGGCGATGGAAGAACTGCTCGCCCACCACCTGAGCTTGCGCCGCCAGCGCATCGCCCTGCAGCAGCACCGGGCGCCCGCTCTGCGTGGCCGCGATGGGCTGGTGAAGGCGTTGCTGGAATCGCTGCCGTTCCGGCTTACCGGTGCACAGCAGCGGGTGTTCGATGAAATCCGCAAGGACCTGGCCCGCGCCCACCCGATGCTGCGTCTGGTGCAGGGCGATGTCGGCTCCGGCAAGACGGTGGTCGCTGCACTTGCCGCGATGCTGGCGGTTGAGCGCGGCAAGCAGGTTGCACTGGCTGCCCCCACCGAACTGCTGGCCGAACAGCATCTGGCCAACCTGCGTGGCTGGCTGGAGCCGCTGGGCGTGCGGGTGGCGTGGCTGGCAGGCAAGGTCACCGGCAAGGCGCGCAGCAAGGTGCTGGAGGAGGTTGCCTCCGGTCACGCGCAGGTGGTGGTGGGCACGCATGCCTTGATGCAGGACAACGTGCTGTTCAACGACCTGGCCCTGGCCATCGTCGATGAGCAGCACCGTTTCGGCGTGCACCAGCGTCTGGCGCTGCGCGACAAGGGCGCCAGTGCCGGCATCGTGCCGCACCAGCTGGTGATGACCGCCACGCCCATTCCGCGCACGCTGGCGATGGCCGCGTATTCGGACCTGGATGTGTCGGCCATCGACGAACTGCCGCCCGGGCGTACGCCGGTGCAGACCATCGTCATCAGTGCCGAGCGACGCCCCGAGCTGGTCGAGCGCATCCGCGTGGCATGCCAGCAGGGCCGGCAGGTCTACTGGGTATGCACGCTGATCGACGAGAGCGACGAGGTGGTGGCCACCGCTGCGCAGAACACCTTCGAGGCGCTGTCGGCGCAGCTGCCGGAGCTGCGCATCGGGCTGGTGCACGGGCGCATGAAAGCAGCCGAGAAGCAGGCGGCCATGCGCGCGTTCAAAAGCGCGGAGACCGATCTGCTGGTCGCCACCACCGTCATCGAAGTGGGTGTGGATGTGCCCAATGCTTCGCTGATGATCATCGAAAACGCCGAGCGCCTCGGCCTGGCCCAGCTGCACCAGCTGCGCGGGCGTGTGGGGCGCGGCGCGGCTGCGTCCAGCTGCGTGCTGATGTACCAGGCGCCGCTGTCGAACATGGCGCGCGAGCGCCTGGAAACCATGCGCCATACCGCCGATGGTTTCCTCATCGCCGAAAAGGATCTGGAACTGCGCGGGCCCGGTGAGCTGCTCGGCACGCGCCAGACCGGCCTGGCAGCGTTCCGGGTGGCGGATCTGGCCCGCGACGCCGCCATGCTGCCGGCGGTGCACGCGCTGGCCGAACGGCTGATGGCCGAATCGCCGGCGTTGGCCGACCGCGTGGTCAGCCGCTGGATCGGCGGCGCGGTGCGCTACGCCTCGGCCTGAGCTGCTTCCCCTGTCATGTGGGCGGTGGCAGACTCCATGGTCAACCACAGTGAAGCAGAAGATGAGCAAGAAGATTCCGTTGCTGATTGATACCGACCCGGGCGTGGACGACGCGCTGGCGCTGTTGATGGCTTTCAGCGACACGCAGCACGAGGTGGTAGGCCTGACGGTTGCCGCCGGCAATGTCGGCCTGGAATACACGGTGCGCAATGCGCTCAAGTTGTGCGAGGTGGCGGGCCGCGAGAACGTGCCGGTGTTTGCCGGTACCGCTGATCCGCTGGTGCACCCGGCCGAGGACGCCGCGCATGTGCATGGCCGCGACGGCTTCGGCGACGTGGACCTGCCGCGCGCCGCGCGTGCCGCCGAAACCGAACATGCGGCGCTGGCCATCCTGCGCCTGTCCCACCAGTACGCCGGCGAGCTGCTGCTGGTGGCGTTGGGGCCGCTGACCAACATCGCGCTGGCGCTGAAGCTGGACCCGACCCTGCCGCAGCGCGTGAAGCGATTCCTGGTGATGGGCGGTGCCATCACCGGCCACGGCAACATCACCCCGAATGCCGAATTCAACATCGCTTTCGACCCGGAAGCGGCGCACATCGTGTTCAGCAGCTTCCCGCATGCCGACGTGGCCGACTGGGAGGCCACCATCGCCCACGGCATGTTGCACCGTGACGTGGAGCAGTGGCTGGCGGCCGATACCGATGCCGCGCGCTTCTACGAGCTGATCTCGCGCAAGACCCGCCTGTGGTCGGAAGACAGCCGTGGCGAGCACTGGTACGCCGCCGATGCGCTGGCGATGGCCTGGGCACTGCAGCCCGACGGCGCCACCCGGGTGGAACAACGCCCGTTGTCGGTGGAACTGTCCGGCACCCATAGCCGTGGCGCCACCGTGGTGGACTGGAACCGCCAGACCGGTGCGCCGGACAACACCACGCTGCTGATCGGCTACGACCAGGAACGCTTCCACGCCCAGGTGCGGCGGGCGCTCGGGGCATGACTGCCGCTGGCGCTACCCGGCTTGCCCTGGCGGGCAGACCGGGTCTATAATGCCGCTCTTGACCACCAGCCCACACGGTGTGAGCCCATGAAGGCCGATACCCATCCCGCATACAACAACGTCGTGTTTCACGACGTCACCTCCGATTTCAAGTTCCTGACCCGTTCGACCATGTCCTCCAAGGAAACGGTCAAGTGGGAAGACGGCGAAGAATACCCGCTGATCAAGGTTGAAATTTCCTCGGCTTCGCACCCGTTCTATACGGGCAAGCACAAGGTCATCGACACCAGCGGCCGCATCGACAAGTTCCAGAAGCGTTACGCGCGCTGATCTGGCTGTTGGTTGCACGCCAAAACAACGGCCGCGCACCGCGCGGCCGTTGTTTTGTGCTGTCCAGAAGCGGCTGAATAAAAGTCAAACCGAATGGCATCGCATGCGACGCCATGTCGCGGCAGCGTGCCGGATATAAGACTTTCGTCTTCGCAATCTGTAATTGCTGCTGTGCGATAATCGTCGGAACCGCAGTGCAAAACTGCGGACTTCCTTCACGCGTTCCCCCCGCCAGTTGGCTGCCGGGGCGGGCGCCTTCCACTTGAGGAGCGCACACTGTGTCCGATCTTGATCAGGTCACGCTCAACGCCGGCGACAAGTCGGTCGTTCTGCCTGTCGTCAAACCCGTTCTGGGCAATGACTGCGTCGATATCGCGAAGCTGACCAAGGAAACTGGTCTCTTCACCTACGACTCGGGCTACACCGCTACCGCCAGCTGCAAGTCGGCCATCACCTACATCGATGGTGACAAGGGCGTGCTGCTGTACCGCGGCTACCCGATCGAGCAGCTGGCCGAGAAGTCCAGCTTCGTTGAAGTGGCTTATCTGCTGATCAACGGCGAGCGCCCGAGCGCCGAGCAGCTGAAGGCTTTTGAAGCCGAACTGAGCGCCGAGGCCCGCGTCGATGAATCGATCAATACGCTGATCGGCAGCTTCGCCAAGGATGCCCACCCGATGGCGATCCTGGCTGCCTCGATCGCGCAGCTGTCGGCCAAGTACCACGATTCGCTGGACCTGGACGACGCCGAGCAGCGCCGCAAGGCCGCCGTGCGCCTGATCGCCAAGGTGCCGACCCTGTCGGCGCTGATCTACCGCCACGGCAACGGCCTGCCGGCCAACACGCCGGACACCTCGCTGGACTACGTCAGCCGCTTCCTGAAGCAGACCTTCGAGTCGGCCGATGGCAAGTACGACCTGAACTCCGACGTGGTCAAGGCGCTGGACCTGCTGTTCATCCTGCACGCCGACCACGAGCAGAACGCATCGACCTCGACCGTGCGCCTGGTGGGCTCCACCGGTGCCAACCCGTATGCGTCGGTTGCCGCTGGCGTGACCGCGCTGTGGGGTCCGGCCCACGGCGGTGCCAACGAAGCCGTGCTGAAGATGCTGGAAGAGATTGGTTCGGCCGACAACGTCGAGTCCGCCGTGCTCAAGGCCAAGGACAAGACCTCGGGCTTCCGCCTGATGGGCTTCGGCCACCGCGTCTACAAGAACTTCGACCCGCGCGCCAAGGTCATCGGTGAGATGACCAAGCAGGTGCTGGGCCAGCTGGGCGTGCAGGATCCGCTGCTGGACGTGGCCGTCAAGCTGGAACAGGCCGCACTGCAGGACGAGTACTTCGTGGCCCGCAAGCTGTACCCGAACGTCGATTTCTACAGCGGCATCATCTACAAGGCGCTGAAGATTCCGACCGAGATGTTCACCGTCATGTTCGCGCTGGGCCGCACTGCCGGCTGGGTGTCGCATTGGCTGGAACAGCAGGTTGACCCGGAAATGAAGATCGGCCGTCCGCGCCAGGTCTACACCGGCCACAACGTGCGCGATTACAAGTAATCGGCGTGGTGCCGGCGCAGCGACGCGCTGGCCCGGCCTCACGAAAAACCCCGCCCAGGCGGGGTTTTTTGTTGGCTGCGCACCACGCACGCAGGAGATGTTGTAGCCCGGGTAAGCGCCAGCGCACCCGGGAAGCAGGGAGTCGATCCGCTCGCAGGGGCACGGGTCAAAGGTCGCCCCCGGCCCCGTGAAGAACTCCGCCCAGACGGGGTTTTTGTTGCCAGTGCATCGCGCACCCAAGAGGTGTCGTAGCCCGGGTAAGCGCCAGCGCACCCGGGAAGCATAGGGTCGATCCGTTCGCAGGGCGCATGGCAAAGGTCGCGACGCATCTACGGTGCTCCGATTCCCCGGGTGCGCTGGCGCTTACCCGGGCTAGGGGGCTTCGGGTGGCTCAGTACAGAGGAGGCTCGCTGCCCGCGTCTTCCTCGGCCAACAGCTGCCGCAGCTGCGCCAGCGTGGCGCGGGGCAGGGGCTTGCCGTCGTCGGCGCTGACCGGTGGCTGGCGCAGGGCGTCCTCTGGCAGCACGATCAGCTCGAAGGCGATGCCATCGGCGACGAAGCGGCAGCCCGGGTAGTGCTGCCTGCCGTGGTGGCCGGCCAGCTGCAGCTGCCAGCTGTGCGCCTCGGCGGGGATGCGCTGTTCCTGCAAGAAACGCTGCACTGCATCGGCATCGTCGCTGTGCAGGTGCAGGGTGACCGGGCTGTTGCCGTCCGCCACGCCGGCCAGCACGGCGCCGGCCAGGCGCGGCTGGAAGGCCTGCAGCAACTGCATGGCCTGCATGGCCGATTCACGGCGCTGGCGCAGCGCGCCCGGCTGGCTGTTGGCGGCGAACAGGCGCTGGTGCTCGCGCAGAGCCTGCTCGATCTCGGACAGGCGCGGCCACAGTGCTTCCTCATGCACGCCAAGGCGGCTGGCGGCCTTGCGGCGGGCGTGCTCGAAATCCTGCACGCCGCTCTCGGCGATGAGGCGCGCGGCTTCCTGGGCGATTCGCAGGCGGCCACGGGCGTTGCGCTGGGCGGTCTGGGGAGATGAGGGCATCGAGCTGTTCCCGTTGGGTGCGGCCCGATTGTAGGCAGGTGGCGGGCATTGCGTCCCGCCACCTGCCGGTTCATCAGAAGATGTCGAACGCGGCGTCGTCGGCGCTCTGGTCCTGCTGGTCGAAATCGAAGTCCTGCATGCGGTCCAGGTCCTCGGTCTTCACCCACTCGGTGGCGCCGTTGAGCGTGGCCTCGACCATGCCGGCCGGCGGGTCGTTCCTGGCCACCGGGGCGTCCTTGAGCGCCACGCGCATGTAGTCGATCCAGATCGGTAGAGCGGCTTTGCCGCCGTACTCGCGGTAGCCCAGCGAGCGGAAGTCGTCGCGGCCCACCCACACGGTGGTGGCCAGCGGGCCGCCGAAACCGGAGAACCATGCATCGCGGTGGTCGTTGGTGGAGCCGGTCTTGCCACCCACGTCCTCGCGGCCAAGTGTCTTGGCGGCGGTGCCGGTGCCGCGCTGGACCACGTCGCGCATCATCGACACCAGCTGGTAGGCAGTGCGTTCGTCAATGGCGCGCGGGGCAGTACGGGCGTCGGGGTTGACCGGCTTCGGCGGTTCCACCGCCTCGGGCTTGGCCGCATCCGGCTTGGCGGCGGCGGGCGCAGCCTCACTGCCGAAGTTGAAGCCGTCCACCACTTGGCTGGCCGGCGCTCCGCCGGTACCGGAGAAGCCGCCGCAACCACGGCAGGCCATGGCCGGGTTCTCCTTGAAGATGACCTTGCCGTCGCGGTCCTTGATCTCGTCGATCACCCAGGTGTCCACGCGCGAACCGCCGTTGGCGAAGGCGGCATAGCCGCGCGCCACCGACAGCGGCGTCAGCGAGGCGGTGCCCAGCGACATCGACAGGTTCGGCGGCAGCTCGGCTTCCTGGAAGCCGAATTCGCTGATGTACTTGCGCGCGTAGTCCACGCCGATGCTGTCCAGCAGGCGCACCGACACCAGGTTGCGCGACTGCACCAGTGCCTCGCGCAGGCGCATCGGGCCACGGAAGCCGCCGCCGTCGTTCTGCGGCTGCCAGGTCTTGCCACGGCGGTCGCGGAACACCACCGGCGCATCCAGCACGATCGAGGCCGGGTTGAAGCCCTTGTCGAAGGCGGCCGCATACACGAACGGCTTGAAGCTGGAGCCGGGCTGGCGGCGTGCCTGGGTGGCGCGGTTGAACTTGTTGCCGGCAAAGCTGAAGCCGCCGACCAGTGCGCGCAGCGCGCCACTTTCGGCATCCACCGATACCAGCGCGGACTGGCCACGCGGAATCTGGTCGATCCGCCACTCGCCTTCCTTCTCGCCGGCGCGCACGCGGATCATGTCGCCGCGGGTGACCAGCTTGGCGGGGCTGCGCGAGGTCCAGCGGCTGGCGGCCACCGGCAATACCAGTTCGCGGCGATCAGCCAGCACCACGGTGATGCTGCCATCGGCGTGGGTGGCGGACACCACCGCCGGCAGCATGCCCGCCTGCGCCGGGATGGCGGCGATATGCCGCGCCAGCGCGGTGGCATCGGCATCGGCGGCGACATCGAAATGCTGCTCCACACCGTGCCAGCCATGGCGGTGGTCGTACAGCACCAGACCATCGACCACGGCCGTGTTGGCCGCTTCCTGCAGCGGGCCGTTGATGGTGGTGGTGACGTGGTAACCCATGTTGAGCACATCGCCGCCGTACTTGGCGATCATTTCCTGGCGCACCATTTCCGCCACATACGGCGCGTACACCTCCACCGGCGGCTCATGCGGCGCGGCGTGCATCGGCACCGCCTTGGCGGCGTCGGCCTCGGCCTGGCTGATGTACTTCAGCTCGGCCATGCGCTGCAGAACGTAGTTGTCGCGGCGCTGGCGTGCGCGCTCCGGGTTGCTGATCGGGTTGCCGCTGGACGGGAACTTGGGGATGCCGGCCAGCGAGGCCATTTCATCCAGATCCAGCTCGCCCAGCTTCTTGCCGTAGTAGTACTCGGCGGCCGCGCCAATGCCGTAGGCGCGGTTACCGAAGAAGCTCTTGTTGAGGTAGAGCTCGAAGATCTCGTCCTTGCTCAGCTCGCTCTCGATCTTGCGCGCGAGCAGGATCTCGGCCAGCTTGCGGGTGTAGCTATATTCAGAGCTCAGGAAGAACTGGCGGGCCACCTGCTGGGTGATGGTGGAGCCGCCCGGCACGCGCTTGGCGTCGGTGGTGAGCAGCAACCAGACCGCGCGGCCCACGCCTTTGTAGTCCACGCCGCCATGCTGGTAGAAGTTGGCGTCCTCGGTGGCCAGGAAGGCCTGCTTCAGGCGCTCGGGCACGTCCTTCATCTGGATGGGGTAGCGGCGGGTCTCGCCGAACACCGCCATCAACTTCCCTTCCGAATCATAGACATACATCGGCTCCTGCAGCTCCACATGGCGCAGGGTCTGGACGTCAGGCAGCTTGGAGGAGACAACGTAATAAAGCGCGCCGGCGGCGATCCCGCCCACCAGGGCAAGGGCGACAGACAGGGCCAGCAGCCAGCGCAGCCAGCGGCGGAAACGTGGCATCCAAAGATTCCTGATTGCGGTTTTCGTGGCCGCAGAGTATAGATTAGAGAGGGGAACGGCTGGGGCCGGATCCTGGGGAATGCAAAAGGGAACAGGCGAAGCCCGTGATGACATCATCACGCGCTTCGGGGGTGTTGCCTTTTGTTGAAAATCCGTTATTAATGCGCGGGCGCAAAAGTTGCGTCCAAGTGCCCGTCGGCAGGGGAGAATCCGTGGGGCTTATCCCAAAGAGTCAGGCGCCAATCATTGGCGTCGACATCAGTTCAACTGCGGTCAAGCTGCTTCAGCTTTCCCGCAGTGGCAATCGTTTCCGCGTGGAACATTACGCTGTGGAACCTCTTCCGCCGAATGCGGTGGTGGAGAAGAACATCGTTGAGGTCGAGGCGGTTGGCGAGGCCATCCGTCGTGCCGTGGCCCGTTCTGGCAGCAAGGCCAAGAGCGCTGCGGCAGCCGTGGCCGGTTCGGCGGTGATCACCAAGGTGATCCCGATGCCGTCCGATCTGGACGAGAACGACATGGAAGCCCAGGTCGAGCTGGAGGCGGTGAACTACATCCCGTACCCGATCGACGAAGTGAACCTCGATTTCGAGGTGCTGGGCCCGGTGCCGAACAACCCTGAAATGGTCCAGGTGCTGCTGGCGGCCTCGCGTTCGGAGAACGTGGAGCTGCGCCAGTCGGCGCTGGAGCTGGGTGGCCTGACCGCCAAGGTGATGGACGTGGAAGCGTTCGCCATCGAGAACGCGTTCGGCCTGGTTGCCAGCGAGTTGCCGGTGAGCAGCGACGCGGTGGTGGCCCTGGTGGACATCGGTGCCACCATGACCACGCTCAACGTCCTGCGCGGTGGCCGCAGCCTGTACAGCCGCGAACAGGTGTTCGGTGGCAAGCAGCTGACCGACGAAGTGATGCGCCGTTACGGCCTGAGCTACGAGGAAGCCGGCATGGCCAAGCGCCAGGGCGGCCTGCCGGAGAGCTATGAGGTCGAGGTGCTGGAGCCGTTCAAGGAAGCCACGGTGCAGCAGATCAGCCGCCTTCTGCAGTTCTTCTATGCCGGCAGTGAATTCAACCGGGTCGATCACATCGTGCTGGCCGGTGGCTGCGCGGCGCTGGCAGGCCTGCCGACCATGGTGGAAGAGCAGCTGGGCGTGGCGACCTCGGTGGCCAACCCGCTCTCGCAGATGACGCTGGGCCCGAAGGTGCAGGCACATGCCCTGGCCCAGGACGCACCGGCGTTGATGATTGCAACCGGTCTGGCCATGAGGGGGTTTGACTGATGGCACGGATCAATCTTCTGCCGTGGCGCGCCGAGCGCCGCAAACAACGGCAGCGTGAGTTCTACAGCATGCTCGGCCTTGCCGCGCTGGCTGGTGTGTTGCTGTCCGGGCTGATGTATTTCTTCTTCAGCCAGCAGATCAGCGGCCAGAACGAGCGCAATGCCTTCCTTGAAGCCGAGATCGCCAAGGTCAAGGAGCAGAACAAGGAAATCGAGCGCCTGGACAAGCAGAAATCACGCCTGCTTGCCCGCAAGGCGGTGATCGAGGAGCTGCAGGGCAAGCGTTCGCAGATGGTGCACCTGTTCGATTCGCTGGTGCGCACGATTCCTGATGGCGTGGTGCTTACCGCGCTCAAGCAGGAAGGCGACACCCTCACGCTGGACGGCCGCACCCAGTCCAATGCGCGGGTCAGTGCCTATATGCGCAACCTGGAAGCGTCCGGTTGGATGACCAATCCGGAGCTGTCGATCATCGAAGCCAAGGCCCAGGAAGCCAATGCAGCCGGTGGCGGCTTGAACATCAAGTCACTGCCTTATGTATTCACCCTGCGGGTGAAGCTGCCGGCGCCGAGTGAAACCAAGGCTGGTGAGGCAGGTGCTTCGGATGCTGCAAGCGTTGCCGCAGATACGCCCGCCGCTGTGCCTGCAACAGATGCCGCAGGTGCGGCAGCCGGCGCAGCCCAGCCGGCGCCGAACAACGCACCGAAGGCTCCGGAAGCTCCGGCTGCAGCGGCGGGACCGAAGGAGGCGCGCTCGTGAGCAAGAAGTTCAACGCCAAGGAACTGGACTTCAACAACATCGGCAACTGGCCGCGCAATGCCAAAATGGTGTTCTGTGTGCTGGTGACCGTCGTGATTCTGCTGTTGGCCTATCTGCTGATGGGCCGCGGGCAGCGCGAAGAGCTTGAAGGTCTGGAAAGCAAGGAAACCACGCTGCGTGCGGATTTCGAGAAGGAACAGCAGCGTGCTGTGAACCTCGAGCCGCTGAAGCAGCAGCTGGCGCAGATGGAGCAGGTGCTGCAGCAGATGCTGCGTCAGCTGCCCAGCAAGACCGAGATGCCCGACCTGATCATCGACGTGTCGCAGACCGCGCTGTCCAGCGGGCTGAACAACGAGTTGTTCCAGCCGGGGGCAGAGTCGCTGCAGGAGTTCTACGCCGAAAAGCCGATCGCACTGCGTCTGGTGGGCAGCTACCACCAGTTCGGTGCCTTCGTCAGCGGTGTGGCGTCACTGCCGCGCGTGGTCATCCTGACCATGCACGACATCAATCTGAAGCCCAAGGACAACAAGGGCGTGATCACCCCGGGTGGTGCGCTGGAGCTGTCCGGTACGGTCAAGACCTACCGCTATCTGGATGATGCCGAGCTGGAAGAGCAGGAAAAGAAAGCAGCGGAGGCCGAGAAGGCCAACAAGGGGAAGAAATAAGCCATGAGCAGACTCTCTTCCTTTTGCCTGGGCATGGTGTGCCTGCTGGTTCTGGCCGGCTGCGGCCGCGGCATCAGCAGCACACCGGGCGATGCGCCCAACCTGGAAAAGTGGGTGGCGGATGTGCGTGCACGCCCGGCCGAGCCGCTGGAGCCCTTGCCGGTGATGCAGCAGTTCGAGACCTTCGAATATGCCGCGCAGGGCCTGCGTGATCCGTTCAGTGATGCCTGGATTTCCGCCGATGGTGGCAGCCAGCTGCGCCCGGATCCGAGCCGCCGCAAGGAGCCGCTTGAGGCCTTCCCGCTGGACAGCCTCGACATGGTGGGCACCATCGGCAAGGGGGCCGGCATGGTGGCGCTGGTGATGGGGCCGGACAAGGTGACCTATCGCGTGCGTCCGGGGATCTACATGGGCCAGAGCGATGGCCGTGTGACCGGTGTGCGCGAAGACGGTATCGAACTGATTGAACTGGTGCCGGACGGTGCTGGCGGCTGGCTGGAACGCCCGGCCTCGCTGGCGCTGGACGATCGTTGATTGACTAGGGGATAGCACGATGACTTTTACCAACGCCCTGAGCCTGCGTCCGATCCGGCGCCAAGCACTGGTCCGCGCCTGCGCCCTGGGAGTGGCGCTGGCTGCGGTGTGTGGCTCTTCTTTCGCGGCCACGCCGCCGGCAGCAGCAGGTGGTTTGACCACCGGTGTGCAGCAGGCAGCCGCCACGGTTTCCGTTACCAAGATCGACTTCAAGCGTGGCGATGACGGCGCAGGCCGTCTGATCCTGCAGTTCGACGGTCAGGGCGCCAGCCCCGACCTTCGCAACCAGGGCAGCAACGTGGTGGTCGATGTTGGCAACGCCACCCTCCCGGCCGAGCTGCAGCGTCCGCTCAACGTGGTGGATTTCGCCACCCCGGTGCAACGCATCGATGCCAAGCCCTCCGGGCACGGCTCGCAGCTGGTGCTGAGCACCAGCGGCCAGTTCGAGTCGCTGGCCTACCAGACCGGCAACGAGTACGTGGTCGAGATCACCCCGCGCAAGGCCGACGTGGCCACCGGTGCGGTGACCAGCAAGACGGTGGCCCAGGCCGCGGCAACGGTGGCCGCGCGCGGCTACAGTGGCCGGCCTGTGACCTTCAACTTCCAGGACGTGCCGGTGCGCACCGTGCTGCAGCTGATCGCCGAGGAATCCAACCTCAACGTCGTGGCCTCGGACACGGTGCAGGGCAATGTGACCCTGCGCCTGGTCAATGTGCCGTGGGACCAGGCACTGGATATCGTGCTGCGTGCCAAGGGCCTGGACAAACGCCGTGACGGCGGTGTGGTCTGGGTGGCGCCGCAGCCGGAACTGGCCAAGTTCGAGCAGGACAAGGAAGACGCGCGCATCGCCATCGAGAACCGCGTTGACCTGGTCACCGACTACATCCAGATCAACTATCACAGCGCAGAAGCCATCTTCAAGGCGTTGACCGAGGCCAAGGGCATCGGTGGCAACAGTAGTGGTGGCAATGGTGGCAGTGGCGGCACGGGCCAACAGGAGAATGGTTTCCTTTCGCCGCGCGGCCGCTTGGTGGCTGATGAGCGCACCAACACCCTGATGATCAGCGACATCCCGAAGAAGGTCGCGCAGATGCGTGAGCTGATCGATGTGATTGATCGTCCGGTGGACCAGGTGTTGATCGAAGGCCGCATCGTCATCGCCACCGATACGTTCGCACGTGACCTGGGTGCCAAGTTCGGCATCGGTGGTACCCGTAATTACAACAACGGTGACAACACCGCCACGATCGGCAGTGGTGCGAGTGGTTCGGGCAATGCCAGCCGCGGGCTCAATGTCAATCTGCCAGCCAGCGGGTTTACCCAGGGCGCCACAGCGCCAAGCTTGGCCTATACCCTGTTGGGGGCCAATTTCAATCTGGATCTGGAGCTGTCGGCACTGCAGCAGGAAGGCCGCGGTGAGGTCATCTCGAACCCGCGCATTGTCACCGCCAACCAGCGTGAGGGCGTGATCAAGCAGGGTAAGGAAATCGGTTATGTGACCATCACGGGCGGCGGTGCCGCTGGTGGCGGTGTGGCGACCCCGAACGTACAGTTCAAGGAAGTGCTGCTGGAGCTGAAGGTCACCCCGACCATCACCAAGGACAACCGCGTCTTCCTGAACATGAACGTCAAGAAGGATGAAGTGGACCAGATGCTTGATCTACCCGGTTACGGCACGGTGCCGTCCATCAACCGCCGCGAAGTCAACACTGCCGTGCTGGTTGAAGATGGCCAGACCGTGGTGGTGGGTGGTGTATATGAATTCAGTGATCGCAGCAGCGTGAGCAAGGTGCCGTTCCTGGGTGACATCCCGTTCCTTGGCAACCTGTTCAAGAAGCGTGGGCGTGGCAAGGACAAGGCCGAACTGCTGGTGTTCGTGACGCCGAAGATCCTGCGCGTTGCCCAGATGGGCAGCCACTGATCGTCAGAGCACAGTTGTGGAAAAGGGCCGCGTTCAGCGGCCCTTTTTCATTGTGGGCCCGCGATTGGAACCATTTCACGGCTTTTAGGTCAAACTGCCCCTATGAACCTGCCCCCACAGTTGCCGAACGAGGTTGATGCACCCGCCCGCGAAGGCGATGCGCTGCATCAGGAATTCACCGCCCTGCGCGAGGCCTTGTCAGCGGAGATCGTTGGCCAGTCTCTGCTGATCGATCGCCTGCTGATCGCGTTGCTGGCCGATGGCCACCTGCTGGTGGAAGGTGCGCCGGGGCTGGCCAAGACCACTGCCATCCGCGCGCTGGCTTCGCGCGTGGATGCCAGCTTCGCACGCATCCAGTTCACCCCGGACCTGCTGCCCGCCGACCTTACCGGTACCGACATCTGGCGCCCGCAGGAGGGCCGCTTCGAGTTCCAGGCAGGGCCGATCTTCCACCCGATCCTGCTGGCCGACGAAATCAACCGCGCGCCGGCCAAGGTGCAGTCTGCGCTGCTGGAAGCCATGGGCGAGCGTCAGGTCACCGTGGGCCGCAACACCTATCCGTTGCCGCAGGTGTTCCTGGTGATGGCTACGCAGAACCCCATCGAGCAGGAAGGCACGTTCCCGTTGCCGGAGGCGCAGCTGGATCGTTTCCTGATGCACGTCCGCATCGGTTACCCCGATGCCAATGCCGAAACCGAGATCCTGCGGCTGGCGCGCGAGCGTGCGCTGCAGGCGATGCAGCCTGGCAGTACGCCATTGCGCAAGCTCTCGCTGGAGAAGATTGAACAGGCACGGCGTGCGGTGCTGGAACTGCACATGGCACCGCAACTGGAGCGGTATCTGGTTGCCCTTGTGTTGGCTTCGCGTGATGCCAGCAGCTACGATCCAAGCCTTGCCAGGCGCATTGCCTGGGGGGCGAGCCCGCGCGGCTCCATCGCGCTGGAACGCTGTGCGCGTGCACGCGCCTGGTTGTCCGGCCGCGATTTCGTCACGCCGGACGACATCCGCGCGGTGGCACCGGACGTGCTGCGCCATCGTGTGCTGCCCAGCTACGAGGCCGCCGCGGAGGGCTGGGATGGCGAACGCCTGGTCGCCGCGCTGCTCGACTGTGTGCCGCTGCCTTGAATGGGCGCGGCCACGCCAAAGCCGGCGCCTTGCCGGCGTGATGCGCTGCCGCAGCACGGGTGTTGATGGATGAGTGCGCGTCCCGTTCCAGGTGATGAGGTGGCCACGACCGATGCCGGCCTGCGCCCGCAGCTGGCCGAACTGATCGCCCTGCGCCAGTCGGGCGTGCAGGGGCGGCTGGCGCGTCGTGGGCAGTACGCGGTCAGCGGCCGTGCCGCATCCAGCCTGCGTGGGCGTGGCATGGAGTACGCCGAGTCGCGCGAGTACGTGGCCGGCGATGATGCGCGGCATATCGACTGGAAGCTCACCGCGCGCACCAACGCCACGCATACCAAGACCTTCCAGACCGAACGCGAGCGCGTCACGCTGGTGGTGGCCGATACCTCGGCAGCCCTCTACTTCGGCACGCGGGTGCGCTTCAAGTCGGTGCAGGCCGCACGTGCCGGTGCGGTGGCCGCGTGGTCGGCGCTGCGCGATGGCGATCGTCTTGCCGCATTGCGTGGCTCGCATCAGCAGCCCTTGGTGCCGCCGGCGGCGGGTACGCGCGGCGTGCTGCGGGTGTTGGATGCACTTGTGCGCTGGTATGCGCAGCCGCCTGCGGATGATGCAGGCCTGCAACTGGCATTGGAGCGCGCGGCGCGGGTGCTGCACCCCGGCGCCCGTGCCGTGGTGCTGGCCGATCCGGCCAGCGCGCTAGCCGTGCCGGCGGCGGTGTGGTCGGCGCTGTGCATGCATGTGGAAGTGCAGTTGATTCTGCTGGTGGACCCGCTCGAACTGGCTCCGCCGACGTGTGTGCTTCCGGTGGCCACATCGGCAGGGCGCATGCAGTTTGATCTGGGCGCGCCCGGAGTGCGCGAAGCCTGGCACGAAGCACTGATAGGCCCGGTGGAAACACTGCTGCGACAACTGCCGGGGCGACGTATCAAGGTGCTGCCCCTGGCGACGGATGAGGCCAGTGATGCGTGGGTGAGCGGCAGCGGCGGGAGGCTCAGCTGATGGCGGCCAATCTCCCCCTGCGTGACGTACACCTGCCGCAAGCACCGGACTGGTGGCCACCCGCACCGGGTTGGTGGCTGGTATTCACCGGCGTGCTGCTGGTGGCGCTGGTGATCGGCACTTGGCTTTGGCTGCGTCGTCGGCGCCGGTTGCGCTGGGAGGCGCTGTTCGATCATCAGCTGGCCGCGGCCGGCAGCGGTCCTGCGCGACTGGCAGCGGCTTCCGAACTGCTGCGCCGTGCTGCACGACGCGTCGATGCGAATGCCGTGCAGCTGCAGGGCGAGGCATGGCTGCGGTTTCTGGATGGTCGCAAGCTGCATGATTTCAGCGCGGGCGGTGGCCGCATCCTGCTGGAGGGTGGCTATCGGCCGCAGGTTGATGATGCCCAGGTGCAGCGTGCCACGCAGCTTGCGCGTGCGCGTTTTCTCGAACTGATGGCGGGGGCGCGCTGATGTGGCTCGACATGCTGCTGCAGCGTCTGCCGGATTTCGCATGGCCGTGGCTGTTGCTGCTGTTGCCGCTGCCATTGTTGATGCGCTTCTGGCCGCTGCGTGGCGATGACGCGCCAGCACTGCGTGTGCCTTATGACCCAGCGCGCCTGCAACTTGGTGCTGCCTCCGGGCCCGGTGGTGCGTGGCTGCGTGGCCTGCTGCTGTGGTTGGCATGGGCCTGTCTTGTCATTGCCGCCGCGCGCCCGCTGGAGTTGGGTGAGCCGGTGGAACCTCCACGTCAGGCGCGGCAGATGATGTTGGCGGTGGATCTGTCCGGCAGCATGAGCGAGGCGGACATGCAGCTGGGCGGGCAGGTGGTTGATCGCCTCACCGCCGCCAAGGCCGTGCTGGCGGATTTTCTGGATCGACGCGAAGGCGACCGCATCGGCTTGGTGGTGTTCGGCCAGCGTGCCTATGCGTTGACGCCACTTACCGCCGACCGTGCCAGCGTGCGCGAACAGCTGCGCGACAGCGTGGTTGGCCTGGCCGGCCGCGAGACCGCGCTGGGCGACGCCATTGCCCTGTCGGTCAAGCGCCTGCGCGAGCAGCCGGAAGGGCAGCGCGTGCTGATCGTGCTCACCGATGGCGTGAACACCGCAGGCGTGCTCGAACCGCTGAAGGCGGCCGAGCTGGCCAAGAGTGAAGGCGTGCGCGTCTATACCGTGGCCTTTGGTGGCACCGGGGGCATGAGCCTTTTCGGCGTGCAGCTGGCCGGAGGCGAAGACCAGGTGGACGAAGACACGCTTACCAAAGTGGCCGAGCAGACCGGTGGCCGCTTCTTTCGTGCGCGCGATACCGATGAGCTGGCCGGCATCTATGCCGAGCTGGACCGGCTGGAGCCGGTCAAGAGCATGGGCCCGGCGGTGCGCCCGCGCATCGAACGCTATCCTGTGCCGCTGGCTTTCGCGCTGGGGCTGGGTGTATTCGCACTGGCATGGCGGGGGCTGCGCGCATGAGGTTCTGGGATGCCCTGCATTTCATCCGCCCCGATTGGCTGTGGGCGCTGCTGTTGCTGCCGGCCGCGCTGCTGGTTGGCTGGTACAGGCGCCACCGCAGCGCGCAGTGGCATGACGCAGTGGATGCGCATCTGCTGCCGCACCTGCTGACCGGCACCACGCGCCGCTCCTGGTGGGGCGCCGCCGCGCTGCTCATCGGTCTGCTGCTGGCGGTACTGGCCTTGGCCGGCCCCAGCTGGCGGCAGGTGGAGCAGCCGTTGTGGGAATCCAAGACACCGCTGGTGGTGGTGCTGGACCTGTCCAGCAGCATGACCACGCCTGACCTGCCACCCTCGCGGCTGCTGCAGGCCCGCGCCAAGCTGGCCACGCTGCTGCGCGAACGCAAGGGCGGTGAAGTGGCGCTCGTCGCCTATGCATGGGAGCCGTTCACGGTGGCCCCGCTTACCGATGACGCCGCCAACGTGGCGCTGTTTCTTGATGCCCTGTCGCCCTCGGTGATGCCGGTGGACGGACAGAAGCCCGACAAGGCGCTGGCATGGGCCGGCGCCTTGCTGGAGCAATCCGGGGCGCGGCAGGGCGATGTGCTGCTGCTCACCGATCATGCCGACCCCGCCGCACTGGCCGCTGCCACCCGCCTGCATGCGGCCGGTTACCGCGTCTCGGTGCTGGGCCTGGGCAGTCTGCAGGGTGCTGCGTACCGCGATGGGCGTGGCAGCATCGAACATGCGCACCTTGATGAATCCTCGTTGCGCGCCCTGGCAGCGGCAGGTGGCGGCGGCTATCAGCGCATTGCCACCGATGGCACCGATCTGCAGGCGCTTGATCTGCTGCAGCCGCAGGCCCGGGCCACGGCGCAGGGGCAGGCGCAGAAGGGCAAGAGCTGGCAGGACGAGGGCTATTGGCTGCTGCTGCCGCTGTTGCTGCTGGCGTTGTACGCCTTCCGCCGGCCGAAGCAGGGGGTGGCTGCGCTGGCACTGTGTCTGCTGCTGCCGGTGGCGATACCGCAGCAGGCACAGGCGGCGGAGCAGGGCGGCTGGTGGCAGCGTGCTGACCAGGTGCAGCACCAGCAGCTGGAACAAGGTGTGGACGCCTACCGCAAGGGTGATTTCGCCACCGCGCAGAAACAGTTCCAGGGCATCGACACGGACGAGGGCCAGTACAACCTCGGCAATGCCTTGGCCCGGCAGGGCAAGTACGATGATGCGATAGCTGCCTATGACCGGGCGTTGGAGCTGCACCCGGGCATGCAGGACGCCATCGCCAACCGCGCTGCGGTGGATGCCGCGCGCAAGCGCAAGTCGCAGCAGGACCAACAGGGCCAGCAGAACAAACAGCAGGGCCAGCAGGACAAGAACGACAGCGGACAGCCGCAGGATCAGCAGGGCAAACAGGGTCAGCCGAAGGACGGCCCGCAGCAGGGGCAGTCGCAGCAGAACCCGGCGCAGCAGCAACAGGACAAGCAGGGCCAGGACGGAAAGGATGGCAAACCGGACCCTGCCTCGCCCGCATCGCAGCAGGACCGGCCGCCCAGCGCGGAGGATGCCGCCGCCCAGCAGAAGGCCAACCAGGCCCAGCGCGAACGCATGGCCGAGGCGATGCGCCAGGCGCAGGAACAGGCCGGTGATGAGAAGGCCAAGGCCGAGGCCGCGCGGCTGGCGGCGATGACCCCGGAGCAGCGTGAGCAGCAACGGGCGGTGGAGGCCTGGATGCAGCGCGTGCCGGATGAGCCGGGCGATCTGTTGAAGGCGAAATTCAAGCTCGAATACGAGCGGCGGATGCGGGAACAGCGATGATGACGAACAACAGCCGCAGGCAGAGCGTGGCGTGGCTGGTGGCCCTGTGGCTGCTGGTATGCAGTGCCGTGGTGCAGGCGCAGACGCGCGCCTGGCTGGACCGCGACAGCATCAATATGGGCGAGACGGTCACCCTCAACATCGAGACCGACCAGTCCGCCCAGCCAGATTACGGCCCGCTGCGCGCCGAGTTCGACCTCAGTGGCCAGAGCAGCAGCCGCCAGTTGCAGATGGGCGGTGGGCGCGTGAGCAATTCTTCCGTGTTCACGGTGGCATTGTCGCCACGCCGCAATGGCGAGCTGCAGATTCCCGCGCTGCGGGTGGGCAACACACAGACCCAGCCGCTGCGGCTGGTGGTGGGCCAGGCGCCGCTGGCCAGCCGCGACAGCAATGCGCTGGCCTTCGTCGAAACCGTGGTGGATGACCGTGCGCCTTACGTGCAGCAGACCGTGGGCGTGGTGGTGCGGTTGTACTTCGCCACCCAGCTGGCCTCGGGCGAACTGGTGCTGGACACGCCGCAGGGCGCTTCGCTGCAGCGCGTGGGCGAAGACAAGACCTCCAACCGCGAGATCAACGGCCGCCGCTACAACGTGGTCGAACGCCGCTTCCTGCTGGTGCCCGAACGCAGCGGCACGCTGCAGTTGCCGGGCGCGCGCTTCAGCGGGCAGGGCGTGGGCGGCTTCTTCGACGATTTCTTCGGCCGTGACAGCGGCCAGCTCAGTGCCCGCGCACCGGACCAGGCCCTGCAGGTGAAGCCGATTCCGGCCAATGCGCCGCAGCCCTGGTTGCCGCTGAAGAGCCTGCAGCTGCGCTACACCGCCGCGCCCACCAACGGCCGCACCGGCGAGGCCACCACCATCGTGGTCGAGGCTACCGCCACCGGTGCGACCAAGGCGCAGTTCCCGGAACTGCCGGTGCCGTCGATGGGTGACAACGCACAGGTGTTTGCCGAGCCGCCGCAGTATGACGAAATCTTCAATGGCGACAGCCCGCAGCTCAAGCTCACCCGTCGCTACTCGATCGTGCCGCAGCAGGCCGGCGCGCTCAGCGTGCCGGGCATCCAGATGGGCTGGTGGGATGTGGCCACCGGGCAGCTGAAGCAGGCTGCGTTGCCCCCGCTGCAGCTGCAGGTGAGCCAAGGCACCGGCGCCAATGTGGCACCGCCGCCGGTGGCGCAGCCCGTTGCCAAGGCACCGGCGCTGCAGGGCGACGCACTGACCGCCAACCAGCCGCAGCAGGCGCAGCGGCCGTGGCTGTGGCCGGCACTGGCGGCGGTGTTCGCGCTGCTGTGGCTGGTGACCTTGATATGGGGCCTGAGCCGCCGGCGCACACCGGTGGCCGAAGCCCATGGCGGGCCGCAGCCGGCGGTGGCTGGCCGCCGTGCCGCCCGCTACAGCCAGGCCGACCTGCGGCGTGCGTTGGATGCCGGTGGTCTGGAGGAAGTGGTGCTTATCCTGGCCGACATGGCGGGCGTGGACGGCATCGATGCGGTACTCGCGCAACTGGACGACCCGGCCCAGCGCCAGGCACTGGAGCGCATGCAGCGTGCGCGCTGGGGTGGCGAGGGCGATGTATCCCAGGCCAGGGCGCGGCTGCGCGATGCATTGCGCAGCGGGCCGCGCTGGCGCGGTGGTGCCGTGGCCGGCAAGCCGGTACTGGACCCGCTGTACCCGGGGCAGGGTTGAAACGGCTGCGGGTGAACAGTCTGTTAAGCTGAAATATCCACCAAGGGAGTAGCGCATGACCAAGGCAGAGCAGTCCAACGGCAAGATGCCCTTTCACTGGAAAATCGGCATCGGCTTTGGCATTGGCCTGCTGCTTGGCTTGATCGTGCACATGGTGGCCCCGGGCGCGCCCTGGGTGCATGCGGTCACCACCTACGTGACCACGCCGGTTTCCGGCCTGTTCCTCAATCTGATCTTCATGCTCATCGTGCCGCTGATTTTCTCGGCACTGGTGATGGGCGTTTCGGAAATGGGCGACATCCGCGCGCTGGGTCGCATCGGCTGGAAGTCGCTGGCTTACACGGTGGTGTTGTCGGGCATCGCGGTGCTGATTGGTCTGGTGCTGGTCAACCTGCTCAAGCCCGGTGCGGGCGTGGACCCGAACGTCGCCGCGCAGCTGCTGGCCGAGAACGCCGAGCGCAGCAAGGAGATCGTGGCTGGCGTCGGCTCCCAGCCCAAGGGCATGGAGATGCTGCTGTCCATCGTGCCCAACAACGTGCTGGAGGCGGCCTCGGACAACGGCAAGATCCTCTCGCTGATGTTCTTCGCGCTGATGCTGGGTGTCGGCATGGTGCTCTCGCCGGCGGAGAAGGTGGCCACGCTGCGCAAGGCCATCGAGGGCCTGTTCGAGATTTCGATGACCCTGATCAACCTGGTCATCCGCCTGGCGCCGTATGCGGTTGCCTGCTTCATGTTCAACCTGGCGGCCATCTTCGGCTTCAGCCTGCTGGTCAAACTGGGCGCCTACGTGGGCGTGGTGGTACTGGCGCTGGCCCTGCACATGTTCGTTACCTACGGCCTGGCGGTGAAGCTGGCCGGGCGTTCGCCGCTGGCGTTCTTCCGGGATACCCAGGAGGCCACGCTGATGGCCTTTTCCACCGCCTCGTCCAATGCCACCCTGCCCACCGCCCTGCGCGTGGCCGACCAGATGGGCTTCCCGCACAAGGTGTCGCGCTTCGTGCTGACCGTGGGCGCCACCGCCAACCAGAACGGCACGGCGCTGTTCGAGGGCGTGACGGTGATCTTCCTGGCGCAGTTCTTCGGTGTGGACCTGAGCATCGGCCAGCAGTTCATGGTGATGCTGGTGTGCATTCTGGGCGGTATCGGTACCGCCGGTGTGCCGTCCGGCTCGCTGCCGGTGGTGGCACTGATCAGCGCCATGGTGGGCGTCAACCCGGTCGGCATCGGCCTGATCCTGGGCGTCAACCACTTCCTGGACATGTGCCGCACCGCGCTCAACGTCACCGGCGATCTGGCCCTGACCACGCTGGTGTCGCGCGGCGAGAGCGATGACAGCATCGGGCGGCACCATCCGGTCGATTGACCGGCCCGCGCCGGGTCGGACCCAGCCAGCGGCCACCTGAACAGGTGGCCGTTGTGCTTTGCCGGTAATGGGACATTGGTCAGCCCAAGGTGGCATGGCTGGCCTGAAGCCGGCGGTGGCTTGTGGGACAATAGGCCGCCCGCAGTTCCGCGGGAGCCTCCCGATCCGACGAACCATGACGCAGCCCACCCGCCGCCAGCTGGCGAACGCCATCCGTTTCCTCGCCGCTGATGCGGTAGAAGCCGCCAAGTCCGGCCACCCCGGCATGCCGATGGGCATGGCCGACATCGCCGAAGTGCTGTGGAACGACTACCACCGTCACAACCCGAACAACCCGAACTGGTTCAACCGCGACCGCTTCGTGCTGTCCAACGGCCACGGCTCGATGCTGCAGTACGCGCTGCTGCACCTGAGCGGCTACGACCTGCCGATCGAGCAGCTCAAGGCGTTCCGCCAGCTGGGCAGCAAGACCGCCGGCCACCCGGAGCACCACGAAACCCCGGGCGTGGAAACCACCACCGGCCCGCTGGGGCAGGGCTTTGCCAATGCCGTGGGTTTCGCGCTGGCCGAAAAGCTGCTGGCACAGCGCTACAACCGCCCGGAGTTTGAAGTCGTCGATCACCGCACCTGGGTGTTCATGGGTGACGGCTGCCTGATGGAAGGCATCTCGCACGAAGCCGCTTCGCTGGCCGGTACCTGGGGCCTGAACAAGCTGGTGTGTTTCTGGGACGACAACAACATCTCCATCGACGGTGAAGTGGAAGGCTGGTTCACCGACGACACGCCGGCACGTTTCGAGGCCTATGGCTGGAACGTGGTGCGCGGCGTCGATGGCCATGACCCGGACAGCATCAAGGCCGGCATCGAGCAGGCGCTGTCGCAGTTCGACAAGCCCACCCTGATCTGCTGCAAGACCACCATTGGGTTTGGTTCGCCGAACAAGGCCGGCCAGGAATCCAGCCACGGCGCACCGCTGGGCAAGGACGAACTGGAAGCCACCCGCAAGGCGCTGGACTGGCCGTATGCGGCGTTCGAGATTCCGGAAGAAATCTACGCCGGCTGGCGCGCAGGCGGCACCGGCACGCTGCGCCAGGCCGAGTGGGAGCAGCTGTTCGACAAGTACGCCGCGCAGTTCCCGGCGCAGGCCGAAGAGCTGACCCGCCGCTCGCATGGCGATCTGCCGGATGACTTCCTGGCCAAGGCCGATGCCTACATCGCCCAGGTACAGGCTGAAGCGCCGACCATCGCCTCGCGCAAGGCATCGCAGAACGCCATCCAGGCCTTCGCGCCGCTGCTGCCGGAAATGATCGGCGGCTCGGCCGACCTGGCCGGCTCCAACCTCACCCTGTGGAAGGGCGCGCACACGGTTGTGGGCGAGGACGCCAACGCCAACTACGTGCACTACGGTGTGCGCGAGTTCGGCATGAGCGCGATTGCCAATGGCCTGGCCCTGCACGGTGGTTTCCTGCCGTTCGACGCCACCTTCCTGGTGTTCAGCGACTACGCACGCAACGCGCTGCGCATGAGCGCGCTGATCCCGGCGCATGTGATCCATGTGTTCACCCACGACTCGATCGGCCTGGGCGAAGACGGCCCGACCCACCAGCCGGTGGAGCATGTGTCCTCGCTGCGTTACATCCCGAACAACGATGTGTGGCGCCCCTGCGATGCCACTGAATCGGCGGTGAGCTGGAAGGCCGCCATCGTGCGCAAGGAAGGACCGAGCTGCCTGATCTTCAGCCGCCAGAACCTGCCGGCGCAGCAGCGCAGCGAAGAGCAGGTCAAGCAGATCGAACGCGGTGGCTACGTGCTGGCAGATGCCAATGGCACGCCGGATGTGATCCTGATCGGTACCGGTTCGGAAGTGGCGCTGGCCATGGCCGCCAAAGCCGAGCTGGACGCTGCCGGCATCAAGGCGCGCGTGGTGTCGATGCCGTCTACCGACGTGTTCGAGCGTCAGGACGCCGCGTACCGCGAGTCGGTGCTGCCCGATGCCGTGCGCAGGCGCGTGGCGGTGGAAGCCGGCGTCACCGGCTTCTGGCACAAGTACGTGGGTCTGGACGGCGCCGTCGTCGGCCTGGACACCTTCGGTGCGTCTGCCCCGGCGGACCAGCTGTACAAGCACTTCGGTATCACCACCGATGCCGTGGTGGCCGCCGCCAGGGCGCTGGCCGGCAAGTAAGCGCCCAGCACCGCTGCAGTGGATGACGACGAGGCCGGGTATTCCCGGCCTTGTTGTTTTCCGGCTCCGGAAACGTAGAAACGTAGCCCGGGTAAGCGCAAGCGCACCCGGGGAGCTTCTGCCTGCCCGGCACGCCATTTGTGTGGAAGCGATGCGCGTTGATGGTGGATTTAGTTCGGTTGTTCCCGGGTGCGCTGTGCTTACCCGGGCTACGGGGTTACTGCGCGCCTATACTCAGGCCCGGCTTCCCGATGGAAAGGCAGGAGGGTGCATGGCAGTCGTGGTGATGGCAGGCGCGCCCGGTTCGGGGAAAACCACGCTGGCCCGCATGCTGGCCAGTGATGACCCGCATGGCGTGCATATTGAAACCGACCTGTTCTTCCGCTTCATCACAAACCGCATCGACCCCTCGTTGCCGGAAGCGCGGCAGTAGAACGAGGCCGCGGTGCGCGCGTATGTAGCTGCGGCCCGCGAGTATGCCGAAGCGGGCTACACCGTCTATCTGGACGGCGTGATTGGCCCGTGGCTGTTGCCGTTGATCGGGGAGAAGCTGGGCAGCCTTCACTATGTGCTGCTGAAAGCGCCATTGGATGTGCTGCTGGCACGGGCGAGCGCACGCAGCTCGCAGCCGTCAGCCAACGCTGAGGTGGTACGGCGCATGCACGGGCAGTTCGAGGCGCTGCCCAATGCATTCGCGGCGCATGTGATTGAAACGGGTGGGCAGAGCGCGGCGCAGGTGCTTGATGCCTATCGCCTGCGCTCGGCTCGGGGGGATTTCATATGTACTGCGACTCAGTGATCAATGCCGGGTGCGCGCGCCGTTTTTGCCAGCCCCAACCGCAGCAGCCGCGCGTTGAGCCGTTCGCCGAAGGAGCCAGGTTGCTCCAGTCCCATGCGTTGCAGGTACATCGCGTCGTTGTCGCCGGCGGATTGGCGCAGGGCGGCCCATACCGTGCGCAGTTTGTCGCCGCGCGTGGCGGTGTTGGCCTTGAGCCAGCTGAGGGCACGCAGCAGGTCCTGCTCGATGGCGGTGAAATCACTGCCCAGCGGGTAGTCGGGCAGGCTGCCATCGGCGCGGAAGGGGACCAGCGCGGCTTTCAATGTCTGCTTGGTGTTGCGCTGCCATGCGGCCGGTGCGGTGAAGTCACGCGCCAGCTTCTTCGCCGATTTCGCCTGTTCCAGCAGCGGTGTCTGGAAGGCGGCGTCGGTGATGGCGGTCATGGCGATCACGCAGTCCTCGTCGGTGAGGTTGCGCAGGTCGGCGATGCCGTATTCGTTGATGAAGATGTCGCGCAGGTGGCGCGGAATGGTGGTGTGGCCGTAGTTCCAGCGCACGTTGGACTGGGGCTTGCCGGCATCTTCGCGCAGTGCGCGGAACATCAGGATGCTGCGCGCGTCCGGCAGGGCGTGGGCCATGGCCACGAAGTTGTACTGGCCGCCGACGCCGGACACCACGCGTCCATCTTCCAGTGCATCGGAGACCGCCGCGCCCAGCGCGGTGGCCATCATGCAGGAGTTGAAGAAGCGTGCATCGCGGCGCTGCAGCTGCTCAAGGGTTTCGTTGCCGCCGTAGAGCTGGTTGATCTCACTGATGCGGCGCATGCCGATGGCGCGGCATTCGTCCTCGGGCCGGTGGCGCAACCAGTCGTAGAACTCCGGCGAGCCGAGATAGAACGCGCCATGCAGGTACTCGCCTTCGGCGGCAAGCGTGGCGTGGTCGGACATGTAGGCGCTGCCGTTCTCGATGCGCTGCATCAGCGCAAGGTCGTCATGCACCTTGCGGCGGATCACGCCGCTCTGCACAAGGACGCGGAAGCCTTCGTTGAGCATCTCGCTGCAGCCGTACAGGCCCACGTCAAACGGTTCCAGGCCGCCGGCTTCAAGCACGAGTGGGCGCTGTTCGATCTCGGGATCGAGCGCATGCAGCACCTGCCGGTAACGGGCGTTGTCGGTATGGCGCATCACCAGTGCGTGGCTCAGTGCGTCGGCCAAGGTGCCGATACCGATCTGCAGCGTGCCGCCGTCGCGCACCAGTGCACTGGCGAGAAAGCCGATGGCGTAATCTGCATCATTCACCGGCTGGCGTGGCAGGCCGAACAGCTGTGGATACGGCCCCGGCGGCACTACCACCAGATCAAAGAAATCCGCAGGCACGGTGGCCGAGCCCCCCAGCCAGGGCAGCTGCGGGTCCACTTCGGCAATCAGCAGCGGGCGCGGCAGGCCACGGCGGGCGATGGCATCGAGCGTGTCCTGGGTGATGTCGTTGTTGCAGGAAAGCGAGAGCCGCGTGCTGCCCTCGCGGAACGCTACCTTCTGCACGATGACGTTTGGCGCGCGCTGGGCCACGGCATCGGCCGCATGCGTGTAGTTCAGGCTGGTGTAGTTGCGCTGCGCCTGCGATGAGCCAAGCAGCGCGCCGGACTGCATGTAGAACTCTTCCACCTGCACGTGCGCGGGCAGTGCGTCGCGCAGCACCGCATCGGCGTACAGCAGGCGCGGGAAGTCATCGCCGAAATGGCGTTGAACGAAGGGCGCCATGAAGCGGGCTTCAAGACCATCGCCCTTTGCCTTCGGTGGGTTCAGGGACAGCGCGGTGTACAGCTGCAGCGGCCGTGAGGGGTCGTTCTCGATGCGTGCATACAGCGCGTTGAGCAGGCGGTGCGGCTTGCCCAGCGCCAGCGGGGCGCCGATGCGCAACGGGCCGTCGGTGCGGGCCAGCAGCCAGTCAACGGCGGCGTCGAGGTCGGTCACGTGTTGCGGCATGGCGTCCTGTTCCTGCGGTTTGGGGCATTACAGCATTCGACCCATGAACTGCCATGCAGATGCTTGACAGGCTTTTCGTTTACTCGTGTAATCAGTGAAAATTTACAGATGTAAACGATGATCCGGATCAGCGAAGCCGAAGCCGTGGTGATGGAAGTGCTGTGGGGCCAGCATCCCCTGACGGCGGAGGAGGTCATCGCACGCCTGCCCGGTGGCAACGAATGGGCCGAGGCCACGGTGAAGACCCTGCTCAACCGCCTGCTCAACAAGGGTGCCGTCGGTGCCAGCAAGGAAGGCCGCCGCTATCTGTACTCACCGCTGGTGCAGCGCGATGCGTGGCTGCTGGAGGAAAGCAGCAGCCTGATCGAGCGCCTGTTCGATGGCCGCGTGGCGCCGATGGTTGCCCACTTCAGCCAGCACCGCCGCCTGAGCCGCGACGACGTGGCCGAACTGCGCCGTCTGCTGGAGGAGATTGATGATGAGCAGCCCTGATTTCCTGCAATTGCTGTGGACCACGGCGCTGTCCAGCAGCGTGGCAATGGTGTTGATACTGATGCTGCGCGGGCCGGTGAGGCGCAGGCTGGGTGCGAGTGCCGCCTATCTGCTGTGGCTGGCGCTACCGGTGGCATTGCTGGCGCCGCTGCTGCCTGCGCCCAGTGCGGGCACGCTGGTGCCCGCCGTGAGTCTGGCCGGAGCCGTGCAGGTCAAGGCGCTGATGGCCGCGCCGGACACCGTGCTGGCCTGGCCCTCGCTGCTGTTCGCTGCCTGGTTGCTGGGCGCCGTGGTGCAGGCGTTGTGGCTGCTGTGGCAGCAGCATCGTTTCACGCTGCGGTTGGGCCGGCTGCGCGAGCGCACCGATGGCACCTGGCTGGCCGAGAGCAGTGCCGGTCTGCCCGCAGCGGTGGGCCTGCTGCGCTCACGCATCGTGCTGCCCGCCGATTTCGAGCAACGCTATGACGCACGCGAGCAGGCGCTGGTGCTGCTGCACGAGCGCGTGCATCAGCGGCGGGGCGACCTGCTGGTCAATGCGCTGCTGGCCGCCCTGCGTTGCCTGTACTGGTTCAACCCGGTGCTGCTGCTGGCCGTGCACCGCTGCCGCGAGGACCAGGAGCTTTCCTGCGACGAGCGCGTCATCGCCCGGGGCGAAGGTACGCGCCGTAGCTACGGCAACGCCATGCTCAAGACCACGTTGGCGTCGTCACCCCTGCCATTGGGTTGCCATTGGCAGGGCCATCATCCACTGAAGGAGCGTATAGCCATGTTGAAGCGTCCGGTACCCGGCAGAAAGCAATGGGTTGCGATGTTGGCGTTGTCGGCGGTGGTGTCGTCGGGTCTGGGTTATGCGGCATGGGCAGCGCAGCCGGCGCATGCAGCGGTGCCGGTGGCCAAGGGTGCAGCCGGGCGGATTTCCGCCGAGCCTGAGGCAACGGACAGTGGGCCCACCACCGACCGCATGACGGCGCCGGCTTATCCGAAGGCAGCGGTTGACCAGGGCATCAGCGGCAAGGTGGTGCTGCGTATCAACGTGGGCGCGGACGGCAAGCCGACCGAGGTGATGGTGGAAACCGCCGAGCCCAAGGGTGTCTTCGATGAGGCTGCCATTGCTGCCGCACACAAGTGGAGCTTCACGCCAGCGCACAAGGACGGCAAGCCGGTGGCCGGAGCGATCCGTGTGCCGATCTGGTTCGACATGGACGAGAACGTCACCCACGCCGATGAAGGTAGCGGCGCTTGAGCAGGTGGCTGCTGTCCGGGCTTGCGGCCCTGCTGTGCGCTGGCTGCGCCAGCGGCCCGCCCGCCAGCGAGGTGGTGGAGGAGGCCACTTACAACCTCAACCAGCATCGCCAGATGTTGAGGCGGGAATCCACCGGTGCGGCGGGTGAGATACAGCCCTATCAGCTGGCAGCATCGGAGGCCTTCCGCATGCCGGTTGCGCTGCAGGCCGAAGACCCGGTGCTGCCGCCCGATCAGCTGGGCCGCTCGCTCGCGCCCACCACGGTATGCGTGAACGTGATTGTTGATGCGCAGGGGCAGGTGCAGCGCAGCGAACCCCTGGTGGCGCATTCGGCCTGCCGTGCCGGTGCGGACGCGGCCAACGCAGGCCTGCTGCAGGCGGTGGTTGCGGCAACCACACAGTGGCGCTTCCAGCCTGCGGCAACCTGTCATTACCCGCCGGGCCGCGTGCCGCCGGCAGCCGACGACTGCAGTGGTGCCACGCGCGAAGAGAATGTGCCGGTGACACTGGCCTATGCCTTCACCTTCGAGGTGGTCGAGGGCAGGGCGATGGTGCGCCGTCAGGGCGGGCTGCGCTGAGCAGAGCGTTCATGCGCTGAGCACTGGTGGGTGACGGCACCTGTGTTGGCAGGTGCCGGTTGCACTCAGGGGCTGTCGAGCAGCTCATTCAACAGCACGGCAAGGCGTTCGCCGGCCAGCACCAGCTGCGCTTCGGCCACCGGCCGCCAATGCTCGGCGTAGCGATCGTCCAGTTTGTGGCCGTCCGGGTAAACACCATCCTGCGTGGCGATGTGGCAGGACTGTTCGGCCCACACCGCGATGTTGCTGTGCAGGGCAGGGTCGCTGGTGTCGTGCGCGGGCAGTGCCTGCAGCCTGGCCAGGAACGGGTCATCGCCCAGCCGCAGCGGGTAGAACATGCCGCTGTCCCACAGTGAATGCAGGTTGGTGCCGCGGCCGTTGAGCTGCAGCTGGTAGTCGTTGCCGCCGCGGTCGTCTGCTTTGCCGGCGTGCATGGGCTGGTGGATGTCACCGGCGAAGTGAACCACGAACTTGAGCGCCTGCAGGCGTTCGGCATCGGTCTTGTCATGGTCGGCCAGGATGCGGGCCTGGTCCTTGAGGGCCTCGACCACGCAGTTGTCGCCCGGGCAGTGTTTCGGCGGGCTGTAGAGGCAGCCATCCTCGGCCATGTTGACGTAGTGCCAGCTGGCGGATTTGCGGCCCAGCGAGGGGTCGTCGCGTCGCAGCTCGTCGGCCCATGGCGCGATGCTGGAAAGCGTGGCGCCGGGTTCGGTGGCCAGCAGGCGGTCCACTTCGGCCTTAGCCTGTGGGTCCAGCCGGGTTTCGGCAACGCGCGCCACCAGGCGGTGGCCCTGCGCGCCCCAGGCCATGGCGTGGGTGGGAAGCAGGGTGGCCAGCAGTGCGGCACCGAGCAGGGGGAGGGCGGGGATTCGGTAAAGCGATTTCATCGCCGCATTCTAGCGGTTGTCAGACCGCAGGCCGCAGCTCATACGCGGATGCAGACGCAACTCCCCCGGCGCAGGCCGGGGGAGCAGGGGTACAACTGACGAGGTTGCGAGCGTGTGGCGTTGCTCAGAACTTGAACACGTAAGCCACGCCATAGACCAGCGGGTCCACCTTGGCGGTGCCCAGCTTGGCGCCATCAACCTTCACCTTGGTGTCGATGTCGGCCCAACGCAGGTCCACGCGCAGCGCGCCCTTGTCGCTCAGCGCGAAATCCAGGCCGGCATGCGCGGCCAAGCCCCAGGAGTCTTCCAGCTTCAGCTTGGTGCCGGCCAGCGCGCCCTTGCTGTCGGTGCTGAAGAACTTGGTGTAGTTCACGCCCAGGCCGACGAACGGGGTGACCTTGCTGCTGTTGGCGAAGTGGTACTGCAGCGAGACCACCGGCGGCAGCTGCTTGGTTTCGCCGACCTTGCCAATGCCGTCGATGCTGATCTCGTGCTTGAACGGCAGCGCGCCCAGCACTTCGATGCCCACGTTGTCGGCAATGAAGTACTCGAAGGTGATGGTCGGCTTGACGTCGCTGTCCACCTTGGTCGGCAGCGCGCCCAGGCCCAGCGGGGCGCCGTTGAGGTCACCGGCGTCGGACTTGGGGTCTACGGCGTGCACGCCGACGCCCAGCGTCCAGTCGCCCTTGGACTGTGCCATGGCGGGGGCGGCGGCCAGAGCCATGGCGGCGGCCAGGCCGGAGAGCAGCAGGGCGGAGGTCTTGCGCATGTGTGATTCCGTTTGCGTTGTGGAGGTGGGGCCAGTGTCCGGCTGCCGCTGGAAACCCGCTTTGATCCTGATCAAACAGGCGTTCTGGCTGCCTGGGGGGCTGCTGGCGCTGCAGCCTGGCCGGCCACCGCCGGGGCCCGGGGCTGGTAGAATGGCGGCCCCTTTCCACACTCGCCGCAACGGTCTTGCGGCTGCAGGAGCTTGTGAACATGGCAATCAAGGTCGGCATCAACGGTTTCGGGCGCATCGGGCGCAACGTGCTGCGTTCGGCAGTGCTGAACTTCGGCAACGACATCGAGATCGTGGCCATCAATGACCTGCTGGAGCCGGATTACCTGGCCTACATGCTCAAGTACGACTCCGTGCATGGCCGCTTCAAGGCCGACGTGGCCGTCGAAGGCAACACCCTGCTGGTCAACGGCAAGAAGATCCGCCTGACCCAGGAGCGCGACCCGGCCAATCTGAAGTGGGACGAAGTGGGCGTGGACGTGGTGATCGAATCCACCGGCCTGTTCCTGACCAAGGAAACCGCGCAGAAGCACATCGACGCGGGCGCGAAGAAGGTGATCATGTCGGCCCCGTCCAAGGACGACACGCCGATGTTCGTGTACGGCGTCAACGACAAGACCTACGCCGGCCAAGCCATCATCTCCAACGCTTCGTGCACCACCAACTGCCTTGCGCCGCTGGCCAAGGTGGTCAATGACAAGTGGGGCATCAAGCGCGGCCTGATGACCACCGTGCACGCCGCCACCGCCACCCAGAAGACCGTCGATGGCCCGTCCAACAAGGACTGGCGCGGTGGCCGCGGCATTCTGGAGAACATCATTCCGTCCTCCACCGGCGCTGCCAAGGCCGTGGGCGTGGTGATTCCTGAGCTGAACAAGAAGCTGACCGGCATGAGCTTCCGCGTGCCGACCTCGGACGTGTCGGTGGTTGACCTGACCGTGGAGCTGGAAAAGCCGGCCACCTACGCCGAAATCTGCGCTGAAGTGAAGGCACAGAGCGAAGGCGCGCTGAAGGGCGTGCTGGGCTACACCGAAGACAAGGTGGTGGCCACCGATTTCGTCGGCGAGACCCACACCTCGGTGTTCGACGCCGAAGCCGGCATCGCGCTGGACTCCACCTTCGTCAAGCTGGTCAGCTGGTACGACAACGAGTGGGGCTACTCCAACAAGTGCCTGGAAATGGTGCGCGTGGTCGCGGCCTGATCCAGCGGTTGCAGGTTGAAGCAGGGGCGCCTTCGGGCGCCCTTGTTGTTTCCGGCGGACCATGGGCGGCCGCCGCTGCCGTTGGCAAAGCTGACTGTGCAGGTGCTTGCGTTTCCGAAGCGCGCCGATAAGGTGGAGCGGCACCTCTTGGGGACAAGGATGGGGAATGGATGAGACGTGGATAGTCCTGTTGTTGCTGGGCATGGTTGTGGTGATGGCCGTACCGGTGCTGCTGGTGGTGGCGCTGGTGTCGGTAGGCTCGCTCAGGCGCAGGGTTGCCGCGCTGGAGGCCACGCTGCAGCAGATGTCGGCCACGGGGGAGGCCTACGTGCCGCCGCAGGCCGCACAGCCCGCCCAAGCCGCACAGGAGCCCGCGCCACAGGCACCGGCTGATACCCCGGCGGCGTACGCCGCACCGGCCACCGCGCCTGTTCCCGAAGAACCTGCCCCAGCGCCCGCGCCGGCCCCGGCGCTGCCGCCCATGCTGCCCCCGTTGCCGGAAGCTACCGGACAGGCCGAGGCCGTGCAGCCCGCACCTGCGGCGGCCGCCGCGCAGCCCGCGCGCGTGGCGCCCGAACCGGCACGGCGCAGCGAACCGCTGCCGCCCCCGCCGCCCAATTTCATCGAGCGCGGCGTCGAACACATCAAGCAGTGGTTCACCACCGGCAACGTGCCGGTCAAGGTCGGCATGCTGGTGCTGCTGGCCGCCGTCGCCGCATTGCTGAAGTACGCCAGCGATCAGGGCTGGTTGACCCTGCCTGTCGCGTTCCGCTTGGCCGCGATCAGTGCTGGTGCACTGGCGGCGCTGGTGTTCGCCTGGCGCAAGCGCGAGAGCCACCGCAGTTTCGCGCTTGCCCTGCAGGGTGGCGCGATAGGTGTGCTGCTGCTCACCGTGTTTTCCGCCTACAGGAACCATGGGCTGATCGACGCCGGCCCGGCCTTCGCGATCAGCGTGGTGTTGATTGCGGGGCTGGCGGTGATGGCGGTGCTGCAGGAGTCGCGCACGCTGGCCATTCTGGGTGTACTGGCGGGCTTCATGGCGCCTATCTGGCTGTCCGACGGCAGCGGCAACCATGTGGGTCTGTTCTCGTACTACGCGCTGCTCAACGCCGGCATCTTCGCCATTGCCTGGGTACGGCCGTGGCGCATCCTCAACCTGCTGGGCTTCGTCTTCACCTGGGGCATCGGCATCGCCTGGGGCGTGCTGCAGTACGCGCCGGCCAAGTTCAACACCACCGAGCCGTTCCTGGTGCTGTTCTTCGTGTTCTATCTGCTGTTGCCGTTGCTGTACGCGCGCAAGGTGGCCACGCCGGGCAGCGCACGCATCGATGGCTGCCTGCTGTTCGGCACGCCGCTGATCGCCTTCTCGCTGCAGGCGGCGCTGCTGCAGGGCGAGCGCATGCCGCTGGCGCTGTGCGCGCTGGGTGTGGCGGTGCTCTACGCGGTGCTGGCACGGGCGTTGATCAACCGCCCGAACCTGACCGTGCTGGCACGCGGCTACGCGATTCTCGCGGTGGGCTTTGCCACGCTGGCGGTGCCGTTGGCGCTGTCGGCCCGAGCAACCGCTTCGGTGTTCGCGCTGGAAGGCGCAGGGCTGGTGTGGCTGGGGCTGATGCAGAACCGTCGCCTCGCGCGCTGGAGCGGCATCGGCCTGCAGCTTGCGGCGGCGGCAGCACTGGCCATCGGTGTGAGCGGCAGCCATGTCTCCTCGAACGTGCCTGTGGCGAACGCGGCCTTCATGGGCGCCTTGCTGATCGCACTGGCCGGTTTCGCCACCGCCTGGCTGTACCGCAGCGCCGACAAGCCGCGCATCGCCACCGTGGCCTATGTGTGGGGCCTGGCATGGTGGGTGGGCAATATCCTCACCGAGATCAGCGACCACGTTGAACCGGGCAGCCGCCTGCATGGCGTGCTGCTGCTGTTGGGCGTCACCGGCTGGCTGGCGGCGGAGGTGCAACGGCGCAGGCCGGCACTGGCGCTGTCGCTGACTACGCTGGGCAGCTTTGTGCTGGCCTTCCCGGTGGCCTTCCTGCAGGTGTCCGAGTACGGGCAACCGTTTGCCGGCCATGGTGTGTGGGCGTGGCCGCTGTTCGCCGTGCTGGGTGTGCGCAGCCTGCTGTGCCTGCGTGCCGGCAGTGGTGCGGTGGCTGGGTTGGCGCAGCTCGCCTGGTGGCTGCTGTGGCCCACGGTGCTGTCGCTGCTGGCGTGGCATGTCGGTGATCGTTTCAGGTTGGCCGAAGGCTGGGTGGGCATGCTGCTGGCGCTGCCGTGGCTGGTGATGGCGCTGCTGTCGATGCGCCGCTGGCAATGGCTGGCGCAGCCGCTGGGCGATGCGTTCGACCGCTACAGGCACGCCTTGCAGATGGCGGTGTTCGCCGCGCTTGGCCTGTGGTGGCTGGGCTCGCTGGGCAGCACCGGCAGTGCCGCGCCGCTGCCGTGGATCGTGCTGTTCAACCCGCTGGAACTGGCGGAAATCGCGGTACTGGTGCTGTTGGCGATGCGCCTGTGGCAGGGCCGTGGTGCGCGCATCCCGGCGCCGCAGCTGGTGGCTATGGCGCTGGCGGCCCTGGTGCTGGTGACGGTGATGACGCTGCGTGCGGTGCATCACTGGGGTGGCGTGCCGTGGAATGAGGCACTGCTGGGTACGCGCCTGGCGCAGACCAGCCTGACCGTGGTGTGGAGCCTGCTCGGTGTGGTCGGCTGGATTTCCGGTTCGCGGCGTGGGCAATGGGGCCTGTGGCTGGCCGGCGCCATCCTGATGGCCGTGGTGCTGGCCAAGCTGCTGCTGATCGACCGCGGCAACCTGGGCGATCTGCTCGGCATCGGTGCCTTCTTCGCCTATGGCCTGCTGTGCACGCTGGTGGGCTGGCTGGCACCGGCACCGCCGCGCCGTGTTACCGCTGCCAATGGCAACAACGAGGAACCCAACGCATGATCAAGCGTCTCCTATGGCTGGCGCTGCTGCCGCTGAGTGCGCAGGCCGCGGACGATTTCGCACGGCAATGGCCGTTGCAGCTGTCGCAGGCCGATGCCGGTGCCTACCGGGTGCCGTTGGATGGCGCGGTGTACGCGGCGGCGCACTGGCGTGACCTGCGCGACGTGCGCGTCATCGATGCCGATGGAAAACCTGTGGCCAGTGCGGTGTATGCCGCCGCCACGCCATTGGCCGGCCCGCTGCGCACGCTACCGTTGCAGTGGTTCGCGCTGCCGGTGGCCGTGGCGGGTGAGGACGACCTGAGCGTGGTCGTACAGCGCGATACCGCTGGCAAGGTGGTGTCGATCCGCAATTCGGTGGCCGGCAATACCGCGCCAACCGCTGCTGATCCGGTGTGGCTGGTGGATCTGGGCGATGAAGCAGGCAAGCTGCGCACGCTGACCGTGGACTGGGCCGATGCCAACGCCAGCGTGGACCTGGGCTATCGGCTGGAGGGCAGCAACGACCTGCGCGGTTGGCAGGTGCTGGATCCGCAGGTGCGTCTGGTGCAGTTGAGCAACCAGCAGCGCGCCCTGCGCAATACCACCATCCGTGTCGAAAGTGGCCTGCGCTACCTGCGGCTGGTGCCGTTGCAGCGCAGCGGTGCGCCGGCACTGAAGGCGTTGCGCGGTGAATTTGCCGACGCCGTGGATGCCGGTGACTGGCAGTGGCAGGATCTGAGCGCATCGGCAGGTGGCAATGCGAAGGACGGCTATCTGTACGCTCTGCAGGGGCGGCTGCCGGTACAGCGGCTGGATGTGGTGATGCCGCCCAACAGCGCGGTGAGCTGGACGGTATCCAGCCGTGATGCCGACCGTGCCACCGGCGGTGACGAGCCGCAGTGGCAGACCCTCACCCAGGGCTGGAACGCGTGGAATCTGAGCCAGGCCGGCGAGCAGCAGCAATCGGCACCGCTGGAAACCTCCGGCATCGTCAGCGACCGCCAGTGGCGGCTGCAGGCCGAACCGGGCGCGGCGCCGTCGCAGGCACCGGTGCTGCGGCTGGGCTACCGTCCCGGCAGCGTGGTGTTCCTGGCGCAGGGCAGGGCGCCGTACCTGCTGGTGTCCGGCAGTGCCAACGTCGATGCGGCGCAGGCCACGCTGGAGCCGATGCTGGCGACGCTGCGCGAGCGCAATGGCGCGCACTGGCAGCCGGCAGCAGCCACATTGGGTGCGGCCGAGCAACGCGCGGGCGATGCGGCCTACCAGCCGGCCAAGGCGCCGCGCGACTGGAAGAACATGCTGCTGTGGGCGGTGCTGGTGCTCGGCGCACTGGCCGTGGCCGGCTTTGCTTTCAGCCTGCTGCGCAGCAACCGTACCGGCAATAACGTCTGACCCTCGGGGTGGCTCCGGCCCACGTCCGGCGAAAACGTCCCGTAGCCCGGGTAAGTGCAACGCGCGCACCCGGGAGCCGATGATGCCTGCACTCACAACCAATCTTCCCGGGTGCGCTTCGTTTACCCGGGCTACGCGGCGATCTGCACACCGTAGCGCCGAGCCATGCTCGGCGGGGACTAACCGGCATGGCAGCAGCGGAGCATGGCTCTGTGTTACGGGGAGAGAAAGTCGCCGCGCAGCAGGCCGAACATGGCGCTGTCGCAGATTTCGCCATTGACGTGCCAACGCTCGCGGAACAGGCCTTCGCGCACGAAACCCAGCTTTTCCAGCAGGCGGCACGATGCGTGGTTGCGCGGGTCCACATCGGCCTCCACGCGGCGCAGGCCCATGTCACCGAACAGATATGCCAGCACCTGCCGCAACGCCTCGCTGGCCAGCCCTTTGCCCTGCCAGTCGCGGTGCAGGCTGTAACCGACCTCCGCACGGCCTTGGCCGGCGTTCAGCGCGAACACGGCGATGGTGCCGATCAGCAGGCCGCTGGCGGCATCGGCCACCGCCCAGACCAGAATGTCCTCCTCGCGGCGCTGGCGCTGGATGTCTGCCACTTTCTGCTCGGCCTGCGCCAGCGCGGTCCATGCCGGGTAGCTCCAGTAGCGCATCACCTGCGGGTCGGAGTGGACGGCGTACAGCGCGGCGGCATCGCTGGCGCGTACCTCGCGCAGGTGCAGCCGTGGGCTGTGCAGCTCAGGTTGGGCAAGCGGTTTGCGCATCGGGAAAAACCCTCGGGTTTGCCCCGGTTGGCGGGGCGGGCGAAAATGGCGGTTTCCCACCCCCAGCGGAGCAGATCCTGCCATGTCCATCATTCGCATGACCGACCTCGACCTTGCCGGCAAGCGCGTCCTGATCCGCCAGGATCTGAACGTGCCGATCGACGAGAACGGCCGGATCACGTCCGAGCAGCGCATCACCGCCTCGCTGCCGACGCTGAAGCAGGCGCTGGAGCAGGGCGCCGCCGTGATGGTCACCTCGCACCTGGGCCGCCCGAAGGAGGGCGTGTGGAGCGAGGCCGATTCGCTGGCGCCGGTGGCCAGGCGCCTGTCCGAACTGTTGGGCGTGGATGTGCCGCTGGTCAAGGACTGGGTGGATGGCGTGGATGTCGCCCCCGGCAAGATCGTGCTGCTGGAAAACTGCCGCATGAACGTGGGCGAGGGCAAGGACGACGAAGCCCTGTCGAAGAAGTACGCCGCGCTGTGCGACGTGTTCGTGATGGACGCCTTCGGCACCGCGCACCGCGCGCAGGCCTCCACCCACGGCGTGATCCGTTTTGCCCCGGTGGCTGCCGGCGGCCCGCTGCTGATGGCCGAGCTGGACGCACTGGACAAGGCACTGGCCAACCCGGCGCGTCCGCTGCTGGCCATCGTCGCCGGTTCCAAGGTGTCCACCAAGCTGGAACTGCTGTCCAGCCTGGTCGGCAAGGTGGACCAGCTGATCGTCGGTGGTGGCATCGCCAACACCTTCATCGCCGCCGAGGGGCACGGCGTGGGCAAGTCGCTGGTGGAAAACGACCTGCTCGATACCGCGCGCAAGATCGACGCCGATGCCAAGGCGCGCGGCGCTGAAATCCCGCTGCCCACCGACGTGGTGGTGGCACCCGCCTTCGCCGCCGATGCGCCGGCCACCGTCAAGCCGGTGGATGCGGTGGGCGCGGACGACATGATCCTGGACATCGGCCCGCAGACCGCCGCGCACTACACCGCGCTGATCGCCAAGGCCGGCACCGTGGTGTGGAACGGCCCGGTGGGCGTGTTCGAGTTCGATGCCTTCGGCAAGGGCACCGAGGCGCTGGCCAAGGCCATCGCCAGCTCCAAGGCGTTCTCCATCGCCGGCGGCGGTGACACGCTGGCGGCCGTGGACAAGTACGGCATCGCCAAGCAGGTGAGCTACATCTCCACCGGTGGTGGCGCGTTCCTGGAATTCCTGGAGGGCAAGGCCTTGCCGGCCGTGGCTGCGCTGGAGGCCCGCGGATCGTGAGCCGCGATGTGTTCTTCTTCGATCTCGACGGCACGTTGATTGATTCGGCCGTCGGCATCACCCGCTGCGTGGCCTACGCGCTGGAAAAGATGGACCAGCCGGTGCCGCCGATGCCCGAACTGCGCAAGTGGATAGGCCCGGCGCTGCGCACCAGCTTCACCCCGGTGTTTGGCGATGCCGAGCGCGTGGAGCGTGCGGTGGAGCTGTACCGTGAGCGTTTCGATGTACTCGGCTGGCAGGAGCACGATGTCTACGAAGGCATTGGTGAGGTGGTGCAGGACCTGCATGCGGCAGGCCATCGTCTGGCGGTGGTCACCGCCAAGAACGAGCCGCATGCGCAGCGCATCGTCGAACATCTGCCGTTCGGCAACTGCTTCGAGGATGTGATTGGCGCCACCCCGGACGGCTCGCGCAGCCACAAGCCGGAGCTGATCGGCGAAGCGCTGCAGCGTCTGTCGCTGCAGCCGGAGCACTGCTGGATGATCGGCGACCGCCGCATGGATATCGAAGGCGCGCGCCACCACGCCATGCGCAACGTGGGCGTGCTGTGGGGCTTCGGTGGCCGCGAGGAACTCACCGCGGCAGGTGTGGGTGCGCTGGCTGGAACGCCGGCCGAGCTGGCGGCGCTGCTGCGCGGTTGATGATTGCAGCGCCCCTTCGGTGATGTCGAGGGGTGTTGGTTGAAGGCTGTTGCAGGGGCGCTCCCTCTGTAGCAGCCTTCGCTGTTTTTGCGGTTGCAGTCGCAGCCGTAGTCGCCCTTGTTGTTGCGGTTGTTGTTCGCTGCGGCTTTTCGCTCCTGCCCCTCCGCCGTCATTCCCGCGCAGGCGGGAATCGCTCTTGCTCCTGTCTTGAGCAATTTTTCAGTGAAAACCCAAAGGCGAACGCAGAATCAGCAGCGATTCCCGCCTGCGCGGCAGTGACGGCGCAAGATCAAAGCCTCAGGCAACCGCGCAGCCGATTGGGCTTGTGCAGGGCAATCACCTGCGCAAGCACCAGTGCGCTGTATCGCTCCAGGCCGATTACCCTCTCACCCATGCCGGCCGGTTGTCCCCGCTGTCCCACCCCTGCGCAGTGCCCCCTGTCCCGCCTGTCGCTTCTGTCCGGAAGGGACTTCCCGCATGCAGCCGATGTCTGCGATGACACGTTGATGTCCGTTGGGCAGTGCGATCAGGACAAACGCTGTCATCCCCGCTGCGCTGTCCGGCTCAGGTGTCCCGGGTGTCTTTGGGACAGCATCGCAGGTGCGTTCTGAATACGTTTGCGGACACCGTTGTCATGCACGCGTTGTGCTACTTTCCAAGGTCTATTAGGGAGATAGCGCAACCATGATCGAGCACCAGCGTCGCACCAAGATTCTTGCCACCCTCGGCCCGGCGACCGACGCCCCGGGGGTGCTGGATGAGCTGTTCCGCGCCGGTGTGAACGTGGTCCGCCTGAACTTCTCCCACGGTGATCCGTCCGGCCAGGCCAAGCGTGCCGCCGAGGTGCGCGCCGCCGCGCAGCGGGTGGGCGTGGAAGTGGGCATCCTTGCCGACCTGCCCGGGCCGAAGATCCGCATCGAACGCTTTGCCGACGGCAAGGTGCAGCTGAAGGCCGGTGACCGCTTCGACCTGATCGCAAGCACCGAAGCTGGACCGGGCAACGCCGCGCAGGTGGGTGTGAGCTACCTGGGCCTGCCGCAGGACGTGGGCCCTGGCGACGTGCTGCTGCTCGACGATGGCCTGATGCAGCTGCAGGTGGTGGAGGTGCAGGGCGAGCGCATCATCAACACCGTGCTCAACGACGGCGTGCTGTCCGACCGCAAGGGTCTGAACAAGCAGGGCGGTGGCCTGTCGCTGGGCGCGCTCACCGAGCGCGACAAGGAGCTGATCGGCATCGTCGCCAAAATCGGCGTGGACTTCATCGCCGTGTCGTTCTGCCGCAATGCGCAGGACATGAACGATGCACGCGCCATCGCCCAGCAGCACGGCTGTGATGCCGCGCTGGTGTCCAAGATCGAGCGCACCGAGGCCATCGAGAATCTCGAGGAAATCGTCGAGGCCAGCGACGTGGTGATGGTTGCACGCGGTGACCTGGGCGTGGAAATCGGCGATGCCGAGCTGCCGGGCCTGCAGAAGAAAATCATCAAGGCCGCGCTGGCGCAGAACAAGGTGGTCATCACCGCCACGCAGATGCTGCAGTCGATGGTGGAAAGCCCCATTCCCACCCGCGCCGAAGTGCTGGACGTGGCCAACTCGGTCATCGACGGCACCGATGCGGTGATGCTCTCGGCGGAAACCGCCGCAGGTGCGTACCCGGTGAAGGCAGTGGAAGCCATGGCCCGCATCTGTCTGGGGGCCGAGCGCCAGTTCCAGACCGAAACCGACTTCAACGCCTCACCGCGCAACCTTGAGCGTGCCGACCAGGCCATCGCCATGGCCACCATGTTCCTGTCCCTGCATGTGGGCGTGCGCGCCATCGTCGCCATGACCGAATCGGGCGGCACCGCGCGTTACCTGTCGCGCTTCCGTGCCAAGGCACCGATCTACGCGGTCACCCGCCACGACGGCGCGCGCCGGCAGATGGCGTTGATGCGCGATGTGTTCCCCATCAATTTCGACAGCCGTGGCTTCACCCCGCGCGAAGCCGCACGCGGCAGCATCCGTCTGTTGGTTGAAGCGGGCCTGCTGCAGGCCGGCGACCGCGTGGTGTTCACCAGCGGCGAGCACATGGAGAAGCATGGCGCCACCAACACGCTGCGCCTGCTGGAAGTGGGCGCCGATGGCCGTGCCGGAGGCTTGGGCGAGCTGTAAGCAGAGGGGTCGCCCGCGCGCCATCCGGTTTCCCTGCCCGCACTCGCCTTGCGGCGGCTCGCACTGCGCAAGCCGCCTTCTTGAGAGGCAATCACGGTGAGGGGCCAAGGCGGGAAGCGCGGTCCAGTCATGCCGGGTGCTGGGCACGTCTGTGCATCAGCTGGCACGAAAATGAATGGCCGCTGTGCCCGCCACCGCATTCATGCTGGCGCTTTCACGGCCGCCGGTGGATGCTCGGCCAACCAACGCCCGGCCGCGTGGCCGTGGATGACCGTCGCCTCCAGCAAAGGAGTACTGACAATGCGCCATTTCCGACTGCTGTTGCCCCTGTGTGCGGGTCTGCTAGCAGCCTGTTCGCCGTCCACGCCGCCCCCGCCGGAGGCTGCCGCTGCGGCCCCGGTAGCAGCACCCACCGAGGTAGCTCCGCCGCAGCCGCTGACCGAAACCTGGGAGCTGCCAGACGCGCCCGTCACCCGTGCCGACATGGAGGCACGCTTCGGTGCCGCCAATCTGCGCCAGGAAATGCGGCCGGGCCCGGAAGGCGACGTGGGCCAATACCCGGTGCTGGTGCTGTTCCCCGACGATGCGAGGAAGCGGCTGGAACTGGTTGTCGATGCAGAACACCCCGACGCTGCGTTCCCGGTGGTAAGCGCGTCCGGCCCGGAATCCCTGTGGCATGACGCCAGCGGCCTGCGCCCGGGCATGAGCCTGGAAGAGCTGGTTGCACTTAATGGCGCGCCGGTGAGCTTCCACGGCCTGGGGTGGGACTACGGCGGCACCGTGGCCGACTGGCACGGCGGCAAACTGGCCAGTGCGGAAGGTGCAACGCGCGTGCGCTCGGTGATCCTGGCCGCGCGCGAGGGTGCGGACAGCAACAAGCTGCCGATGGGTGATGGCAGCTTCCGCAGTGACGATGCCAGGTGGGGCAACGCCGGCAAGGACATGGTGGTGCGCGAGGTGGGCATCCGCTGGTCCAACGCCGCCCGCTGAACCAGCAGGCGGGCGGCCGGTGCTGCGCCGGTGGCCCGCCGTTTCCATGGGGTCAGGTCAGGCAGGACAGGTCTTGTCCTGTGCGGACATGCTGAAAACGGTTGCAGGCCATGGCCGGGGACAGCCCGCGCGCGGGCCGGGCTATAATCGCGTTTTCCCTTCACCCTCCCTGTTACAGGAAACGCAATGAGCATCGAACTGCTGGCTGAAACCGCCCAGGCCATGGTCGCCCCGGGCAAGGGCATCATCGCCATCGACGAATCCACCGGCACGATCGCCAAGCGCTTCGCCAGCGTCGGCATCGAGAACACCGAAGAGAACCGCCGCGCCTATCGCGAGCTGCTGCTGACCACGCCCAAGCTCAACGAGCACATTTCCGGCGCGATCCTGTTCGATGAGACCATCCGCCAGTCCACCAAGGACGGCGTGCCGTTCGCCAAGTACATGGCCGACAACGGCATGATCCCGGGCATCAAGGTGGACAAGGGTGCACACCCGCTGGCCGGCTGCCCGGAAGAGCTGGTCACCGAAGGCCTGGACGGCCTGCGCGAGCGCCTGCAGGAGTACTACAAGCTGGGTGCGCGTTTTGCCAAGTGGCGTGCCGTGATCAACATTGGTGAGAGCATCCCGTCGGGTACCTGCATCGAAGCCAATGCCCACGCGCTGGCCCGTTACGCCGCGCTGTGCCAGGAATGCGGCCTGGTGCCGATGGTCGAGCCGGAAGTGATCATGGACGGCGACCACGACATCGAAACCTGCTACGAAGTCACCGAAGCCACCCTGCGTTCGCTGTTCGATGCCCTGTACCAGCAGAACGTGGTGTTGGAAGGCACCATCCTGAAGGCTTCGATGGTCATCGCCGGCAAGGACTGCGAAGAGCAGGCCGACGTGGAAGAAGTGGCCGAGTCCACCGTGATGTGCCTGAAGTCCACCGTGCCGGCCATCCTGCCGGGCGTGGTGTTCCTGTCTGGTGGCCAGAGCGACGAGCAGTCCACTGCCCACCTGAACGCCATGAACCAGCTGGGCAACCTGCCGTGGCCGCTGAGCTTCTCCTACGGCCGCGCCATGCAGCAGGCCGCGCTGAAGCTGTGGGCCAAGGACATGAAGGGCAACTACGCCGCTGCGCAGAAGACCGTGTTCGAGCGCGCCAAGGAAAACGGCCAGGCTGCACTGGGCAAGTGGGAAGGCTGATCGCCCGCTGCCGCTGAAGCATGGAAAACGCCGGCCACGTGCCGGTGTTTTCTTTTGGGGTGGCTGTGCGATCCGTATCCCGGGTAAGCGCCAGCGCACCCGGGGCCGTTCGCAGAAGGCTTACTCCGCCTCCCCGTTCCTTGTTCCCGGTTCCCCGCTTTCCCGGATGCGCTGGCGCTTACCCGGGCTACGCGTGGAGCGCCGGCTCAGTGCGCGGCAGCCAGCCCGGCGGACGGGGGAAGCATGGGCGGTGCGTTTTCGGTGAGCAGGCCGGTGCTGGCCAGCGCCTGCTGGTACACCTTGAAGGCCGCCGCGTTGTAGGCCACCAGCACGATGCGCAGCGGGCGTGCGTGGCTCTTCTGCCAGGTGGTGGTTTCGGTGATGGCGATGTTGGCCGCCTGGTGCAGCGGGAAGCCATACACCCCGCAGCTGATGGCCGGGAAGGCGATGGAATCCAGCGCCATCTGTTCGGCCAGCCGCAGCGACTGCCAGTAGCAGTTGGCCAGCAAAGCCGCCTCATCATGACGGCCATCCCGCCAAACCGGGCCAACGGTATGGAACACATGCCGCGCGCGCAGCGCGTGGCCGCCGGTGGCGCGGACCTCACCGGTGGGGCAGCGTACGCCCGGGCGCAGTTCCGGCAGACGCTGGCATTCGGCCAGTAGTGCGGGGCCGGCGGCACGGTGGATGGCACCATCCACACCGCCACCACCAAGCAGGGTTTCATTGGCAGCATTGACGATGGCGTCAACTGCCAGTTCGGTGATGTCACCCTGCCAGACTTCAATGTTCATGGCGCTGATCTTCCTGTTCCCCGTATGAGAAATGCGTGACGACTGCACGCGATGGGTCCGCCGGCTGGCAGTGTGCACCCTGGCTGTCTCATGGGCTGCGATCCGCTTGCCGGCGGAGCGGGGAACGGTAATTTCAGTTACATGAAAAATGCCGGGTCTGACACACCGCTGGGCGGCGAAGCTCAGCGGTATTGCCAGCCCTTGTTCCTGTAGACACGCTCGCCATTGACCAGGGCTACCCATAGCGAGGCGAGTACGGCGAAGGCGAACTTCGCATCCGAACGCTGCTTGCGGCCACGCGTACTCTGTTTATGGAAATCCTCGTTGAACCGCCGGCCGCCATTGGCAAACAGCGACAGGATCATGAACGACGCGACCAGCGTCTTGCAGCTGCCGATCACCAGGCCGACCAACAGGCTGCGGTTGTAGCGGATCGCATTGAAATAGGCGATCAGCACACCGGTCACACATAGCAGGCTGCCGATACCGATGACACCCCATTGCAGCGGGTCCGGGGGAGTGGCCGAGTGCTGGCCGGAGCGCAGAATGGATATGACCAGCGTGGTAAGCATTACCGACAATGCCGGGGAAAGGCTCCAGACAAAATCCGGTGTGTCGTAATAGAAGACAACCTTGCCCCAGGCAGCCAGCGCGAAAATGACCAACCCCGCTACGCAGATTGCGAGCAGGACCAACAAGGCCAATTGTGCTTCGGGGGTGATGCCCAGGCCGGATTGCCCGGCAAGAGGGGTGCTGGATGCGCTGCCGGCGTTTGTTGCAGGGGTGGGTTGCGGGCGTGTCTCCAGGGTGGGCACGCCCCCGGGAGCCGGCGTGGCCGCAGCTGCCACGTCCTCAGTTGCCTCGTCCTCATAGGAGGGGCCAGCAACGTCCGGCTCAGGGCTGTATGGTTCGTCGGTGAGTTCGCCGGCGCCCGCCGTCTGGCGGACGGCGGCCAATACAGCATTGCGTTCCTGCAGCGCATCGGCCAGGCACTGGATGTCATTGGCACATAGCGCCTGGACATCGTCCACCCAGGCCGCTTCCTCTTCCAGCAACTGTTGGGGGTTGCCGGTGGTGGTGAGCGCGGTGTTCAGCATCAATGTGTGCTGCTCGCCCCAGAAGACCACGTGTCGCGCGCAGGCTTCGTAGGTGTCGTTGCCGGGTGGGCAGAACGCCCGTGGGTCGAGGTTTCTGGCGGCAACATCCTCCATTGCAGCCGACAGCGCAGGTATCCCGTCCGGGGCCGGGTCTGCCTGCGCAGCCGCTGCCCCGCAGCATGCAAGCAGCGGGGCGAGGAGGGTGAGCTGCCACCCCGTCACGGGATATCAACCCATTGGATGCCGCAGGCGCGGTAACGGGCGAATTTGTCCTGCCCATCCCAGTCCTTGGGCATGTGCTTGTGCAGCTTGTGCTGCCGCAGCAGCTGGTCTTCCCCGCGGGTGATGTAGGCCTGCACGTTCCACTCGCGCAGCACCCTGGCAATCTGCCACGGCCGTGGGTTGCCGAAGAACAGGTCGCTCTGGCCGGCCTGCAGCTTCTTCCGTCTTTCCTCAGGCGGCATGAAGGCGATCGGGCCAGCGCCGCCCGTGCGTATGACCGGGAAGGCAAAGGCCTGGATGACCTGATCATAGATCTCACTGATGGGCACGACGTGCTCCTTGATCAGTTCTGCATCACGCCAGCCTTTTGCCGAGGCGGCTTTGATGGAAAGTGCCTTCTCGCTCGCATAGGCGATGCCATCCAGGCCGCTGGCAGCCATGGTGGCCAGGCGCAGTGCATTGCGTATGTGGTGTTTGGTGGCTGCGTTGCCCGGCAGGGTGTTCATCACCAATGCGGCCACTTCGCAGTGCCAATGGAAATAGTCTGGTTCGTCGGTCGAGCTCATGCCCACATCCTTTCGCTGGAGATGGGCTGATGGTCCGTTGCTGCGGAAAGGGCGGCCATCTGAATTTTTCAGGGACATGGCAGGCATGGATTGCGCCAAGCTGCGCTCGTGTGTTTGAAGAGCGGGGGCACGGGTGCAGAAAGACAACCGAACGCGCGCAGGGGCTGAGCGCAGGCGTGTATTGATCACACGCTGGGATGATCCCGGCGCCACGCTGCTGCCACCCTTCCGTTGCCGGTACTTCTTTTCATGGTCCGAGTGCGGAGCAGGCCGGATTGCCGGCTACTTTGGCGGCTATCTCGGCGGGGGAGATTTCCACGACGATGCATTCCAGGCCACGTTCAAGAGCGGGCAGCTTGTGAGGTTCATCTTCTCCGGCAGAGAGTGGATCAGCGATCGCGAGTGCACCGGTTCTTGGCCGAAGGAACTGCAGCGATGCGCCAACGCACACGCCGATGTGTTCTGGCAGTGGGTGGATCGGGAGGAAGAGGAACGCTCGGGCCGCCTGTGGATGGCGCCCGAACGCGCGCGCAATGCGGCCGGCTCCGGTTGGCGTGGCTGGGAGCTGGAGCCGGATCACCTGTTGTTCGCGCCCGCCGGCAGGCGCGGCCATGTGGACAGGTGCAAGGCGGTGCTGCTGGCCCGGCAAGCGGGTATTGCGATCTCAGGGCTGCCTGTTGAGCCGGACCAGTAGTCGTGTGCCGCGCGCATCGCTGCTGATGCGCAGCCTGCCACCGCGTGACAGCACCCGGTCGCGGATGCCCTGCAGGCCAATGCCTTCATTGGGCGCCTGGGATGGCAGGCCCTGGCCATCATCGCTCACCCACAGAATGAGGGTGCCGTCTGTTTTCGTGCGTAGCCGGGTATGGAAATGGTGTGCGTCGGCGTGGCGGACAGTATTGGTGGCTGCTTCCTGCACGATGCGATACAGGGTGGTCTGAGTACGGTCATCCAGGCGCGGGAGCCGCGCGGTGGGGTCTTCAATGGTCAGGTGATACACCAGCCCGGCATCTTCAAGTTGCCTGCGGATCGACCCCTGTTCCAGTGCGGCGGCCAGCCCGAACTCTTCAAGGCCTGCAGGCCTCAGGTTGGACATGAGGCTGGAGACGGAGCGGCGCATGCTGTCCAGTATCTCCCAAGCCGGTTGCAGCAGGCCCCGGGTAGGAACGTGGCGCTCCAGCAGCACCAGCCGGGTCTGCAACGCGGTCAGATTCTGGCCGAGCTCGTCATGCAGCTCCGAGGTGATCCACCGGCGTACGTCTTCGGAAATGTCGAGGTTGCGTTGGGCGGCTTCGCGCAGGGACAGGGTCATGTCCTGGAGCTGGCGGTTCCTCCGCAGCAGTTCGCGTTGGTTGGCACGCAGTGAGTCGGCGGCGGTGCCCAGCAGCAACAGGGCGCTGCCGGCAAGGGCAAGGAACAACTGGCCTTCGACGGTGGCCGGAAGGTCTTCCCGGTGCCATGCCAGCAGGCCAATCAGCAGGCTGGCAGCGCCGAGGGAGAGGGCAACGCCGCGCCATCCGCTGCGGAATGCCATGTAGATGCCCAGCGGCAACGACAGGCTGGCGGCAAACAGGTAGCTGCGGGCCTGCGGTGCCTGGATCAGTACCAGGACGATGCAGGCCAGAACGGGGAGCACCACCAGCGGGATATCGATGCGCCAACGAGACAGCTGGTCATTGTCCGGCCGCAGCCGCAACAGGATGAGGACCAGCGGCACGATGAGGATCATGCCCACGAAGTCGCCCAGGGTGACCTGCAGGAACAGCTCGCCACGCGGCATGCCGGCAGCCCATGCCGGTGGCCAACAGAGAATCTGTAGTGCATTGCATGCGGAAGACAGCAGCATTGCCCCCAGCAGCCAACCCTGCGTGTTGATGGAGTCCAGCGCATGGATGCGGCGACGACGCAGCAGCCAGGGGCCGCAGCTGACGGCGATGAAGTGCGCGGTGAACGCGACGATGCCACGCCAGTCTTCCGCTTGACCCGCCAGCTCATGGCTCAGTGCCAGCCATGCCACCATTGGCAGCCACCACCGTGGCGGCAACAGCATCATCAACGCGAAGCGCAGGCCGGCCGGCGGATGCCACACCACATTGGCGGGAAGGAGCAGCAGCCCGTGCAGCACTGGATAGAGGGCAACCAGCAGCAGGTTCCTGCCCCAGGCGGGGAGGGTGAAGGTCATCGCGGCATGGTAGCCGTTGGCTTCTGGCAGCGGGTTGGCCATCGGAAATTTTCAGATGGCTTGATGCATGGCAGCTGTTAGGCTGCGGCAATGATCCGAATTGTCATGGCGGACGATCACGCCATTGTCCGCAAGGGGTTCCGTGCGCTGATCGAGGACGAACCTGGTTTCTGCATCGTGGCCGAGTGTGACGGTGCCGACGGCGCGCGTGACGCGGCAGTCACGTCGAGGCCGGATGTCCTGGTGCTGGATCTGTCGCTGCCAGGCGGGGGCATGGCACTGATCAGTGAAATGCACCAGCGGCAACCGGAAATGCTCATCCTCGTCCTGAGCATGCATGACAGCGAGCCCTGGATATCCGAGGCGTTTTCCCGTGGTGCCATCGGGTATGTGAGCAAGGGGGCCGCACATCGGGAGCTGCCGGATGCGCTGCGGGCGGTGGCTTCCGGGCAGCGTTACCTGAGCTCTGACCTGGGGCAGCGTTGCCAGCCGACCGGGCTGGAACTGCTGACCGAGCGCGAGCGCGATGTGTTCCTGCGCTTGGCGCAAGGGCAGACGCCCAAACAGATCGCGCTGGAACATGGCATCAGCGACAAGACCGTCTACCAGCACCGCAAAGCAGTGCGCGCCAAGCTGCAGATGAGGAATGATCTGGACCTGCACCGGTTGGCGTTGGAGCTTGGGGTGCTGCGTTGACCCTGTGGGTTGGGCCGTTGAAGCAGCGGTGTGGCGGAGACCGGCGAAGGGGTTGCGAAGGCAGCCGCTGGGCTGCCTTTATGCCCGGTCTGATCAGTGTCGAATCTCAGCCGAACTGCCAGGCAGTCAGGAAGGCGTAGATCACTCTCTCCCGTTTGTGGGTCCTGCGGCCCCGTTCTGGGGGAAGGTGCCCCGAAGGGGCGGACGAGGGCGCTATTGGTGCTTTGGGGGTTGAAGTCCACTTATGGACGCCACCTGCAGCGCATTGCCTTCCTCTGACTTCGCTGCCCTCACCCCAACCCCTCTCCCGCATGCGGGCGAGGGGCTCTCAGCTGAGATTCGGCGTTGGTCAGGCATGCCCAAGGGGCGGAGCTTACGGAAGACCGGCCAGCCAGTCGTCGTCCGAGCCTTCGTTGATGTCGGCAAACAGCGGGGTGGAGAAGTAGCGTTCGCCCGTGTCCGGCAGCATGGCCAGGATCACCGAGCCGGCTTCGGCCCGGGCCGCCACGTCCAGCGCGGTGGCCACGGTGGCGCCGGAGGAGATGCCCACGAAGATGCCTTCCTCGGCGGCCAGGCAGCGCGAGGTTTCAATGGCGCGCTCGTCCTGCACCGCGTACAGCTCGTCATAGACCTCGCGGTTGAGCACGTCCGGCACGAAGTCCGGGGTCCAGCCCTGGATCTTGTGCGGGGTGAACTCCTTGCCGGCCAGCAGCGCCGCGCCAGCGGGTTCGGTGGCGATGATGCGCGTGTCCGGGCGGGCCAGCTTCAGCATCTCGCCGACGCCGGTGAGGGTGCCGCCGGTGCCCCAGCCGCTGACGAAATAGTCCAGCCGCCGGCCGGCGAAATCGCGCAGGATTTCCGCTGCCGTGGTCTGGCGGTGGAAGGCCGGGTTGGCCGGGTTGGCGAACTGGCTGGCAAGGAACCAGCCGTGTGCATCGGCCAGCTCCTTGGCCTTGCGCACCATGCCGGTGCCGCGCTCGGCTGCCGGGGTCAGGATCACCTTGGCACCGTAGGCGCGCATCAGCTTGCGGCGTTCCACCGAGAAGGTTTCCACCATGGTCGCCACGAACTTGTAGCCGCGTGCGGCGGCCACCATGGCCAGCGCCACGCCGGTGTTGCCGGAGGTGGCTTCCACAATGGTGTCGCCGGGCTTGATCAGGCCCTTTTTCTCGGCGTCCAGAATGATGGCCAGGGCCAGGCGGTCCTTGACCGAGCCGGCCGGGTTGAACGATTCAACCTTGGCGTACACGTCCACGCCGGCCGGTGCCAGCCGGTTGAGCTTGACCACCGGGGTGTTGCCGATGGTTTCCAGAATACTGTTGTAGATGGCCATGGGGGATTCTCCTGGGAATGTCAGGCGGCGTCGGCCAGTGTCGGTGGCGTCGTCTTTGCGGAAGGTGAGGGTGAGGTTGCGCCCGCGTGTAAGGGCATGCTGCCAAACCAGTGCAGTTCATCGGCCAGCGCGGCCACCTCGCCCAGCACCAGCAGCGCCGGTGAGCGCAGCTGCCGGGTGCGTGCACTGCTGGCCAGCTGCTGCAGGGTGCCGGTGAGTACGCGCTGGTTGGCGCGCGAGCCGTTCTCGATCAGGGCGAAGGGGGTGCTGGCAGGCAGGCCGGCATCGGAAAGCTGCTGCTGGATCTGCTCCAGCGCTGCCACACCCATGTAGAACACCAGCGTCTGGCGTGGCTGAGCCAGCGCCTGCCAGTCCAGCGTGTCCAGCGAATCGCGGCAGTGCGCGGTGACCAGGCGCAGCTGCTGCGCATGGTCACGATGGGTCAGTGGAATGCCGGCATAGGCGGCGCACGCCAGTGCTGCGGTGATGCCGGGCACCACCTCATAGGGAATGCCATGGCCGCGCAGGAACTGCAGTTCTTCGCCGCCACGGCCGAACACGAAGGCATCGCCGCCCTTGAGCCGCACCACGCGGCGGCCAGCGCGTGCGTGCTGCAGCATCAGCGCATGGATGTCGTCCTGCGCGGTGCTGTGGCCGTTGGCGGATTTGCCTACTTCGATGTACTCGGCGTCGCGCCGGCCCAACTGCAGCACGTCGGTGCTGACAAGGCGGTCATGCAGCACCACGTCGGCCTGGTTCATGGCGCGCAGCGCGCCCAGCGTCAGCAGGGCAGGGTCGCCCGAACCGGCGCCGACCAGCGTGACCGAACCGCTGGCCGCCACCGGGTGCCGCTCCACCAGCGCGTGCGACAGCAGTACCTGCGCGGCACTGTCCTGGCGGCGCCGCAGCAGGCCCAGCAAGGGGCCTTCGATCAACCGGTCGAAGAAGCGGCGGCGCTCGCCCAGCTCCGGAAAGCGGCGGCGGATGCGCGTACGGTGCCGGCCCAGCAGGCGGGTCAGCTCGCCCCAGCTCTGGTCGAACATCTGCTCCAGCTGGCGGCGCACATGCCGGGCCACCATTGGCGCTGCGCCGCCGCTGGACACGGCGATCTGCAGCGGGCCGCGTTCGACCACCGCCGGCACATGGAAGCTGGACAGGCGGGCGTCGTCCACCACGTTCACCCACAGCCGCTGGGCGGTGGCGGCCTCGGCCACGGCGCGGTTGACGGTGTTGTCGTCGGTGGCGGCGATGACCAGCCAGATATCACCCTGCAGCCAGCGGGGCTGGAAGCTGCCTTGCAGCCACTGCAGGCGGCCTTCACCGGCCAGTTGTGCCAGCCGTGGGCTGAGGGTGGGGGCGCCAACCAGGGGCAGCGCCCCGGCATGCAGCAGGGCCAGTGCCTTGCGCTCGGCTACCGCGCCGCCCCCCACCACCAGCACGGACCGGCGCTGCAGGTCAGCAAACAGTGGGAACAGGGGAGTGTCCAAAGGGGCGGCAACAGTGTCGGGGGAGGGAGCCTGACCGTAGCGCCGGCCAGAGAGGGCCGGAAATGACTTGCCCTGCCTGCATAATTACTTTTGGTTATAAGGCCGGAGCGGTAAATGCCCTACAGTCACATGCTTCCCCCGCCAGCGGCTCGCGCCTTCCCCCGACGATGACCCTGACCCAGCTGCGCTACCTCGTTGCCATTGCCGACGCCGAGCTGAACATCACGCTCGCCGCGACGCGGGTGCACGCCACCCAGCCGGGGCTGTCCAAGCAGCTCAAGCAGTTGGAGGACGAGCTGGGCTTTCTGTTGTTCGTGCGCAAGGGGCGCAGCCTGGAAATGGTGACCCCGGCCGGCGAGGAGGTCATTAGCCGCGCCCGCGCGGTGCTGGCCGAAGCCAACAACATCCGCACCTATGCCGCCAACCAGCGCCGCGAGAGCCATGGCCAGCTGGTGCTGACCACCACCCACACCCAGGCGCGCTTCGTGCTGCCGCCGGCGGTGGCGCGCATCAAACTGGCCTACCCGCAGGTCAGCGTGCACTTGCAGCAGGCCGCCGAAAGCGATGCGCTGGACCTGTTGAGCCAGGGCGATGCCGACATTGCGGTTATCAGCACCGCCGGCAACGCGCCCACCACCGGCATCGCCGTGCCGCTGTACCGCTGGCGCCGGCTGGTGGTGGTGCCCAAGGGGCATGCGCTGGAGCGCGGTGGCCGCACGCCGGACATGGCGGCGCTGGCAGCGCACCCGCTGATCAGCTACGAATCCTCCACCCGGCCCACCTCATCGCTGCGCCGTGCCTTCGCAACGCGCGAGCTTGAGCCGGACCTGGCACTCACCGCGCTGGATGCGGACCTGATCAAGACCTATGTGCGTGCCGGCCTGGGTGTTGGCCTGCTGGCCGAAATGGCGGTGAGCGGCAACGACACCGACCTGCGCGCCTGGCCGGCCCCGGCCGATATTCCCGAGTGTGTGGCCTGGGCGGTTCTGCCGCGCGACCGCGTGCTGCGTGACTACGCGCTGGAGCTGGTGCATGTGCTTGCCCCGCAGATAGACAAGCGCGACCTGCGCCGCGTCCTTGATGGCAACCAGGAGGCCAACTGGCCCGAGCCGCCCACCTGGGAATCGTTGACCCAGACGATCACCAGCTGATTGGCTGGCACGTGGATTGCGCCGGGTGCCAATGGTCATGCGGCAAACGGTCGCACCTGTTTTGTACAGGAATCGTTATCTTGCGCCGATAGAATGAACGAGTCATGCGCGCGCGCCGTCTCCAATCCAGTCTGCTGATGCTGGCCTTCGCGTCGGTGCTGTTGATGGCACTGGCGCCGGTGGTCAGCCGTGTGCTGCAGTCGCGCGACGGGCAGCAGCTGCTCATGGCCACGCATACGGGCCATGCGATGCATGAGGGCATGCCTGCCGATGGCGGGGCGGGCGCGATGCATCACCCAGGCATGAATCCTCATGCCGCGCCGCATGACGGCATGGGCCCCACGCCCATGGACCACGCATTGATGGACCATGCGTCGGTGGACCAAGCTGCCATGAATCACAGCGGCATGAATCACAGTGCCATGGACCACAGCGGCATGGGCCACAGCGGCATGGACCACCATTCCATGAGCGGCGGCCAGCACGCGCTGCCGCCGGCCTCGGCCTCTACCGACAACAGGCCCCCACCCACGCCGCCTGCCGACCCGCATGCCGGCCATGGCGAGGCCTGCGAATACTGCACCATGGCCTCGCGGCTGCTGCCATGGCTGGCCGTGATGCTGGTGCTGGCGCCGCTGCTGTACCGGCTGGTTCCGCTATCCCCCCGCGTCATCACCCTGCCGGCAAGCCTGCGCTGGCCGGCACACCCGGTACGCGGGCCGCCGCTGTTCTCCTGATCCGACCCTCTCTCATCTATTTGCCGCGCGCTGCCTGAAGGCAGGCGCGGTCGTGTCGCTTTGGAGAATTGCATGTACTTCCTTTCCCGTATGCCGGGCGTCCCGGCGTGCCTGTCCGCTGCCGTGTGCCTTGCCCTGTTCCCGCACCTGGCCCATGCCGACGACGCACGTGATGACGCCAAGACCCTGGACACGCTGGTGGTCACCGCCGCCGCGCCGTCCTCGCCCCTGCAATGGGTCACCGACCCACGCCTGCCGCGCCAGCCGGTGCCGGCCAGCGATGGTGCTGATTACCTGAAGACCGTCCCGGGCTTTTCCGCCATCCGCAACGGCGGCACCAACGGCGACCCGGTGCTGCGTGGCATGGGCGGGTCGCGCCTGAACATTCTCAGCAACGACGGCAACCTGATCGGCGCCTGCCCGGCGCGCATGGACAACCCGCTGTCCTATATCGCCCCGGAAACCTTCGACCGGCTTACCGTCATCAAGGGCCCGCAGAGCGTGCGCTGGGGTGCCGGTGCATCGGCCGGCACCGTGCGTTTCGAGCGCGAGACGCCACGCTTTGACGGCCCCGGCATGGAGTTGAAGGCCAGTGCACTGGGCGGCTCCAACAACCGCAACGACCAGATGCTCGATGCCAGCTTCGGCAGCACGCCGGGCTATGTGCGGGTGAACGGCAACCGCTCCGAGTCGGACGACTACCGCGACGGCAATGGCGATGTGGTGCCCTCGCGCTGGCGCAAGTGGAACGCCGACGCCGCCATCGGCTGGACGCCCGATGCCGACACCGTGCTGGAGCTGAGTGCCGGCACCGGTGACGCCATTGCCCGCTACGCCGGCCGTGGCATGGACGGCGCCGCGTTCAAGCGCGAGAGCTATGGCCTGCGTTTCGAGAAGCACAACCTGCCCGGCGCCTGGGACAAAGTGGAAGCCAACCTGTACTACAACAGCGCCGACCACCTGATGGACAACTACACGCTGCGCACGCCCAACCCGGACAGCAGCATGCCGATGCCGATGGCGGCCAACGTCGAGCGCCGCACCAGTGGCGGCCGCGTTGCCGGTGAATGGCGTTGGCAGGAGGTGGCCATCGTGGCTGGCGTGGACGCGCAGGAAAGCCGCCACCGTGGGCGCAACGGCATGGGCCGTGGCACCTGGAAGGCGCAGCCGTGGAAGCGCGATGCCGATTTCAGCAACCAGGGCGTGTTCACCGAGCTGACCTTTGGCGAAGGCACGGCACAGCGTTGGCTTGGCGGCCTGCGCGTGGACAAGGCCGAAGCCAAGGACCTGCGCCGTACCGCCGGCATGATGGGCATGCCCAACCCCACCGCGGGCCAGCGCCGCCAGGAATACTTGGGCAGCGGCTTCCTGCGCTATGAGCAGGACCAGGGCGAGGCCATGACCTGGTATGCAGGCATCGGCCACAGCGAGCGCATGCCCGACTACTGGGAGCTGTTCTCGGCCAACGCCGGCCCGATGGGCAGCAGGAACGCCTTTGCCGGGGTCAAGCCGGAGCGGACCACGCAGCTGGACCTGGGCCTGCAGTTTCGTAGCGAAACCCTGGACGGCTGGGTATCGGCCTACGCCGGGCGCCTGCAGGACTACATTCTGTTTGCCTACCGCAGCGGCGGCATGATGGGCAGCACCACCCAGGCCACCAATGTGGATGCGCGCATTGCCGGTGCCGAGGCGGGCCTGGAATGGCGCCCGGTGCATGGCTGGAAGCTGGGCAGCACGCTGGCCTATGCCTGGGGTGAAAACCGCACCGCGAACCGCCCCCTGCCGCAGATTCCGCCGCTGGAAGCACGCCTGAGTGCCTCCTACGAGCACGAACGCTGGTCGGCCGGTGCGCTGGTGCGTGCGGTCACCCACCAGAACCGTGTGGCGCCGGACGAAGGCAACGTGGTTTCGCGTGACCTTGGCCCCACCGCAGGGTTTGCCACGCTCTCGCTCAATGCGGCCTACCGCATCACCGACAGCCTGCGTGCCAGCGTGGGCGTGGACAACGTGTTCGACCGTGCCTATGCCGAGCACCTGAACCTGGCCGGAAGTGCGGACTTCGGCTTCCCGGCCGACCCGGTGCGCATCAACGACCCGGGCCGTACCGCGTGGTTGAAGCTGGATTACCGCTACTGAGGCGGTAATGCCCATCGGCTGCAGCAGCGCCGGATGCGCCTGCTGCAGCCGGCTTGGCCGGGCTCAGATGTCCTCGTGCAGCCCGCACTCGCGCTTGAGCCCGAAAAAGCGGGTGTCTTCCTCGCGCATGCCCGGCTCCCAGCGGCGGGTGGTGTGGAAGTCGCCAATCGAGACATAGCCCTGCTCCCAGAGCGGGTGGTAGGGCAGCTCATGCTGCTTCAGGTAGCGCCACACATCGCGCTCGTTCCAGTCGGCAATCGGGTTGACCTTGTAACGCTCACCACGGCGTTGCAGCACCGGCGTGTTGGCACGGCTTTCGGACTGGCCGCGGCGCAGGCCGGTGAACCAGGTGCCTGCCTGCAGTTCATCCAGTGCGCGCTTCATCGGCTCCACCTTGCGCAGGCTGTTGTACTGCTCGATGCCGACCACGCCCTGTTCCCACAGCCGGCCATGGCGCGCTTCCATCCATGCGCGGCTGACCAGCGGGCGGAACACCTTGAGGTTCAGCGACAGGCGCTCGCTCAGTGCATCGGCAAAGCGGTAGGTTTCCGGGAACAGATAGCCGGTATCGACCAGGATCACCGGAATGTCCGGCTGCTGGCTGCTCAGCAGATGCAGCGTCACCGCCGACTGTGCGCCAAAGCTTGAGGACAGCACATGCGTACCCGGCGCATGCTGCAGCGCCCATTGCACGCGGGAGATGGCATCCATGCGCTCCAGCTCCGCGTTGAGCGGGCCAAGGTCGTCGGGCAGGGCTGCAAAGGTTGAAAGAGGGGAGGCGGGCAGGGCGCTCATGCGTGCAGTTCCACGGCAATCTGGCGGTGAGTGGGGTAGCTGGGCAGCTGGACGATGCCGCTGCGGTGCAGGAAGTCACCAAAGCCTTCGCCGGCCTCGCGTTCACCGGCGTAGCGGGCGAACAGCGGTTCCAGCTCGGCAAGGATGTCGGCTTCGGTGATGTTCTCGCGGTACAGCGTGTTCAAACGCTGGCCACGGTGATCGGCGCCCAGCATCAGGTTGTAGCGGCCGGGCGCCTTGCCGACCAGGGCAATCTCGCCCAAGTAGGGGCGTGAGCAGCCATTGGGGCAGCCGGAGATGCGCAGCAGGATGGGCGCATCGGCCAGCCCATGGCGCTCCAGCAGTGGCTGCAGGCGTGTGGTGAAGTCGGGCAGGTAACGCTCGGCCTCGGCCATGGCCAGGCCGCAGGTGGGCAGTGCCACGCAGGCCATGGCGGCGCGCGCCAACGCGCTGGGTGCGCGGTTGCCCGCGTCCAGGCCGCCGGCCTGCACCAGCGCATCAATGGCGTCGCGCTGGCTGGCGGGTACGCCGGCAATCACCAGGTTCTGGTTGCCGGTGAGGCGGAACTGACCATGGTGGATGCGGGCGATTTCGCGCAGTGCGCTCAGCTGGCCGGAACCCGGCAGGTCGGCGATGCGCCCGGCACGCAGTGACAGCGTCAGGTGCCAGCGGCCATCTTCCCCTTCCACCCAACCATAGCGGTCGCCGTTGTGTGCGAACGCCTGGGCGCGCGCTGGCGCGAAGCGGATGCCGGCGCGCTGCTCGATCTGCGCAACCACCTTGTCCAGCCCATGGTCGTCGATGGTGTACTTGAAGCGCGCACGCTTGCGCTGCTCGCGGTTGCCCAGGTCACGCTGGGTGGTGACCACGGCAGCGGCCACCTGGCGCAGTGCTTCACGCGGAATGAAGCCGATGACATTGGCCACGCGCGGGTAGGTCTGTGCATCGCCATGGCTGGCGCCCATGCCGCCGCCGATGCTCACGTCATAGCCCAGCAGTTCACCGGCCTCATCAAGCACGCCGATGAAGCCCAGGTCGTTGGCGAACACATCCACGTCGTTGACCGGGGGCAGGGCGAAGCCGATCTTGAACTTGCGCGGCAGGTAACGCTCGCCATAGATGGGCTCTTCCTCGCTGCCGCTGCCGGCCACGCGCTCCTCGTCCAGCCAGATTTCGTAATAGGCACGGGTGTTGGGTAGCAGGTATTCGGAGGTGCGCGTGGCATCGGCAAACAGGCTGGCATGCGCACGCGACAGCAGCGGGTTTGCCGCCACCAGCACGTTGCGGTTTACATCGCCGCAGGCGGCCAGGGTGTCGATCATCGCCGCGTTGATGGCCTGCATGGTGGCCTTCAGTTCGCGCTTGATCACACCATGGAACTGGAACGCCTGGCGGGTGGTGACGCGCAGCGAGTGGTTGCCGAAACGGGTGGCGATCGCGTCAAGCTTCAGCCACTGCTCCGGGCTGACCACGCCACCGGGCGTGCGCGTGCGGATCATGAACTGATAGGCCGGTTCAAGCTTCTGCCGGCGGCGTTCGTCACGCAGGTCGCGGTCGTCCTGCTGGTAGCTGCCGTGGTACTTGATCAGGGTCTGGTCGTCCTCGCGCAGGGCGCCGGTGACCGGGTCGGCAAGGCTGTCCAGCAGCGAGCCGCGCAGGCGCTGGCTGTCGGCCTTGATGGTTTCAACGGAGTGGGTGCTCATGGTGATCCAGTTGCATTGCCGCGCAGGCGCGGGCAGGTGAAGGGGCGGGCCGGGCGAAGCTGCGGGCGCTGGTCAACAGCGCCGCTGCCGATCAGTACACATCACGGCCATAACGTCCCTCCGCATGCAGCCTGGCCAGGTAATCGCGGGCGCCATCCTCATCCAGCCCGCCGTGCTCGCGCACGATGTCCAGCAGTGCGGCGTTCACGTCCTTGCCCATGGCGATGGCGCCGCAGACATACAGGTGCGCACCGTTCTGCAGCCAGTCGTATACATCGCGGCCGCGTGTGCGCAGGCGCTGCTGCACATAGAGCTTGTCGGCCTGGTCGCGTGAGAACGCCAGGTCCAGGCGGTGTAGCTGTTTGCTGCGCAGCGCATGCTGCCATTCGGCCTGGTAGAGAAAATCACTGTTGAAGTGGCGGGCACCGAAGAACAGCCAGTTGCGGCCGGTGGCGCCGGTCTCGGCGCGCTCCTGCACGAAACCGCGGAACGGAGCGACGCCGGTGCCGGGGCCGATCATGATGATGTCGCGGCTGGCATCGGCCGGGACGCGGAAGCGCTCGTTGGCCTCGATGTACAGCGGCAGGCGCTCACCTTCCTCCAACGCGGCAAGGAAGCTGCTGGCGGCGCCGATATGGGCGCTCCCGTGAGCGAGGTACTGCAACTCATCGACGGTGATATGCACTTCGTCACCGACGCGCTTGCGGCTGGAGGCGATGGAGTAAAGACGGGGGGCGGCGGGCCGCAGGCTGGCAAGCAGTGCTGCGGCGTCCCAGTCGGCGGGCCAGCGCTGCAGCACGTCGATCAGCTGGTGGTCGTCGAACACCTGCGCCAGCTCGGCCTTCCGTTCCGGTTCCAGCAGCTGCTTGAGGTCCGTATCGCCGCTGCGTTCGGCCACGTTGGCCAGCAGTGGGCGCGAGATGCGGGTGAGTTCGCGCTGTGTGGTCAGCCAATGCGACAGGGTGTGCTGCTGGTCATCGTGCGCGACCGCGGCATCGCCATCCAGCCCGGTCGCGGCCAGCACGGCATGCACCAGCGCCTGCGGATTGCGATGCACGACGCCCACCGCATCACCCGGCTCGTAGTGCAGGCCGCTGCCCTCCAGCGACAGCTCCAGGTGATGCACGCGCTTGCCGGCATTGCCGTGCGCGGCGTAGGCAGCGCCCTTGAAATCGCGGCCGCTGACCAGCTGCCGCGACAGCACTTCGGCATGGAACGGATGCTGCGCATCGTGGGTGCTGGCGTGACGCAGGGGGGTGACGTTGTTCGGCGCTGCGTTGGCAGGGGCCTGCGGCATGTGCTCGCGTGCATCGGCCAGCGCCTGGGTGCGCCACGGCAGGGCCACGGTGTCGATGTCCAGGTCGGCCTCGCCGGCGGGCTGCAGCCGCTGTGCGCCCAACTCGGCAAAGCGGGCGTCCAGCTGGCGTGCAATGCCGCAGAACTCCGCATAGCTGGAATCGCCCAGCCCCAGTACCGCGTACTTGAGCTGCGGCAGTTTGGGCGCGCGCTTGCCGCTGATGAACTCCACCAGGCCGATGGCGTCGTCCGGTGGGTCGCCTTCGCCCTGGGTGCTGATGACGACATAGAGCAGGCGTTCGTTGGCCAGCTCACGGGTGGGGTAGGCATCGGCGCGCAGCAGCCGCACCGGCAGGCCGGCGGCCCCGGCATCGGCGGCCAGCTGCTCGGCCACGCGGCGGGCGTTGCCGGTCTGGCTGCCGTAGATCACGGTCAGTGGCTGCGGCGCTGCCGGCGCGGCGGCAGCGCCACCGGCGATTACCGCAAGTGACGGCGGCGGGTGGCTCTGTGCCAGCCCTGCGGCAAAGCCGGACAGCCACCACAGGCTGTTGCCGTCCAGCCCGGCTACCAGTTGCGTCAACAGGGCCTTGCGGTCATCAGGCAAGGGACTGGGAGGCACGGTGGCAGCGGCGGTCATGTCCGGTCCGGTCTGGGTAGGGATGAGTGATGCTAGGAACCGCTGCCGTCCAGCGGAAAGGATCAGCGGTTATCGCTTCATGCCCGGCGTTTATTTCTGTACGGGGCCGCGCCGGACCACACTCGCTCTCCACCCCGGAGCCGTTCCGGGTACTGTGTAGCCCTGACGTGGCTCCGCCTTCATCTGCCGAAAAAATGACCGCCCACGACGCACTGTCCCATCTCGACCGGCTGGAAGCCGAAAGCATCCACATCCTGCGCGAGGTCGCCGCCGGCTTCGACAACCCGGTGCTGCTGTATTCCGTCGGTAAGGACAGCTCGGTGCTGCTGCACCTGCTGCTCAAGGCGTTCGCGCCGGGCAGGCCGCCGATTCCGCTGCTGCATGTGGATACGCGCTGGAAGTTCGGCCAGATGATCGCCTTCCGCGACCAGCGTGTGGCCGAGACCGGTGTCGATCTGCGGGTGCACATCAATCCGGACGGCATCGCCCAGAACATCGGGCCGGTCAGCCACGGTGCCGCGGTACATACCGATGTGATGAAGACCCAGGGCCTGAAGCAGGCATTGGACAAGTGGAAGTTCGACGCCGCCATCGGCGGGGCACGCCGCGATGAGGAAAAGTCGCGTGCCAAGGAGCGCGTGTTCTCGTTCCGCAACGACCGCCACCGCTGGGACCCCAAACAGCAGCGCCCGGAGCTGTGGAACCTGTACAACGCGCGCATCCATGCGGGTGAGAGCGTGCGCGCGTTTCCGCTGTCCAACTGGACGGAACTGGATATCTGGCTCTACATCTACCGCGAGAAGATTCCAGTGGTGCCGCTGTATCTGGCGGCCGAGCGCCCGGTGGTGGAGCGCGACGGCAGCCTGATCATGGTTGATGACGCGCGTCTGCCACTGCATCCGGGTGAGGTGCCGCAGCTGCGCAAGGTGCGGTTCCGCACGCTGGGCTGCTACCCGCTCACCGGCGCCATCGAATCGGAGGCCGACACGCTGGAAAAGATCATCGCCGAGATGCTGGTGTCCACCAGTTCCGAGCGCCACGGCCGGCTGATCGACCATGACCCGTCCGCGTCGATGGAGAAGAAGAAGCTGGAGGGGTATTTCTGATGACGCAGGCAACCGACAACCGGAAACAGGAAATCGCCAGGCGCGTGGAAGCGGGCGCACTTGCCGGCGACGCAGTCGCTGATTACCTGAAAACCCACGAAGCCAAGCCGCTGCTGCGCTTCATCACCTGCGGCAGCGTCGATGATGGCAAGAGCACGCTGATCGGCCGCCTGCTGTTCGAGAGCAAATGCCTGTTCGACGACCAGCTGGCCGCGCTTCAGGCCGACAGCCGCCGCCATGGCACGCAGGGCGAGCGCATCGACTATGCGCTGCTGCTGGATGGCCTGGCCGCCGAGCGCGAGCAGGGCATCACCATCGACGTGGCCTACCGCTATTTCGATACCGACCAGCGCAAGTACATCGTGGCCGATTGCCCCGGGCATGAGCAGTACACCCGCAACATGGCCACAGGTGCATCCACCGCCGACCTCGCGGTGGTGCTGGTGGATGCGCGCAAGGGACTGCTGCCGCAGACCCGCCGCCACAGTTACATCATCAGTCTGCTCGGCATCGGCCAGGTGGTGCTGGCGGTCAACAAGATGGACCTAGTGGACTACGACGCCGCGGTGTTCAACCGCATCCGCGACGAGTACGCGGCGTTGGCCACGCAGCTGGGCATCGCCCAGGTGCAGGCCATTCCGCTGTCGGCACTGGAAGGCCAGAACCTGTCGGCGCGCTCGACACTGACGCCGTGGTACGAGGGCCCCAGCCTGCTGGAACATCTGGACAGCGTGCAGATCACCCCGCACGACAGCAGCAGCGGCCTGCGCCTGCCGGTGCAGTGGGTGAACCGGCCCCATCAGGATTTCCGTGGTTTCGCCGGCACCGTCGCCGCTGGTCAGGTGCGGCCCGGCGATGCGGTGGTGGTGCTGCCGTCCTCGCGCCGTTCGACGGTCAAGCAGGTAATCGGCCCGGATGGCCCGCTGCAACAGGCGGTGGCAGGGCAGGCGATCACCCTGACCCTGGCCGATGAAATCGACGTCAGCCGGGGCGATGTGATTGCCGCGGCCAATGACCCGCCGGAAGTGGCCGACCAGTTCGCCGCGCACGTGCTGTGGATGGACGATGCCGCGCTGCTGCCGGGCCGGCCCTACTGGCTGCAGATCGGCACCCGCACCGTGGCGGCCAGCATCAGCGAGATCAAGCACCGGGTGGACGTGAACACCCAGGAGCGGCTGGCCGCCAAGCGGCTGGAGCTCAACGAGGTGGGCTACTGCAACCTGTCGCTGGACGAGCCGGTCGCCTTTGCCCCTTACGCGCGCAACCGCACGCTGGGTGGCTTCATCCTGATCGACCGCCAGCGCAACGCCACGGTCGCCGCCGGCACCCTGGATTTCGCGCTGCGCCGCGCTGGCAATGTGCACTGGCAGCATCTGGATGTGGACAAGGCCGCGCGTGCCCGCATCAAGGGCCAGCAGCCGAAGGTGCTGTGGTTCACCGGCCTGTCCGGTGCCGGCAAATCCACCATCGCCAACCAGGTGGAGAAGCGACTGCATGCGCAGGGGCGGCACACCTTCCTGCTGGACGGTGACAACGTCCGGCATGGGCTGAACAGGGACCTGGGTTTCACCGACGAGGACCGCGTGGAGAACATCCGCCGCGTGGCCGAGGTGGCGCGGCTGATGGCCGATGCCGGGCTGATTGTGCTGGTCAGCTTCATTTCCCCATTCAGGGCCGAGCGGCAGATGGCGCGCGAGCGCTTCGAGCCGGGCGAGTTCATCGAGGTGTTCGTCGATGTGCCGCTTGAAGTGGCCGAAGCGCGTGACGTGAAGGGCCTGTACCGCAAGGCCCGCGCCGGGCAGATTCCCAACTTCACCGGTATCGACTCGCCTTATGAGGCCCCGCAGGCGCCGGAGCTGCACCTGCATGCGCATAGAGAAGACCTGGCCACGATGGTGGAGCGGGTACTGCTGACGGTGGAGCAGGGCTGAGGGCCGTCATCATGAAGGGGGCTTCCCCCCCAAACGGCACATTCCGGTGTCATCTGAGGCGGATAGACTGGCCGATCAAGTAGCTGACGGGACTGAATATGCAGGGGCGTTTTGCCGTTACCGTGGTCGGTGGCACCTTACTGGCGCTGGCCTTGGCCGGTTGCAACCGCAAGGGTGTTGAAGCGCCCCGCAGCACGGCAGATGCCGTACTGGTCACCACCCAGGTGGTGCAGCCCTCGCCCTGGAACGACACTCTGCAGGCCATTGGCACAGCCAAGGCACGCGAATCCATCGTGGTCACCGCCAAGGTCAGCGAAATCATCGACAAGGTGCATTTCGAGAGTGGCCAACGCGTGAGCGCCGGTACCCCGCTGGTGACCCTGCGGGGTGAAGCCCAGCAGGCCGCCCTGGCCCAGGCCCAGGCCACCTTCGACGAAGCCGACCGCCTATACCTGCGCCAACGCGAACTGGCCGCGCAACAGCTGGTGGCGCATTCCACTTTGGATACGCAGAAATCCATCCGCGATGGTGCCGAGGCACGTGTACGACAGATGCGCGCGGACATCGTGGACCGCCAGGTGCGGGCCCCGTTCGCCGGCGTGCTGGGCATCCGCCAGGTCAGCCCCGGCTCGCTGGTCACGCCCACCACCGCCATCGCCACGCTGGACGACATCTCGCGCGTATATGTGGATTTCCAGGTGCCAGAGGCCCAGCTGGCCACGCTCAAGCCCGGCGACGAGGTTACCGGCACCAGCATCGCCTACCCGGGCCGCAATTTCGAGGGTGAAGTGAGCACCGTGGATGCGCGTGTGGACCCGGGCAGCCGCGCGGTCACCGTGCGCGCGGATTTCGCCAATGCCGATCTGGCGCTGCGCCCGGGCATGCTGCTGGACGTGCGTGTGTTCCGCCCCGAGCGGCAGGCGCTGGTGATACCCGAGATCGCGGTGGTGCAGGTGGGGCGTGACTCCTTCGTGTACCGGGTGAAGGACGATGCCAGCGTCGAGCGTGTGGACGTGAAGACCGGCACCCGCCGCGCCGGCGTGGTGGAGATCCTCGACGGCCTGCAGGCGGGCGAGCGCATCGTCATTGATGGCACCGGCAAGCTGCGCCCGGGTGTGCGCATCGAGGACGCCAGGCCGGCCAAGGCGCCGGCAGCGGCGCCCGCCGCAGCGGAGGCAACCGCCGGATGAGGCTGTCCGACCTTTCGATCAAGCGGCCGGTACTGGCCGTGGTGATGAGCCTGCTGCTGGTGGTGCTGGGCGTGATGTCCTTCAACCGCCTGACCCTGCGTGAGCTGCCGGCCATCGACCCGCCCATCGTCTCGGTGTCGGTGGACTACACCGGCGCCTCGGCGGCGGTGATCGAAAGCCGCGTCACCCAGGTGCTGGAAGATGCGCTGGCCGGCATCGAAGGCATCGACACCATCAATGCGCGCAGCACCAATGGCCGCGCCTCGGTGAGCATCGAGTTCACCGCCAACCGCGAGATCGAGGCCGCTGCCAACGACGTGCGCGATGCGGTCAGCCGCGTCGCCGACCGCATGCCGGAGGAGGCGCGGCCGCCGGAGATCGCCAAGGTCGAGAGTGATGCCGACCCGATCATCTGGTTCAACATGGCCTCCTCCACCATGGACACGCTGGAGCTGAGCGACTACGCCGAGCGTTACGTGGTGGACCGCTTCTCCAGCATCGACGGCGTGGCCCAGGTGCGCATGGGCGGCCGCCAGCGCTATGCCATGCGCATCTGGCTGGACCGCGACCAGCTGGCCGCACGCGGGCTCACGGTGGGAGAGGTGGAAACCGCGCTGCGCAACGAGAACGTCGAACTGCCGGCAGGCCGCATCGAATCGGCTGACCGCGATTTCACCCTGCGCGTGGAGCGCAGTTACGTCGCACCCAGCGACTTCGCCAGCATCCCGCTGGGCAAGGGCAACGACGGCTATGTGGTGCGTCTTGGCGACGTAGCCAAGGTGGAACTGGCCTCGGCCGAGCGCCGCGCCTATTACCGCAGCAACGGCGAGCCGGGCATGGGCCTGGGCATCGTCAAGACCTCCACCGCCAACGCGCTGGACGTGGCCCGCGCCACCCGCGCCGAGGCCGACCGCATCGCACAGACATTGCCCAAGGGCACGCGCATCTTCGTGGCCTTCGACAACACCACCTTCATCGAAGCAGCGGTGGAACGCGTCTACGCCACCCTGATCGAAGCGATGCTGCTGGTGCTGGTGGTGATCTGGCTGTTCCTTGGCAGCCTGCGCGCGGCGCTGATTCCCGCAGTGACGGTGCCGGTGTGTCTGGTGGCGGCCTTCATCGCCCTGTTCGCGTTCGGTTTCTCGATCAACCTGTTCACCCTGCTGGCGCTGGTGCTGTGTATCGGCCTGGTGGTGGACGACGCCATCGTGGTGGTGGAGAACGTGCAGCGCCGCATCGACCTGGGCGAACCTCCACTGGTGGCCGCACGGCGTGGCACTTCGCAGGTGGCGTTCGCGGTCATCGCCACCACCGCCGTGCTGGTGGCGGTGTTCCTGCCGGTGGGCTTCCTCGAAGGCAACACCGGGCGGCTGTTCCGCGAACTGGCGGTGGCGCTGGCGGCAGCGGTGGCGTTGTCGGCCTTCGTCGCGCTGACGCTCACGCCGATGATGGCGTCCAAGCTGCTCAAGCCGCACAGCGAACAGAAGACCAACCGCCTCAACCGCTTCATCAATGGCCAGCTGTCACGTCTTTCCGCCGCCTACGGGCGCGTGCTGGACAGGCATGTGCAGCGCAGCTGGGTGTTCGGCGTGGTGATGCTGGCCGCGCTGGGTGCCAGCGCATGGTTGTTCACCCAGCTGCCGTCGGAACTGGCGCCCGCCGAAGATCGCGGCTCGTTCCAGATCATGATCGACGGCCCCGAAGGTGCGGGCTTCGACTACACCGTGGGTCAGGTACAGCAGGTGGAGCAGATCGTCTCGCGCTTCGTTGGCCCCGATGAACCCATCGTGCGTGCCAACCCGCGCGTGCCGGGTGGCTGGGGCAACAGCGAGGAAATGCACACCGGCCGCATCAGCGTGTTCCTGCAGCCGTGGCGTGAGCGCAGCGAGGCGACGCCTGACGTGGCCAATGCGCTGCAGAAGGAACTCAACGACCTCAGCGGCGTGCGCGTGCGCACCATGGTTGGTGGCGGTCTGGTACGCAGCATGGGCCAGCCGTTCCAGATCGTGCTCGGCGGCCCGAAATACGCGGAGATCGCGCAGTGGCGCGACCGCCTGCTGGCACGCATGGCCGATTACCCCGGTCTGGTAGGTGCCGATTCGGACTACAAGGAAACCCGGCCGCAGATGCGGGTCAACATCGACCGCCAGCGTGCCGCCGACCTGGGCATCTCGGTGACCGACATCGGCCGCGCGCTGGAAACCATGATGGGCTCGCGCCGCGTCACCACCTTCGTAGACAACGGCGAGGAGTACGACGTGCTGGTGCAGGCAGGCCGCGAAGGCCGCGCTTCGCCGGCAGACCTGTCGGCCATCCAGGTGCGTGCGCGCTCGGGTGAGCTGGTGCCGCTGTCCAACCTCGTCAGCCTGAGCGAAGTGGCAGAGGCCGGCAGCCTCAACCGCTTCAACCGCCTGCGTGCCATCACCATCAGCGCCAACATCGCGCCGGGCCACACACTGGGTGAGACCCTCGCATGGGTGGAGCAGGTGGCACGCGAGGAGCTGCCGGACTACGCGCAGATCGACTGGAAGGGCGAATCGCGCGAGTACCACAACGCAGGTGGTGCGGTGCTGCTGACTTTCGCGATGGCGCTGCTGGTGGTGTATCTGGTGCTGGCCGCGCAGTTCGAGAGCTTCATCCACCCCTTGGTGATCATGCTCACCGTGCCGCTGGGCGTGCTGGGTGCCTTCATCGGCCTGTATGTGAGTGGCGGCACACTCAACCTCTTCAGCCAGATCGGCGTCGTGATGCTGGTGGGCCTGGCGGCCAAGAACGGCATCCTGATCGTGGAGTTCGCCAACCAGCTGCGCGACGAAGGCCGCGACGTGCACCGCGCCATCGTCGAGTCGTCGATGGTGCGCCTGCGCCCGATCCTGATGACCTCCATCGCGACCGTGGTCGGCGCGGTGCCGCTGGTGGTTGCCGGCGGCCCGGGCTCGGCCAGCCGCGCCACCATCGGCATCGTGGTCATCTTCGGCGTGGCGGTATCCACGCTGCTGTCGCTGTTCGTGGTGCCTGCGTTCTATTCGCTGCTGGCGCCCTACACCAAGTCGCCGGAGACCGTGGCCAACGAGCTGGAGCGGCTGGAGAAACAGACGCCATCGGTGGGCGGCCATGCTTGAGCCCGGGCGCACGCGGCAGGTACATGGCGGCCGCGTGCAGCTGCGGCGCTGGCAGCCTGACGATCTGGGACCGCTGCTGCTGCACGCCGACGATGCGGCAGTATCGCGTGGGCTGAGCACGCGCTTCCCCTGCCCATATACCCGTGCGGACGGGCAGGCCTTTCTGGCAGGCAAGGTGGTCAGGCTGGATGGCCCGGTGTTCGCGCTGGTCATCGACGGGCAGGCCGTGGGTGGCATCGGCGTGGACCTGGGTACGGGTGAGCGCCGCTACAGCGGCGCGCTCGGTTACTGGCTCGGCCAGCGCTACTGGGGGCAGGGCATCATGACCGGCGTGGTGGCGGATTTCGTGCCCTGGGCGATGCAGGCCCTGGGCCTGAACCGGCTGGCCGCGCAGGTGATGGCCAATAACCCGGCATCGGCGCGGGTGCTGCTCAAATGCGGATTCATCGAGGAAGGAACCCAGCGCCAGGCCGTATTCAAGGATGGCCAACTGCAAGACATGCGCTGCTTCGCACGGCTGGGTGATTTGCCGCCAGCGGCCTGATTGGCCCTGCACATCGCGGCACAATCATGGAAGAATCGGGCAGTCCCGGGACCCGGGGCATTGTTCACTTTTTCGTTTTCCGGGGAATCTCGTGGAATCCATCATCGAATACATCAACGGCATCATCTGGAGCAATGCACTGATCTTCATGTGCCTGGGTGCTGGCCTGTGGTTCACCCTGCGCACCCGCTTCATGCAGATCCGCGGGTTCGCCGAAATGTGCCGGCTCACCGTGCGCGGGCAGAAATCGGAGGCGGGCGTGTCCTCGTTCCAGGCGCTGGCCATGTCCATGGCCGGGCGCATGGGTATCGGCAACATTGCCGGCGTGGCCACGGCCATTGCCTATGGCGGCCCCGGCGCGATCTTCTGGATGTGGGTGATGGGCTTCCTTGGCGCGTCCACGTCCTACGTTGAATCCACCCTGGCGCAGATCTACAAGATCAAGGATGCCGAAGGCCGTTACCGTGGTGGCCCGGCGTACTACATCGAGAAGGCCATGGGCCTGAAGTGGTATGCCATGGCGTTCGCCGTTGCCACGGTCATCGCCGCCGGCTTCCTGCTGCCGGGCGTGCAGGCCAACGCCATCGCCGACAGCGCGGTCAACGTGCTGTGCACCGGCGCCGATGCCTGTGCAGGCGTGGGCGGTGCCGGCAGCCTGAAGCTGTGGATCGGTCTGGGCGTGGCGGCACTGCTGGGCCTGATCATCTTTGGTGGCGTCAAGCGCATCGCCAGCTTCGCCGAGGTGATCGTGCCGTTCATGGCGCTGGCCTTCATCCTGATGGCAGTGGTGGTGATGATGCTCAACGCCAGCAAGGTGCCGGCGATGTTCTCGGACATCTTCACCAGTGCCTTCGGTGCCCACGCGGCATTCGGCGGCATCATCGGCCAGGCCATCGCCTGGGGCGTGAAGCGCGGCATCTATGCCAACGAGGCCGGCCAGGGCACCGGCCCGCACGCCGCTGCCGCCGCCGAGGTCTCGCACCCGGCCAAGCAGGGCTATGTGCAGGCCTTTGCCATCTACTTCGACACCATGCTGGTGTGCACCTCCACCGCGTTCCTGCTGCTGTCCACCGGCATGTACAACGTGTTCCGCTCTGTCACCGAGGGCGGCGTGGAAAAGCTCGAAGCCATCATGACCGGCGTGCCGGGCGTAGCGCCGTCGGAGGGTGCGCTGTTCACCCAGGCCGCGGTGGAATCGGTGCTGCCGGGCTGGGGTGCGGGCTTCGTGGCGCTGGCGCTGTTCTTCTTCGCCTTCACCACCATCATGGCCTACTACTACATGGCCGAAACCAATCTGACCTACTTGGCCGGCAGCAACCGCACCCACCCGGCGGCGGTGCTGATGCTGCGTCTTGGCATCATGGCCATGGTCGTGTTCGGCGCATACCACAATGCCAAGATGGCCTGGGCGCTGGGTGACATCGGCGTCGGCCTGATGGCCTGGTTGAACGTCATCGCCATCTTCATCCTGCAGAAGCCGGCCATGCTGGCGCTGCGCGATTACGAGCAGCAGAAGAAGCGCGGCCTGGACCCGGTGTTCAACCCGGATGCGCTGGGCATCAAGAACGCCGATTTCTGGCGTGGCAACAAGTAAGCGAGTACCCGAGCTGTGAGCAATCCCTGGAACAACCGCCGTCCATCCGCCCGCCCGCCGCGTGCTACGCCGCTGCCTGCAGCGCCGCGCGCCACCGGTGGCGGCGGGCCACCCGTGCGTGGCAGTGACGAACTGCGCCTGTACGGCCTCAATGCCGTGCAGGCGATGTTCGCGCGCCGCCCGCAGGCACTGCGCAAGCTGTACCTGGCCGAGGAGATGATTCCGCGCCTGCAGCCGATGTTGAAGTGGTGCGTCGCCAACCGCGTGGGCTACCGCGTGGTGGGCGAGGGCGACCTCAACAAGCTGTCGGCGACCACCCACCACGAAGGCGTGGTGGCCGATGTGGTACGCCAGGAGCCGCAGGCGCTGGCCACCTGGCTGGCGGCACTGCAGGACGGCCCGGTGCTGGCGCTATGGCTGGATGGTGTGGGCAACCCGCACAACTTCGGCGCGATTCTGCGTTCGGCGGCGCACTTCGGCGTCTCTGCGATTCTGCTGCCGGCCGAGTCGAGTCTGGCGTTGTCGGGCGCCGCCGCGCGCGTTGCCGAAGGCGGTGCGGAATCCGTGCCGCTGGTACGCCTGCCTGCGGCACCGCAGGCGCTGGCGCAGCTGCGTGACGCGGGCTTCGCGCTGGCGGCCACGCTGGTGGAAGGTGGCGACAACCTGTTCACCGCCACGCTGCCGTCGCGCCTGGTCTACGTGATGGGTGCCGAAGGCGAGGGCATGGACCGCGCCTTCGCACAGGACTGCGACCAGCGCCTGTCCATTCCGGGCAGCGGTGCGGTGGAGAGCCTCAACGTGGCCTCGGCAACAGCGGTATTCCTGTCCAGCTGGTGCAGCCGTCAGGCGAAGGGCTGATTGCTCGATTGTCCGAGAACAACAAGGGCGCCATTGGCGCCCATATTGTTTGTGCCGGGTTTGCGGTGGGGTGTTTGGGTGCGTGATGGTTTGATGCCGGAAGCACCCCTCCCCAACCCTCCCCTTTGCTGCGCAAAAGGGAGGGAGCGCATTACCGTGAACGAGAAGATCGCCGCAAAGCCGCTTGTCTCCCTCCCTTTTGCGCAGCAAAGGGGAGGGGGCGCATCACCGTGAATGAGTAGATCGCTGCAAAGCCGCTTGTCTCCCTCCCTTTTGCGCAGCAAAGGGGAGGGGGCGCATCACCGTGAATGAGTAGATCGCTGCAAAGCGGCTTGTCTCCCTCCCTTTTGCGCAGCAAAGGGGAGGGCCGGGGAGGGGTAATGCGGTTTGCGATCAACCCGACTCCCACCGCCCACCTCTCACCACCCCGCCCCCAAAAAGAAAACGGCACCAAAAAGGCGCCGTTTCCTGTTTCACCTGAACACCACCAACTCACTCCCGCGGCGGCACCACATCCTTGGCTTCGCTGCCGAAGCTCCCATCGCTTTCAGCTGCCAGATACGCCATCACCGTATAGGCAGCAACGTTCTGCGCCAGTGCCTTCGGGTCGATCTTGTCCAACGTGTCGTCCGGCGTGTGGTGCAGATCGAAATAATCCGTTCCGTCCTGCGCCAGCCATGCCCAAGCCGCACCCTTGGCCGCCAGCGGGCCCACGTCCGGGCCCGGGCCGCCCTTCGTCGGCTGGTATTCGATGCCCAGCGGCGCCAGTGCCTCGGCGATTTTCGCGGTGGCCTCGCGTGAGCCCTCCGGATTGCCCGAGCCGGTGTTGAAGGCGTAGATGCGCCCGGCACCGAAATCACTCTCGGCGGCCAGATGCTGCTGCACGATCTCACCTGCCTTCACCCGTGCCGCCGCATAGGCCTTGCCGCCGTGCAGGCCCTGTTCCTCGTTGGCGAAGGCGATCACGCGGATGGTGCGCTTGGGTGCCTGCTTGAGCTGGCCGATCAGGTGGCCGGCGGCCATGGTGATGCCCACGCCTGCGCCATCGTCGATCGCGCCGGTGCCCAGGTCCCAGGAATCCAGGTGACCACCAATCACCACCACTTCCTTGGGCAGGCTGCGGCCGGTGATCTCGCCGATCACGTTCTGCGAGGTATAGCTGCCGTCCCAGCCGCAATCCAATGCGATGCGGATGCGGGTGGGGCCGCGCGCGAGCAGACGGTTGAGCTGGTCGGCATCGGGGCCGGACAGGGCCGCCGACGGCACTGGTGTCAGGCCATCGTCGAAACGGGTGATGCCGGTGTGCGGCATGCGGTGCGAATCGGTGCCTGCCGAACGCATGATGTAGCCGATGGCGCCCTTGCGGATGGCCTCGGACGGGCCACGACTGCGCACGGTGCCGCCGATGCCGTAGTCCTCGCCGTCACGCTTGCGGGTCATGGTGAAATCGACATAGGCGATCTTGCCGGCCAGCGAGCCCTCCGGCGCGGCCTTCAGTGCATCCAACCCTTCAAAGCGCACCACTTCCGCTTCCACCGTACCTGCCGGGCTGCCGCCCAGCGCGGTGATGGTCAGCGGCTGCGGGTGCGCGCCCAGCACCTGCGCGTGCTCGCTGCGGCGCTCCCACTTTGGGAAGGTGACCGGCTCGGTCCATACCTTGTCGAAGCCCAGCGCCTTGAACTTGGCCTTGGCCCATTCCACCGCGCGGGCATCGGCCTCGCTGCCGGCCATGCGCGGGCCGACTTCGGTGGTCAGCGACTCCACCACCTGCCAGCCGGTGTTGTCGGCCAGTGCCTGCTCGCGCAGCTGTGCGGCGGTGCTCATCGCGGCATCGGGAATGCGGGTGGTCCCCGGCGTGTTGGCCGCGCCAGCTGAAGCGCACAGCAGCAGGGTGGCGAGGGCAAGGGCGGTGCGGCGCATTCATCTACTCCGGGTTGAAGAGCAGCCAGCTTATCAGCGGGGTCAGCTGTAGGAATGTGCCAGTTGGGATGGACAGAAACTCCCTACTGCACGAGGCGCTGACCCATCACGGATTGTGACGGTCATCAAATTCGTTGTAGGCACTGCAAGTTCAGCACGGCAGGGTGCGCGGCTTATCCCGCACTGCAGCATTGTTGTGCACTTAAATCTGCTGGGCCACCAATCCGGTGGTGCTATGCAGATGGAAGATCGATGACAGGGAAGCAGGGCAAGGCCGCCACGCTGGTGGCAATGATGGCAATGGCAGCCACCGGCGTGGTGCAGGCAGACGAGGCTCCGAAGGCCAACTTCACCGGTACCCTGCTCACCGCAGGTGCCGCGCCCTATACGCCCGGGCATTTCTATCTGCAGCCCTACCTGGTGCACACGCACACCAGCGGCAGTTATGACGACCGCGGCAACCGCACCGCGCTGGATGACAATGCCCGCGACGACCGCCTGAGTCTGTTGATCGGCTACGGTTTCAGTGAGCGACTGACCGGCCAGCTCACCCTCAATGGTGGCCGCTCGAGCTCGGCGGGGCAGCACAGTGACGGCCTGCGCTTCGGCGACAGCAGCGCCAAGCTGGTCTATGCACTGCGCCAGCCGGAGCCCGGTACCGGCGGCATGATCATCAGCGGCCAGGTCAGCCAGTCCTTCGCCACCGGCAAGCACGACCGCCTGGGCGAGAACGTGTTCAACGGCATCGGCAATGGCAGCCACCGCACCGACATCGCCCTGCTGGGCCAGCAGTCCTTCCTGTTGAACAATGGCCATGTACTGCGCTGGCGCTGGCAGGCCGGCTGGAGCCCGTCGCCCTCGCGCGTGGATGTGGAGGGGCGCAGTGTCTACGGCACCGACCAAGGCTACCGCGGCAAGGTGGAGCTGGGTCGCCGCAATTCCGGTTCGATGGGTTTTGAATACAGCCTGACACCGCAATGGGCACTGGCGCTGGACGTGACTGCCACCTGGCTGTCGGCCGATGTGCTGCAGGGGTGCTACCAGCTTGAGGGTGGGCAATGCGAGACGCAGCGCGAGGTGGGCGGCAGCGTCCGCAGCTTCAGCGCGGCACCGGCGCTGGAATACATTCCCAATGACCGCGTCGGCATCCTGCTCGGTGCCGAGGTTTCGCTGCCGGGCGGGCGCAACAGCAGCTCGTTTGTCAGCCCGCAGCTGTCGATGGTGCTGAGCTTCTGAGCCGGTAAATGCAAACGGCCGGCAGTACGGGCTGCCGGCCGTTCGTTCAAGCGTATTGCCTTGGCTCAGTGCTTGTTGAGGCTGTCGCGGATTTCACGCAGCAGCAGCACTTCTTCGGTCGGCGCGGCAGGTGCGGCCGGGGCCTCTTCCTGCTTGCGGCTGAGCCGGTTGATGGCCTTGATGACCATGAAGATGGCGAAGGCGATGATGATGAACTGGATCACGGTGTTGAGGAAATCCCCAAAGCCCACCACCAGCGCAGGCTGGATTTCCTTGCCGGTTGCATCCAGCTCGGCCGCGCGCAGCGTCCAGGCCCATCGTGAAAAATCCACACCGCCGGTGAGCAGGCCGATGAACGGCATGATCACCTTCTCCACCAGCGCGGTGACGATCTTGCCGAATGCGCCGCCGATCACCACACCGACCGCCAGGTCGATGACGTTGCCGCGCATGGCAAATTCCTTGAATTCGCTCATCATTCCCATGTATTTCTCCTGTGTATGCGTAAGGGGGAGCGGGCGCAGCCTACTCCACTGAGCGTCATCAGGCGATCACGCCGTCGTGCCTGGCAATGGTGCCAAGCCGGGCGCTGAAGCGGTCACCCGGCTGCAGTGCGGCCACACCGGCGGGGGTGCCCATGAATACCAGGTCTCCGGCCTTCAGTGCATACAGCTTGGACAGCTCGTGCAGGATCTCCGGCACGTTCCAGATCATCTGATCCAGCGTGGACTTCTGGCGCAGTTGGCCGTTGATTTCCAGTGACAGCTCCAGGCGTTCCAGCGCCCCCACCTGTGCGGCCGGCACCAGGGTGCCGAGCGGGGCGGAATGGTCGAAGCCCTTGGCGATGTCCCATGGGCCGCCCTTGGCCTTGGCCGCAGCCTGCAGGTCGCGGCGGGTCAGGTCCAGGCCCACGCCATAGGCGAATACCAGTGACAGGGTCTGATCCAGCGGCAGCACGCCGGCTGGCGCGTCCTTGCCCAGTGCCACCACCAGCTCCACCTCGTGGTGCAGGTCGGCAGTGGCAGGCGGGTAGGGCACCGGAGCGTCGCCGGTGGCGATGGCATCGGCCGGCTTCATAAAGAACATCGGCTGGCCACGCTCGGCGGCCGAGGCCGGCGCGGTAGCGCCCATCTCTTTGGCATGGTCGGCAAAGTTGCGGCCCACGCAGTAGATGCGGTGCACAGGGAAGCTCCCGCCACCGGCCACCGGCACGCGGGGCTGGGGCTGGGCGGGGATCACATCGGTCATGGTTGGGCGTCCGCTCGGCTGACGCAGAAGTCTAGCGGATCGCTGGCGCGTGGCGCCTCAGTGCGCGTGCGGCAATGCGGCCTTGCGCACCACGTGGTATTCGGCATCAACCACGTTGGGGTCGGCCTTGGCGCTCGCGGTGCGGTTCCTGCGCGCGGAAATCAGCTTGAAGGCCACGCCACCCAGAATCATGGCCGCGCCCACGAACACACCTGCCACGATCAGCACGGCAAGAATCGCCAGGCCAAGCAGGCCCAGGGCGATGCGCACGAGCGGATTGCGCGGCTTGCGCGGCTCGAACAGGTTGCGGAGCCTGGAAAACTGGACGTAACGGATGTTCATGAAAATCGAATGACCATTGGTTGCCCGGGAGTATCGGTGGCGTTGAAGGTCAATGCGTGAAGTTGTCGTTAATTTTTGCCTGAATGGGTCATTGAAGAGTGACTCCACTCAGCTTTGTCTTCGGTTTCTTCCGTGCATGCGACAATCGCGCAGCTGTCAACACGTCTGTCGCCGGGTATTGCCATGTCCACTAGTTCTGAATCTGGAACCGTATTGGTTGCGCTTGATGCCGTGCCCGATCAGGGCTTTCATTCGGTAGAGGCATTGCTGAAAAATGGCGATGCCGAGACCCTGGTGCTGTATCGCGATGGTGCGCAGGTACGTGCGTGGTTGAACGTATGTCCGCACGCCGGCCGTGCCATGGACTGGGCGCCGGGGCAATTCCTCAAGAGCCGCGAGGGCTACCTGGTCTGTGCCGTGCACGGTGCCTCGTTCGAGCTGGAAGGCGGCCTCTGCGTGGCCGGCCCGTGCAAGGGCGACTCGCTGCGTGCGATACCGGTGCAGGTCCGCGACGGGCAGGTGCTGCTCTCGCCGGAGGCCTGAGCCGGCAGGGGGCCGCGTGCGATCAGCAATGGCCTGATTGGCGTCGAGTCTCAGCCGAGCGCCCCTCTCCAGCGTAGGGAGGAGGGGGTGCCACCCGCGCCGGGTGGCAGGTATCAGAACATGATGTTGATCATGACCACCACGATCATCGTGTAGAGCAGTGACAGTGGGCCACCCACGCGCCACATCTCGCGTGGCGTGTATTTGGCCGGGCCCATGGCCATGGAGATCACCGGGTTGGAGGCGGTCATCAGGTTGTTGGAGGCCGACAGCGCCACGATCAGCGCGAACGCGGTTGGGTTGCCGCCCGCTGCCAGCGCGATATTGACCGCGATGGGTACCATCACGATGGTCGCGCCCACATGGCTTATCACCAGTGAGAAGGCGGTGGTCAGCAAGGCCAGCGCCAGCTCCAGTGCCCATATCGGGATGCCGCTGGGCAGCTTGTCGATGGTGTGGCCGGCAATCCACGCCGCCGCGCCGCTGCTGTCCATCGCCCAGCCAAGTGGGATCAGCCCGGCCATCATGAACACGGTTTTCCAGTTGATCGAGGCATAGGCCTCGTCCATGCGCAGCACGCCGGTGAGCAGCATGCCGGCCACGCCGGTGAGCAGGGTGAGGGCGACAGGCAGGTGCGAGGTGAGGGCGATGATGATGGTCAGCGCGAAGATCGCCATGGCGATCTTGAACTTGTGCGGGCGCTGCTCGCCCTTGGGATAGTCGGTGACCACCACGAAATCGCGGCTCTGCGCGGTGCTGGCCAGGTCCTGCCAGCTGCTGTGGAACACCAGCATGTCACCCGCGCGCAGCGGCTGGTTGCGCACGTCTTCGCGGATGACCTGCTTGTCGCGGTTGATCGCCAGCAGGCTGATGCCACGTTCCTTGCGCAGCCGCAGCTCACCTGCTGTCTTGCCGATCAGGCGCGAGGTGGGCGGGATGACCGCTTCGGAAATGCCGGCCAGCGCCGGGTTGAACAGGTCGCCCAGCTGCTTCAGGCGCGAGGACTGGCGCAGGAACTGGTTCTGCGCGAAATCGGACACCTGCCGCTTCGGCCCCATCACGCCCAGCACGCTGCCCACCCAGATGCGCATGTCTGCTGGTGGCGACAGGCGGGTGTCGTTGCCGGTCTTCAACGCCAGCAGCAAGGGCGCGTCGAACAGGTTTTCGGCCTCGCCCAAAGTCATGCCGACCAGCGGGCTTTCAGCGGTGACCAGCAGCTCGAATACATCGCCGTCGATGCCGTAGGCCTTGGAAAAATAGCTTTCGGTGCGGGCCGGTGCCTGCCCATCGCTGCCCGCGCCTTCTTCTTCCTTCAGCTTGCGGCTGCCGTAGAAGCGGAAGTACAGCAGCGAGGCCACCAGCAGGGCCAGACCAATCGGCAGCGGCGCGAACATGCGCAGTGGCTCGATGGTGGCGGTGCCCGAGGGCAGGTTGTTGTTGGCCGATACCAGCAAGTCGTTGAGCAGGATCAGCGGCGAGTTGCCTACCATGGTCAGGCCGCCACCCATCACGATGGCTGCTGAAATGGGCAGCAGCTGGCGCTTGAGCGTGAGCGCGGTGCGCGAGGCCAGCCGCGAGGCCACCGGCAGGTACAGCGCCATCACCGACGGGTTCTGCATGAACGAGGAGTTCAAGCCGGCGGTGGCGCTGGTCAACAACAGCAGCCGGTGTTCGATGCCGTGCGAGCGCCGCAGCAGCCACCCGGCCAAGCGGTTCAGTGCGCCGGTACGGTCCAGGCCCGCGCCCAGGATGGTGGTGGCGATGATGCTCATCACCGCGTTACCGGAGAAGCCGCCGAAGATTTCTTCCGGTGCGATCAGGCCGGTGACACCGAGCACGACCATGACCACCAGTGCGACCACGTCAGCGCGGATGCGCTCGAACAGGAACATCGCCATGGTGAAGCCCACCAGCCCGAGCACGAGCTTCATATCGGTGGTGAGCGTGAGCGCGGTATCCATCAGCGCAGGGAGCCGGTGAAGGTGAGCGGAGCGTGCCGGAGCACTGCAAGGTCAGGAATGTGATGAGGCGGGAAGGGGCGGGCGCCGGCGGAATCCCCTGGCGGGTTTCCGGTGTTCAACTGGCAGCCATGGGTTCCCGAATGCCTCATCACGATTCCATTCCCTTAGTCCTGGTTTCCCGTTCCCTGCTTGTCATACAGCAGATCCCACACGCCGTGGCCCAGTTTCTGGCCGCGGGTCTCGAAATGCGTCTGCGGGCGCCAGTCCGGGCGCGGCTCGCTGCCACGCGGGCCTGCGCGGTTGACCAGACCTTCGGTCGCATCCAGCACGTCCCACATCTGCTCGGCGTAATCGGCCCAGTCGGTGGCGCAGTGCAGCAGCCCACCGGGGCGCAGCTTGCGTACCAGCAACGCGGCAAAGGCCGGCTGCACCAGCCGGCGCTTGTTGTGGCGCTTCTTGTGCCACGGGTCCGGGAAGTAGATGCGGATCTCGTCCAGCGCGCCGTCGGCGATTTCCTTCTCCAGCACTTCCACCGCATCGTGGTGGTAGAGCTTGACGTTGCCCGCGTCGTCATCGGCCAGTGCATTGAGCAGGCGGCCCACGCCGGGGGCGTGGACTTCGATGCCGATGTAATCCTTGGACGGGTCGAACTGCGCGGCATGGCGCAATGCGGCGCCATTGCCGAAGCCGATTTCCATCACCTTGGGCGCGGTGCGGCCGAACGTGGCAGCCAGGTCACGCGGCGCGCCGGTGAAGTCGATGCCGAAGCGCGGCCAGCGTTCGTCGAACGCGCGCTGCTGTGCAGGGGTGAAGCGGCCCTGGCGCAGCACGAAGCTGCGCACCTCGCGGCGGCCCTCGGTAACGGTGAAGGGCTTGGGCGGTGCCTTGGAGCCGGCGCTTTCAAATGGATTGGTCATCAGCCGATCAGTCCGTCCACCGGCGAGGAGGCACTGGCGTAACGCTTGCGCGGAATGCGCCCGGCGAGGAACGCTTCGCGCCCGGCCTCCACGGCCTTGCGCATGGCGCTGGCCATCAGCACGGGGTTGCGCGCACCGGCGATGGCGGTGTTCATCAGCACGCCGTCGCAGCCCAGCTCCATGGCGATGGCGGCATCGGACGCGGTGCCGACGCCGGCATCGACGATGATCGGCACCTTGGCGTTCTCGATGATCTCGATCAGGTTGTACTTGTTCTGGATGCCCAGGCCCGAACCGATCGGCGCGGCCAGCGGCATCACCGCGGCGCAGCCGATGTCCTCCAGGCGTTTGGCCAGGATGGGGTCGTCGGAGGTGTAGACCATCACCTCAAAGCCGTCCTTCACCAGCTGTTCGGCGGCCTTGAGGGTGGCCAGCACGTCCGGGTACAGGGTCTTCTGGTCGCCCAGCACTTCGAGCTTGGTCAGGTTGTGGCCGTCCAGCAGCTCGCGCGCCAGCCGGCAGGTGCGCACGGCATCCTCGGCGGTGTAGCAGCCGGCGGTGTTGGGCAGGATGGCGTAGCGGTCGGGCGGGAGCACGTCGAGCAGGTTGGGCTCGCCCGGGTTCTGGCCGATGTTGGTGCGGCGGATGGCCACGGTGACGATCTGTGCGCCGGCGGCCTCGGTGGCCAGGCGGGTTTCTTCCAGATCCTTGAACTTGCCGGTGCCGGTCAGCAACCGGGAGGAATAGGTCTTGCCGGCGATGACCAGCGAATCGGTGTGAGCATTTGCGTTCATGGCTGAATTATCACCCATGGTGCCCGGACTGTGCTGCGAAGGCACGATGTTCACCATGCGCCACCTGCGGCCATGCGGTCTTTGCCGCGCACATCGGCTGCGGTGCGGCACGGTTTTCTGCTTGCATGCAGGCACGGGGAGTGAGGCGTTCGGCCAGGTGCCCACCGCTGTGCATTGCGGGCAGTCTGCCCGGGCGTGCTGCACCGGCCCGGGCCGTGGACTGCACCGGGCTCGGCTCAGCCGCCACCCAGGGCGTGGACGATCTCCACCTGGTCGCCATCGTTCAAGGCATGGGTGGCGTGCTGGCTGCGCGGGATGATGTCGCTGTTCACCTCCACTGCCACGCGGCGCTCGGCCAGCCCTTCCAGGGCAAGCAGTTCGCTGACAGTGATATGTGCAGAAAGCTGGCGGGGCTCGCCATTGAGCTGGATGTTCATGCGGGCATTTTCGCCGGGACCAGCATAAAAGCCCAGCCGGTGGCGCAGGGCAATGCCGCAACGCAGCGTGAGCCGAGTGCTTCGGAATGAAAAACTAACAACGTGCGGCAGCGTATGCGCCGTTTTCCCAAGTATCCGGAGTTTTCATGAAACTTTTGTCACACCCCCTGCGCACGGCCGTGGCCGTCGCCATCGCCTTGGCTGCCGCGCCCGCCATGGCCCAGTCGCCGTTTTCCAAGACGGTGTTCTTTGGTGACAGCCTTACTGATACCGGTTACTTCCGCCCGGTGCTGATGAAGCAGGACCCCAACGCCGCGCTGGTGGGCCGCTTCACCACCAACCCGGGCTGGGTGTGGTCGGATTACATGGCCGACCATTTCGGCACAAACGCGGCACCCAACGGCAACGGCCAGACGGGTGACAACTACGCCGTCGGCGGTGCGCGTGTAGGTGTGGACACCTTGGGCGCGCTTGGCCCGACGCCGTCGATGAAGAGCCAGCTCAACCGCTACCTGGGCGCCAACGGCGGCAAGGCCGACGCCAACGCGCTGTATACGGTATGGGGCGGCGCCAATGACGTGTTCACGGTGCAGACGCCGGCGCAGGCGCCCGCCATCATCGGTGCTGCAGTGACCGACCAGATCGGCATTGTCGGCGCGCTCAAGGCGGCCGGCGCGCAGTACATCATGGTGCCGAACCTGCCGGACATCGGGCTGGCACCGGCCTTCCGCGCCAATGGTGCGCAGGGCATGGCGCAGGGCACGATGCTGGCCAAGAGTTACAACGACGCCCTGTTCGGCGGCCTGAAACAAGCCGGGCTGGAGGTGATCCCCGTGGACACCTTCACCATCCTGCAGGAGATCGTCGCCACCCCGGCCGCCTATGGCTTCAGCAATGTCACCGGCATGGCCTGCACCTCGGCCTCGTCGGTGCTGTGCAGCCCGCTGACCACGGTTGCGCCGAACGCCGCCAACACCTACCTATTCGCCGATGGCGTGCACCCGACCACCGCCGCGCACCAGATCCTGGGCCAGTACGCCATCTCCGTGGTCGAAGCGCCGCGCCTGCAGCAGATTCTGAGCCACTCGGCGCAGACCACCGGCCGCGCGCGCGCCGACCAGGTAGGCGCACACCTGAGCGGCCAGCAGGCCGATGGCATGAGCTGGTGGGGCAACCTGCGCGGTGACATGCAGCGTTATGCCCATGCCGATCTGTACGACGGCATGGCCCCGGCCGGCCTGTTCGGTGTGGATTGGGCGCGTGACGGCATGGTGCTGGGCGGCTTCGCGGGCTATGGCCGCATGGATGCCGATTTCGGCAACAGCCAGGGCGATTTCCGCCAGGACGACACCACCGTGGGCCTGTTCGCCGGCTGGTATGGCGACCGCGCCTGGGTCAACGGCCAGGTCAGCTACAGCTGGCTCAGCTATGACGTCACCCGCAAGGTGCAGCTGGGCCCGGCCACCCGTGAGCACAAGGGTTCGCCCGATGGCAGCAACCTGACCGCCGCGCTCAATGCCGGTTACGAATTTGGTCAGGAAGGCGGCTTCCGCCACGGCCCGGTGGCTGCGGTGATCTGGCAGAAGGTCAAGCTCGACGGCTACACCGAGAGCAATCCGAGCGCCACCGCGATGGGTTACGGCGACCAGGATGCCGACTCCACCGTGGGCCGCATCGGCTGGCAGGCGCGTTTTGACGGCGGCAGCTTCCAGCCGTACGTGCAGGGCACCTATGACCACGAATTCGAGGATGGCCAGCAGGCCAGCGCATGGCTGCAGACCATGGCCAGTGTGGGCAGCTTCAAGGTGCCGGGGCTGGAGTTCGACCGCGATTACGCCACCGTGGTGCTGGGCGCGCGTACCAAGCTGTGGGGCCTGAGCAGCAACATCGGCCTGAGCACCACCACCATGCAGAAGTCGGCGCGTGATGCCACGCTGTTCGCCACCTTCAGCGGCAGCTTCTGATCCAACCGTGTCGTGAAATGGAAGGCGGTGCCATGAAAGTGGCGCCGCCTTTCTCTTTGCATGCCGGCTTTGGCGCTCTGCCCGTTGCGCTGTACCCACGCCGCCGCATAGACTTGCCTCGCCGCGCGGGTGTAGCTCAATGGTAGAGCAGAAGCTTCCCAAGCTTACGACGAGGGTTCGATTCCCTTCACCCGCTCCACTTCCGGGCACCGCAACGGGCCTGGGCATCAGGCGGGGGCGCAGTGGGGAGTGTCTCGCCGTCCTTGCAGGCCCTTGAATGAAACTGGCCATTCTTTCCCGTAACAGCAAACTGTATTCGACCCGTCGCCTGGTCGAGGCTGGCCGCGCACGTGGTCATACCGTACGCATCCTCGACCCGCTGCGCTGCTACATGCGCATTACCGCCGGCGGGTTTTCCATGCATTACAAGGGCAGGCCGCTGTCCGGCTTCGATGCGGTGATACCGCGCATCGGTGCCTCCATCACCCGCTACGGCACGGCGGTGCTGCGCCAGTTCGAGATGATGGGCGCGCGCACGCCCAACCCGTCCGACGCCATCCTGCGCGCCCGCGACAAGCTGCGCGCGCATCAGCTGCTGGCGTCCAAGGGCATCGACATGCCGGTGACGGTGTTCGGTGACAACCCCGACGACACCAACGACCTGCTGTCCATGCTGGGCCCGCCGCCGCACGTGGTGAAGCTCAGTGAAGGCACGCAGGGCAGGGGGGTGATCCTCACCGAGAAGCTCAGTGCCTCCAAGGGCACGGTGGAGGCGCTGCGTGGCCTGTATGCCAACTTCCTGGTGCAGGAGTTCATTGCCGAGGCGCAGGGCGCCGACCTGCGCTGCCTGGTGGTGGGCGACCAGGTGGTGGCCACCATGCGCCGGCAGGCCCAGGAGGGGGATTTCCGCTCCAACCTGCATGCCGGCGGGTTTGCCGAGCCGGTGCAGTGCTCCAAGGCCGAGCAGCAGGTGGCGGTGCGCTCGGCCAAGGCGCTGGGGCTGGGCATCGCAGGTGTGGACCTGATCCGCTCCAAGCGCGGCCCGCTGGTACTGGAGGTCAATTCGACGCCGGGGCTGGAGGGTATAGAGGCTATTTCCGGCGGCGATGTGGCCGGGCGGATGATCGAATACGTGACCCGGCTCAAGCGTTGAGCCGTGCTGCGAATTGTTTGCACAGACTTAACAATTCTTTAATCGGGTGGGCTCTAGCCTGCTCCCACTGTGCCCAGCCCTCCTCAGTGGGTCCGGTGATCGGGAAATTTTAAGGCCCTGGCGGGAACGTCAGGGCCTTGTTTTTACTGGTGGTTCCGGCGCCCGTGGGGACGAGTGCCGGGGGGATTCATCGCGGCCTGCTGCAAACTCCTGGGCAGGGGCGTACAAGTAGCGGTTGTGCCCTGCCTTGCCCACGTTGGCAGGTGGCAATGAACTTCACGCTCAACGATGGGTCCTTTTCATCCAGCAGACGGCAATTGTGAGAAGTTAATGCCTGCTGTGCTGTAATCAGCTGCTCGCGGGCGTTTGCGCCCGCCCCGGACTATTCAAGACAAAGGTATCCGCCACGTGCGCATTCTTGTAATCGAAGACAACAGCGACATCGCCGCGAACCTGGGTGACTACCTGGAAGACCGCGGGCATACGGTGGACTTCGCCGCCGACGGCGTCACCGGCCTGCACCTGGCCGTGGTGCACGACTTCGACGCCATCGTGCTCGACCTCAACCTGCCGGGCATGGACGGCATCGAGGTCTGCCGCAAGCTGCGCAACGACGCACGCAAGCAGACCCCCGTTCTGATGCTCACCGCCCGCGACTCGCTGGACAACAAGCTGGCCGGCTTTGATTCCGGCGCAGACGACTACCTGATCAAACCGTTCGCGCTGCAGGAAGTGGAAGTGCGGCTCAACGCGCTCTCGCGCCGTGGCAAGGGCGCGCACACCCGCGTGCTGGAAGTGGGCGATCTGGAATACAACCTGGACACGCTGGAAGTGCGGCGCCAGGCCAAGCTGCTGCAGCTCAACCCGACCGCGCTGAAGATTCTGCAGGCGCTGATGGAGGCCTCGCCGGCCGTGGTGACCCGCCAGGAGCTGGAAACCCGCGTGTGGGGCGAGGAGCTGCCGGATTCGGATTCGCTGCGCGTGCACATCCATGGCCTGCGCGCCGTGGTGGACAAGCCGTTCGACGCACCGATGATCCAGACCCGCCATGGCATCGGCTACCGGATCGCCGCCCCGGATGCCTGAAACCGCAACGCCTGAGCCTGCGCACAAACGGGGGCGTTACCGCCGCCGTCTGCGCAGCCGCATCATCGTTTCCTTTGTGCTGTTGGGCTTTTGCCTGACGGCACTTTTTGCCTTTGCCACCAACTGGGCGCGCATGCGCGTGGAAAACCAGCTGGTGGAAGACGTGATGAACCGCAATATCGACGAATATGCACGTCGCTATGCGGTGGACCCAAGCCGCAACCCCGACCTGCCGGTGCAGCAGATGCGGGCCCGGCTGGTGAAGCCGGACAAGTTCGAGGCGCTGCGGCTGGAGGAGCCGGACTGGTACGAGTTCGGCGATGGCATCCACAGCCTGTCGGGTGTGGATGAGCGGGGCCAGCGTTTCTCCTACAAGCTGGCGGTACGCAAGACACCGGAGGCATGGTTCTTCCTTGCCTACGACATGACCGACAGCATCCGTGGCGAAACCCAGCTCAACCGCGCGTTGATGCTGTCGGTGATCGTCTTCAGCCTGCTGTCATGGGTACTGGGCTGGTGGTCCGCCTCGCGGGTGATGCGCCCGGTGTCCGACCTGGCTTCACGCCTGCGCGCCTACCGGGGCGGGACCAAGCATCCCGAGCCACTGGCACCGCGTTTTCCGGACGACGAAGTGGGCCAGCTGGCCGAAGCACTGGATGACTATTCGGCCCGGCTGACCGAGGTGGTACAGCGCGACCGCGAGTTCAATGCCGACGTGAGCCACGAACTGCGCACGCCGCTGGCGGTGATCCGTGGTGCCACCGAGCTGCTGCTCGCACGCCCCGGACTGGATGAAAAGATGCTGCAGCGCCTGCAGCGCATCCAGCGTGCCGAGCAGCAGTGCAGTGACCTGATCGGCTCGCTGCTACTGCTGTCGCGCAACGAGCGTGGGCATGGCAGCAGCAACGTGGCCAAGGTGGCCGAACAGCTGCTGGAAGCCCACCGCGCCCAGCTCGGCGGCAAGCCACTGGAGCTGCTGGTCGAAGGCGAGCGCGAGCTGGTGGTGGATGCGCCGGAGGCGGCGTTGTCCGTGGCGCTGGGCAACCTGGTTGGCAACGCGGTCAAGTACACCCAGGAAGGGCAGGTGCTGGTACGCGTGGGCAGCAACGCGGTGCAGGTGATCGATACTGGGCCGGGGCTGAGCGAGAAGGATGCGGCCAGCCTGTTCCAGCGCGGCTATCGCGGCACCCATGCCGGCCACTCGCAGGGCGGCGGCATCGGCCTGTCCATCGTCAGCCGCCTGTGCACGCTCTACGGCTGGCAGGTGGAAATCCACCCGGGCAAGGAGCAGGGCGTGGTCGCCACCCTCTGCTTCGGCGTCGAGCCGACCTGACACGCATCAGAAAGCGCACAAGCGTAGCCCGGGTAAGCGCAGCGCACCCGGGGAATGATCGGGCGCAGGTAATCATTCGGAGACTTCGTAGCTTCTCAACAGCGGGCCTTCGGCCCCCGGGTGCGCTTTGCTTACCCGGGCTACGGTTCGGCGTCGTGGTGCGCCTCAGCCCCACGCAGCCAGTTCCCGATAGCGCCGGTCCAGCGCTTCGATGGATACCTGCAGGTCATCCGGGAGGCCGTCATTGACGATGACATCGTCGGCAATGGCCAACCGCTGCTTGCGTGTGGCCTGCGCCTCGATCATGCGCTGCGCCAGTTCCGCGTCGATGCTGTCGCGCCGCTGCAGACGCGCGTGCTGGACCGCCTCGGAGGTATCAACGACCAGAATGCGGTCCAGCCACGGATACGTGGGCTTGCCACCGGCTTCGGTCAGCAGTGGAATCGCGGCGATGGCATACGGGCTGCTGGCCGCTTTGCAGAGGCTGCGCACCCGCGCGCGGATGGCGGGGTGGGTGATGGCTTCCAGTGCACGCCGGTCATCGGCATTGGCAAAGATGCGCTCGCGCAGGCGCGCGCGGTCCAAGCTGCCATCGGCCAGCAGAGTGCCCGGGCCGAACCGTTCGGCAAGCTGCGCCAGCGCCGGGCTGCCGGGAGCGACCACCTCGCGCGCGGCGATATCGGCATCGGCCACCACAATGCCCAGTGCCTCGAAGCGGCGGCTGACCTCGCTCTTGCCAGAGGCGACGCCGCCGGTAAGGCCAACGATGAAATCACTCATTGGCGTTCGACCTCCAGGTAATGCCGGCTCATGCCGCGCATGCACCGTACAGGCCGGCACATGCGATTGTGCGGTTGCAGCGGCTCAGTTCAGCCCCGCCAGCCGCATGTAGCCGCCGATCATCTGGTCGCCCCACATGAAGACCAGCCAGCCGGCGATGGCCAGATACGGGCCGAACGGAATGGGCGTGGCACGGTCACGGCCCTTGGCGTACAGCCAGATCGAGCCCACAACCGCACCAATCAACGAAGACAGCAGGATGATGGGCAGAATGCCCTTCAACCCGCACCACGCACCCAGCGCGGCCAGCAGTTTGAAATCGCCGTGGCCCATGCCTTCCTTGCCGGTGATCTGCTTGAACAGCCACCACACCGTCCACAGCGACAGATAGCCTACCGCCGCGCCTATCAAGGCTGGCTTGGCGGGCATGTACAGGTTGTCCATGCTGCCGATAAGGCCCAGCCACATCAGCGGCAGGGTCAGTTGGTCAGGCAGCAGCTGCGTTCGCAGGTCGATGCCGGACAAGGCCACCAGGAAGCAGCTCAGCACAATCGCGCCAAAGCCCTGCCAGCCGAAGCCGAACTGCCACACGCTGGCCAGCACCATCAGCGATGTCACCAGCTCCACCAGCGGGTACTGGATGGAGATGGGGGCATGGCAATGCCGGCACTTGCCGCGCTGGATCAACCAGCTGAACAGCGGGATGTTCTCGTACCAGCTCAACCGGTGCTTGCAGTGCGGGCAGTGCGAAGGCTCCACCACGATGCCTGGCGGCGGCGGCTCATAGATGTCTGGCTCCTCCAGTATCTCGCGCGCATCACGCTTCCACTGCCACTCCATGCGCCTGGGCAGGCGCAGGATCACCACATTGAGGAAGCTGCCGATCAGCAGTCCCAGCCCGGCGGCAAGGGGGTAACCCAAGGCCGGGTTCTGGTCGAGAAATGCCATGCGCTAATTATCCAACGATCGATGCCAGCTTGAAGATCGGCAGGTACATGCCGATGACCATGCCGCCGACCACCACGCCAATGAACACCATGATCATCGGTTCGATCAGGCTGCTCAATGCGTCGACGGAATTGTTCACTTCCTGCTCGAAGTACTCGGCCACCTTGAACAGCATGGTATCCAGCGCGCCGGCCTCTTCGCCGATGGCAGTCATCTGGATGACCATGTGCGGGAACAGGTTGACCTGCTTCATCGCCATGTTCACGGGGTAGCCAACGGCGACGTCATCGCGCATGTGCAGCACGGCTTCTTCGTAGACGCTGCTGCCCGTCGCGCCAGCAACGATGCCCAGTGCTTCGACCAAGGGAACGCCCGCCTTGAAAGTCACAGCGGTGGTCCGTGCAAAACGAGCAATGGCGCTGTTGTGCAGAATCTGGCCGATGACTGGAACTTTGAGGACAAGCTTGTCAATTCCATGCTGCATGGAGAGCGAGCGTTTGTACGCGAACATAAAGCCGAAGAAAGCTCCAATGACAACGAGCAGAATCAGCCACCACCAACCGACCATGAAACGTGAAGCCGCCACGATCATCTGGGTGAAGAACGGCAGGTCAGCACCGAAGCCCTTGAACACTTCCTCGAACTGAGGCACCACCCAGATCAGCAGGATGGAGCTGACCAGCAGGGCGACGGCAATGGTCATGATGGGGTAAAACAGGGCCTTCTTGATCTTGCCTTTTAGGGACTCGAGGTTCTCCTGATAATTGGCGATCGTTTCCAGAACTGTCTCAAGTACGCCGGCACCTTCACCGGCGCGTACCAGGTTGCGGTACAACTCGTCGAACTGGACGGGGTGTTTGCTGATCGCTTCATGCAGCGAAGAGCCACCCTCCAGGTCTGCGCGTATCTGGCCGATCATCTTGGCCATGCGCGGGTTCTTGTGGCCGCTGCCAATGATCTCGAGGGCGGTCACGATAGGTACGCCGGACTTCATCATCGTCGCCATCTGGCGGCTGAAGAAGGCGATGTCCTTGGGCTTGATGGGCTTGCCCGCCGAACCGAAAAGTGGCTTGGGCTTGGGCTTGACCACCGTTGGCGTGATGCCTAGGCGCCGCAGCTCGGCTCTGAGCATGTTGGCATTCTTGGCATCCTGTTCGCCCTTCATCTTGACGCCGCGTTTGTCGGTCCCCTCCCAGACAAACGGCAGCAGCTGGCTGGTGTTGCGCTCAGCCGGTTGGTTCTTCATTGCATTGCGGGTAACGGCCATTTCTTCTCCCCGTCCGGGCATCCCCACCCGAGACACTAATTCTGCATGGTAGCGGTTTGATTGCCTACAGGCACTCCCGAACTGCCAGCGATCGACACCCGGCTGAGGATCATAGCGGGCGGGAGATCATAGAGTGTCGTGGCCTGGATGGTGGCGGCGTGCGTCACAAAGTGACGCGCAGAGTCACTCGGTGGTGGCCATTCAAATTTTTGCACGAGGGGGCTTCCCTTCTCTGGCGATGCTGCCATCATTGCGCCGGGGAGCAGGGGTGCTGGGCTAGTTGGCACGCAACCTGCTTTGTAACCCCGTGCGGTGCACGGCGCTCGCCGGCACCCTGTTCATAACACCAACCTCTAGGGGATGTAACCATGAAAAAGCAGCAGGGCTTTACCCTGATCGAACTGATGATCGTCGTTGCGATCATTGCCATCCTGGCCGCCATCGCGCTGCCGCAGTACCGCAACTACACCCAGCGCTCGTCCAATGGCGCCTGTCTGGCCGAAGCCAAGGCGTATATCAATGGTGCCGTGGCTGATGCTGCTGATAGCCGTACCCCCACGGTATTCGCGGGTGCTGCTTGCGAAACTGGTGCGAATATGACCATTGCAAATTATCAGAATGACAGCCAGTTGACCTTTACGCCGAAGACCAAGGGTAACGCTGCTCTGCTCAAGGATACCCTGTGCCAGGCTGGCACCGGAACCTGCGCGCTGGAGCCGTAATTCTGGCTGCAGTATAAAAGACAAAAAGCTCAAGCAAAAAGCACCGAAAGGTGCTTTTTGTTTTTCCGGTGATTTGTGTGCCGCATAGTGGAGAGGGGTTGGTGAAAGTTCCATATGGACAATCAAGGGGTGCGCGCTGGCGGTTGTTCTTTTTTCTATTAACTGCCTTGACCGCAGGCTTGCTGGCGACTGCTCTTTTTCTTCCGGGGCTAGGGGGAGGCTTCATTCTAGATGATGTCCCCAATATCCAGCAGAATAGGTTGCTGCATATCGAACGCCTTGATATCACGGACTTGATTTACGCTGCGCTGACCTACGGTGTTAGTGGTTGGCGGGCCCTGCCGATGGTCAGTTTTGCGCTGGATCACTGGCGTGGTGGAGGCTTGGATGCTGCAACATTCAAGACTACTAATCTGATGATTCATGCGATCACGGTCATTGCATTGGCCGTGTTCTTTCGGCGGCTGTTGCAGATGGTGGGGTGGGGGCGACGGCGCGCGTATTCGGCAGCCTTGCTTCTGTCGTTCGTGTGGGCAGCTCACCCTCTTCAGGTGTCGTCCGTTCTGTATGTAGTGCAGCGCATGCAGACACTGTGCACATTGTTTGTGACACTGGCGTTGTGGGCCTACTTGGGTATGCGCCAGGCCCAAATGGAGGGGCGGAATAGTCGCGTCAGTGATGCCCTGCTCGTAGCGTTTTCACTTTTGGCTCTGGCCAGTAAGGAAGATGCGGTGCTGCTGCCCCTGTATATGCTGGTATTGGAGCTGACTGTATTGCAGTTTCGTGCGCTTAATCAGGGAGTGGTGGCCGCATTGCGCAAGGGATATCTGTTGATGGCGTGTGCTGGGCTCGCTGTATATATATTTGCGGTAGTGCCCCACTATTGGCATTGGGATACGCACGACGGGAGGGTGTTCTCCAGCGCGGAGCGTATGATGACACAAGGGCGAATCTTGGTGATGTATCTGGCCCAGATGCTGTTCCCGTTGCCCTCCACCATGCCATTCAACTATGACGATATCGAGGTCTCGCGGGGATGGCTGAGTCCGTGGACGACGTTACCGGCTTGGTTGTTGTTGTCCGCTTTGGCTGGAGTGGCGTTGCGGGTGCGTCGCAGTCGCCCTTTGTTTTCGTTCGGCGTCCTTCTGTTCTTCGCGGGCCACTTCTTGACTAGTAATGTTATTCCTTTGGAGCTGGCGTTCGAGCACCGTAACCACTTTCCAATGATAGGCGTGTTGCTGGCGATTACAGATCTACTGGATGTGGCCCGGCGCCGCTGGCAAGTGCGTCGGCCATGGTTGCTGGGTGTTCTTTCGGGGCTAGTGATCGTTCTGGGTGCCGGGACATTGGCGCGTGCATATGCTTGGGGGGATCCGATCAGATTTGCCGAGTACAGTGTGGCACTAGCGCCGCATTCTACGCGTGCATGGTTGGATTTGGGGGCAAGCCATGCGCGATTGGCTGAATGGCAGGCGGCCAGTCCGCATCTTGCCAAGGCAATCTCCGTCTTGGAGGAAGGGGCGATGCATGTCAATTCAACGACATTGCTTTCAAATATTGTTCTCTATAAGACTGTCCAAGGAAGTGTTGGCCCAATGGATTGGCAGCGTTTGCACGAGGCGGTGCGAAGCATGCCGGTAACCGCGCAGAGCCGCGGAGTAATTCCCGCCATGGTGCATAACATTCGCGTGGGTATCCCACTAGATGAGAATTCAGTATTCATATTGTTTGAAATTGAACTTTTGCGTAGGACCATAACGGGGTCGGAGTGTGTGTTCGCGAGCAACTATGCTTTGGATCGGCATATGTCAGCGGAGCGTGTGCTGCCATTCCTGCGGTGTGCGGTAGATTTATTGCCTCATGACAACCCGGGTCTGGTGATCCTCAGTCGGCGCCTCAACGGAAGTGAGATGGGGAAAAGGCTGTCGATTCAGATGGAGGTCCGTAAAAAATCGATGGGGCCGCAAGTTGGAAAGGTGCCATAGGCGTACCTGCTGGATGGTGTGGCGAGGACTTGTGGGGGTTTGGCACGCTTCGTGCTTAAATTTAAGTGGTTGTCTTTTAAATCTAAGGGGGGGTGATGAAGAGGCGGGAATATGGTTTTACACTTGTAGAATTGTTGGTCGTGGTTGCGATCATCGCAATATTGGCGGCTATTTCATTGCCTCAGTATCGAAACTATACGCAGCGATCCGCGAATAGTGCTTGCCTTGCTGAGGCTCGGGCGTATATGTCAACTGCTGTGATCGAATTGGCTGATTACACGTTGCCGCCCACTTACACGCCCAATGCTTGCGATTCTGGGACGAGTCTGGGGTTGGTAGTTACAGATTTCGCTGTCCCTCGAACAGTGACGTTTAATTCCTCAACAAAAGGGAATGCTACTGTAAAGAAGGATGTGGAATGTAATACCGGTAGCGCGCAATGTGCGTTGCAGAATTGATGTGCTTTGGTTATTCCGAAAGCCGAGCATGGTGTAGTAATGATGTGCCCGTTTTTGCTCGGATGATGTGGCTGGTGCCGCGGCACAAGTCGCGTCTGAGGTCATCATCTTCGATGCTTGGTCCGGGTGCTGCTTGCTATGGGCGGTAGCCCAATCGTCAATCACCCTTATAGGGGAACCTCTGAACAAATCCCCCGCAGCCTGTCAGACTGCTTAGACTCAACTTCCAAGTGCAACACCCCGCAATGACGTAGGGTGCCCGCATGGGAAAGCAGTACAGTCACTTGAGTTCCGAGGAGCGCGCCGTGCTCCAGATCGAGATTGGCAACGGCGCCAGCATTCGCTCCATTGCCAGGCGCCTCAGGCGCAGCGCGTCCACGTTATCGCGTGAGTTGGCCCGACAGGAAGAGCCTGGTTACATTGCCAGGCTTGCAGCCAGACGGTATCGACTGCGCCGTGGCAACAGCGTACGCAAACCCAAAATCGCCAAGGGAAGCGCCTTGTTCCAGAGCATCCGTGACCACCTTGTGCTGTATCGCTGGTCGCCCCAGCAGATTGCTGCCAAGCTGCGTTTCATGCATCCGGATGATCCCAGCCAGCGCGTCAGCCACGAAACAATCTACGCCAGCATCTATGCCCACCCCCGTGGTGGGTTGAAGAAGGAGCTGGTGGAGGCCCTGCGCCAAAGCAAGCCCACGCGCGGGCGCCGTCGTACGAGTGCTGCCAAGCGCACCTGGGTGCCAGAAGAGCTGCGTATTGCCCTGCGCCCCGAGGAAGTGCAGCAACGCCGGGTCCCAGGGCATTGGGAGGGCGATTTGATCAAGGGCGCGTTCAATCGGTCGTGCGTGGGCACGCTGGTGGAGCGGAAAACTCGCTTTGTGATCCTCTGCAAGATGGACGGCTGTACAGCGCAAGCCGCGCTGGAGGGCTTCAGCCGTCAACTGAAGAAGTTTCCCGCATCAATGCGCTCCAGCATGACCTATGACCGCGGCACCGAGATGACGTACTATGCCGAGTTGATGGACAGGCTGGATATGGATATCTGGTTCGCCGATCCGCATGCGCCCTGGCAACGCGGGAGCAATGAGAACACCAACGGGCTGTTGCGCCAGTTCCTGCCCAAGGGCGCCGACTTGTCAGTGGCAAGCCAGGAATACCTCAACCACGTGGCGTGGCTGATGAACACTCGCCCACGCCAGACATTGGGCTGGAAAACGCCAGCAGAAGTGATGGATGTTGAGATACAGGCGTTCAAATCGCGTGTTGCGCTTGCAAGTTGAGACCGCCCTGTTTGGACGCTTCTTAAGTGTCCTGTGTTGGCTGCGAATCGCCGGCCAGGAGCATCTGCCAGCGCTCAGCTAAGCGTTTGGATGAAAGATGATTGACGTAGTAATTTCTGGCAGCGTTCGCAAGCATGTCTCGCGAGTACTTATCCGTTGAAAGGTCGAGTATGGCTTCCGCCAATGCGTTTGGCTCCGCTGCGCAAGCCCGAACAGGCACTGCAGGTACGCGTGACGGGGTGCCCATTTCCCTCTGCGTGATAATGGCCTTTCCTGCCGCGAGAGCCATGTATAACTTGAAGGGGAGGACGCGCGAGGCCTTCCCCGGGCCTCCAAATACGCCGAGGCATATATCGGCTCTTCTTATATGCCCTGCCAGCTGATCGGCGGATTGCCAGTCGCGAATCCATGTGACGTTTGGGCAGTTTTCAAATACTTCTGAAACTTCGGATGCCTGTTGGCCAGTTCCTATTATCGTGAAGCGAAGGTTCGGATCTTCTGCCAACCTCGCAGCGGCGTCTGCTACGACTCTGATGCCTTGCAATGGAACAAAAGTGCCGAAGAAGAGGATGTCTACACCATTTGCGTCGATTTTTTCAGCGGGATGCTCGCTTCCGCAATCATTTTCAAGTCCAGTATCTATGGCGAGCGGAATCGCGTGTGTACGACTGGGGTGTAAGGCGAATAGTTTCTGCACATTCGTCGCATTCTCTTTGGTATCAACGAGTACGGCTTCTGCACTTTTGAGGGCGCGCGACTCCGCTGCGAGCAGATACTTTGCGAATCTTCCATTCGCATCGGCAATGCGTCGATCCTGAAAAGTGCTATCCCAAAACGTTATATAAGCGTCACAGAAAACGCGCGGCCGAAGCTTGGGTGGAAGAAAAGATAGCGGCAGAAGGGTGGGTAAACTCGGATATGGAACGTATATGATATCTCCCTGTCGGTATCGGCTGAGCACGCGGCAGAGGGAAATGAAACTGTGGAGTCCGATACGAGCTGCTGCTGAGAGCTTATCGATGGGTTTGCCTCTTGCGAGCTTCCATAAATGGAAGTTTTCGGGAAGCCAATGTGCACAGTCGGTTACTGTTACTCCATTGATCGTTCGCAATACCTCAGTGGTATTGCGCGCGTTTGGGTAGCCGCTCCCTCCCAGTGCGCAACCCGCAATCCAGATTCGCTGATGACTACGGTTCATGACCTATTTGTGTTCAGCGATGATAACGATATTCATCGAATTTGGAGGATCTTTGCTGATTACGAATGCAGATTCGTCGAAGTCGTATTGTTTTGGCTCTCTTGAAGGGGGGCGGCTTCTTGCTCCAGATGTGTCCATTAGCGTGTGAATGGTATTGAGAAAGCTGCGACGCATGAATTCTGGAATGAAAGGAAGTGTTGCAGGTAGAGTAAGCCACTTTGTCTTTCTGTAGCGTCGAATCTCAGTCTTCGCCACATTCCAGGCAGCGCCAAGGCGCAGCTCATGGGTTGTTGAGAAGTGCCGGGACACCAGTTGGTTTAGAGATTTCTGCGAGTATTCGCGTACATGCCAACGGTTCCAAGGCTTCTGTGCCGGGAGCAATCGATTCTTTCGATCAGGCGTTATGACTATTAAAATTCCGCCTTCGCGGAGCAGTCGCCGTGCTTCAAGGAGGTAAGCCTCGTCATTCTTGATGTGTTCGATGACTTGAAATGAAAGAATTACATCAAAGCTTTCATCAGGGAATGGAAGAGGGCTTCCCAAGGGGGCATGGTGATAATGCAGGTTTGCGCTCTGGTATCGTTCGCGCGCGTATGCGATTGCGTCCTCTGCCACATCAAAACCATGAGCCTCTTGTGCAACAGTACAGATGTGCCGTGTTCCGTAGCCGGAGCCACAGCCCATGTCCAATACCTTCTTGTCTCGGCAATACGCCTCGGCGAAGCGATAGCTTGCAGCGTGCATTGCGTATATGGTGTAGGTGCCAACGGATTGAAGGTAATCTTCCTCTACAACGCGTTCGCCTGTTATTTCCAGGTGCGCCTTCATGATTCAACTCCTTTTTTTCCGTGTCTGGCGAAGAGTGCGGCGATAAGGAATATGAAAAAGTCCCCTGTCACGTTGGCTGCCCGCGCCAGGAGGGTTAATGTTACCAGCTCGGTTTCGTTGGCGTGGCCTTGAAGCATGAGAACCATGATCCCTTCTCGTGCTCCAATTCCGGCGGGGGCGCCAGGTGCCAGAAAGCCTAAGGCCCATGACAGTGCAAAGGCAGCTGTTACTGCTGGGTAGCTGATGCCGGTTGCGCCATCCATCGCATGAGAGATAAGCCAGATTCCGGCGCCGATTAGGAGGTAGTTGCCGACATATATGGTGAGAGCCTTGGACGTGGCGCGGAACCCCGGCGGAGCGCCGTAAGCTTGTAGAAACTTCCAGAGGATCGCCTTTGGCGGCCTGATTCTAGATGGCCGGAGATCCATGCAATATATGCCTATGATGCATATGCTGCCGACGAAAAGTATCGTCAGTGGCCACTTGTAAACGGTCAGTCCTTCTGTGTTGTGAATGGACAGCAACAGGCTTGCGCCCAATATGATGCTGGCGGAAAGGGCAAGCAGTGTCTCTTGTATCGTTGTCGTAACGAAAGCCTGCAGCGGCATTCCGTGCTTGACAGATAATGCTGCACGCCCGGCATGTTGCGCGATATTTCCAGGTATGTATTTGGCGAGCTGTGAAGTTCCGAGCAGGCCAAACAATGTGGTCGAGTGCCAGCTCTGGCCCTGACGGAGTAGCAATTGTCGCCAGGCAATGCTGGTTAACGGGTAAACGAGCATGTGGCAGAGCATGCATGCAACCAGAGCTGCTTGCGTTTTTCGACTTTGGATTGCGTGGCTGAAGGATTGAGAGTCTATGTTGTTGACGGCGAACCATATGAAAAAGCAGAGCAGTACGGTCGTAATGACTATGCCGGTTACTCGGATAAGCCATTTCATCTGCGAGCTGCAGCGATCAGGTAGCCGCTACCCCAGTCGGTTTTGCGGGCCGCATATTGAACGGCCATGGCCATCCGAAGGCAGGTGCTTGCTGGAAATGATGAGATGTACCTCGCGGCTTTTCCATATACATGGCGATCAGTGCCGCTCGTCGCCGTGGACTGGGCTTTATCGCGATGAGCGCGGCGGCGAATCAGGTCTCTATATATGCGATTTCCCAGCCATTCGGTTGTGTTGGCCAGGGGGAATCCGTAACACTCGATATGAGTGATTCTCAAACCTTGGCTTGTGATCAGGTTGGTGATGTCCTGTCTGTCGTAGCGGCGCCAATGCCCTGCCCATACATCACCGTCTCCCCAACGGGAGCGGTGAGCTGGCACTGAAATGATCAGCCTGCCATGAGGCGCGAGCCATTCAAGCCATGTGCCAAGGGCTGAACGGTCATCTTCGATGTGCTCCAGTACGTCAAAAGCACAGAGAATATCGAAGGTGTTGTTCCATTCTGACGATGATTCGCCGTGAATCTGATGTGTGCTCGATGAAAGCTCGGCAAGCGCGCTGCCCATTTCTCTCGCAGCTGTCGATGTTTCCAGTCCTTGGGCGCTGAACCCGAGTCGCGTGAAATCACACAGCAACGCGCCTGCACCACAGCCGACTTCAAGAAGGCTGCCTTTGGTTTCCCTTTTTATAAGGTCAAGGATCCTTGCGCGCCGCAGTAAGTATCGGACTGGCGGAGTCCATCCGATTTCGGTCGCGACGATTCCGGTTAGTTCGGAGTAACTGGTGTTCATTTTGGCCGATGCCATGTGTGGCAAGTAGAATGCTCAGGTGTCGCGTCGATATGTCAGGTTAGTGATCTGCTCTGAGATAAGTCCGATGAGGAAGATGATGACAGCTGCGCTGAATAGCAGGGTGCTCATATTGGTCAGTCGGTGCATCGTTGCGTACGTGAATCCGTAATAGCCTAATCCCGTCAGAAAGAACGCGATGGAAATCGGTGCGAAAAGCTTCATTGGTGAATACAGAGTGGCGATCTTGAATATGATCAGTAGGAAGCGGATGCCATCCTTCACCGGTCGGATGTGGCTCCCGTTGCCCACACGCTTGGCGACGGGTATGGGTACATAGGCCACCGGGTAGGCGCTGCGGAAAAAGGCCATGGTGCTGGTGGTCGGGTAACTGAAGCCATTCGGCAGCAGGTGCAGGAATTCCCTGAACCGTTCGGCGCGCACCGCGCGGAAGCCTGAGGTCAGGTCGTCGATCCTGTGGCCGGTCATGTGGCTGGCCAGTTTGTTGTAGAAGGCGTTGGCCAGGCCGCGATGGAAGTTGGCCTGACCATCACTGTCGCGGGCGCCCACCACCATGTCGTAGCCCTCGTCCAGCTTTGCGAGCAGTCGGGCGATATGGCTGGCGCTGTGCTGGCCATCGGCATCCATGAATACCAGCAGGCTACCGTTGGCTGCGCGTGCACCGCGCTTGATGGCCGCGCCATTGCCCATGGAATAGGGGCTGCTGAGAACCCGGGCGCCCAAGCTGTGGGCAATCTGCGCCGTCTCGTCGGTAGAGCCATCGTCCACCACGATTATCTCGGCAATTGGATATGCCGCCCGAAGTTCAGGCAAGGTGCGCTTCAGCCCCTCTGCCTCGTTCTTGGCGGGCAGGATGATGCTCAGTTCAGCCACGTTCTTGATACCGGTAGTTCTCCCCGCCGCCATGGTAGCCGGGTTGGGAGGGCTGGGGTGAAGTTCGTACATTAAGACGAGGCGTGGCTGTCTAGCCGGGTGCTGGCGGTAGCTGGTCACATGCGTACAATCGCTTGGCTATAGTTGGTCCAGGGGGCCTCATGAACGCAGCAGTCACCGCCAATCTGGTCGGAATCACCGGTATCGCCCGTCGTCTGGTACAGGACGGGGCACTGGAAGAGGCCGTGGCGCGTACCGCCATGGCGCAGGCCGGGGATGCCAAGGTGCCGATGGCGCAGTGGCTGGCCGACAAGAAGCTGGTGACCGCCGCGCAGATGGCGGCGGCCAATGCCATGGAATTCGGCATGCCGCTGCTGGATGTGGCGCTGTTCGATAGCAGTCAGAACGCCATCAAGCTGGTCAGTGAGGAGCTGCTGCGCAAGCATCAGGTACTGCCGCTGTTCAAGCGTGGCGGCAAGCTGTTTGTGGGCACCAGCAACCCGACGCAGGCGCTGGACGAGATCAAGTTCCACACCAACCTGGTGGTGGAGCCGATTCTGGTGGACGAGGACCAGATCCGCCGGACGCTGGACCAGTGGCTGGCCAGCAACGATTCCATCGGTGACGCGCTGGGTGGCGGCGACGAGGACGGCATTGGCGACCTTGACGTTGCCGCCGGCGACGAGGACATGGGGGGCGGCGGTGACTCCGGTGTTGACGCCAAGGGCGACGACACGCCGGTGGTCAAGTTCGTCAACAAGGTGCTGGTGGATGCGATCCGCAAGGGTGCTTCGGACATCCACTTCGAGCCGTATGAAGACGATTACCGCGTGCGCCTGCGCATCGACGGCCTGCTCAAAACCGTGGCGCGCGCGCCGGTGAAGTTGAACCAGCGCATCGCCGCGCGCCTGAAGGTGATGTCGCAGCTGGATATCGCCGAAAAGCGCGTGCCGCAGGACGGTCGCATCAAGCTCAACCTGTCCAAGACCAAGCAGATCGACTTCCGAGTGAGCACGCTGCCGACCCTGTTCGGCGAGAAGATCGTGCTGCGTATTCTGGATGCCAGCGCGGCCAAGCTGGGCATCGACAAGCTCGGTTACGAGCCTGAGCAGCAGAAGCTGTTCCTTGAGGCGATTCACAAGCCCTACGGCATGGTGCTGGTGACCGGCCCGACCGGCTCGGGTAAGACGGTGTCGCTGTACACGGCGCTGGGCATTCTCAACGATGACACGCGCAACATCTCCACCGCCGAAGACCCGGTGGAAATCCGCCTGCCGGGCGTGAACCAGGTGCAGCAGAACAACAAGCGCGGCATGACCTTTGCAGCCGCGCTGCGCTCGTTCCTGCGCCAGGACCCGGACATCATCATGGTCGGCGAAATCCGCGACCTGGAAACCGCGGAAATCGCCATCAAGGCGGCGCAGACCGGCCACATGGTGCTGTCCACGCTGCATACCAACGATGCGCCGCAGACCATCGCGCGCCTGATGAACATGGGCATTGCGCCGTACAACATCACCTCGTCGGTGACGCTGGTAATCGCGCAGCGTCTGGCACGTCGCCTGTGTTCCAACTGCAAGCGGCCCACGCAGCTGCCGGATAATGCGCTGCTGGCTGAGGGCTTTACCCAGCAGCAGATTGACGCAGGTGTGCAGCTGTTCGAGGCCGTGGGCTGCGATGAATGCACCGAGGGCTACAAGGGGCGTACCGGTATTTACCAGGTGATGCCGATGACCGACGAGATCGCAGCCATCGTGCTGGAAGGTGGCAATGCCATGGATATCGCCGAGGCGGCGCAGAAGATCGGCGTCAATGACCTGCGCCAGTCGGCCTTGTTGAAGGCGGCACAGGGTGTGACCAGTCTGGCCGAGATCAATCGCGTCACCAAGGATTGAGGGTGGTTGCGCTTGGTGCATGAGGAACGCCGGGCAACGCCCGGCGTTCTTGCTCGGGTGTGGGGGCTTTATGTAGCCCGGATAAGCGCAGCGCATCCGGGGGGTTCCGCGAAGGTCTCCCGGGCGCGCTTTGCTTACCCGGGCTATACGTGGTTGAGGGATGGCGTTTTACCCCCTCCCAACCTCCCCCTTCGCTACGCGAAAGGGGAGGGGTGAATTCTTCCCGCGTCATCGAGGGCTGAGGGTGGTTGCGGGTGGGGCATGAAAAACACCGGGCATTGCCCGGCGTTCTTGTTCGGGTGTGGGGGCTTTATGTAGCCCGGATAAGCGCAGCGCATCCGGGGTTTTCCGCAAAGGGCTCCGGGTGCGCTTTGCTTACTCGGGCGACGTGGTTGAGGGTGGCGTTTTACCCCCTCCCGCCTCCCCCTTCGCTACGCGAAAGGGGAGGGGTGAATCTTCTCGGCGTCACCAAGGATTGAGGGTGGCTACGGGTTGGGCATGAAAAATGCCGGGCATCGCCCGGCGTTCTCGTTTGGGTGTCTGGGGCTTTGAGTAGCCCGGATGAGCGCAGCGCATCCGGAGCTTTCCGCGAAGGGTCCCGGGTGCGCTGCGCTTACCCGGGCTACGTGGTTGAGGGTGGTGTTTTACCCCCCTCCCGGCCTTCCCCTTCGCTTCGCGAAAGGGGAGGGGTGAATCTTTCGTCGCGTCACCAAGGATTGGAGGTGGTTGCGGGCGGTGCATGAAGAACGCCGGGCTTTGCCATGGTTCTTGTTTGGGCGTTTGGGGCTTTGTGTAGCCCGGATAAGCGCAGCGCATCCGGGGCTTTCCGCGAAGGGCTCCCGGGTGCGCTTTGCTTACCCGGGCTACGTGGTTGAGGGGTGGTGTTTTACCCCCTCCCAACCTCCCCCTTCGCTTCGCGAAAGGGGAGGGGTGAATTCTTCCCGCGTCATCGAGGGCTGAGGGTGGTTGCGGGTGGGGCATGACGAACGCCGGGCAACTCCCCGCGTTTTTGTTTGGGCGTGGCGGCTTTTTGTAGCCCGGATAAGCGCAGCGCATCCGGGGATTTTCGCGAAGGGCTCCCGGGTGCGCTTTGCTTACCCGGGCTACGCGATTTAGGGGGTGGTGTTTTACCCCCTTCCGGCCTTCCCCTTCGCTATGTGAAAGGCGAGGGGGGAATCCGTTTGCCGCTCGAAAGATGAGGGCTGATCACTCCATGCCCAGCTTTTTCAGCTTGTAGCGCAGGGCGCGGAAGGTGATGCCGAGCTGGGCGGCGGTCTTGGTCTTGTTCCAGCGGTTTTCTTCCAGTGCCTTCTGGATGGCGGCCCGCTCCATCTGTTCGATGTAGGAGGGCAGGGCGCCGCCCGCCGGGTCGATGTCCAGCACGGCCTCTTCGTTGCCGGCAGCGGCATCGCTGTCGCCAGCTCCGGGCTGTGGGTTGGCCGGGCGCTGGACGGGCAGGTGCAGGTCGCCGGCACCGATGCTGTCGCCGTCGGCCAGGGCCAGGGCGCGTTCAAGAATGTTCTCCAGCTCGCGCACGTTGCCGGGGAATGAGTAGGCTGCCAGCGCATCCAGCGCGGAGGGCGCAAGCAGCGGCGGCGGCAGGCCTTGCGAACGGGCAAGGCGGTCGAGAATGGCGCCGGCCAGCAGCGGCAGATCACCCCGGCGCTCGCGCAGCGGCGGCACGCGCAGCTCGATGACGTTGATGCGGTAGTACAGGTCGTGGCGGAAACGGCCATCGTTGACCAGTGTGGCCAGATCCTTGTGGGTAGCCGAGAGGATGCGCACATCCACCGGTATTTCGGCCGATGCACCCACAGGGCGAACAGACTTTTCCTGGATGGCACGCAGTAGTTTGACCTGCATCTGCAGCGGCAGCTCGGCCACTTCATCCAGAAACAGGGTGCCGCCGTTGGCCGCCTGGAACAGACCGGGCTTGTCGGCGTGGGCGCCGGTGAAGCTGCCCTTCTTGTGGCCGAAGAACTCGCTTTCCATCAGCTCGCCGGGGATGGCGCCGCAGTTGACCGGAATGAACGGCCCGGCCGCGCGCGCGCCCTGGTCGTGGATGGTGCGTGCGACCAGCTCCTTGCCCACGCCGGATTCGCCCAGGATGTAGACCGGTGCCTGGCTGCGCGCGACCTTGGCGATGGTGGCGCGCAGCTCGTCCATGGCGGTGGAGCCGCCGAGCAGGCGGGTGGCATTTTCCGGTGGCGGCGGAGTGCTGGGGCGCGCGGCGTTGTTCAACTCCAGCGCGTGCCGTACCAGCCCGCGCAGCACATTGATGTCCACCGGCTTGCTGACGAAATCGAAGGCGCCGGCCTTCAGTGCCTCCACCGCCAGATCCATGCTGCCGAAGGCGGTGATCATGGCCACCGGTGTGCGCGGGTAATCGCGGGTGATCTCGGCCACCAGCTCGATGCCGTTGCCGTCGGGCAGGCGCATGTCGGTGAGGCACAGGTCGAACGGGGTGCTGGCCAGCAACTCGCGCGCCTCGGAAAGATTGGCGGCGGTGCTGATGCGCAGACCCATGCGGCCCAATGTCAGGACCAACAGCTCGCGGATGTCGCGTTCGTCATCGACGATCAGGGCGCTATGTGTGGCAGTCATGAATGAAACGATAGCCGAGGCGGGGCAGGGGCGCCAAACATCCGGTCAATCTTACGGCCGTTTCTGCGCCGGCCGCTGGTTGAACGCGGTATTGGGCGTGGACAGGGTAAGCCGGAAACAGGCGCCACCGGCGGGTACGGACACATAGTCCAGCTGCGCCTGGTTGGCGCGGCACAGCTCGCGGGCGATATACAGCCCCAGGCCGGTGCCGTGCTCGGAGGTGGTGTAGAACGGGCGGAACAGCTGCGCGACGATGGCATCGGGAATGCCCGGGCCACGGTCCATCACATCGATCACCGCATGCCGCTCGCCGGAGGCGACACGGATGCGCACCCGTGCCGGTTCTTCGGCAATACGCCCGTATTTGAGTGCGTTGTGGACCAGCGCGGTCAGTACCTGGTGCAGGTGGCGCGGGTCCATCAGCGCAGGCACCGAGGCCTCGCGGATCACCGCCTCCAGGCTGTCGTTTTCCAGCGACAGGGTCTGCCGGTAGTCGATGACGAAGCGGCGCACGAAGGCGGCCAGGTCCAGGTTCTCGGGGTTGGCGCGCTCGCGCCGGGCCAGGGCCAGCACGCTTTCGACGATGCCATTGGTGCGCTGGCACTGCTGATGGATGATCTGCAGCAGGCGGCGGTCGGCATCGCCCAGGTCGTCCGATTCCTCCAGCAGCTGGGTGGCGTAGTTGATGGCCGCCAGCGGGTTGCGGATTTCATGGGCGAGGCTGGCCGAGAACCGGCCCAGGGTGGACAGGGTCAGCGACTCGGCACGCTTGGAAACGACGGTGGTGTCGTCCAGGAAGATCAGGGTCATGTCGCTGTCGGCCAGCAGGCGGGCAAAGCGTGGCTGTACCTCGGCCTGTTCGGGAGCCAGCTGCAGCGGAAGTTCTTCTTCCTGCCAGCCGCCGCGCCAGCGTTGCAGGCGGCGCGCCAGCTCGGGCGAGGCCGAGGCCAGGGTGATGCGCTCACTGGCGAGGGTGCCCTCCATGTCGCCCAGCAGGGCGGTGGCCGCCTCGTTGGCCAGGGTGATGCGCCCGTCGATATCCACCACCAGCACGCCGGTGCGCATGCGCCGGATGATCAGTTCGTTGACCTCGAACAGATTGGCCACCTCGGCGCCCCGCCTGTCCGCCAGTTGCTGGGTGCGGCGGGTGCGGCTGCCGATCTGGTAGCAGATGAAGGCCAGCGCCAGGTAGCTGGTGACGAACAT
>DCXY01000027.1 GCA_002329155.1 Stenotrophomonas sp. UBA2124 | reverse complement strand
TTTCCGCTTCGTCAACACCTCAATTCGAGGCCGTCGACTCCGCCGCTTCCGCCGCCACCCGAAGGTTTTTGCCGAAGCGAGCCGCCTATTATGACGGGCTTTTCGTTTCCGTCAACACCTTTTTTCGAGGCTGTTGGCTTCAACACCCTGCTGCGGTTGCCTCCGTGGAGGCCCCTGCGTCGGGGGAGGGAAAGTATGTGCTTTTTTGCCCCCTTTGTGAAGGGGGCATCAACACTTTTTTGTGCCCTTTGATGCTTTTGGCTGGCAATGCTGGTGCAACGCTTGAGCCATCTCTCCATGAGGAGCCGCTGTCTCTATAGCAGGACGCTGACTAGCGCCGAATCTCAGCTGAGAGCCCCACCGCTGCGTGCGGGAGAGGGGTTGGGGAGAGGGTAGCGAAGTCAGATGGAATGAATGCGCTGCAGGTGGCGTCGAGAAGTGAACTTCAATCCCCAAAACACCAATGGCGCCCTCATCCGCCCCTTCGGGGCACCTTCCCCCAAAAAGGGGGCTGCAGGTCCCGCAAACGGGAGAAGGGAGTGATCTACGCCTTTCTGGCTCCCTGGCAGTTCGGCTGAGATTCGACGCCAACCAGGTGCAGCCTCTGCAGCGCACGCGACTGCGGCCTCAGCCCACTACAAGAAGGACGCGGGCGAAGTTGCGCTTGCCCACCTGCAACAGGCCTTCAAAGCCGGGCTGCAGGACGGTCTGTGCATCCTCAATGACCTCACCATCCACCTTGACCGCGCGCTCTTTGAGCTTGCGGGAGGCCTCGGAGTTGCTGGGGGTGAGGCCGGCGGCGGTCAGCAGGGCGCCGATGCGCAGGCCTTCGGCCGGCACGGCGACTTCCTGCAGCGGCAGTTGGGTGATGTCGCCCTGGCCGGTGACGGCGGCGTTCCAGCCGGCGATGGCCTGTTCGGCGGCGGCGGCATCATGGAAACGGGTGGCCAGCTCGCGTGCCAGGCGCAGCTTGATCTCGCGCGGATTGATGGCGCCCGCCTCCACGTCCGCACGCAGCTGCTTGGCTTCGGCGATGGAGATGTCGAAGCTGAGCAGGTCGATCCAGCGCCACATCAGGGTGTCGTCCACCTTCATGGTCTTGGTGACGATGTCGATGGCCGGTTCGCTGATGCCGATGTAGTTGCCCAGCGACTTGGACATCTTGTTGACGCCATCCAGGCCTTCCAGCAGCGGCATGGTCAGCACGATCTGCGGCTGCTGCCCGTAATGCTCCTGCAGGCCGCGGCCCATCAGCAGGTTGAACTTCTGATCGGTGCCGCCCAGCTCGATGTCGGCCTCCAGCGCCACCGAGTCGTAGCCCTGCACCAGCGGGTAGAGGAACTCATGGATGGCGATGGACTGCTGCGCGGCGTAACGCTTGGCGAAGTCGTCGCGTTCGAGCATGCGGGCGACGGTGTGCTGGCCGGCCAGGCGGATCATGTCGGCGGCGGCCATCTTGCCGAACCACTCTGAATTGAAGCGCACTTCGGTCTTTTCGCGGTCCAGCACCTTGAACACCTGCTCTTCATAGGTGCGGGCGTTGGCGAGCACGTCCTCGCGGCTGAGCGGCTTGCGGGTCAGGCTCTTGCCGGAGGGGTCACCGATCATGCCGGTGAAATCGCCAATCAGGAAAATGACCGTATGGCCGAGGTCCTGGAACTGGCGCAACTTGTTCAGCAGCACGGTATGGCCCAGGTGCAGATCAGGTGCGGTGGGGTCGAAGCCAGCCTTCACACGCAGCGGGCGACCACTCTCCAGTCGCTGGCGCAGTTCATCCTGCTTGAGGATTTCGTCGGCACCGCGGCCGATCAGGGCAAGGGCTTCATCAATCGAGGACACGCAAAACTCCCGGCATCGCCGTTAAAAACATGAATGGTGTTAAATGCAAGTTAACCACGTCAGGGTATCGAAAAGCCATGTGGCTCAATGGTTTGACGTGGAATTGTCAGGTGACTATGTTACCCGCAGTTTGGGCCCGCGCTCCGGGCCAGTCAGAGAACCGAGCGATGCCACAATCCGATCACGGCGATGCGCGCAAGCAGCGCATCCAGGAACGCCGCAACGTCCTGCACGATACCGCCCTGCATCGGAGGCTCGCGCACCACCTGCCCGCAGCGTTCAACGAACGCTGGACCCGGCGGCATTGGATCCACGCCAGTCTGTTCGTGACCATCGGCGCGCTGGCGGCCACCATCGTGCCGGGTTTTTCCAACGCAATCGATTCCTCGCTGCCCTCCTCGCACTCCACGCTTGCGCTGCCGCTGCCGCCGCTTTCGGTGGCCCGCCGTGGCGAAACGCCCGGTGACAGCTGGCAGATCCAGCGCGTGCAGCGCGGCCAGACCCTGGGTGACCTGTTCGAGGCCGCGGGCGTGCCGGCAACGGTGATGCACCGCGTGCTGGAACACCCCGGCACCCGCGAAACGCTGACCAAGCTGCGCCCGGGCGCGGAAATCGCTTTCGACCTGCCGGTGAACGGCACGCTGCGCACCATCCGCTTCAACCGCGATGCCGACCACCGCGTGGAGCTGTCGCTGGTGGGCGATGAGATCCGCGAAAAGATCACCGAGCGCGCCACCAGCACCCGCACCGTGGTAGCCAGTGGCGAGATCACCAGTTCGCTGTATGCCTCGGCGCGCCGCGCGGGGCTGTCGCCGTCGGCGATCGCGACGATGACCGACGAAATCTTCAAGTACGACATCGACTTTTCCAAGGACCTGCAGCCGGGCGACCGCTTCAGCGTGGTGATGGACGAGACCTGGCGCGAAGGCGAGCGCGTGGATACCAGCAAGATCCTGGCGGCGACGTTCCAGACCGGTGGCAAGACCTATACCGGCTTCCGCTTCGAGCGCGGTGGCAAGTTCGAGTACTTCGACCTCAATGGCCGGCCGCTGAAGAAGAGCTTCATCCGCTCGCCGATCCAGTTCGCGCGCCTGAGCTCGAATTTCGGTGCGCGCCGTCACCCGGTGTTGGGCACCATGCGCATGCACAAGGGCGTGGATTACGCCGCGCGCACCGGCACGCCGATCATGGCCGCCGGTGATGCGCGCGTGCAGTTTGCCGGCACCCAGCGCGGCTACGGCAATGTGGTGATCCTGGACCATGGCCGTGGCTACACCACGCTGTACGGGCATATGTCGCGGCTGGGCCCCTTCCGCAACGGGCAGCGCGTGACGCAGGGCCAGGTGATCGGCTACGTGGGTTCCACCGGCATGTCCACCGGCCCGCACCTGCATTACGAATTCCGCGTCAATGGCCAGCACCGCAATCCGTTGTCGGTGACGATGCCGCCGCCGGAACCGCTCAAGGGCACCGAGCTGGCGGCGTTCCGCGCACAGACCGCGCCGGCGATGGCACGCATCCAGGGCATGGAAGAACTGATCTATGCCGATGCCAACGATGGCGCCAAGCCTTCGGCCACGCAGACGGCCAGTGCCGCCAAGCCCGCCCCCGCGGCAGGCAAGCGCGGCTGAGCAGCGCCACCGGCGTTGACCCACGGGCAGGGAGCGTTGAAGCTTCCCTGCCCGTTTTGTTTACAGCCCTGCCATGAACCCTGTTGATCCGCAGCTGCCTCTGTTCCTCGGCCTGATGTCCGGCACCAGTGCCGACGGCATCGATGCGGCGCTGGTGCAGTTTCCGCAGGAGGGGGGTTGCCGGTTCGTGCATGGCCAGACCCATGCGTGGGATGACGCCACGCGCGAGGCGCTGATCGCACTGGGCCAAGGCGCGGAGCCGGCTTCATTGGATGGACTGGGGCAGCTGGATGCGCAGGTAGGCATCTGCTTTGCCGCTGCGGCGAACCAGTTGCTGAAGGCTGCGGGCATCACCGCCGCGCAGGTGCGGGCGATTGGCTCGCATGGGCAGACCATCCGTCATCGCCCGCTGGCTGAGCCGGCCTTCACCTGGCAGATCGGCGATGCCAACCGCATTGCCGAACTGACCGGCATCACCACGGTGGCCGATTTCCGTCGTCGCGATGTGGCGGCAGGCGGGCACGGTGCGCCACTGATGCCGGCCTTCCATCTGGCGATGCTGGGCAATGCCGATGAAGACCGCGCGGTGCTGAACCTGGGCGGCATCGCCAACCTGAGCCTGATCGCGCGCGATGGCAGCCTGCGGGGCTTCGACACCGGCCCGGCCAATGCGCTGCTGGATGGCTGGTGCCAGCGTCATCTCGGGCATCCATTCGATGCCGATGGCGCGTTCGCCGCCAATGGCCGCGTGGACGAGGAGCTGCTGGCGCGCCTGCTGTCCGAGTCATGGTTTAGCCTGCCGCCGCCAAAAAGCACGGGGCGAGAGCAGTTCCATCTGGCGTGGGTGGAGGCGCAGTTCGATGGGCGCTCGCTGGCGGCGGCGGATGTGCAGGCGACCTTGCTGGAACTGACTGCTGCAACGGTGGCTGATGCACTGCTGGCGCATCTGCCCGATGTGCAGCGCGTGCTGGTCTGTGGTGGCGGCGTGCGCAACCCGCAGCTGCTGCTTCGCCTGCAGGCACGCCTGCCGGGCGTGCATATCGGCTCCAGCGCCCAAAGCGGGCTGGACCCGGACTACATGGAAGCGATGGGTTTCGCGTGGCTGGCGCAGGAAACGCTGGCCGGGCGGCCCGGCAACCTGCCGAGTGTCAGCGGCGCGCGTGGGCCAAGGATTCTCGGGGCGATCCATCCGGCGTGACAGCGGTTGCCCTGTAGGGACGCCGACACAGGCACGGTGCTGAGGCTGATACCGCAAGCCGTAGTTTGGCTGCCGGCAGCGGCGGCCTAGAGATCGCTGCCGGCTGGCAGCGCGTGCAAAGCCTGGATGGCTTCGGACAGAACATCCACTTCCGGGTTCTCGAAACCACTGCGCACTTCATGCTCGCTGGCGAACAGGCCCTGTTCCAGCAGCGCCATGCAGGTCTGCTCCTGGGTCCAGCCGCGAGCCACCGACAGGCGGCGGATGCGTTCAAGCAGCAGCGGGTCGATATCCCGCAGGGTTACGTCGGCCATGCAGACCACCTGACTATGTGCAGTGGATCCCCGGCGGCATCATCAATGACAGCGCCGGTTGTTTCAATAACCGACATCCAGCCACGGCGCATTCCTATACCTGCGCCGCCGGCCCACGGTCGGAGATGCGCGGCCACAACCAGCCCAACAGCAGCAGTGTCGGCACCACCGTGGCGGCGCTGAGCATGAAGAACGTGCTGTAGGACGTTGCCTCGACGATGTAGCCGGAAATACCGCCCACAAACTTGCCCGGCAGGTTGGCCAGTGACACCAGCAGCGCGTACTGGGTGGCGGTGAAATTGCGGTTGGTCAGCGATGACATGAACGCCACCAGCACCGTGCCGGCGAAGCCCTGGAACAGGTTGTCGGCGCTGAGCGCGGCATAGAACGCCCACAGCTGGCCCGGGTTGTGCGCCATCAGCAGGAAGGCGAGGTTGGACAATGCCACGCCCAGCGCGGCCAGCAGCAGCATGCGGCGGAAGCCGAATGCCGCCACCGCGACGCCACCGACGAAGGCGCCCAGAATGCCCATCCACAAGCCGAACAGCTTGGAAACCGTGGCGATATCGGCCTTGGTGAAGCCCGAATCCAGGTAGAACGGGCCGGCCATCACCCCGATCACCTGATCAGGAAACTTGAACAGACCCACGAAGGCCAGCAGTGCCAGGGCCAGCACCACACCGTTGCTGCTGAAGAAGCTGGTGATGGGCTGCCAGAAGGCGGCGGCGACGTCGATGTTCCGCTGCACGCGGGACTCGGGCTGGTCCGGCTCACGGCACACCAGGGTGGTGATGATGGGCAACAGCATCAGTGCGGACATGGCCAGGTAGGCAATGAGCCAGCCCTCGAACTGCGCCAGGTACAGCGCGCCGGCGCCAGCCAGGATCAGGCCGATGCGATAGCCCAGCGTGTAGGTGGCTGCCAATGCGGCCTGTGCGGTTTCCGGTGCGATCTCGATGCGATACGCATCCACCACGCAGTCCTGGGTTGCACCTGCGAATGAGGCGAACAGCACCCACAGCACCAGCGGTGTCACCCCCTGCTCCGGGCGCACGAAGGCCAGCGCGAACAAACCGATGGTGACGCCCACCTGCGACACCAGCAGCCATGAGCGGCGACGGCCAAGGAACGACACCAGCGGGAATGCATAGCGGTCGATCAGCGGCGCCCAGACGAACTTGAGCAGGTAGAAGAAGCTGGCCAGGCTGATCAGACCAATGCTGCCCAGGTCCAGCCCCACATCGCGCAGCCGGGTGGACAGCGTCTGCGAGGCGATCAGCAGGAACGGCAGGCCGCTGCCGAATCCCAGCAACGCCATGGTCAGCGCCGACGGCGTACCGAAAGCGCGCTTGATGCCGGACCAGCCCTTGTAGGAAACCCGCGGCTGGGCCTCTGTCACAGGTCGTAGTCCACGGTGAACGGTGCGTGGTCGGAGAAACGCTGGCCGGTGTAGATGGAGCAGCCGCGCAGGCGCTCACGCAGGCTTGGGGTGACGAACTGATAGTCGATGCGCCACCCCACGTTGTTGGCGCGGGCCGCGCCACGGTTGCTCCACCAGGTGTAGTCCTGGCCTTCCGGGTGCAGCGCGCGGTAGGCGTCCACCCAGCCGCGCCCGGTCTTCGGATTGGCCTCCGCTGGCAGGTCGGCGCACAGGCCGTTCAGCCAGTCGCGCTCTTCCGGCAGGCAGCCGGAATTTTTCTGGTTGGATTTCCAGTTCTTGATGTCCAGCGCGCTGCGCACGATGTTCCAGTCGCCACACAGCACGTAGTCGCGGCCACTGGCCAGCCACTGCTCCAGCACCGGGCGCAGCCACTCCATGACCTCGAACTTGAAGCCCTGGCGCAGTTCGCCCGACGAACCGGACGGAATATAGAAGGACACCACGCTCAGGTTGCCGAAACGGGCCTCGATGTAGCGCCCCTCGTCGTCGAACGGCGCCCAGCCCAGCGCGGTGCGGACTTCGTCCGGCTCGCGGCGGCTCCAGATGCCTACGCCGCTGTAGCCCTTCTTGGTGATGGCGTCGCGGTAGAAGCAGTGGTGGCCATCGGGGCGGAACAGACTGTCGGCCAGCTGTGCTTCCTGCGCCTTGGTCTCCTGGATGCAGAGCACATCGGCCTGCTGGCCCAGGAACCAGTCGTTGAAACCCTTGGTGGTGGCCGAACGGATGCCGTTGGCGTTGAAGCTGGTAATGCGCATTTTCAGCCTATGTGTTTGTTTTATATAGGCCAATCAGGCCAGCCATGGAGCCGCGGCGGCACCTGGGGCAGGCGCGCGGGCACGGCGGCCCCGGGCTCCCATCATGCCCTGCCCCGGCTGGGCTTTGCCAGCTGAAAACTGTCTGCCACGCAGCCGTGGCCGCGTATTCGTGGCTCCGCGCGGCAGCTGCCATTGAACGCACGCGTGGCGCCAGCGCAGGTGGGCGAACAACGCCCGGCACCCTGCGGCGGCGCCCGCGGCCCAGCAATGACACGGGCCATGCATTAACCTAGTCGTCTTCATAAGACGACCGATAACGTATTCCATGAGTGACCACCGTTCCCGCTTTCTGCAGCTGGCGCTGAATGCCGACGCGCTGCGCTTTGGCCAGTTCACCCTCAAGTCCGGCCGCGTGAGCCCCTATTTCTTCAACGCCGGCCGTTTCGACACGGGCCTGGCGCTGGCCCAGCTGGGCAACTGCTATGCCGATGCCATCGAATCGGCCGGGGTCGCCTTCGACCAGTTGTTCGGGCCGGCCTACAAGGGCATCCCGCTGGCCACCGCCATTGCCTGCGAGTTCTCGCACCGTGGCCGCGACCTGCCGCTGACCTTCAACCGCAAGGAAGCCAAGGACCACGGCGAGGGCGGCAGCCTGATCGGTGCGGACATGGCCGGCCGGCGCATCCTGATTGTGGATGACGTGATCACCGCCGGCACCGCCATCCGCGAGGCGCTGGCCATCATCCGCGAGGCCAACGGCATCCCGGCCGGCATCGTGGTGGCGCTGGACCGGCAGGAAGTGGCCTCCGAGCAGGACCCGCGTTCGGCGGCACAGGCCGTGGCCGAGGAAACCGGCATTCCGGTGATTGCCGTGGCCAACCTGGCCGACCTGCTTGCATTCGCCTCCGGGAACCCGGAACTTGTGGGCTACAGGGAACCGTTGCTGGGCTACCGCGCCCGCTACGGCAGCAATCCAACCGGCTGACAGCAGGGGGCTGTGCCATGAGACCGAATCCGTCCAGGACGGGTGCATTCGCTTTGATGCTGGCGGCGCTTGCCATGCCGGCGCTGGCGCAGAACAAGCCTGCCGACACCGGCAAGAAGCTCTACTGCTGGGATGAGGGTGGCCGGCGCATCTGCTCGGACACGCTGCCGCCGGAAGCGGTGAACAGCGCGCGCGAGGAGTTCAACGCGCGCAGTGGTACCCGCAGTGCCGAAGTGCAGCGCGCGCTCACCCCGGAGGAGCGTGCCGACGCAGCATTGGCAGCAGCACAGGCGCAGGTGGATGCGGCGGCGGTGGAGACGCGCAAGCGTACCGAGCAGGCCATGCTGGCCACCTATGGCAGCGAGGATGCGTTGCGCCGCGTGTTCAACGAGCGCACCGCCATCGTGGACAACAACATCAAGACCGCGGCGTTCAACGTGACCAGCCTGCGGGAGGCACTGGCCGCGCAGCTGGCTTCGGCGGGCAACAAAGAGCTGTCCGGGCAGAAGGTGCCGGACAAACAGTCGCAGGACATCCGCCAGCGCCATGTGGAACTGCTGGCGCAGCTGCGTCTGCAGTCGGCCTTCGAGCAGCAGCGCAAGGCGCTGGACGTGGAGATTGCCGAAACCCTGGCGCGCTACCGCGAGCTGAAGGGCATCAGTGCGCCTGCAGAGGCGGGCGGTGCGGCCACCGCGCCAACGACGCAGAGCTGAGCCTTCGGGCGATGCGCGGGAACGGGAAGCGGCCTTCGGGCCGCTTCTGCTTTTTGGGGGTAGAGAGGCGCAGGTGGCCGCTGCGCACGGCGCTGGGGTTGTGGCGCCTTGCCGGCAGCCCCTCTCCCCAACCCCTCTCCCGCAAGGGGAGAGGGGCTCTCAGCTGAGACTCAACCCTAACCAGGTCCCGCAAGGGGAGAAGGGCTCTCAGCTGAGATTCGACGCTAATCAGGTCTCCGGCACGGGGAGAGGCGCTTTGCGGTACGTGTGCAGGGGTGGTTGCGGCGCCCTTTGCCCGCTGCCGTGCTACGCGGATGGGCTGCTTTTTTACAGGGCTTTTACGCCAATGGCGGGTCTGGGGCGTCGATCGTTTACGCCCCCCGGGAGGACGATGCCTACCCAGAACGGGGCGTCCAACAGGCATTGACTGCAGGGCTGCCTCGCCCTTTCACCGACGTGTGCCTGGCGTGGCCGGGAGCGTCCTGTAACGAGGTTTTCCCATGCCCGGCTGGCTTGCCCTGTTGTGCGGACTGGTGGTGCTGATCGCCGCCGCCTACCTGTTGTACGCAGTCCTGCGCCCCGAGTCGTTCTGAGGACCGTGCCGTGACTGAAACCCTTGTCATCCTGTTGGCCAGCGTCGCGCTGGCCTGGCCGCTGGGCCTGTACCTGGCGCGGCTGATGCGTGGCACGCCGATGCGTATCGACGTGCTGTTCCATTGGGTCGAAACGCCGCTGTACCGCGTACTCGGCGTGGACCCGAAGCACGCCATGTCCTGGCGTGGCTATGTGGTGGCGTTCCTGGCCAGCAACCTGGTGCTGGCAGTGCTGGCGCAGGCCGTGTTCATGGCGCAGGGCTGGTTGCCGCTGAACCCGGACAACATCCCCAACATGCGCTGGGATACCGCGCTGCACACGATGGTGTCGTTCCTGACCAACACCAACCAGCAGCATTACAGCGGCCAGGCGCAGCTGTCCTACCTGTCGCAGATGGTGGCCATTACCGGCCTGCAGGTGATCACGCCGATGATGGGCCTGGCGCTGGCGGTGGCGACGCTGCGTGCGTTGTTCACCAAGGCACCTGCTGCCGAGGTCGCGGGTGAAACCACGACGCGCGTCACCGTGGGCAACTACTATGCCGACGTGGTGCGCCTGTGCCTGCGCTTCCTGCTGCCGCTGTGCCTGCTGTGGACGCTGCTGCTGACCTGGCAGGGCGTGCCGTCCACGCTCGCTGCCGGCCCGGAGGCCACGCCCATCGAGGCCAACGCAGAGCTGCAGTCGCAGAAGATTCCGCTGGGCCCGGTGGCGGCGATGGTCGCGGCCAAGCAGTTGGGTGCCAACGGCGGTGGCTGGTACGGCACCAACAGCGCCACGCCGCTGGAAAGCCCGACGCCGCTGTCCAATGCGTTTGAGCTGATCGGCATTCTGCTGATCCCGATCGCGGTGATCTTCATGGTGGGCCCGCTCACCGGGCGTCGCAGGCTGGGCGTGCTGATCTTCGGCTGCATGCTGGGCATGTCGGTGCTGTCCAGCGTGGGCAGCGTGTGGCTGGAAGGCCACAGCGCCACTGCCGCCAGCCCGTTGCTGATGGAAGGCAAGGAGGCAAGGCTGGGTGCCGAAAGCACCGCGCTGTGGGCCAGCATCACCACCCAGGTGACCAATGGTTCGGTCAACGGCATGCAGGACTCCATGAGCCCGCTGACCGGCATGGTGTCGCTGGTCAACATGCTGGTGGGCGCGATATGGGGCGGCATCGGCTGCGGCCTGCTGCAGTTCCTGGTGTACCTGATGCTGGCCGTGTTCCTCGCCGGCCTGATGACCGGGCGCACGCCGGAGCTGCTGGGGCGCAAGCTGGAAACACCGCAGGTGAAGCTGCTGGCGGTGCTGGTACTGCTGCAGCCCATCACCCTGCTCGGCCTGACCGCGCTGACGCTGGCCGTGCCGGATCTGGCCGGCACCTCCAACCCCGGCTTCCACGGCATCAGCCAAGTGTTCTACGAATACGTGTCGGCCTACGCCAACAACGGCTCCGGCTTTGAAGGTCTGTCCGACAACACCGTGTGGTGGAACGTGAGCTGCTCGCTGGTACTGGCCCTGGGCCGGTTCCCGCTGCTGATCATTCCGCTGGTCATCGCCGCGCAGCTGGCCGGCAAACGCCAGGCGCCGCAGACCGCGGGCAGCCTGCAGATCGAAACCCCGACCTTCGCCCTGACCCTGGTCTGCGTGATCGTCGTCCTTACCGTGCTGCAGTTCATGCCGGCACTGGTGCTTGGCCCGGTGGCCGACCACCTCAGCCTGACGCTGCAGGGAGCCTGATGAACATGAAAGCTTCCGTTGTTACCTCCGCCGCTTCACGGCGCCCTGCCCTGCTTGATACCGCTGGCCTGCGCAGGGCCCTGCTGGAATCGGTGCGCAAGCTGTCACCGGCGCACCTGCTGCACAACCCGGTGATGGCCGTGGTTGCCGCCGGCACCCTGCTGGCACTGGTGCTGACCCTCAGCGGCCACGCGCAGCTGGGCTATGGCCTGACCGTCACCGCCATCCTGCTGGTGACGGTGCTGTTCGGCAATTTCGCCGAAGCCGTGGCCGAAGCGCGCGGCCGTGGCCAGGCAGCCTCGCTGCGGCGTGCGCGTCAGGATCTGGTGGCGCGCCGCCTGTCCGCGCCGCATGCCGATGCGGGCGAAACCCGCGTGGCGGCCGCCGAGCTGCACCCGGGCGACCATGTGATCGTGACTGCCGGCGAGTTCGTCCCGGCCGATGGCGAGATCGTGCAGGGTCTGGCCACCATCAACGAGGCGGCGGTTACCGGTGAATCCGCGCCGGTGCTGCGCGAGGCCGGCACCGACCGTTCCGGCGTGATCGGCGGCACCAAGGTGCTGTCCGACCAGATCATCGTGCGCGTCACCGCCGAGCCGGGCCACAGCTTCCTGGACCGCATGATCGCGCTGGTGGAAGGTGCCAACCGGCAGAAGACGCCGAACGAGATCGCGCTGACCCTGCTGCTGGCGGCCATGTCGTTGACCTTCCTGGTGGTGGTGGCCACGCTGCCCGCCATCGCCGGCTTCGTCGGCGTCACGCTGGATCCGCTGCTGCTGATCGCCCTGCTGGTGTGTCTGATTCCAACCACCATCGGCGGCCTGCTGCCGGCCATCGGCATCGCCGGAATGAACCGCGCCCTGGCCGCCAATGTGCTGGCCAAGTCCGGCAAGGCGGTGGAAGTGGCCGGTGACGTGGACGTGCTGCTGCTGGACAAGACCGGCACCATCACCCACGGCGACCGCCAAGCCTCGGCCTTCCATGCGCTGGCCGGCATCGACGTGGCGCAGCTGCGTGACGCCGCCCTGCTGTCCTCGCTGGCCGACCCGACGCCGGAAGGCAAATCCATCGTGCGTCTGGCGCGCGAACAGGGCTGCACCATCGCCGAGCCGGAGAAGGCCGACTACCTCGCTTTCACCGCGCAGACGCGCATGTCCGGCGTGGATCTGGACGGTGGCCGCAGCATCCGCAAGGGTGCCGCCGACGCCATCACCGCGCATGTAACCGCACTTGGCGGCAACGTGCCGAACGAGCTGCAGGCGCGTGTTGACCAGGTAGCGCGGGGTGGCGCCACGCCGCTGGTGGTCTGCGAAGGACGGCATGTGCTGGGCGTGGTGGAGCTGTCCGACGTGGTCAAGCACGGCATGCGCGAGAAGTTCGCACAGCTGCGTGCCATGGGCATCCGCACGGTGATGATCACCGGCGACAATCCGCTGACCGCCGCCGCCATTGCCGCCGAAGCGGGCGTGGACGACTACATCGCCCAGGCCAGGCCCGAGGACAAACTGGCGCGCATCCGCAGCGAGCAGGCCGGTGGCCGGCTGGTGGCGATGGTGGGCGACGGCACCAATGATGCCCCCGCGCTGGCGCAGGCCGACATCGGACTGGCGATGAACTCGGGCACGCAGGCCGCGAAGGAAGCCGGCAACATGGTCGACCTGGATTCGGACCCGGCCAAGCTGCTGGCGGTGGTGGAAGTAGGCAAACAGCAGTTGATCACGCGCGGTGCGCTGACCACCTTCTCGCTCGCCAACGATGTCTCCAAGTACTTCGCCATCCTGCCGGCGCTGTTCGCCGCCGCCATCCCGTCGATGGCCGCGTTGAACGTGATGCAGCTGTCCAGCCCGCGCAACGCGGTGCTGGCGGCGCTGATCTTCAACGCGCTGGTGATTCCCGCGCTGATTCCGCTGGCGCTGCGCGGCGTGCGCTTCCGCCCGGCCACCGCCACCGCGCTGCTGCGCCGGAACATGCTGGTGTATGGCCTGGGCGGCGTGCTGTTCCCGTTCGCGGCCATCAAGGCCATCGATCTCCTCATCAACCTGGTAGCAGGCGCATGAACACTTCCAATACTTCCGCCCAGCGCACGCACAACCCGCTGTGGCGCCCGGCCATCGGCCTGTCACTGTTCGGGCTGCTGGGCGCGGGCCTGGTCTATGCACTGATCGCCACCGGCATTGCCGGGGCGCTGTTCCCCGCACAGGCCAACGGAAGCCTTATCCGTGATGCCGATGGCAGCGTGCGTGGCTCGTTGCTGGTGGCGCAGCCGTTCACGGGTGATGGCTACTTCCAGACCCGCCCCTCCGGTGCCGGCTACGATCCGATGACCAGTTCTGGCAGCAACATGGCGCGCAGCAATCCGAAGCTGATCAAGCGCGTGGCCGATGTCACCGCTGCGGTGGCCGCGCGCGAGGGCGTTGATCCGGCAAGGGTGCCGAGCGATCTGGTCACCCAGTCCGGCAGCAACCTGGACCCCGAGCTGTCCCCGGCCGCCGTGCAGCTGCAGATACCGCGCGTGGCCAAGGCGCGCGGCATGACCACGGAACAGGTGCAGGCACTGGTGAACGCGCAGCTGAAACCGCGACAGCTGGGCGTGCTGGGCGCACCGCGCATCAACGTCATCGCCTTGAACCGTTCGCTGGACGCGGCCGCGCATGCGCCGTGATGCACGCTGCGCTGGCAACAGCGCACAATCAGCGGCATGAACGATACCCGCAGCCGCCAAGCCGATGCCCTGGTCGAAGGACTGCAGCGTGACGCCGGCGGCAAGCTGACGGTCTTCCTCGGCGCCGCTCCCGGCGTCGGCAAGACCTTCCGCATGCTCACCCGCGCCCAGGAACAACTGCGGCGCGGTGTGGACGTGGTGGCGGCCGTGGTCGAAACCCACGGCCGTGACGACACCGCCGCCCTGCTCGATGGCCTGCCGGCCATTGCGCTGCGGCCGGTCGAGTACCGCGGCCACACGCTGCAGGAAATGGACCTGGATGCGGTGCTGGCCCGCCACCCCACGCTGGTGCTGGTGGATGAGCTGGCCCACCGCAATGCCCCCGGCAGCCGCCACGAGCGCCGCTGGCAGGATGTGATGGAGCTGCTCGACGCCGGCATCGATGTCTGGACCACCATCAACATCCAGCACCTGGAAAGCCTCAACGATGTGGTGATGCGCATCACCGGCGTGCGTGTCAGCGAGACGGTGCCCGACGTGGTGTTCGACCGCCTGCACGACATCGTGCTGGTGGATCTGCCACCGCGCGAGCTGATCGAACGCCTGCAGCAGGGCAAGGTCTACGTGCCCGAGCAGGCCTCGCAGGCGCTGCAGGCGTTCTTCTCACCGGCCAACCTCACGGCCCTGCGGGAGCTGGCCATGCAGGAGGCCGCCGACCGCGTGGACAGCAGCCTGCGCGAAACCCGTGCCGCGCGCGGCGAGGGCAACCTGCCGCTGCGCCGGCGCGTGCTGGTGGCCATCGACGGCAGCGACCACAGCGAATACCTGGTGCGCGTTGCGCGGCGCATTGCCGAGCGCCGCGATGCGCCGTGGACCGTGGTGACCGTGCAGCACCGCCGCCACGACGAGGCCACGCGGCGCGAGATCGACAACGCCTTCGCGCTGGCGCGGCGGCTCGGTGGCGAAGCCGAACTGCTGCACGGCCCCGGCATTGCCGATGCGCTGCTGGACTACGCCGCGCACAACGCGGTGTCCTCGATCGTGCTGGGCCGCACCCGCGAACGGCCGATTGCCCGGCTGTTCAACCAGACCCTCACGCAGCAGCTGATCCAGCGCGGCGCGCACTACGAAATCACCATCATCAGCACACCGCAGGCACGCGCACGCGCGCGCCGCGTCGGCCTGTCGCTGTCGCCGGAAAGCTGGGGGCAGGACGCCGCGCTGGCGGTGGTGGCCGCTGCGATCGCCTGCGTGGTGGCGTGGCTGAGCGAACGCTGGCTGGGCCTGAGCGATCTGGCCATGGTGTTCATCGTGGCAGTGGTGGTGGTGGCCGCGCGCACCCGCATGAGTGCGGCGGTGCTGGCGGCCACGCTGTGTTTTCTCGCCTACAACTTCTTCTTCATCGCCCCGCGCTTCACCTTCGCCATCACCGCGCGACAGGGCGTGATCACCGTCTTCCTGTTCCTTGCCGCCGCGCTGGTGGCCGGGCGTCTGGCCTCGCGCCTGCGCATGCAGGTGGTGGCGCTGCGTGCGGCCAACCGCCATGCCAATGTGCGCCAGGCGTTGGGCCGCCAGCTTGCGGGCGCCGCCGACAACGCACAGGTGGCGCACGCCGGGCGCGCTGCGCTAGAGCAGGCGCTGGATGCGGCCGCATGGGTGCGCATTGCCCAGGACACCAGCACCAGCGGCAGCGCCGCCCCCGGCGACACCGACCTGGCCGCCGCCGACTGGGCCCTGCGCCACGGCCAGCCGGCGGGGCGCTTCACCGACACGCTGGCCGGTGCCGAGTGGTGGTTCCTGCCGCTGCTGGATGGTGAAGGCCATGCCATCGGCGTGGCCGGCATGCGCCTTGGCCGCGAGCACACCCGGCTGGCGCCGGAGCAGCGCCAGCTTGCCGAAGCCATGGCCGATGACATCGCCCAGGCCGCGCTGCGCACGCAGCTGGTGACCGAGCTGGAAACCGCCCACCTGCACAACGAAACCGAACGCCTGCGCTCGGCGCTGCTGTCCTCGGTATCGCACGACCTGCGCTCGCCGCTGGCGGTGATGATCGGCGCCGCCGACAGCCTTTCCAGCTATGCCGCGGCGATGGATGAAACCGACCGCCGTGCGCTGCTGGACACCATCGTGGTTGAAGGCGAGCGGCTGGACCGTTACATCCAGAACCTGCTGGACATGACCCGCCTGGGCCACGATGGCCTCAAGCTCAGCCGCGACTGGATAGGCGCGGATGAACTGATCGGCTCGGCCGCGCGGCGCCTGCAGCGCTACCAGCCGCAGGTGAAGCTGAAGCTGGACATTCCCGCCGGCATGCCGCCGATCTGGGTGCATCCGGCACTGATCGAACAGGCCGTTTTCAACGTGATGGAAAACGCGGCCAAGTTCTCCCCCGCCGATGTGCCGGTGGAGGTACGCGCACGCCAGAGTGAGAGCGAGCTGCGCATTGATGTGATCGACGAAGGCCCCGGTATTCCCGATGCCGAGCGCGCGCGCATCTTCGACATGTTCTACAGCGTGGAGCGTGGCGACCGTGGCCGCCAGGGCACCGGTTTGGGGCTGACCATCTGCCAGGGCATGATCGGCGCCCACGGGGGCGCGGTGGAAGCCCTGCCAGGGCGCGACGGGCGCGGTACGATGGTGCGGATGACCCTGCCGCTGTTGCAGCCCCAACCGGAGCTTTGTGACGATCATGGCTGATACGCCCGCCATACCACCGGCCCGAGTGCTGGTGATCGACGATGAAGTTCAGATACGCCGCTTCCTGGATATTTCCCTGCGCGCGCAAGGCTATGCGGTGAGCCAGGCGGCCAGTGGTGGCGAAGGCCTGCTGCGCCTGACTAACGAAGGCGCGGACCTGGTGGTGCTGGATATCGGCCTGCCAGACATGGAGGGCCACGACGTGCTGGCCGAACTGCGCCAGTGGAGCCAGGTACCGGTGATCATGCTCAGCGTGCGTGCCAGCGAGGCGGAAAAAGTGCGTGCGTTGGACAACGGCGCCAACGACTACGTGACCAAGCCCTTTGGCACGCAGGAGCTGATGGCGCGCGTGCGCGCCCTGCTACGCAGCCGCAGCATCGACAGCGAGGGCCAGGTGCCGGTGTTCGAGGATGGCCACCTGCATATCGACCTGGCCCGCCGCGACGTGCGCGTAGATGGCGAAGCGGTGGCGCTCACCCGCAAGGAATACGCGTTGCTGGCGCTGCTGCTGCGCAATGCCGGGCGCGTGGTGACCCAGCCGCAGATACTGCAGGAAATATGGGGGCCGACGCATCGGCACGACACCCATTACCTGCGCATCCTGGTGGGCCGCCTGCGCCACAAGCTGGGCGATTCGGCGCTGGAATCGCGCTATCTGTTCACCGAGCCGGGAGTAGGCCTGCGCTTTGGGGTGGCTTGAGAACTTCGTAGGAGCGTACCCCTCCCCAGCCCTCCCCTTGCCTGTGGCAAAGGGAGGGGGTGATCATGCGAGCGTTCAGGCCATAGGGACAGCGCCTTTTCCCCTCCCTTTTGCGCAGCAAAGGGGAGGGCCGGGGAGGGGTGCCTTTTTCTTCAGAACAAACAAAAACCCGCCCACGCAGCGCGCGGGCAGGTCTGATCAATCACGCACTGGCGCCACTCAGAAACCCAGCTCGGTCCCTGCCGGCAGCACCTGCCGCAGCTGGTCACGGAACACCGCCTTGATCCGCTCCAGCGCCGCTTCATCGTTGCCTTCAAAACGCAGCACCAGCACCGGTGTGGTGTTGGATGCACGCACCAGGCCCCAGCCATCCCTGAAGTCGGCACGCAGGCCGTCGATGGTGGACAGGCGCGCTTCGGCAAACGGCGACTCCTCCGCCTGCGCGGCGGTGGCGAACAGCGCCACCAGCGCATGCTGCGTGCCTTCGGCCACGGCCACCTTCAGCTCCGGCGTGGACAGCGCATCAGGCAGCTCGGCCAGCACCTCGGACGGCTCCTCCTCGCGCTGGGCCAGAATCTCCAGCAGGCGCGCGGCCGAGTACAGGCCGTCGTCGAAACCGTACCAACGCTCCTTGAAGAAGAAGTGGCCACTCATCTCGCCGGCCAGCTCCGCGTCGGTTTCGCGCATCTTGGCCTTCATCAGCGAATGCCCGGTCTTCCACATCATCGGGCTGCCGCCATTGCGCAGAATGTAGTCCGACAGCGCGCCGGTGCACTTCACGTCATACAGCACCATCGCGCCGGGATTGCGCATCAGCACATCGGCGGCGAACAGCATCAGCAGGCGGTCGGCGAAGATCACCTTGCCTTCCCTGGTCACCACGCCAAGGCGGTCGCCGTCACCGTCGAAGGCGATGCCCAGGTCGGCGTCGAAACGCTTGACCGTCTGCACCAGGTCTTCGAGGTTGTGCGGATCGCTCGGGTCCGGGTGGTGGTTGGGGAACGTGCCATCGACATCGCAGTACAGCGGAATCACATCGGCACCGATGGCCTCCAGCAGCTGCGGCGCCACGGCACCGGCCACGCCGTTGCCGGCATCGGCCACCACCTTGAGCGGGCGGTCCAGCTGCACGTCGTCGGCGATGCGCTGCACGTAATCGTTGGTGACCTCGCGCTGCTGCAGCGTGCCCGGCGTATCGGCGCGCTGCAGGCGGCCTTCCTGGATGCGCTGGTACAGGCCGGTGATGGCGTCACCGGACAGCGTTTCGCCACCAATGACGATCTTGAAGCCGTTGTAATCCGGCGGATTGTGGCTGCCGGTCACCGCCACGCAGCTGCCTGCGCGCAGGTGGTAGCTGGCGAAGTACACCACCGGCGTCGGTGCCAGGCCGATGTCGGTGACATCGCAGCCAGCGCGGCGCAGGCCTTCGATCAACGCATCGCTCAGCTCGGGGCCGGACAGGCGGCCGTCGCGGCCCACCACCACCTCGCGCAGGCCCTGGGCCTGCATTTCGCTGCCGATGGCCTGGCCGATCAGGGTGGCCACGCTGGCATTGAGTTCGGGGCCGACCACGCCACGGATGTCATAGGCGCGGAAGATGCCCGGCACCACCGCTTCGGCGCCCGGCTCCGGTTGCGCCGGTGCGTCGCTGGCGCTGCGTGCCGCCGAGGCCGGCACCGGCAGCGGTTCCTGCGCCAGTGCTTCGCTCAAGGTGATGCCATTTTCTTCAGCCACCTCGCCGCCACGGCGCAGGGCTGCAGGCAGCTTGAGGCGCTTGCGCCCCACCAGCAGCAGCACCGCCAGCACGCCCAGCAGCAGGGCCACGATGGCGCAGGCCACCGCACCCAGCCCCATCGGGCCGTCGCTGCTGTCGGGCAGCTCGGCCACCACACGCAGGCCGGTGTCGCCCACCGGGCGCGCCAGTGCGTCGGCGCCGCTGCCCAGGCCGGTATCGCCCTTGGACAGGATGTTGAAGCTGCCCTGGCGCAGGCCCAGGTAGGCCTTGGATGGCGAGTTGATGCCATCGAACACCGTGGTCAGGCGGGTCATAGGCTGGCGCACATAGGCCACGGCCTGCCTGTCACCCAGTGTCACCGGCGCGGCCAGCCCCAGCCGGGGCGCATTGGCGTCACGCACCACGCGTGCCACCGGCTTGCCTTCGGCCAGTGCCTGCTCCAGCAGCGCCAGGCGGGCATAACCGAACGCGGCCGGGTCGGCATAGGCCTCATCCAGCGAGGCCACCAGCACGGTGGTGTCTTCCACGCCGTTCCACTTGTCGCGTATGGCCAGGGCACTGGCGCTGGCGTCACCGCTGGCCAGCGCGGCCTTTACCGGCGCCAGTTTCAGCTGCTTGCCGAACTGGGCCACCTGCGCGGCCAGCGCCTTTTGCACGCCGTCCACCGCCTGGTCACGGGACTGTTCCAGCGTCGTGCTGGTATCGGACTGCATCCATTGCTGCACCGCGCTCCAGCCGAACCAGCCAGCCAGCAACAGCAGCACAACCGCCAACAGTGGTGTTGAACGGCCCAGCGCGATGCGCGGGCGCCCATCGTTCCCATGACTCATTATGTTTTCCCCTGTCAGCGCACCCCGGTGTGGCCGAATCCACCCGTTCCTCGTGTGCTGTCCACGAAAGTATCCACCACTTGGAGGCTCACGCGTGCAATCGGCATCACCACGAGCTGCGCGATGCGGTCGCCCGGCTCGATGGTGAAGGCCTCGCGGCCACGGTTCCACACGCTGATCAGCAGCGGCCCCTGGTAGTCCGCGTCGATCAGGCCGGTGCCGTTGCCCAGCACGATGCCGTGGCGGTGGCCCAGCCCCGAGCGCGGCAGCACCACCGCGCACAGGCCGGGGTCGGCAATATGAATGGAGATGCCGCTGGGCAGCAGTGCGGCATCGCCCGGCTCCAGCGTCAGCGGTGTTTCAATGGCCGCGCGCAGGTCCATGCCGGCGCTGGCCTCGGTGGCATAGGCCGGCAGCGGCCAGGCATCACCGAAGCGCGGGTCCAGCAGTTTCACCTGCAGTGGCTGCAACGCCTTGTCCATGCTCATGCCTCCAGTCGTTCTGCAATCAGGTCCAGCAGCTGCGCGGCCAGCTGGGTCTTGGCGGTGCCCGGGAATTCACGCTCGCCGCCGTTCCAGTAGGCAATGGCGGCATTCTGGTCACTCTCAAAACCATTGCCGGCAATACCCACCTGGTTGGCGATGATCAGGTCCAGGTGCTTGTCGGCCAGCTTGCCACGGGCGTACTTCTCCACGTCGTGAGTTTCGGCGGCAAAGCCGACCACCAGCTTCAGCGCCTGCTCTTGCGCGGCCACTTCGGCCAGGATGTCGGCGGTGCGTACCAGCTCAAGCGTCAGGGTCTGGCTGCCGGCGGTCTTCTTCAGTTTCTGCGGGGCCACCTGGCGCGGGGTGTAGTCGGCCACGGCGGCGGCGCCTATGTAGATGTCCGCCGGCAGCGCGGACAGCACCGCATCGCGCATCTGCGCGGCCGAGCGCACATCAATGCGCTGCACGCCGGCAGGCGTGGCCAGCTGTACCGGGCCGCTGACCAGCACCACCTGCGCGCCCTGGCGGGCGGCGGCGGCGGCCAGGGCGTAGCCCATCTTGCCGCTGGAGCGGTTGCCCACGTAGCGCACCGGGTCCAGGTCTTCATAAGTGGGGCCTGCGCTGATCAGCACGCGCAGGCCCTTCAGGCGGCTGGGCGCACCGGCGGCAGCGGCTGGCGCCAGGTTGCCGGCCAGCGCGGCCACGATCGCATGGGGCTCGCTCAGCCGGCCCGGGCCGCTCTCGCCCTCGGCCAGCGGGCCATCCTCCGGCCCTATCACCTGCGCGCCGCGCTCGCGCAGCAGCGCGATGTTGGCCTGGGTGGCAGGGTGCTGCCACATGCGGTGGTTCATGGCCGGGCATACGGTCAGCGGCGCGGTGGTGGCCAGGCACAGCGTGGTCACCAGGTCATCGGCATTGCCGTGGGCCAGCCGCGCCAGCAGGTCGGCGGTGGCCGGGGCGATGACGATACGGTCGGCCCAGCGCGCCAGTTCGATATGGCCCATGGCCTGCTCGGCGGCGCTGTCCCACAGGGTGGTGCGGGTCGGGTGGCCGGACAGGGCCTGGAAGCTCAACGGGGTGACGAACTGCTGTGCGCCGGCGGTCATCGCCACCTGCACCGTGGCCCCGGCATCGCGCAGCCGGCGCACCAGTTCCAGCGCCTTGTAGGCGGCAATGCCGCCCCCCACGCACAGCAGCAGCTTCTGTCCTTCCAGCGGCCGCGAAGGCGCCGAGCTACCCGGGGAAACACTGGTCACGAGCGAAGTTCCTAGCTGCACAAGAACAATTAGCTTAACCGAAGGGTTTGCCTGGGCCGATGCACACCGCAGGCATCAGCACCAAACCTGTTGTCATGCATATACGTGACTGGCCGCAGGCCGAGCGCCCCCGCGAAAAACTGCTGGCCCGGGGCGCTGGCGCCCTCTCCGACGCTGAACTGCTGGCCATTTTCCTGGGCTCGGGCCTGCCGGGCCGCAACGCCGTGCAGACCGCGCGCGAACTGCTGCAGGCGCACGGCCCGCTGCGCGCCCTGCTCGACCGCGACGCCCAGGCGCTGGCACGCCTGCCCGGGCTGGGGCCTGCGCGGGCCTGCAAGCTGAACGCCGCGCTGGAGCTGGGCCATCGCCACCTGGCAACGGCGCTGGCACGCGGCGAGGCGCTGACCGACCCGGCCGCCGCCGGCCGCTACTTCGCCCAGCGCCTGCGCCACCGCCCGCAGGAGGTGTTTGCCGCGCTGTTCCTGGACACCCGGCACCGGGCGCTGGCTTTCGAGGAGTTGTTCAGCGGCACCATCGACTGCGCCGAGGTACATCCGCGTGAGCTGGTCCGCCAGGCCTTGGCGCAAAACGCCGCGGCGGTGATCGTGGGCCATAACCACCCCTCCGGCGACCCTGAACCGTCGGCGGCCGACCGTGCCATCACCCAGCGCCTGCGGGACGCACTGGCGCTGGTGGACATCCGCCTGCTGGACCATTTCGTGGTGGGCGACGGGCCGCCGGTGTCACTGGCGCAACGGGGCTGGGTCTGAACCGCAGCTGCCCCCACAGCCCGGTTTTGACAATCCTGACCCGTGCCTGCCCGGAGGCGGGGGCGGTTGCAGCGCCGGTCAGGTAAAATGGGCAGTTCCGCGCTTCAAGCAGACAGTCACGTGAAACCCCAACTCCGCGCCCTCATCGGCCAAGGCATCGAAGCCTTGCGCGCCAACGGCACCCTGCCTGCCGACACCCTGCCGCCGGATTTCGTGGTCGAACGACCCAAGACCCGCGAACACGGTGATTTCGCCACCAACGCCGCCATGCTGCTGGCCAAGGCCGCGCGCAGCAACCCGCGCGCACTGGCCCAGGCACTGGTGCAAGCCCTGCCGGCCAGCGACGACATCACCCGCGTCGAAATCGCCGGCCCGGGCTTCATCAACTTCAAGCTGGCGCCGGTGGCGTTCCAGCGTGAAGTGGTGAGCGTGCTCAAGGAAGCTGAGGACTACGGCCGCAACCTGGGCGGCAATGGCCGCAGCGTGGGCGTGGAATACGTGTCGGCCAACCCGACCGGCCCGCTGCACGTGGGCCATGGCCGTGCTGGCGCCATCGGCGACTGCATCGCCCGCGTGCTGGAAGCCAACGGCTGGAACGCCAAGCGCGAGTTCTATTACAACGACGCCGGCGTGCAGATCGAAAACCTGGCCCACTCGGTGCAGGCGCGTGCGCGCGGCTTCAAGCCCGGTGACGCGCAGTGGCCGGAGAATGCCTACAACGGCGAATACATCGCCGACGTGGCCAAGGCCTACCTGCTGGGCCAGACCGTCGAGCTGGAAGGCAGCCAGGTGGTCGGCGCCAAGGATGCCGAGGACCTGGAGGCCATCCGCCGTTTCGCCGTGGCCTACCTGCGCAACGAGCAGAACCTGGACCTGGCCGCCTTCGGCGTGGATTTCGACATCTACTTCCTGGAGAGCTCGCTCTACAAGGACGGCAAGGTGGCCGAGACCGTGCAGCAGCTGATCGCTTCGGGCCACACCTACGAGGAAGGCGGCGCGCTGTGGCTGCGCTCCACCGATTTTGGTGACGACAAGGACCGCGTGATGCGCAAGTCCGACGGCACCTTCACCTACTTCCTGCCGGACGTGGCCTACCACCTGAGCAAGTGGCAGCGCGGCTACGAGCGCGCCATCACCGAACTGGGTGCCGACCACCACGGCTCGCTGGCGCGCGTGCGTGCCGGCCTGCAGGCGCTGGAAGTGGGCATCCCGCAGGGCTGGCCGGAATACGTGCTGCACCAGATGGTCACCGTGATGCGCGGCGGCGAGGAAGTGAAACTGTCCAAGCGTGCCGGCAGCTACCTGACCCTGCGCGACCTGATCGACGAAGTGGGCAGCGATGCGGTGCGCTGGTTCCTGATCGCGCGCAAGCCCGATTCGCAGCTCACCTTCGATATCGACCTGGCCCGCCAGCAGAGCAACGACAACCCGGTGTTCTACGTGCAGTACGCGCATGCGCGCGTGTGCTCGCTGCTGCGCCAGGCGCAGGAGAAGGGCCTGGATTACAAGCAGGCCGATGGACTGGCCGCGCTGTCCCTGCTCGACGATGCGCTGTCGCTGGAACTGATGAACGAAATCTCGCGTTACCCGGAGGTGGTGGAAGCCGCCGGCGCCGCGCTGGAACCGCACCAGGTCGCACAGTACCTGCGTGAATTGGCGCATGCTTTCCACACGTGGTATCACGGGACACCGGTGCTGGTTGAAGACGCCGCCTTGCGCAACGCCAGGCTCGCCCTGGCCGGCGCCGCGCGCCAGGTACTGGCAAATGGTCTGGGCATCCTGGGCGTCAGCGCCCCGGAAAAGATGTAAGTCAAGGAGACGCAGTAAACATGGCAGCACGACGCGGCAAGAGCCAGGCACGGCGCAACAGCAACGCCAACGGCACACCCGGCTGGGTGTGGCTGGTTGCCGGCGTGGCGATCGCGGCCGTGGTGTTCCTGGCAGCGCCCAATCTGTTCAAGAAGGACGGCGACGGCTTCCTGCGGGTGGGCCCACAGCCCAACCCGAACGCACAGCCGGCACCGGTGGCCGACGCCGACATCGATGGGGGCGTGGAATCGCCACGCCCCGCCGCTCAGGCAGGCCCCAAGCCGGACGACAAGCAGGCCACCCAGTACGAGTTCTACAACCTGCTGCCAGCCACCGAAGTGCAGATGTCCGACGCCGAGCTGGCGGCCAGTGCCAAGGCCGAGGAACAGCGCCGTGCCGCCGCCGCACGTGCCGCGCAGAGCAGCGAGGCGCAGCGTGCGCAGGCCGCACTTGAAGGCCGCCCGGTTCCGGCCGCCGCCGCCGCGTTGCCGGCACCGGTGAGTGAAGCACCGCGCCAGCCGGCGCCGATCAGCGAAGCCGCACCGGCCCGCCCGGCGACGACCACCGCTCCGGCACCGACCCAGGTGGCCAGCGCACAGCCGGCACCGAAGCCCGCCGCGACAACACCTGCACCGGCTGCAGCCGCTCCGGCGGCAGCAGCGGCACCGGCCGAGAACGTGCGCTACATCCTGCAGGCAGGCGCTTTCGGCGCTTCCGGCGATGCAGAGGCCACCAAGGCCAAGCTGGCCATGATGGGCCTGGCTGCGCGCGTGGAGCAGGCGCAGATCAACGGCAATACCGTGTTCCGTGTGCGCATGGGCCCGTATGGCACTGCCAGCGAACTGGCCGAGGCCAAGGCCAAGCTCAACGGCAGCGGCCTGCAGGCGATGGCGATCAAGGCGCAGTAGTTACGCTGAAGGCGTAACTACCCCAAAGTTTGCGAAGCAGACTTTGGGCCCCATGCTCGCTCATCCACAACCTCTGCGCCTGTCGGCGCGCCCCCTTTACTCAAGGGGGCTGCCTGTTCTGGTGGGTTGAGGGGAACGCCCCTGCGCTCGCTGCGCTTGCGCACCCCTCCCCGGCCCTCCCCTCCGCCTGCGGCGCAAGGGAGGGGGTGGGTTTGCGTGATCTGTCAGACCACTTGAAGTTGCCTCTTGCCCCCTCCCTTGCACCGCAGGGGAGGGCTGGGGAGGGGTAACCCTTCAACTTCGGCACCCAGTCAACACACCGACGCCTCTCACGGTGCGAAAATCGCAGGTCCAATCTTCCGGAGCCTGCCCCATGTCCAAGACCGCCCTGATCACCGGTGCCACCTCCGGTTTCGGTGCCGCCGCCGTCCGTCGCTTCGCCGCCGCCGGCTGGAAAGTGATCGCCACCGGTCGCCGCGCCGAACGCCTGCAGCCGCTGGTGGACGAGTTCGGCGCGGACAAGGTGTACGCCGCTGCGTTCGACATCCGCGACGCCAACGCGATGGAAGCGGCCCTCGCCGCGCTGCCGCCCGCCTTCCACGACATCGACCTGCTGGTCAACAACGCCGGCCTCGCCCAGGGCACCGCCGCCGCGCAGAACGCCAGCCTCGAAGACTGGCGCACCATGATCGACACCAACATCACCGCCCTGGTCACGCTCACCCACATGCTGCTGCCGAAGCTGGTCGCGCGCAAGGGCGCCATCATCAACATCAGCTCCACTGCCGCCATCTACCCGTACCCGGGCGGCAACGCTTACGGCGGCACCAAAGCCTTCGTCAGCCAGTTCTCGCTGGGCCTGCGCTCGGACCTGCACGGCACTGGCGTGCGCGTTACCGCAATCGAGCCGGGCATGGCCGAAACCGAGTTCACCCTGGTGCGCACGCACGGCAACCAGGCAGCATCGGACCAGCTCTACAAGGGCGCCAACCCGATGACCGCCGAAGACATCGCCGACCAGATTTTCTGGGTCGCCACCCTGCCCCCGCATCTGAACATCAACCGTTTGGAACTGATGCCGGTAAGCCAGTCGTTTGCGGGGTTTCAGGTCGATCGCAGCTGAGGCTTTGGCAGCAACGGCAGCCCTTCCCCTCTCCCACAAAGGAAGAGGGGCCACGCAACCCGCTGGCTTTACGCCAGCGGTTCGTCGGACAGGTAGGTGTAGCCGGTGAGGCCGGCTTCCAGGGCGGCGTCCAGTTCGGCGGTGCGCTCGGGGGAGAGCTGGGCGTCGGCCACGCGCTGCTTGTAGGCGGCGCGCAGGTCGTCCAGCTTGTAGCCCACGTAATCGAGCATCACGTCGGTGGTGTCGCCACGGCGCTGCTGGGCGATGGCGTAGCCATCGGCGTCGGCCACCACTTCCACGGCGTCGGTGTCACCGAACAGGTTGTGGATGTCGCCGAGAATCTCCTGATAGGCGCCGACGAGGAAGAAGCCGATGCGGTAGCTCTCGCCATGCTGCAGTGAATGCAGCGGCAGCGAGCTGTCCAGGCTTTCGTTCTCGACGTAGGTTTCCACCATGCCGTCGGAGTCGCAGGTCATGTCGGCGACGATGCCACGGCGGTCGGGGCGCTCGTTTAGGCGCTCGATCGGCACGATCGGGAACACCTGGTCGATGGCCCATACGTCCGGAATCGACTCGAACACGCTGAAGTTGACGAAGTACTTGTCCACCAGACGTTCGTTCAACTCATCCAGCACCGGGCGGTGGCTCTTTTCGTCGTAGCTCAGGCGCGCACGCACGCCGTTGGCCACGGCGTAGAACAGGTCGTCGATGCGCGCACGCTGCGGCAGGTCGATCTGGCCCAGTGCGTAGGCGCTCAGGCCTTCGGCATGGAAGTGCTGCGCTTCCTGGAACAGCTCCACGGCGGGGCGCTGGTCCAGCTCGTCGTGGATCTCGCGCAGGTGGCGGACGGCGGCCGGTTCGTCATCGTGCGCTTCGGGCACGCGGCCTTCGGCGGCCTGTTCCACTTCAGCTACGTTGGCGATCAGCACCGCGTGGTGCGCGGTCATCGCGCGGCCACACTCGGTGACGATGCGTGGCGGCGTCAGTGCGTGTTCCTCGCAGGCTTCGGCCAGCGGCTGCACGATGTTGCTGGCGTAGGAGTTGAGGCCGTAGTTGATCGAGCAGTAGCTGCGCGAACGGGTGCCTTCGTAGTCGATGCCCAGGCCGCCGCCCACGTCCACATGGGTGATCTTGGCGCCAAGCCGCGACAGCTCGACGAAGTAGCGGGTGGCCTCGCGCATGCCGTTGGCGATGTCACGCACGTTGCTGATCTGGCTGCCCATGTGGAAGTGCAGCAGGTTCAGGCAGTCGGCGTACTCGGTGTCGCGCAGGGTCTTCCACAGGTCCAGCAGCTGGCGCGGCGAGAGGCCGAACTTGGCCTTGTCGCCGCCGCTGTTCTGCCACTTGCCGGCGCCCAGCGAGGCCAGGCGCATGCGCACGCCGATGCCCGGCTTCACGTCCAGCGCCTTGGATTCCTCCAGCACCAGCTTCAGCTCGGAGGGCTTCTCGATGACGATGAAGGTCTGCAGGCCCAGTTTGCGGCCGATCAGGGCCAGGCGGATGTACTCGCGGTCCTTGTAGCCGTTGCAGACAATCAGGCCGCCGGGGCGGCTCAGCGCCAGCACGGCCATCAGCTCGGGCTTGGAGCCGGCCTCCAGGCCGAAGCCTTCACCGTGGTGGCTGGCCAGGGTGCCGGCCACGCCGCGGTGCTGGTTCACCTTGATCGGGTACACGGCGGTGTAACCGCCCGGGTAGTCCCAATCGGCCTGGGCCTGGGCGAAGGCCGCCTGCAGCTTGCCCAGGCGCTGGCCCAGGATGTCCGGGAAACGCACCAGCAGCGGCAGCTTGGCGCCGGCGGCACGCGCCGAATCGACAATCTGCGGCAAGGACACTGCCACGCCATCGGCGCCCGCAGGGCGCACCACGACATGCCCGGCGTCATTGACGTCGAAATAACCATCGGACCAGTGCGGGATCGAATAGGTCTTGCGGGCCTGTTCGAGGGACCAATCGCTCATCGGCGTAGCAACTCTCGGCTGTGGATAAACAAGGACGCGCATTCTAACGCCTGCGGGGCAAGGGTCCGTTACAATCCGCGCCCGCCCTGGCGGCCCCTTCCCCGGAAGCGGTGCCGGGCCGAGGGTGCGGCTGAAACCCTGCTGTGGCAGGCTCTTGCCCTGCCCTCACCTGCCCCTAGGGGCGTCTGTCTCCCTCACCGGGAACAGCAAAAATGTCCATTGCATTCAGGAATCATCATGACCTCCAACGAAAACTGGTTCATCGAACACTTCCAGCCGACCGGCTCGGCCATTGGTTTCCGCATTACCGGCAAGCTGGACGAAGTGCAGTCGCCGTTCCAGAAGATCGAGATCTACGATAGCACCGACTGGGGCAAGTTGATGGTCATCGACGGCGCGATGATGCTGACCACCAAGGACAATTTCTTCTATCACGAGATGATCAGCCACCCTGTGCTGTTCACCCACCCGGCGCCCAAGCGCGTGGTGATCATCGGCGGTGGCGACTGCGGCACCCTGCGCGAGGTGCTCAAGCACCCGGGCGTGGAGAGCGCCACCCAGTGCGACATCGACGAGCAGGTCACCCGCATGGCCGAGAAGCACTTCCCGGAGCTGTGCGAATCCAACGGCGACGCACGCGCCGAGCTGCTGTTCGATGACGGCGTTGCCTACATGGCCAACTGCGCCCCGGGCAGCGTGGACGTGGTGATCGTGGATTCCACCGACCCGGTGGGCCCGGCCGAGGGCCTGTTCAACAAGGCGTTCTTCGAGAGCTGCTTCCGTGCGCTCAAGGACGACGGCCTGCTGGTGCAGCAGAGCGAATCGCCGCTGGCGCTGCTGGACCTGATCAAGGACATGCGCGCGGAAATGGGCAAGGCCGGCTTCCAGTCGTTCAAGACCCTGCCGTTCC
>DCXY01000014.1 GCA_002329155.1 Stenotrophomonas sp. UBA2124 | reverse complement strand
AGGCACTGGTGGAATCACCGACCGCCGCAGCGGCCTGACCAACCGCGGTGGAACCCAGCCCCGATGCAACCGACACCGCACCAATGGCCGTGGCGTAGTTGCCTTCCACCTGCGCACCATGGCCACCACCAAACGCATCCCTGCCCGAGACCATCACGCCGTTGCCGATGGCAACGGCGCTGTCGCCTGTGGCCTGGCTGCCATTGCCCAGCACCGTTGCGCCATTACCGGATGCAATCGCATCGCTGCCCACCGCAGTACTCAGCGCACCGCTGGCCTCCGCATCAGCGCCCGCGGCAAGCGCGCCACTGCCACTGGCAACGGCATCGTCGCTGCCATCGGCTGCGCCATCGGCCTTGAAGTAACGGTTCTCACCGGCGGCTGCCGCCACCGCATCCAGCTGCGCCTTGTTCACCGCATCGGTGTCTTCGGTACCCGCGGCTACGTTGGTGATCTGGCGCTCACCGCCTTCGGCACCTACTGAAACCGTGTCGGCACGATCGGCGATCGAATGGCTGCCCAGTGCCACACTGTTGGCTGCCTGGACGATGGCTTTGTAGCCCAGCGCGGTACTTTCCGCGCCACTGGCACTGCTCTGCCCGCCGATGGCCACGCTGCCTGCACCCGATGCAGTGGCCTGCATGCCGAACGCGGCGCTGTCCACCCCGTCACCTGTGGCAAAGGAGCCTACGGCAGTGCCGTTCTCGCCACCTGCCCGTGCATATCCGCCTATCGCGATGCTGAGATCGTCAACTGCTTGCGCAAAGGAACCAAGGGCGACGCTCTCCATACCCCGTGCAATGGCAAACGGCCCGATCGCGATGGCTTCACTTCCTTCGGCTGTACTGGCCGCGCCCAAAGCAATCGCCGCCGTACCATTGGTGTTGGCATTGCTACCCATGGCAATGGAGAAAACGCCGCTGGCGACCGCATCATCGGTTCCATCATCTCCGCCGTTGATCTTGATGTAGTCATCCTGCACGGCTGCCATGATCGTGACCATGTCATCGGCCAGTGCAGCCGCATTGCCGGCGGCATCGCACCATGCCTGGGTGCCATCGGGCAGCACGCAGCGCGCAGCCTGCTCGCTCACCGCGGACTGCGCATCGGCCTGTGCGATGGCTCCCGCTCCCAACCCCAGTGCGACCGCCAGGCTGAGTGCCTGCAAGCGATGACCACCGCTGTGACGCTTGTCGATCACCACACCGGCTGAGTTGGAGGTAGCCAGCTCCGAGGCCACAACCAATTGCCCGAGTGCGCGGTTCCATACCTTGCGATAAATCTGGTTCATCGTTACTGGTCCTCAAGATGATTGGGTTTTCCGAAAGCAAAGCGCTGCCATCACGGGCGCCGTAAGCGCTCGTTTTTCTTCATGCAATGGCGTTGCGAGATCCCGACTCCCAGGACGGCTGGGCATGTAAGCCTCACGGCTGCATGACGACCTGGATGCGGCGGAAGGGTGCGATCACCATTCCGTACGAAGCAGGGCGATACAGGATGGTGCGGATGTTTGTTTGGCGTTCAGATCACGTCAATGCTTTGGCGTTTGCCGGATATGGCGGCTATGGAAACGCGCTGATTTCCAGCCATATGCGCTTACGGTCACGTATTTGCCGAACGCGGTCGCTCGCCATTCCTTTGACGGGCTGAGCACCTGCAATCAATGATTTGCCCAACATCACAGAAACAAAAAACCCGCAGGGGCTGCCTGCGGGCTTTCTGTAGTTGAGTGCTTCAAACCGCTTGATGTTATCTGGCGGGAGTAACTCAGCCGCACCATACTCTTGCGTTGCGGAACATCCGCAGCCACGGCGAATCCTCGCTCCAACCCTGCGGCGCCCAGCTCAGGTTGATGGTGCGCGGGGTGCGCTCCGGGTGCGGCATCAGGATGGTGACGCGGCCATCGCTGGTGGTCAGGCCGGTGATGCCATCGGGCGAACCGTTGGGGTTGAGTGGGTACTGGCTGGCCACACGGCCATCGCCGTCGATGTAGCGCAGCGCGATACTGGCAGCGGCCTGGTCCACCGCATTGGCGAACTCGGCACGGCCCTCGCCATGCGCCACCGCTACCGGAAGGCGCGAGCCGGCCATGCCACGCAGCAGGATGGACGGCGACTCCAGCACTTCCAGCAATGCGGTACGCGCCTCGAACTGCTCGCTGCGGTTGCGCAGGAACACCGGCCAGTGCTCGGCACCGGGGATGATGCTCTTGAGCTGGCTCATCATCTGGCAGCCGTTGCACACGCCCAGCGCGAAGGTGTCCGGGCGGGCGAAGAACGTGGCAAACGCCTCGCGCAGCGCCGGCCGCTCCAGGATGGAGGTGGCCCAGCCACGGCCAGCGCCCAGCACGTCGCCGTAGCTGAAACCGCCGCACGCGGCCACGCCACGGAAATCGGACAGCTGCACGCGGCCTTCGATGAGGTCGCTCATGTGCACGTCGTAAGCGTCGAAACCGGCACGCTCGAAGATGTTGGCCATCTCGATCTGGCCATTTACGCCCTGCTCGCGCAGGATCGCCACCTTCGGCCGCTTGCCACTGGCGATGAACGGCGCGGCGACATCCTCGGCCGGGTCGAAGCCCAGCTTGGGCTTGAGGCCCGGCGCGTTGAAGTTGCGTGCGATGGCACGCTCCTGGTCCGCCGCTTCCGGGTTGTCGCGCAGCTTCTGCATGGCGTGGGTGACCGACCACCAGGCATCGAACAGCTCTTCCCAGCGCCACTCGGCCAGGCTCTCGCCGCCCAGCTGCACGCGCACCACCGAGGCGGTGGTCGGCTTGGCGATGCGCTGCGCACATTCGGTGAGCGCATGACGCTCGACCAGATCCGCGAACGCGGCGCGGTCCTCGCGTGCGATCTGCACCACGGCGCCCAGCTCTTCGTTGAACAGGCTGCGGAACGGATCATCGCCCCAGGCATCAAGCACGATGTCCAGGCCAAGACGCGAGGCAAACGCCATCTCGCACAGCGCGGCGAAGGCACCGCCGTCGCTGCGGTCGTGATAGGCCAGCAGCAGGCCGGCTTCGCGCGCATCGCGGATCAGCTCGAAGAACCCGCGCAGACGCTGCGGGTCGTCCAGATCCGGCACTTCGCCAGCGAATGCCGGCAACGCGCTGTGGTCGGCCTGCGTCTGGGCCAGGATCGAACCCCCCAGACGCTGCTTGCCAGCGCCCAGCCCGATCAGCCACAGCTCGCTTTCGGTCTCGCGATCCAGCAGCGGTGTCAGCTGCTGGCGTGCATCGGTGACCGGCGCGAACGCCGAGATGACCAGGGACACCGGCGAGACCGACTTCTCCGCCTTGCCATCGGCCTGCCACTGCGCCTGCATCGACAGCGAGTCCTTGCCCACCGGAATGCTGATATCCAGCGCCGGGCACAGCTGCATGCCCACGGCCTTCACCGCGTCATACAGCAGCGCGTCCTCGCCGTTGTGGCCGCAGGCAGCCATCCAGTTGGCCGACAGCTTCACCGTGTCCAGCGATTCCACCGGTGCGGCGCACAGGTTGGTCAGCGCCTCGCCCACGGCCATGCGTGCCGACGCAGCCGCATCGAGCAGCGCCAGCGGCGTGCGTTCGCCCACCGCCATGGCTTCACCGGCATAGGTATCGAAACCGGCCAGGGTAATGGCCACGTCGGCCATCGGCAGCTGCCACGGGCCGATCATCTGCTCACGCGCAGTCAGGCCACCGACGCTGCGGTCACCGATGGTGACCAGGAAATTCTTGGACGCCACGGTCGGATGCGCCAGCACGCGCAGCCCCGCGTCACGCAGGTCGATACCCTTGGTGCGCAGCTGCGGCCAGCGCGGTGCCGGCGGGTGCGCGGTGTCGCGGTGCATCTTCGGCGCCTTGCCGAACAGCACATCCATCGGCAGGTCGATGGGCGCATCGGCGGGAATATTACCCGGCGTCGCACCGTAGGCCACCACCAGCCGCTCTTCGGCGGTGGCAATGCCCACGGCCGCGAACGGGCAACGCTCGCGCGCGCAGATGGCGGCAAACTCGTCCAGGCGCGCTGCCGGAATGCCCAGCACGTAGCGTTCCTGCGATTCGTTGCACCACAGTTCCAGCGGCGACAGCGACGGATCATCGGTAGGCACCTTGCCCAGGTCGATCACGCCACCCACGCCCGAGTCATGCAGCAGCTCGGGAATGGCGTTGGACAGGCCACCGGCGCCCACGTCATGGAAGAACTTGATCGGGTTGTCGGTGCCCATGGCCACGCAGCGGTCGATCACTTCCTGACAGCGGCGCTCCATTTCCGGGTTGTCGCGCTGCACGCTGGCGAAATCCAGATCCTCGGCACTCTCGCCCGAGGCCACCGACGACGCCGCACCGCCACCCAGGCCGATCAGCATCGCCGGGCCACCCAGCACGATCACCACGTCACCGGCCTGCAGCTGCAGCTTGTCCACCTGCACGCGGTCGATGGCACCCAGGCCGCCGGCGAGCATGATCGGCTTGTCGTAGGCGCGGGTGATGCCGTCCTCGGGCAGCTCGAAACTGCGGAAATAGCCCAGCAGGTTCGGGCGGCCGAATTCGTTGTTGAACGCGGCGCCGCCGAGCGGGCCGTCGAGCATGATGTCCAGCGCCGGTGCCATGCGCGGGTTCAGCGCGCGCGGTGCTTCCCACGGCTGCGGCAGGGTCGGAATGCGCAGGTGCGACACCGAGAAACCGGTCAGGCCGGCCTTGGGCTTGCCGCCACGGCCGGTGGCACCTTCGTCGCGGATTTCACCGCCGGCACCGGTCGAAGCACCGGGGAACGGCGCGATGGCGGTCGGGTGATTGTGCGTTTCCACCTTGATCTGGAACGCACTGGGCACCACCGCTTCGCTGCGGTAGCGGCCCGTGGCCGGATCCGGGCGGTAGCGTGCGGCCGGCTCGCCCTCGATCACCGCCGCGTTGTCGCTGTAGGCGCTGAGGGTGTGCTGCGGCGTCTGCTGGTGCGTGTTCTTGATCATCTTGAACAGCGAGCGGTCCTGCTCCTGCCCGTCGATGGTCCAGCTGGCGTTGAAAATCTTGTGCCGGCAGTGCTCGGAATTGGCCTGCGCGAACATCATCAGTTCCACGTCCGACGGATCGCGGCCCAGCTCGCCGTAACGCTGGCGCAGGTAGTCGATCTCATCGTCGGCCAGGGCCAGGCCCAGACGCTTGTTGGCCGCTTCCAGATCGGCCAGCGCGATGCGCTCCAGCTCGCCACGCGCCGGGCTGCTGAACAGCGCCTGCGCCTGGTCGATGTCGGCCAGCAGCGACTGGGTCATCGGGTCGTGCAGCAGCTTGGCCACGGCGGCCTGCTGTGCCGGATCAGTGGGCCAGCCACTCAGGTCGATGCGGGTACCGCGCTCCACGCGCTGGATGGCCAGGCCGGCGCCACGCACCAGCTCGGTGGCCTTGCTCGACCATGGCGAAAGCGTGCCCAGGCGCGGCACCACATAGCGCGACACCGCCCCCTGCTCGCGTTCGGCAGCCTGCGGCTGGCCCTGCAGGATGCGGCCCAGTGTGGCCATATCGACAGCGGCGGCATCGGCGGCCTGGGTGAAGTAGACGTGCCAGGCACCGGTGATGCGCAGATCGGCGGCGATGGACTGCAGGCGGGATTCAAGACGTTCGCGACGGAACGGCGAAAGGGCAGCTGCGCCCTCGAGGACGATCATGTCCGGGAGACCATGGTGGGAATCGGGCCCGCCATTGTACCGGAGTCGGCCGCCAGGCCGCCTTTTCAGGTTTGCGCCTGGCCCCGCATGACGCCGGTCACGTCTTGCATACCACGCCGTGGGTGGCTTGCCCTGCAGCCCGGATGACAACGTTATCCTCCCGGCGCCGGCATCAGCCCGGCCCGGCAGCCACCGCAGCACACGCCCCGCCACCGGCATTCCCCCCAATTGGCCGCAAGGACAGGCAACAACTGCCTGTCAGGCCGAAGGCTTGCCTGATGCAGGCCTCCTCTGAAAAGGAGTTCCACCATGATCCACCACACCGCCCGCGGTGTTGCTGTCCTCGTCCTGCACCCCCGCCCCGGCACACCCCGGCGGCGCTGGCTGGCCCCGCTGGCCATGGCCTGTGCCCTGGCCCTGCCCGGCATGGCGGTGGCCGCCGACTGCAGCAGCGCCCGTGAATGGGCCGGCACCACCATCTACAAGGCCGGTGACACCCTGCAGAAGGGCGGCGTGCTCTACCGCACCCGGCAGGCCATATGGAATGCCCCGCCCGACCACCCCGCCGGGCGCCGCCATTACGATGAACTGGGCCACTGCGACACTGGCGCAGGCGCCGGTACAGGCAACGGCAATGCCAGCGGCGGCAGCGCGAATGCGGCCCCGGTGGTGGCCTTTGTTGCGCCAGCCAATGGCCGCGACTACCGCCACGGTACCGACATCGCACTTGTGGCCGAGGCCAGCGACCGCGATGGCAGCATCGCCAAGGTGGAATTCTTCCTTGGTGGCAGCCCGCTGGGCAGCGCCAATGCCACGCCCTACCGCGTGGTGTGGCGCAATGCGCCCATCGGCCAGCACCTGCTTACCGCCGTGGCCACCGACAACCGCGGCGCCACCAGCAGACCGGCAACGCTGGGCATCACGGTCATCGCCAGCAGCCCGGCCGCGGATACCACCCCGCCCGGCGTGCCCACCGGCCTGACCAGCACCCACCGCGACAGCCACGGCATCGCCCTGCGCTGGGACGCAGCCAGCGACAACCCCGGCGGCAGCGGCGTGGCCGGCTATGACCTGTACCGCGACGGCAGCCTGATCGCCTCGCTGGCCGCCCCGGCCCATACCGACACCGGGCTGAAGCCCGGCACCGGCTACCGCTACAGCGTGCGTGCGCGCGACAAGGCCGGCAATCCCTCCGCACGCAGTGCCGCGCTGGCCGTGGCCACCCTGACGGAAACCAAGCATGACATTGGAAACGGAAACGGGAATGGAAGCGGCACTGGCAACGGAAGCGGCACTGGCAGCGATGGCCACGGTGGCGGCACTGGCCACGGCAACGGCAATGGCGGCGTTGGCACTGGTGGCGGAAACAGCCAGGGCGCTGCCGGCAAGCGGGTCATCGGCTACTTCACCCAGTGGGGCATCTACGACCGCCAGTACAAGGTGCGCGACATCGACAGCAGCGGCGCCGCCGCACGCCTGACCCACATCAACTACGCCTTCGGCAACGTGCGCAACAACCGCTGCGAGGTGGGCATCACCCAGGCTGCCAACGCCGCCACCGGCAGCGGCGGCGATGCCTATGCCGACTACACGCGCTCGTTCCATGCCGGTGAAAGTGTCAGTGGCCGCGGTGACAGCTGGAACCAGCCACTGCGCGGCAACTGGAACCAGCTCCGGCAGCTCAAGGCCAAGCACCCGCAGCTGAAGGTGCTGATATCGCTGGGTGGCTGGACCTGGTCGCGCGGTTTTGCAAGTGCCGCACGCCCGGAGAACCGGCAGGCCTTCGTCGCCTCCTGCATCGATGCCTACATCAGGGGCAACCTGCCGTTCACCGACAACGCCGGTGGCCAGGGCGTGGCCGCCGGCATTTTCGACGGCATCGATGTGGACTGGGAGTACCCGGTGGCCTGCGGCCTGAGCTGCGGCACGCCGGCCGACCGCGACAACTTCACCGCGCTGCTGGCCGAGTTCCGCCGCCAGCTCGATGCGGTGCGCCCCGGCCTGCTGCTCACCACCGCCGTGGGTGCAGGCATCGACAAGATCCGCGTCACCGACCCGGGCAGCTACCACCGCCACCTGGATTTCATCAACGTGATGACCTACGACTTCCACGGCGCCTGGGCAGCGCAGACCAACCACCACAGCGCCCTGTTCGATGCAGCGGCCGACCCGTCCAGGGGTGATGTGAAGCTGTATAACAGCAATGACGCCATCGAGGCCTACCTGGCCAGCGGCGTGCCCGCGGCCAAGCTCAACCTGGGCGTGGGTTTCTACGGGCGTGGCTGGACCAACGTGCGCAACCTCAACAACGGCCTGTACCAGAGCGGCCAGCCGGCGCCTGGCCGCTATGAAGCGGGCATCGAGGACTGGAAGATGCTCAAGACCCTGGGCATGCCGGTGTTTACCGACAACGACGCCAAGGCCACCTGGCTGTATGACGGCAACACGTTCTGGAGTGTGGACACGCCGCAGCTGCTTGTGGAGAAGATGGCCTACGTCAAGGCACAGGGGCTGGGTGGTGCCTTCTTCTGGGAGTTCAGCGGCGATGATGCGCAGGGCACGCTGGTGCACAGCATCAGCAACGGCCTGAAGTAAGCGCAGCACGGCAGCCGGCGCGCCCGCTCAACGCGCCCGCTGCCCTGCAGGCAATGCCACCGCCCGGTTAACCGCAGTGAACCGGGCCATGCTGCCCCGAACGAAAACGCCCCTCCAATGGAGGGGCGTTGCTTCAAACCCGGAGCACGCTGATCAGCGGCTGCCGCCGGCACCATCGATGCGCTCCAGCGCGGCCTTCAGCTGCGACGGCGGCACGTAGCCACCCAGCTGGCTGCCATCGGCGGCAAAGATGGCCGGGGTGCCATTGATGCCCAGCTGCTGGCCCACGTTGTACTGCATGTTCACCGGGTTGGTGCAGCTCCTGGCCGTAACCGGCTGGCCACTCTTGGCGGCGGTGAGCGCGGCCTTGCGGTCGCTGGCGCACCAGACCGAGATCATGTCGGTGTGGTCCTTGCTGCCCAGGCCCATGCGCGGGAACGCCACGTATTCCACCGCGATGCCATTGCGGTTCAGCTCGGCAATATCCTGATGCAGTTTGCGGCAGTAGCCGCACTCGATATCCGTGAACACGGTGATGGTGTGCTTGGCATTGGGCGGGGCAAACACGATACGGTCCGAATGCGGCAGCGTCGCCAGCAGCGCGCGGCGGTGCGCCAGCAGGCCGGGGCTGGTGGCCATGGCGCGCTTTTCGATGTCGTAGGGCTGTGACTGCATCAGGTAGCGGCCATCGTCGGTGACGTACAGCACCTGGCCGGAGACGATGACCTCACGGAAACCCGGGAACGGTGCGGCACCGATGTAATCGGGCTTGAAGTTCGGGTCCAGCTGCTTGAGTGCCTCGCGCACGCGCTGCTCCACGGGGCCTTCGGCTGCCGGTGCGGCGGCAGCGGTGGTGCCGGCGGCGGTCGGCGCCTTCTGCTGCGCGCAGGCAGAGAGGCTGATCGCGCCCAGCAGCGCGGCAATGGCAATTCGGTACATCGGCAACCCTGCGGTGAAAGGAACCGGGCGATTCTCGCATAGCGCCCCGTCGCGCGCCCTCCACACCGCGCCGGCCACCCGCCACCGCAAACGCCAACCGCGCCCCTGCGCCGCCGGCGCCTGGACAATTCTTCACCACCACCTGGAGACCTAGGCGCGGCAAGGCCCGCCACCGCTTATCCACAGCTTGTGCCGGCAGCACCGCACATGCGCTGTGGAAAACCGCCTGCCCAGTCCACCGGCACGGCAGCAGGCGCGTTCATACCTGCCCGATACCTGCCAGCGCCGGGCCGCCATCGCTCCGCCCGGGCCAGTGCCGGAGCCGGGCACTCGTACTTCCCCGGTCCTTTTCCCGGACCTGATTGAGGCTGCCCCGAAGGGGCGGATGATGGCGCAATTGGTGTTTGGGGGATTGAAGTCCACTTCTGGACGCCACCCGCAGCGCATTCACTCCATCTGACTTCGTTGCCCTCACCCCAACCCCTCTCCCGCACGCGGGAGAGGGGCTCTGAGCTGAGACATGCGGGAGAGGGGCTCTGAGCTGAGACTCGACGCTGATCAGGTCTCCCGCAGGGCGGGAAGGTACCGCCGCCTCAGCCGCGCGGGTGATGCCTGCGGTGCAGCTTCTGCAGGTGTTCGCG
>DCXY01000050.1 GCA_002329155.1 Stenotrophomonas sp. UBA2124 | reverse complement strand
GCCGTCCACGTCACGCACGTCGAACTGGATCTCCAGGCCTTCGGAACGGCCGATCCAGTTGCGCTGCATGGTCTTGACCGAATCCGGCCAGCCCGGTAGTTCGTCCAGGCCGTCCAGCAGCTCCTGGGCGTAATCGGTGATGCGCAGGAACCACTGCGGAATCTCGCGCTTTTCCACCAGCGCGCCGGAGCGCCAGCCACGGCCATCGATGACCTGCTCGTTGGCCAGCACGGTCTGGTCCACCGGGTCCCAGTTCACCACCGCGTTGCGGCGGTAGGCCAGGCCCTTGCGCATCAGGCGGGTGAACATGCGCTGCTCGTGCACGTAGTAGTCCGGCGTGCAGGTGGCGAACTCACGCGACCAGTCGATGGCATACCCCATCGCCTTGAACTGGGTGCGCATGTGCTCGATGTTGGCGTAGGTCCACTTGGCCGGCGCCGTCCTGTTCTTGATGGCCGCGTTCTCGGCCGGCAGGCCGAAGGCGTCCCAGCCCATGGGCTGCAGCACGTTGTGGCCGGTCATGCGCTTGTAGCGGCTGATGACATCGCCAATGGTGTAGTTGCGCACATGGCCCATGTGCAGCGCACCGGACGGGTACGGCAGCATCGACAGGCAGTAATACTTGGGCTTGTCGGAGGTTTCGGTGACCTCGAATGCCTTGGTGGCGTCCCAGAATTTCTGGGCGGCGGCTTCAACCTGCTGGGGATCGTAGATGGTCGGTTCGACGCTGGACATGGCAACGCTTGGCAACGGCAAAGCCGCAAAGGGTACCGCAGTGCATCATGGCACTCCAATCGGCACCCTATACCAGCCCGGCCACAAACCGCAGGTCATTGATAAGACGGCAGTTTCAGCACACCTGCCGGGAAGCGGCCATGTGATGTGAAGCCAGGTTCCCGCAAGCGGCCGCGGTCAGCCGCGCGCGGGCGCCACGCGGGCCGCGCCCAGCAGCCACACCAGCCAACCGAGGAAGGCCAGCCGCTGCGCCATGGCCACCGGCATGGCGATCTCGAACAGAAAGGCACTGCACAGGCACCAGATGGCACAGCCCAGCGTCAGGCCGGCCAATGGCCGCCATGCGCTGTCCTTCATCGCCCCCAGCCGCAGGGCGACGGCACCGGCGCTGAATGCCACCAGCCACAGCAGCCATGCGCTGGCGTGGAACTGGCTGGCGCGGTTCTCGATGTCTTCCACATCCAGTGGCAGCAAGCCCATCGCCGCAAACGCGATGCCAGCCAGCAGCAGCATCTGCGCGCTCACCCGCAGCGGGCGTGAGGCATGGGCAGGCATGCGCAGCACCAGGCCCAGCGCCGCAACCGCCGCCAGCAGCCCCGGGATCACGAAACCCAGCAGGCTGAACGCGGTGCCGCCCGGCACGCCACGCGCACCCAGCAGCGATACCGGGTGGCGCAGCTGGTCGTAGCCCTCCAGCCGTACGCCGAAGCCGAACACCGCCACCAGCCATAGCACCGCCGCAACCGGCCCGGCCCAATCCATCAGCTTGTTCGCATTCACTGCCACACACCCTTGTATTGCCCAGGCCGCTGCCCGTACGGCGCGGCTACCGGGCGCCATTGTGACGGCTGCGGCCTGTTGCCGCATCGCCAGGGCACATGCGCATGCCGCTGCAGCGGCCGCTGTGTCACCGGCATTGCTGCGGCATGCCGGCCAGGATGTCCTGCACCGGCGCGGTCAAGCGTTCGCCGAAGGCCGCACTCAGCTCGCCACTCACCGCAAGCCGCGCATCGGCCGCGCGGGCGGTTTCGCAAAGCTGTTCAATGCGTTGCCGGGCACTGGCGCGGCTGGCATCGCAGCGCCAATCCGGTGCGGACAGCGGCAGCACCACATACGCAATGGTCTGGCAGGGCTGCGCCGCGCGCTCGGCCAGCGAGCGGCCGGCGTATTCACGCGGCGCCTCGCCCTGCCTGCCGGGCGCGAAATAGCTGTCGGGGAAGTTACGCGCATAGCCTTCCAGTTCCACCACCGGCTGCTCGGCCAGGCGCAGGCTGCGGCCGCAGACCACCGCATCGGCTGCGGCCTGCACATAGCGATAGATGGGCTGGTCCAACGCAGGCTGTGCCTCGGTGACCCGGCTCACTCCGTGCAGCACAGGCAACTGCGCGCGGTTGGCCATGCGTGCCAGCTCGCCGGCATGCGCTGGCTGGCAGCGGTCACGCGCGCTCGCCACCACCAGGAATACAAGGTCACTGGCAAAGCCGGGCTGTTCGGCCATGGCGGCATGGATGCCGGCAAGTTCAGCCGCGCTCAGCCCGGCACCGGGCTGCGGGCTCACATCCACCGCCGGCTTGGGCGCCTGCACCACCACGGCCCGCACCCTGGCCGGGGGCTGCCGCACCGGCCCGGCACCCCACTGCCGCCATGCAACCACCCCGGCAGCCACCAGCAGCAACGCCACCACCGCCGCCCACGCCTGCTTACGGCGCATGCGCCCTCCTGCCTGCCAACGGGGAAGCGGCCCCCTCATCGCAGCCCCCGGCCGCCACAGCGGCCGGGTGGTTGAGAAACCGTGGCAGCATCACCATGTAGGGAACTCCCGTCAGCAACGAAGCCTGCCATGAGCGATCTTCTCCACGTATTCGACGCCACCACCGAAACCTTCGAGGCCGAAGTTCTGCAGAAATCGATGCAGACGCCGGTGCTGGTCGATTTCTGGGCCACCTGGTGCGGGCCGTGCAAGAGCCTGGGGCCGATCCTGGAAAAGCTGGCCGGCGAGTACAACGGTGGTTTCGAGCTGGCCAAGGTGGATGTGGACAAGGAGCAGCAGGTTGCCGCCGCCTTCCAGATCCGTTCGGTGCCAACGGTGTTCCTGATCAAGGGCGGGCAGATCGTGGATGGCTTCCCCGGCGCGATGCCGGAGGGCCAGCTGCGCGAGTTCCTGACCCAGCACGGCGTGATGCCGGCTGAAGCGGGCGGCGAGCCGGAGCCCGAGGCGCTGCCGCTGGACCCGCAGGCCGAAGTGGCCGCGCTGCGCGAGGCCATCGCCGCCGAGCCGGACAGGGACGAGCTGAAACTCGACCTGGCCCTTGCCCTGCTCAAGACCGGCGCCGTGGAAGAAGCCAGCACGCTGATCGACGCCCTGCCCGCCAACCTGGCCACCGACGACCGCGCCATCCGCGCCCGCGCGCGCCTGGATTTCGCCAACGCACTGAAGGATGCACCGGCCGCACCGGCACTGGCCGCACGCCTGCAGGCCGATGGCAACGACCTGGAAGCGCGCTACCTGCTCGGCATCCACCACCTGCTCGGTGGCGAGGACGAGGCCGCGCTGGAGCAGTTCATCGAGATGCTGCGCATCGACCGCGGCTTCCGCGATGGCCTGCCGAAGAAGGCGCTGATCGACGCCTTCCGTGTGATCGAGGATGAAGACCTGGTGGGCCGCTTCCGCCGCAGGATGTCCTCGCTGCTGTTCTGAGGCCAACCGGCCACACTGCCGGCGGCGGGCCACACCCGCCGCCGCCCGGCTCCCGCGCATGCACGGCGCATTGCGCCGCGTCACTGCGCCATCCGGGTGACATGCGCACCCAGCACTTCATAGGCCGCATTGGCGATATCCGCCTGGAAGCGGGCAATACGCAAGGTGCCGGTGAGGCGGAATGCATCGCTCAACTCCGGCACCGGCACCGGCTGGGCCAGCATCACATGGATGATCTGGTTGGGCGGTGGCGGCGGCACATGGATGCAGGCGCCGTAGTACGGAACGAACAACAGTTCGCTCACCCGCCCCTGGTCATCACCCTGCAGCGGCACCACGTAGCCATCCAGTGCCAGCGCGCGCCCGGCCAGCCCGGCCACCACCTCCGATGAACCAAACTGTTCGGCGCGCTTGTTGCCGCTGTGGTCGATGACCACGCCCGGCGGCGTGCCCGAGCCGTTGTCGTCCATCAACCCGCTCTGCACCGCCGGTGCCCATGGCCGTGGCCCGCCAATGACCGGTGGTGGCCGCAATGCCCGGCCGTCCTCGGGCATCAGCAGTTCCCAGTCACTCAACACCGTCGCTTCGGCGCCGCCGGCTCCGGCAGCGGCCACTGGCGTGGCTGCGGGCACCGGCACTGCCGCTGCAGGCTGCACATCCGTTGCGGCTGGTGTGCCATGACATGCGGCCAGCACCAGAGCGGCCAGACCCGCCAACCACGGGCGATGATCAGTTCTCATAAGGCTTCAGGCTCGCGCTTTGCATGCGATAGGCCGAGCCGGCCAACGCATCGTCGAAATGCTCGGCCACCAGCGTGCCGCTGAGGTACAGGGCCGAGTACATGTCAGGCATGGCGATGGCCTTGTCCAACTGCACGTAGACGATCTGGTTCGGCGGTGGCGGTGGCACATGGATGCAGGCGCCGTAATACGGCACGAACAGGAAGCTGCGCAGCTGCCCCTGCGCATCGTTTTCCAGCGGCACCACGTAACCGGGCAGGCGCACCGGGCGGTCCAGTACCTCGGGCACGGTGCGGAAGGTGCCGTACTGTGGCATCGCCTTGTTGCCGCGATGGTCCACCTCCGGCACATCCCCGTTCTCAAGCGCCTGCAGCTCGTCGGCAGGCAGCATCTGCAGCCAGTCCAGCTCTTGCTCGGCGCGCAGTGCCGGGTGGCCTGCGCCCGAATCCACACTGCCCCCTGCGGCGGCCTGCACAGCCGGGGGCGCATCGGCACCGGCGCGCATGCAGGCAGCCAGCAGCACGCTGAGCAGCACGACGGCTGCGGCCCTCAGCAGCCTGCGCGGCATTGGGTTCTGGCGGAACGTTTTCATGTCTGCGGCGAGAGCCCATCGGCAAGGGTGCGGCGGTACGCCAGCAGCGCCGGCAGCAGGCCGGCCAATGCCGCGGCCAGCATCACGGCACCCAGCCACAGGCATTCGCGCAGGTCCGGGCCGATGCGTTCAATCACCAGCCCGAAGCGCAGCAGCAGCCAGTCGCGCGCCAGCACGCTGCCTACCGCAAGTATCGCCACCGCCAGCACGCAGGCACTGCCGGCCACCAGCACGGCCTCGAACACCAGCAGCGCGGCCACATAGGCAGGGCGCGCACCCAACGCTCGCAATACCGCCATCTCACGGCGCCGCTCCTGCAATGTGGCCACCAGCAGCGCAACCAGCGATGTCAGCCCCAGCACCACCACCAGCGTGCTGATCAGGCGCAATGCGTTTTCGGCGGTCCCCAGTGTTGCCCACAGCTGCTGCAGGGCCACGCCGGGCATCACCGCCAGCAGCGGTTCGTCGGGATACTCGTTGATGCTGCGCTGCACGCCGAAGGTGGTGATGCGCGAATGCAGCCCCACCAGAAAGGCGGTGATGGAGCTGGGTGTGAGGTCCTGCTGGCGCGCGGCATCGGCACTGATCGCCGCGCCACGCAGGTGCACGCCCGAGCGCCAATCCAGGTGGATGGCCTCGATGGCCGGCAGCGACACCAGCACCGAGGCATCCACCGGTGTGCCGGTACGCGCCAGCACGCCAACCACGCGGAATGGCTTGTCGTCATGCCGCGCCAGCACCACCCGTCCGGTGCCGTGTGCCAGCACGATGCTGTCGCCCACCTTGTGCTGCAGCTGGCGCGCCACCTCCGCGCCTATCACCGCATCGTAGAGGTCGTCGAAGCGCCCGCCCTGTGCCATCCGCAGCGGATGCCCGGCGCCATAGTGGTAGTGCTCGAAGAAGCCGCCGGTGGTGCCCACCACGCGGAAGCCCCGGTACGAATCGCCCAGCGAAAGCGGCACGGTCCACGCCACGTCGGGCAGTGCCGCCAGCTCCTGGTAGCTCTGCCAGGAGACATTGTTGGTGGCGTCACCAATGTGGAAGATCGCGTACAGCAACAGGTTCACCGGCCCTGAGCGCGCGCCCACCACCAGGTCGGTGCCGGAAACGGTGCTGGCAAATCCCGAATGCGCCTGGTCGCGGATGCGCTCCACCCCCAGCAGCAGGCAGACGCTCAAGGTCACCACCAGCAGGCTCAGCAGCACGCTCAGCCGGCGGCTGCGCAGGCTGGCCCAGGCCAGGCGGATCACGCGGCCACCTGCATGGGCCGCACATGGTTGAGTTCGGCCAGGTCCTGCACCGCATCGAACAATGGCGGCAATGCCGGGCCATGGCTCACCACGATGCTGCTGATGCCATTGCCCCGGCAGGTATCGCCAAGCACCCGCAGGAAGGCGGTGGCCGAGGCCGTATCCAATGCCGAGGTGGGTTCATCGGCCAGCAGCAGTTGCGGCTGCCCCACCAGCGCCCGCGCCGCCGCCACGCGCTGCTGCTGGCCGACACTCAGGCGCCCGGCCGCACGGCTCCACAACGCCCGCGCATCCAGGCCCAGCGCATCGAGCAGGCCATGGATGCGGGCATCCAGTGCCGCGCCGCGCGGCATCTGCCGGCGCCGTGAGTTGAAGGCCAGGCCCAGCGCGATGTTGTCGCGCACACTCAGGAACGGCAGCAGGTTGAACTGCTGGAAGATCACCCCGCAGTGGTCGGCGCGGAAGCGGTCACGGCCCGCGCTTGACAGTGCGGCCAGGTCCTGCCCCACCACTTCCACCCGCCCATGTGTGGGCTGCAACACCCCGGCCATCAGCGCCAGCAGCGTGCTCTTGCCGGTACCGCTGCCGCCACGCAGCAGCAGCTGTTGGCCACGCGGCACCTCGAAGTGTTCGATATCCAGCACCGGCGCATGGCCGGGGTAGGCAAAGCGCAACTGTTCCAGCCGCACGCTGGCAGTCATCGCGGCAGCTCCACCCGCTCCTGGCCTGCCTGCAACTCAACCCGGCCCTGCCCTTGGGCGGTGGTGACGGCAACAATGACCTCATGCAGCCCGGGGAAATCCTGCGCCAGGCGCACGCGCACGTGGTCCAGCCCGGCCACCTGCGCGCAGTTGTAGCGCAGCCGTACCTGGAAGCCCGCATGGTGATGGCCACCGCCCTCACCGGAATGCGCGTCGGCATGGGGCTCGAAGCCATCGGCACTGGCACTGCCACTCTGCAGGCGGCAGCCCGCTGCGGCAGGCAGCAGCAGCCAGCGGCCACTCTGCAGCAGCGCGGTGGCCGCCTTCAGCTGGGTCGTCTCGGCTGCCGTGGCAGGGGCACGCTCGAAATCAACAATGCCCATGCCCGGCGCCTGCAGCGCAACCGCCACGGTGGTGCCTTCCACCGCCAGTTGCAGCTCGGCCTGCCCATGTACGTGAGGCCCATGCTGGCGCTCGGCATGGGCAGATGCCAGGCCCGGCAAACCGGCCAATGCCAGCAGTATTGCCCGCCTGTCCATTCCTACCTCCAGTAGTATTGTTATGTTATAACAATACTATGAAAACTCCCCTCCAAGGTCAACACCTCCACGCACCAGAACCCGGCCACCGCCTGCACCGCAGCGTCGACCTGGCTGCGGCCTGGCTGTCGCTGGGCTGCGCGCTGCACTGCATGCTGCTGCCGCTGCTGCTGGCACTGCTGCCCAGCGCACTGTTGGCACTGCGCTCCTTCCACCATCCATGGCATGGGCCGATGACCCTGCTGCTGCGCCTGTCGCGGTGGGAATGGCTTATTGCCATCGCCGCGGCCAGCCTGTGCCTGAGCAGCACTGCCGCCGGCTGGCGCCGCCACGGCCAGCCGCTGCCGCTGCTGCTGGCCGTGGCTGGGGGTGGCGCCCTGCTACTGGCCGCGATGCAGCCGCAGCTGCGTGACAGCGCGCTCTGGCACGGCCTGCTGGCGGCCACCGGCGGCGCGCTGATGGCCAGCGCCCACCTGTGCAACCGCGCCCTGCTCAAACGCTTCCTGCAGCTGCCCGCCGGTCATGCGCCGGCCGCCACATACTGAGAGGCGTGCAACGCGCTGCCACCGCCATGCCAATGCGCTACAGCGTCCTGAACATCGCAGGCGTATCGCCGTGCGCCATGCCGCTACAATTCACGGATGTCGCCCGATGTCGCCACCCCCAGCTCCCGCCCTTCCCTGCAACGCCTGTTCCTGACCGGCCTGCTCACGCTGCTGCCGATCTGGCTGACCTGGGTGGTGGTGAAGTTCGTCTTCGTCCTGCTCTCGGGCATCAGCAGCCCGCTGGTGATTCCGCTCTCGGACAACATCGCCGCCTGGTTCCCGGATTCGCTGGGCTGGGTACGCGCCGAATGGGTGCAGGACATCATTGCCCTGCTGGCCACCATGCTGGTGATCCTGGCGGTGGGCCTGCTCAGCCGGCGCGTCATCGGCCAGCGACTGCTGCGCTGGTTCGGCGCGGTGATCCGCCGCATCCCGCTGGCCAGCATCATCTACGACAGCGCCAAGAAGCTGCTGGACATTCTGCAGACCCAGCCGGGCAGCACCCAGCGCGTGGTGCTGATCGACTTCCCGCACCGGGACATGAAATCGGTGGGCCTGGTCACCCGCGTCATCCGCGAGCACGGCACCGGCCGCGAGCTGGCCGCCGTCTATGTGCCGACCACGCCCAACCCCACCTCCGGCTATCTGGAAATCGTGCCGGTGGAGCTGCTTACCCCCACCGACTGGACGGTGGATCAGGCCATGAGCTTCATCATTTCCGGCGGTGCCGTCTCTCCGGAAACCGTGCCGTTCACCCGTGCCGGCGACCGCCAGGACTGAGCCGGACCGGGCTGCCCTCATGCCGCCCGGCCATGCACCCCGGCATTGAAATGAACGCCATGGCAACGGTGGAACGCGCTACTGCCGGTTATCGCGCCTGAGCCGCATTCATCGGGTGGTTCCCGGCTGGTCTAAGCCGGCGATATCGGGCAAGCTCCCGGGCCTGTGTGTTTCCGGAATACCTGATGCCTTCCAGCCCGCTTCGCCTCCTTGCGCTTGCCATTGCCTCCATCATCACCCTGTCCACTGCGGCCCCGGCCGAAGCGGCCAAGAAGAAGAGCCAGCAACGCACCACCGCGACGCAGAGCCGGGCAGCCAAGCCCAAGGCCCGCAGCACCCGGCCCGCGGCCCGCCCGGCGGCACGCAGGGCCACACCCGCACCACTGCCCATCCGCCAGGACAAGCCGGCCCAGCTCAACCGTATCTACGACGAGTACTGGGATGCCTCGATGCGGTTGAACCCGCTGCAGGCCACCTTCCAGGGCGACAGCCGTTTCAACGACCAGCTGCCGAACTTCCTGTCGCCCGCCTCGCGCCAGCAGTCGCATGACTTCATGGTGCAGTGGCTGGGCAAGGTGGAGAAAGTGGGCAAGGATGGCCTGGAAGGCCAGGACCTGCTGAGCTACGAAATCTTCGTGCGCGACGCGCATGTGTCGCTGGCCGGCGAGCAGTATCCGAGCTGGATGCTGCCCATCAACCAGTACAACAACCTGTCCAGCATCATCGCCGTGCTCGGCTCCGGTGCCGGCGCGCAGCCGTTCAACACGGTGAAGGATTACGAGAACTGGTCCAGGCGTTCGCTGGAGATCCCGGCGCTGTTCGACCAGGCCATCACCAACATGCGCGAAGGCATGGCCGCAGGCGTGGTGCAGCCGCGCCCGTTGATGGAAAAGGTGCTGCCGCAGCTGGATGCGGTGATCAAACCGACCGCCGAGGAAAGCCTGTTCTGGGGCCCCATCCGCAACATGCCGGAGAGCTTCAGTGCCGAGGACAAGGCGCGGCTCACCGCCGAATACAAACGCATGATCGAGTACCGCATCATGCCCGCCTACCGTGCACTGCGTGGCTTCATCGCCACCGAATACATGCCGGCCACACGCACCACCGATGGCATGGGCGGCCTGCCCAACGGCCAGGCCTGGTATGCCTACAACGTTTCCAGCAGCACCGTGCCCAACCGCACGCCTGCCGAGATCCACGCGCTGGGCGTGGAGGAAGTAAAGAACCTGCAGGCGCGCATCACCGCGCAGATGAAGGAGTCGAAGATCCGCGGCTCCATGCAGAAGACTTTCAACAGCATGCGCAGCGACCGGCAGTTCACCTTCAAGGATGCCAACGCCCTGCTCGCGCAGTACCGCGCGGTGGGCCAGCGCGTGGATGCCGCGTTGCCGGCCATGTTCGACCAGAAGCCCAAGGCCACGCTGGAGATCAAACCGGTTGAGCCGGAGCGCGCGCTCACCGCCAGCGCCGCCAGCTACCAGCCCGGCAGTGCCGATGGCCAGCAGCCGGGCACGCTTTACGTCAACACCGGTGACCTGCCCTCGCGCAAGCGTTGGGCCATCACCATGCAGTACCTGCACGAAGCCATCCCCGGCCACCACTACCAGCTGGGCGCACAGCAGGAGCTGGCGGCGCTGCCGCGCTTCCGCCGCCTGGGTGGCGATGTGGCCTTCGTTGAAGGCTGGGGCCTGTATGCCGAATCGCTGGGTGAGGAACTAGGGCTCTACAACGACCCCTACGATCACCTGGGCTACCTGCAGACCACCCTGCTGCGCACCGTGCGGCTGGTGGCCGATACCGGCCTCAATGCTGCCGGCTGGACCCGCAAGCAGGCCATCGACTACATGGTCGAGAACGCCGACATCAGCGCCGCCGACGCCGCTGCCGAGGTGGAACGCTTCATGGCCCTGCCCGGGCAGACGCTGGCCTACCGCGTGGGCGAGATCAAGATCCGCCGGCTGCGCGAGAAGGCGCAGGCCGAGCTGGGCGACCGCTTCAACCCGCGCGCCTTCCATCATGAGATATTGAAGGACGGCTCGATGCCGCTGGACATCCTGGAAGCCAAGATCGACCGCTGGATCGCCAGCCAGAAGAGCAGCTGACCGACAACCGAGGAAGCGCCATGCCCAGGTGGATCCAACGACTCGCCCCGCTGTGCCTGTCCGCGCTCTCCACCCTGGCCATGGCGGCAACGCCGGTGCAGCCACCGGACCCGGGCATCGATGCCCTGATGCAGCACTATGACGGGCAGGTGCCCGGCGCCTCGGTGCTGGTACTCAAGAACGGCGAACCCGCGTTCCGCCGCAGCTACGGGCTGGCGGTGGTCGAGGACCGCACGCCGGTGACGCCTGCCAGCAACTTCCGCCTGGCATCGGTGAGCAAGCAGTTCACCGCCGCCGCCATCCTGCTGCTGGCCGAAGACGGCACGCTCTCGATCGATGACCCGGTGAAGCGCTGGCTGCCCAGCCTGCCTGCGGTGGCCGACAAGGTGACCCTGCGCCACCTGCTCAGCCATGGCAGCGGCCTGCTCGACTACGAAGACCTGATGGACCCGGCGGACACGCGCCAGGTGCACGACATCGATGTACTGCGTCTGCTGGAGAAGGAAAATCGCGGCTACTTCGCCCCCGGCACCCGCTACCGCTACAGCAACAGCGGCTACGCGCTGCTGGCGCTGGTGGTGGGCAAGGCCTCAGACACGGACTTCGCCAGTTTCCTGCGCCAACGCATCTTCGTGCCGCTGGGTATGCAGAACACCTACGCCCATCAGGACGGCGTGGACGATGTGCCCAACCGCGCCTACGGTTACAGCAAAATCGACGGCAAATGGCAGCGCACCGACCAGAGCACCACCAGCGCGGTGCTTGGCGATGGCGGCATCTATTCCTCCATCGATGATCTGGCCAGGTGGGATGCCGCGCTGTACGACGAGCGGCTGCTGCGCCGCGCATCGCTGCAACAGGCCTTCAGCCCGGCCAACGACACCACCGAACCCGATGTGCCGCACTACGGTTTTGGTTGGCGCATCAACGGCGATGCGCTGTGGCACAGCGGTGAAAGCCTCGGCTTCCGCAATGTGATCCTGCGCTACCCGAAGCAGAGGCTGACCGTGGTGGTGCTGACCAACCGCAACGAACCCGAGCCCTACCCGCTGGCATTGAGCATCGCGCGGCGCTGGCTGGATGCGGCGCAATGACACTGCTTGACGGCTTCCACCATGTGGCCATCATCGCCAGCGACTACGCACGCTCGCGTGACTTCTACACGCGCATTCTCGGCCTTGAGGTGATCGCGGAGAACCATCGCAGCGCGCGCCAATCGTGGAAGCTGGACCTGCGCCTGCCCGATGGCGGGCAGCTGGAACTGTTCTCCTTCCCCGACCCGCCCGCACGGCCCAGCCGGCCCGAAGCCTGCGGGCTGCGCCATCTGGCCTTCCGCGTCAGCAACCTGGATGCCGCCATCGCCCACCTGCAGGCCGAAGGCGTGGACTGCGAGCCGATCCGCGTTGACGAATACACCGGCCGCCGTTTCAGCTTCTTCGCCGACCCGGACGACCTGCCGCTCGAACTGTACGAAACCCACGCCGGCTGACGCCATGGCTCCGTAGCCCGGGTAAGCGCAGCGCACCCGGGGCCTTTCCGCATCGAACGACCAACGCGCGACATCGCCAACCGCCTGCCGTCGGGGAAACCAATGCACCTTCATTCCCCGGGTGCGCTGCGCTTACCCCGGCTACGGGTTTGGTGCACCCACGGCCCTGTTGCCCTTGCACAATGCCAGCGCGCATTCAGCCTTTCAGGCCCAACGGATTACGCCCGGCTGAACCTGCTGCGCTGCGGATTCCGTACGGCGCCGAATGCGGGTACATTCGGCAGCGTACCGGCGCCGCCGGGAGCCAACACCGACCCTGGGAGGGGATCCATGCGTACCACCATCAAAACCCTGCTGCTCGCCCTGCCGCTGATGGCCGCCGGCTTCGCCGCCAACGCCTCGGACAGCGCCGCCGGACGCTGGAAGACCATCGATGACGAAACCGGCAAGGTGAAGTCCATTGTCGAGATCAGCCAGGCCACCAACGGCACCCTGAGCGGCAAGGTGCTGCAGGTGCTGCAGTCGGACAAGGGCCCGCACCCGGTCTGCGACAAGTGCAGCGGCGCCAACAAGGGCAAGCCGATCGAAGGCATGACCATCCTGTGGAACCTGCGCCCTGACGGCACCAACAAGTGGGCCAACGGCACCATCCTGGACCCGGCCAAGGGCAAGACCTACAACTCCAAGGTTGCCTTGGTGGATGGTGGCCGCAAGTTGGAGGTCTCCGGCTGCATCATGTTCATCTGCCGCTCGCAGACCTGGCTGCGCGACCAGTAAGGCGATCGGGGGCAGCCCCCATCCTTTGGGCACCTTCCCCCGCCAGCGGGGGAAGGGAAGCCCCTTCGCTGCACTTGCGCATGCGACCTGCCAGCCCCGGCCCTGCCGGGGCTGCTTCGTTTGTGGCATGCGATAATCCGACGTTCCCCTGCTGCAAACCATGGCCATGACCCGTACCGCGCTTGTCACCAATGCCCTGCCCTATGCCAACGGCCCGCTCCATCTGGGCCATCTGGTCGGCTACATCCAGGCCGACATCTGGGTGCGCGCACGCCGGTTGATGGGTGACAAGGTCTGGTACGTCTGCGCCGATGACACCCATGGCACGCCAATCATGCTGGCCGCCGAGAAGGCCGGCGTGAGCCCGGAAACCTTCATCGCCAACATCCAGGCCAGCCA
>DCXY01000037.1 GCA_002329155.1 Stenotrophomonas sp. UBA2124 | reverse complement strand
GAGGGCTGGGGAGGGGTAAGCCCCTGCGCTCAGGTCAACGTACGCCCACCGTCCAGCCGCAGCGTCTGGCCGGTGATGTAACCAGCATCATCCAGCAGCCAGCGCACCGCCGAGGCGATTTCGTGCGGGGTGCCGATGCGGTCCAGTGGCGTGCGCTCCATCAGCTTGTGTTTGGCCGCCTCGCTCTTGCCCTGTTCGGGCCACAGGATGGCGCCCGGTGCCACCGCGTTCACCCGCACATGCGGTGCCATCTCCAGTGCCAGCGTTCGCGTGACCATTTCCAGCGCGGCCTTGGCGGTGCTGTAGGCCGGGTGCTCGCGCAGCGGGGTGGTGGCGTGCAGGTCGGTCAGGTTGACGATGGCGCCCCGCTGCTTGACCAAGTACGGCGCTGCCGCCTGCGCCAGAAAGAACGGCGCACGCGCATTCACCGCCATCAGCTCGTCCCACTGTTCCACCTGCACGCTGCCGAACGGCGTGGGGAAGAAATTGGAAGCGTTGTTGACCAGCGCGTCCAACTGGCCAAAGTGGCTGACCACCTGCCCGATCAGATCCGGCAGCGAGTCCGGATCGCGCAGGTCCGCTTCCACCGTCAGCACGCTGCCGGGGCGTTCGCTTTCCAGGTCGAAGGCCAGCGAATGCAGCTCCTCGCTGGACAGGTGCGCGTGCAGGGCGATGCGGTAGCCGTGGGCGTGCAGGTGGCGCGCGATGGCCGCGCCGATGCGGCGCGCGCTGCCGGTGACCAGGGCCACCCGTTGCAAATCTGTCATCTGCGGTTTCCTCACTCGGCTATCCTGTGCATTGTCTCCGCAAACCGCCCCGCCATGCATTCCGACCTGCCAACGCCCGATTCCGACGCGCTCGCCCACAGCGACCAGCTGGCGGCGCATCTGCGTGCGGACATCTGCGCCCAGGGTGGCGCGGTGCCGTTCTCGCGCTTCATGGAGCTGGCGCTGTACGCCCCCGGCTGGGGCTATTACAGCGCCGGTGCCAGCAAGTTTGGCGCGGCGGGTGATTTCGTCACCTCGCCCGAGCTGGGGCCGCTGTTCGCCGCCACCACCGCCAACGCGGTCGCACCGGTGCTGCAGCAGTTGGGGCCGCAGGCGCGGATGCTGGAACTGGGCGGCGGCAGCGGTGCCTTCGCCGAGATCATGCTCAAGCGGCTGCTGGAACTGGACGCGCTGCCCGAGCGTTACGCGATCCTGGAGCCCAGCGCCGACCTGCGTGAGCGCCAGCGCGAGCATCTGGAGCGCGCGCTGATCCCGCCGGTGTTCGCGCTGGTGGAGTGGCTGGATGGCCCCTTCGATGACGACTGGGACGGCGTGCTGTTCGCCAACGAGGTGATCGACGCGCTGCCTACGCCGCGTTTCGTCATCAGCGAAGGCGAGGTGTACGAGGAAACCGTCGAGCTGGATGGCGAGGGCCGCTTCGTGCGCGGCGCCAAGCCGGCCGATGCGCTGATGACCGCCTCGGTGCGGCATATCGAGAATTATCTGGAGCGGCCGTTCCCGCAGGACTTTCGTGCCGAAGTGCTGCCGCAGCTGCCGTACTGGGTACAGGCGGTGGCCGGTGGCCTGCAGCGCGGCGCGCTGCTGTTCGTCGATTACGGCTACCCGCGTGCCGAGTTCTACCAGCACGACCGCGACGACGGCACCATCCGTGCGTTCTACCGCCACCGCGTGCACAACGATGTCTATCTGTGGCCGGGCCTGCAGGACATCACCGCGTCGGTGGATTTCACCGCGCTGGCAGAGGCGGGCACCAATGCCGGGTTCGATCTGGCGGGCTACTGCAGCCAGGCCAGTTTCCTGCTCGGCAACGGCATCACCACGCTGCTGGAAGCCGCCGAGGAACGCACCGACGAAGTGGGGCGCATGCGCCTGCGCGAGCAGCTCAAGCGGCTCACGCTGCCCACCGAGATGGGTGAGCGCTTCCAGGTGATGGCCTTCAGCCGTGATGTGGACATGGGTGCGTCGTTCCTGATGGGCGACCTGACATGGCGTCTGTGAGCGCACTCAAGCCGCTGCGTCACGCACGCTTCTGGCTGTTGCTGTGGTGCGCAGCGATCATCGCGGTGATCGTGGTCTGCCTGATACCGCCGCCGCCGCTGGACCTGCCGCAGAACAGCGACAAGGTGGAGCATTTTCTTGCCTACTTCCTGCTTGCGGGCAGTGCGGTGCAGTTGTTCGCCACGCGCCGCGCACTGGTGTTGGCAGGCATTGGTCTGGTGCTGCTGGGCGTGGGCATTGAATTGGCGCAGGGCGCGTTGACTGCCGACCGCATGGCGGACCCGATGGATGCGCTGGCCAATACCACCGGTGTGGTCGTGGGCATGCTCACGGTACTGACGCCGCTGCGCAATCTGCTGCTGCGCCTGCAGCCGCGCTGAACTTCGCAACCGCCTGAAACACGAACGCCGCCCTTGGGCGGCGTTCGTGCATGGCGCAGTCGCTTGGCTTACAGCTTGCCGCGCTGCGCCTGCAGGCCGGCGAGCTGGCTGTTCCAGTCGGCCAGACGCACGCGCTCCTGTTCGACCACGGCAGCCGGCACCTTGTCGGTGAACCTGGCCAGCTTGGCCTCGCTCTTTTCCTTCTCGGCGCTGACGCGGGCGATTTCCTTGTCCAGACGCGCGCGTTCGGCATCCATGTCCACCAGACCTTCCAGCGGCACCAGCAGCTTGAGCTCGCCGACGATGGCGGCGGCGGCCGGCGGCGTCTGCGCGTCAGCGGCCATCCAGTCGATGCTCTCCAGCTTGAGCAGGAAGCGCAGCTGCGAGGTGAAGCGCTGCACGCGTGCCTGATCGGCGGCGCCACCGCCCTGCAGCAGCAGGCGCACCTGCTTGGACGGCGGCACGTTCAGTTCGCTGCGCACGCGGCGCAGGGCGCTGACCATGCCCTTCAACCACTCCACGTCGGCCTCGGCTTGCGCGAAGTCGCCGGCGAACTCGTCGGCGGTGGGGTAGGGGCGCAGCGACAACGTCTGCGCGGTGACGCCCAGGCGCGGCGCCACCTGCAGCCACAGCTGTTCGGTGACGAACGGGATCAGCGGGTGCAGCAGGCGCAGCACCGCTTCCAGCACGTACAGCAGGGTGTGGCGGGTGCTGGCGGCGTCCTCGGCGTTGTCACCGTTGAGGGCCGGCTTGGTCAGCTCCAGGAACCAGTCGCAGAATTCGTTCCAGACGAACTCGTACAGGCACTGTGCCAGCAGGTCGAAACGGTAGTCGGCGAAATGCTGCTGCGCTTCGGCCGAGACCTTGGCCAGCCGTGCCAGAATCCAGCGCTCGGCATCGGTACGCGGCTGCGGTGCGCCAGTGAAGCTCGCACCCTCGGTGTTCATCAGGGTGAAGCGGCTGGCGTTCCACAGCTTGTTGCAGAAGTTCTTGTAGCCCTCGGCGCGGCTCATGTCGAACTTGATGTCGCGGCCATGGGTGGCGAGCGCGGCGATGGTGAAGCGCAGTGCGTCGGCACCGTGGGCGATGATGCCGTCCGGGAATTCGCGGCGCGTGGCCTTCTCGATCTTCTCGGCCATCTTGGGCTGCATCAGGCCGTGGGTGCGCTTGGCAACCAGGTCGTCGATGGTGATGCCGTCGATGATGTCCAGCGGGTCCAGCACGTTGCCCTTGGACTTGGACATCTTCTGGCCCTGCGCATCGCGGATCAAGCCGGTCATGTACACATCCTTGAACGGGATGTGGCCGGTGAAGCTGTCGGTGGCCATGATCATGCGCGCCACCCAGAAGAAGATGATGTCGAAGCCGGTGACCAGCACGTTCGACGGCAGGTAGCGCTCGAAACCGCGCTCGGCCATGGCCGCTTTGTTCGGCCAGCCCAGCGTGGAGAATGGCCACAGCTGCGAGGAGAACCAGGTTTCCAGCACGTCGCTGTCCTGGGTGAGCACCACATCATCGCCCAGCCCGGCCTTGGCACGCGCCTCGGCTTCGGTGCGGCCCACATGGCAGTTGCCGGCCTCATCGAACCAGGCCGGAATGCGGTGGCCCCACCACAGCTGGCGGCTAATGCACCAGTCCTGGATGTTTTCCATCCAGTGGCGGTAGGTGTTGATCCAGTTGCCCGGCACGAACTTCACCGAGCCGTTCTCGACGAGTTCCAGGCCGCGCTTGGCCAGGCCATCCATCTTCACGAACCACTGGTCGGTGAGGTACGGCTCGATCACCTGGCCGGTACGGTCGCCGCGCGGCACCTGCAGCTTGTGCGCTTTCGTCTCGACCAAAATGCCAAGATCTTCCAGTTCGGCCAGCACCACCTTGCGGGCTTCGTAACGGTCCAGCCCACGGTACTTCTCCGGCGCGTTCTCGTTGAGCGCGGCGGTGGGGGTGAACAGGTTGATCATCGGCAGGCCGTGGCGCACGCCCACCTGGTAGTCGTTGAAGTCGTGCGCCGGGGTCACCTTGACCACGCCGGTGCCGAAAGCCTTGTCCACGTAGTCGTCGCCGATCACCGGCACGCTGCGGCCGGTCAGCGGCAGGGTCACGCTCCTGCCGATCAGGTGCGCGTAGCGCGGGTCTTCCGGATGCACCATCACCGCGGTGTCGCCCAGCAGTGTTTCCGGGCGGGTGGTGGCCACGACCAGATAGTTGCGGGTTTCGCGCAGGGTCTCGGTGCCGTCGGCATCCACTTCGACGTGCTCATAGCTGGCACCGTCGTTGAGCGCATAGGCGATCGACCACAGGAAGCCGTCTTCCTCCACGCTCTCCACTTCCAGATCGGAAATGGCGGTCTTCAGCACCGGGTCCCAGTTGACCAGGCGCTGGCCACGGTAGATCAGGCCCTGTTCGTGCCAGCGCACGAACGATTCAATCACTGCCTCGCTCGGGCCCGGGTCCATGGTGAAGGTGCTGCGCGACCAGTCGGCGGAAGTGCCGAGGCGGCGCATCTGGCCTTCAATCACGTTGCCCGAATGCGCCTTCCATTCCCACACCTTGCTGATGAAGCCTTCGCGGCCCAGCGAGTCGCGGGTTTCACCCTTGCCTTCCAGCGCCAGGTTGCGGCTGACCACCATTTCGGTGGCGATGCCGGCGTGGTCGGTGCCCACCTGCCACAGCGTGTCGTAGCCACGCATGCGGTGGTAGCGGATCAGCGCGTCCATCAGCGTCTGCTGGAAGGCGTGTCCCATGTGCAGGGTGCCGGTGACGTTGGGCGGCGGTAGCAGGATGGTGTAGGGCTCGCCCTTGCCGGACGGCTTGAAATGGCCGGCCTTCTCCCACGCCTCGTAGAGCGCGGTTTCAAAGGATTTCGGGTCGTAGCTGGGGGCGAGTTGGTTCATGCGGGGGAAACCATAAGCAAAGGGAAATCAGCGGCCCAGGGCGCGCTTGATCTTCAGGTCGGTGTGGTACTGGCTGACCGCATAGGCGGCCCAGATGGCGGCGGGCAGCCAGCCGATCAGGGTGATCTGCAGGATCAGGCAGACAATGCCGGAAATCGGGCGGCCAATGGTGAAAAAGGCCAGCCAGGGCAGGAGGATCGCAATCAGTAGACGCATGGGCGTATTCCTTTACATGTCATGTTTGGTGAGCGCATAACCGGCGGCCTTGTACTGCCTCCAGCGTTCGCGCAGGGGCTCGCGCGCGGCCGGATCAGCCGGCACCACTTCCAGCACCCGCTGGCACGCGCCCATCCAGGGCTCGTCCCGCAGGTTGATGACCAGCGGCCGCTCCGGCGCATCGCTGCCCGGCACGGCGATCAGCACGATGGCCTCTTCCTCGTCCACGTCCTCACCCACAATCTGGTGCGGGATGTAGGCGTCCGGGTCGAAGGACCAGAGCAGCTCATCCAGCTCCTCGGCCTGGGCCTGGTCGCGCGCCAGCACCAGCGTGTACATGCCGCCGTCATTGGCCTTGCGCGCGAGTTCGCACACCAGCTTCAACGGCTCGGTGAGAAAGCGCGGTTTGGCGATCAGGTAGAAGTCGGCGCGGATGGTCAAGGCGGGGAACCGGGTTGGGTGCGGGAAAGCGGAGTGGAGAAGCGGGTGTGAAGCCGTGTCACGGGGTGGGGAGGCGGATCAGCGGACTTTCATTCCCTGTTTCCGCCTCCCTGTTCCCGGTGTTGCTCAGGCGGCCCGGTCCAGCAGCCACTGCATCAGCAGGCCAACCGGGCGGCCGGTGGCCATGCCGCGCTTGCCTTCATCGCTGGCAACGCCGGCGATGTCCAGGTGCGCCCAACGCTGGCCTTCGGTGAAGCGCGACAGGAAGCAGCCTGCGGTGATGGCGCCGGCCCAGCGGCCACCGATGTTGTAGACGTCGGCGAAGGTGGAATCCAGCATGCCCTGGTATTCGTCCCACAGCGGCAGGCGCCAGGCGCGGTCAAACACGCTTTCGCCGGCGGCGATCAGTTCGTTGGCCAGGTCATCGTGCTTGCTCATCAGGCCGGCAGTCTGGTGGCCCAGGGCCACCATGCAGGCACCGGTGAGGGTGGCCACGTCGATCAGCGCGGCCGGCTCGAAGCGCTGCGCGTAGGTCAGCGCGTCGCACAGGATCAGGCGGCCCTCGGCGTCGGTGTTGCCCACTTCGATGGTCTTGCCGGACATGGAGGTGATCACGTCGGACGGGCGGTAGGCATTGCCGTCGATGGCGTTCTCCACCGCCGGCACCACCACCACCAGGTTCACCGGCAGCCTGGCCTTGACCGTGGCCACGAAGGTGCCGATGACGTTGGCGCCACCGCACATGTCGTACTTCATTTCCTCGATGCCGCCCTGGGTCTTCAGGTTGACGCCACCGGTATCGAAGGTGATGCCCTTGCCGACCAGCACGTAGGGCTTGGCCTCACCACCGTTGTTCCACTTCAGCACCACCAGCCTGGGGCGGTTGGCCGAGCCACGGGCCACGGCCAGCAGCGAACCCATGCCCAGCGCCTCCATCTGCGCTTCATCCAGGATCTCGGCTTCGGCACCGTCGTGCTCGGCGGCGAACTTGACCGAGCTGTCGGCCAAGTAAGCCGGGGTGCACAGGTTCGGCGGCAGGTTGCCCAGCTCGCGGGCGTATTCCACGCCGGCGGCAATGGCCTGGCCCTGGGCCAGCGCGGTTTCGTCGGTGCCGAAGATGGCCAGTGCTTCCAGACCCGGCGCTTCGGGCTTCTTCTTGCCCAGGGTGGCGGTGTAGCGGTAACTGGCGTGGTTGGTGGTGATGACCGCCTGGCGGATGTTCCACGCCGCGTCACGATCCTTCACGTCCAGTTCGGACAGGGTCAGCAGGGCAGTGCGGGTGGCGCCGGTCTTCAGCGCACGGGCAGCGTCGCCCACCGCCTTGATGTACTGGGCCACGCCGAACTTGGCCGGCTCGCCGAGGCCGATGACCAGCACGCGCGGGGCTGAAATGCCAGCCAGATCGTGCAACATGCTGGTGTTGCCGGTTTTGCCGCCCACATCGCCGCGCTCCACCAGCGCCGCGATGCGGCCACCGGAAACGGCGTCAAGCGCCTGTGCGGCGGGGCTCAGCGACTTGTCAGAGTAGGCGCCGACGACGATGCAGTCGAAACCGGCGGTGGCCGGCGCGGCGTGGTTCAGGGTGAATTCCAGAGACATTGATCAGATTCCGTTGCCAAATCCGTACAATCGCAGGCTTATACGTTGGGCCCGGATGGGGCCAGCGTGCCGCGGACGAAACCGAGAGTTTAAACCACCGACCCTATGGCGAAGCTTGACCGCTACCTGCTGAGTGACTTCCTCCAGAGTTTTCTGGCCACTTTGATCGTCCTGCTGGTGGTGAGCGTGGGTGGCGTGCTGGTCGATATCCTCGGCCGCATCGCCGATGGCCGCCTGCCAGCGGGCCTGCTGCTGTCGCAGCTGGGCCTGCAGTTCATCGTCTACCTGCCCATCATCGTGCCGCTGGCGTTGATGCTGGGCCTGGCGCTGGCCATCGCCCGGCTCTACCGGGATTCGGAAATGGCCGTGCTGACCGGCGTGGGCGTGGGCCCCCGGCGCCTGCTCAGGCCGATCCTGATGCTGGTGCTGCCGGTGGTGGCGCTGGTGGCCCTGTGCTCGCTGTGGCTGGGCCCGTGGGCCGACCGCACTGCCGAGCGGATGATCGAGGACGCCAGCCGCAGCGTGGTGGTGGCCGGGCTGGAGCCGGGCAAGTTCACCCAGCTTTCCGGCGGCGGCATCGTCTACCTGTCCTCGCTGAGCGAGGACGGCACCCAGATGGGCAAGGTCTTCATGCAGCGCAGCAAGGATGGCCGCATCGACGTGGTCTCGGCCAGGCAGGGCTCGATGTTCTTCGAGGGCGAGCGCCAGCGTTACCTGCGGCTGGAGGATGGTTACCGCGTCGAGGGGCCGGAGAACGGCGCGCTGGACTATCGCCTGATGCGTTATGCCAGCAACGAGATGGCGCTGCCCGACCGCGACGAGAAGCGCGACGAGAACGACCCGGAACTGCTGCCTACCAGCAAGCTGCTCAGCGACGACCGGCCGGCGGCCAAGGCCCAGCTGCACTGGCGCATCACCCCGCCGCTGCTGGCGCTGGCCTTCGCCCTGCTGACCCTGCCGCTGGCCCGCAGCGCGCCGCGCCAACAGCGTTACGGCCGCATCATGCTGGCCTTCCTGGCCTACATGGTGGGCGTGAACCTCACCGTGCTCGGCCGCCAGTGGCTGGCCGAGGGCGCGCTGCCGGCCGCTGCCGGCATGTGGTGGCTGAGCCTTCCGCTGCTGGCGTTGGCGATCTGGCTGTATTTCCGTGATGGCCGCCTTGGGCGGCCGCGCGCTGCGGCAGGAGCGAAGGCATGAGACTGACGCCGCGCATCCATGATCTGTACGTGGGCCGCACCGTGCTGGCCACGGTGCTGCTGGTGTGGCTGGTGCTGCTGGGCCTGGACGCCATCCTGGCGCTGTCCGGCGAGGCCAAGAACATCGGCACCGGCAGCTACACCTTCGGCCACGCCGTGGCCTGGACCGCCTACACCCTGCCACGCCGTGCCTACACGCTGTTCCCGATGGCGGCGGTGATCGGCGCGCTGATGGGCCTGGGCCAGCTGGCGGCCACCTCGGAGCTGACCGCACTGCGTGCGGTGGGCGTGTCGCGGCGGCGCATTGCCGGTTCGGTGGCCATCGCCCTGTCGCTGCTGACGGTGCTGATGGTGGTCAATGGCGAAACCCTGTCGCCGTGGGCGCAGAACCGTGCTGACCTGCTCAAGACCAGTGCCAAGTACGAAGCCGACATGACCATGGCCCGCTACTCTGGCCTGTGGGCGCGCGAGGGCAACACCTTCCTCAATGCGCAGAGCGGCGAGGAGCAGTTGGACGAGAAGACCGGTGGCAGCAACCTGGTGCTGCATGACGTGCGCCTGTACACGCTGGACGCCGAAGGCCGGCTGGCGACGTTGACCCATGCCACCAGCGCCCGCCACAGCGATGGCCGCTGGACGCTGGAAAAGGTGCGCCGCGATACCTTCGGTGAGCGTTCGGTCACCCGCCAGACCGTGGCCAGCGAGCCATGGGATTCCAAACTGGACGCGGCCGCGCTGGCATCGGGCCTGGCAAAACCGCGCAGCCTCAGTGCCGCCGAGCTGAAGACCAGCATCGACTACCGCAAACGCAACGGGTTGGACGCGCGCGATTACGAAGACACTTACTGGAGCCGCTGGTTCTACCCGTTGAACGTGCTGGCGCTGTGTCTGGCGGCGGTGCCGTTCGCCTTCGGCTCGCTGCGCAGCGGCGGCATGGGCAAGCGCCTGTTCCTGGGCATGCTGTTCGCGCTGGGTTTCCTGCTGCTGCAGATGTTCTTCGGGCGCATGGCCGGTGCGCTCAAGTTCGACTACCGCATCGCCTATGCGCTGCCGCCGATCCTGATGCTGGCCATCTCGGCCTGGCTGTCGCGGCGACGGGTGGGATAGCGGCAGGTTCCGCGCCAGCTACGCACTGACAGGTGGCCATCATGTTCGAGAAGCTTTTTTCGATGCTTTCTGGTGGTGCATCCTCTGCCTCCCGCCCGGCGCCCGCCGCCTGGGTGGAAGGTGCCCTCTACGTCACCCCGCAGGACAACGGCGGCTTCGCTCCGCTCAAGCTGCTGAAGGTGGATGAGCACGGGATTCACGTCCGCACCTACAGCAATGTGTACCCGGCCATTCCGGCAGCCATCGACGAGGCCACCCTGTACATGGCCGGCATGGACCGCGCCGCCGGGGAGCCGCTGGGCATGGGCCATCTGCCCGTTTCACGGCAGTCGTTCGTGTCATGGGGCGCGGTGTTCGTGCAGCAGTCCTCGGTTGCCGAAGCGGAACTGGAGGGCTACCAGATGTGGCTGGAAGCAGAGGGCGGGTACTTCTAGCTGCGCCGCGATGGCCCGGGTCTGCGGCGCAGCCCGGGCTTTCCCTTGTCCGGGGGGCGCCTGCCCGGGCCGCACTCGCGGGCGGCTAGATCGTGTTCGCCGCCCACTTTAGGATGCTCAGGCGCAGTTGGTACTGCTCGGTCAGTTCGTTCCAGATGCCATCCTCGGACAGCACCGAATACTTCGGCTGGTCAGGCTGTGCCTGCAGCTGCTGGTTCTGCGCTTGGCTTGGCTCGTCGGTTTCGGTGATCCGCAGCCAGTCATTCTCGTAGAGCTCCTGCAGGGCAAGGCTGGCATTGCGCGAGGATTCCAGCAGTTCGGCCAGTTGCCGCAGGCGTTGGTTGTCGGCCTCCACCTGGTGGCAGAGCCGCTGCATTTCCATCAGTTTGGCGAAGTCGTTGTCATCCAGTGCCATGCGTTTTCTCCGTGCGGTGGGGCAGTGCCATGTAAGCACGTTGTCCATGACGGGCGTGGTAACCGCCTCGCGATGACGTAGCCCGGGGAAGCGCAGCGCACCCGGGAAGCACGCGATCCAACCATCGCGTGGAGTCTTCGGCATGTTGCGAAAAGCCCCGGGTGCGCTTGCGCTTACCCGGGGTACAGGGACTGCAGCGACTAGAGCCAGCGTCGCGCCTGACGGCACAAGGCGTCGAACGCTTCGGGGAAGCGAATCGAAAGATGCCGCTCTTCGGGCAGGATCTGGAATCGGGTGATGTAAAGCACATATGCAGGCAGCACGAGCAGCGCGGCGGCATTGTGCAGGTACAGCACCCAGCCAAGCAGGATCAGGCATTGGCCAAGATACATCGGGTTGCGGGAATGGCGGTAGATGCCGGTGGTGACCAGCGTGGTGGTTGCACTCGGCTTGAGCGGATTGATCGTGGTCCGGGCCCGCCCGAAGGCAAGTTTCGGGATCAGGTTGAGCATCACGCCTGCGATGGCCAAAGCGATGGCGATGGCCGTGCGCAGGGGCAGGACGAAGGAGAGTGTCGGTAGGAATCGCGCGATGGCAGAGGCGCCAGCGCCGGCAAGCAGCAGCACGAGCGGTGGCGGAATTTTTGTCTCAAGCCAATGCATTGTCACAGGCATGCCGAAGGAATGAAGTGCTCACGGAACCCGCGGCAGTTTCACCAGCCGCGTGCCGCTGAGGCGGTCGTGCAGGGTGAGGCGATCGCGGTCGATCAGAGCCCACCAGAAGCCGAGGCCGCCGCAGAGCAGTGACAGCGTGCCCACCGCATAGCGCTTCCACAACATGGCGTTGGTGAGCGGTGCGTCGTTGATCGCGCGCAGGTGCAGCTGCCACGGGCGCATGCCCAGGGTCTGGCCGCCGCGCTTCCAGCTGACCGTGGCGTACAGGCCGGCCAGCAGCCAGCAGCACAGCCACAGCAGCCACTGCAGGCCGCTGAAGGGGTGGATGTTCTCGCGCGCGGCGTGGCCGGAGAGTGTGTACCCCACCGTGAACAGCAGCGAGAGCAGCATCCACAGCGCCAGCACCGGCCAGAAGTCGTAGAACAGTGCCGCTAGACGCCGCGGCAGAAGGGCGGATGGGCGCGGGCTGGCGTGTTCGGTAGCGGTGCTCATGCGCCGAGCATACGGGTACAGGCCGGCGCCGTGCATGGGCAGCGCGTGGGAGGCGCCGTATTCTTGCGTGGATGTCTGCCACCTTGACCCCTGCCGAACGCCGCCAGCTCGTACAGCAGCTGCCGCCCCTGCGCGATGCCGATGGGCGCTTGATCCAGCGGTTTCTGGATGCGATATGGGCCGAGCAGGGCCTGGCCCGCGCCTCGCTGGACAGCTACCGCCGCGATCTTGAAGGACTGGCGCGCTGGCGTGATGGCGCCGGCGGTGGGTTGGGTGGCATCGACCGCGCCGGCCTGTTCGATTACCTGGCCTGGCGCACCCGCCATGGCTGGACCGCACGCAGCAATGCGCGGCTGTTGTCGGCGCTGCGTGCGTTCTTCGGCCAGGCACTCAAGCGTGGCGAACGCCGCGATGATCCCTCCGCGCTGCTGGAGCCGCCCAAGCTGCCGCGCTCGCTGCCCAAGGCGCTTGCCGAAAGCCAGATAGAAGCGTTGCTGGCGGCGCCTGACACGGACAATGCCGAAGGCCTGCGTGACCGCGCCATGCTGGAGCTGATGTACGCCGCCGGCCTGCGTGTGAGCGAGCTGGTCAACCTGCCCGCCAACGCGGTGAACCTGCGGCAAGGTGTGCTGCGGGTGACCGGCAAGGGCAGCAAGGAGCGGCTGGTGCCGCTGGGCGAGGAATCGCAGCACTGGCTGGAACGCTACCTGGCGCAGGCCAGGCCCCAGCTGAGCGGTGGCAAGCCGGTGGCCGCGACGCCGGACGGGCAGGTGCCACTGTTCCTCACGGGCGAGCGCAAGCCGTTGACCCGCCAGCAGTTCTGGGCGCTGGTGAAGGCCTGCGCCGCGGCGGCCTGCATCGACCCGGCGCGGATCAGCCCGCACGGACTGCGCCACAGCTTCGCCACCCATCTGCTCAACCACGGCGCCGACCTGCGCGCCCTGCAGATGCTGCTGGGCCACAGCTC
>DCXY01000030.1:71384-78372 GCA_002329155.1 Stenotrophomonas sp. UBA2124 | reverse complement strand
TTGCAGCCGGACGCGCGCAGCAGCGCGATCTGCAGACGGTCCGGCATGCCCAGGCCACTGCGACGCGCACTGCCGCGTGCTGCCGCAGGTGCCGGCGAGGTAACCGGTGCTGCCGGTGCTTCCACCGGTGGCGCACGCCTCGGCGGCGGCGCGGGCCGTGTATGGGCCGCGGGTGCGGGCCGCATCTGTTCGACGACGGCCGGCGCAGGCGCCTCCATCGGCAGCGCGTCCAGCGCACCGCCTTCCAGATATACGGTGTAGCCCATCGCCCGCAGCCATGCCTGCTGCTGCGCGGACCACAACGGTGCTGGCGGGGAAACGGTCATTCCACCTTGCCGGGCGCACCGCGCCGACGCTGCAGCAGCCACATCACCGGGCCGGACAGCGCATACAGCACGCCGACCACGAACAGGGTGCGCGGCAGGTCCACCACCATGATGGCGATGACGATCGGCACCAGCGCCAGCACCACGAATGGCACCCGTTCCGAGCGCGGACCCTTCTCGCCGCTGCCCTTGAAGCTCCAGAAGCGGATGCGGCTGACCATCAGCAGGCCGGCGACGATCGTCACCGCCAGCGCCACATAGCGCAGCTCCTCACCGCTCCAGCCCAGCGTGCCGTCCGCGAAGGCCCAGACGAAGGACATCATCAGGCCCGCCGCCGCCGGGCTGGCCAGGCCGACGAACCAGCGTTTGTCCACGGTGCCCACCTGGGTATTGAAGCGCGCCAGTCGCAGCGCCGCGCAGGCCGCATACAGGAAGGCCGCCGCCCAGCCCACCCGGCCCAGGATTTCGCCATCGAACTTCAGCGAGGACAGCGCCCAGTGGTACATCACCAGCGCCGGGGCCATGCCGAAGCTGACCAGGTCGGCCAGCGAGTCGTACTGCACGCCGAACTCGCTGCTGGTGCCGGTCAGGCGCGCCACGCGGCCGTCCAGGCCGTCCATCACCGCAGCCACGAAGACCGCGATGCTGGCGTTGACGAAATCCCCGTTGGCGGCGGCAATGATTGCGTAAAAGCCGGCAAACAGGCCGGCGGTGGTGAACAGGTTCGGCAGCAGGTAGATGCTGCGCGAACGCGGTGGGGGTCTCAATTCGTCCATACCGGGCAGTTTAATCGACTTGCCAGCCCCGTCACCGGGTGCTGCAATCGCCCTTTGCCCTGTCCCCTGTCCGGAGTTGCCATGCGTGCCCTGCCCCTCTGCCTGCTCCTGCTTGCTGGCGCCGCCAGCGCCGGCCCGCTGTACAAGTGGAAGGACGCCAACGGCGTCACCCAGTATTCCGAGCGCCCACCGGTGGGGCAGAAGTATGAAACCCGGCAGATCAGCAATTCCGGCGTGCCGATGGCCCCGGCCACGGAAGGCGCGGCGGTGGAGTCCCCGGAATGCCTGTCCTCACGCAAGAACCTGGAGCTGCTGGACGGTGGCGGCCCGGTGATGCGCGACACCGATGGCGACGGCAAGCCGGACCAGACCCTGGACGACGGCCAGCGCGCGGCCCAGCGCAAGCTGTCCGAGGCCGCGGTGGCCGTGTACTGCAAGCCGGCCGACAAGAAATAAGCCATCTGGCGGCCTGTGCAGGGCCGCCAGGGCACATCGCCGCCCCAAGTGGGCGGCAGGGCTGGCAAAATAGGCAGTCCGCCGTTCTGCGAAACCCCACCCATGCGTCTTTCCAGCTACCACCTGCACACCACCAAGGAAACCCCTGCCGACGCCGAGCTGGTCAGCCACCGGCTGATGCTGCGCGCGGGCATGATCCGCAAGCTGGCCTCGGGCCTGTACACCTGGTCGCCGCTGGGCCTGCGCGTGCTGCGCAAGGTGGAAACCATTGTCCGCGAGGAAATGAACCGTGCCGGCGCGGTGGAAATGCTGATGCCGACCATCCAGCCCAAGGAACTGTGGGAAGAAACCGGGCGCTGGGAAAAGTTCGGCGGCCAGCTGCTGAAAATCAAGGACCGCAAGGAGCAGGAATACTGCTACAGCCCCACCGCCGAGGAAGTGGTCACCGATTTCGCGCGCCAGGAGCTGTCCAGTTACAAGCAGCTGCCGGTCAATTTCTACCAGATCCAGACCAAGTTCCGCGATGAAACCCGGCCGCGTTTCGGCGTGATGCGCGCGCGCGAATTCCTGATGAAGGACGCTTATTCCTTCCACCTGGATGACGCCAGCCTGGTGGCCGAATACGAAAACATGAAGGCCGCCTACACCCGCATTTTCACCCGCCTGGGGCTGGAATTCCGCGCGGTGCAGGCCGATTCGGGCGCCATCGGCGGCGACGCCTCGCAGGAATTCCACGTCATCGCCGAATCGGGCGAGGATGCGCTGGCATTCTCCACCGGCTCGGAGTATGCGGCCAACGTGGAAGCCGCCATCGCTGCCGACCCGGCCCCGCGCGGCGCGGCCAGCGAGGCATTGCGCAAGATCGACACCCCCATCCAGAAAACCTGCGAGGACGTGGCCGCGCTGATGGGCATCGCCCTGCTGCGTACGGTCAAGTCGGTCGCACTGATGAGCGCGGAGAATGATTTCGTGCTGGCACTGGTGCGCGGCGACCACGAGATCAATGAAATCAAGCTGGCCAAGGTGCCGGGCATGGCCGATTACCGCATGGCCAGCGAAGCGGAGATTGCCGATTATCTGGGCAGCGAGCCGGGTTTTCTTGGCCCGTTGAATCCGCGCAGGCCCATCCGGGTGGTGGCTGACCGTGAAGTGGCCGCCATGGCCGATTTCGTGGTGGGCGCCAATGAAAAGGGCTTCCATATTGCCGGTGTGAACTGGGGCCGTGACCTGGCCGAACCGGAAGTGGCCGATATCCGCAATGTGGTGGCCGGCGACCGCGCCCGTGATGGCGGTGAGCTGAAACTGGCCCGTGGTATCGAGGTGGGCCATGTATTCCAGTTGGGCCGCAAATATGCCGAGGCGCTGAAAGCCACCGTGCTGGATGAAAACGGCAAGGCCGCGGTAATGGCCATGGGCTGCTACGGCATCGGCATTTCGCGCATTGTCGCTGCGGCCATCGAACAGAATCACGACGATGCCGGCATCATCTGGCCGGTGGCGATGGCGCCCTGGCAGGCGGTGGTGTGCATGATCAACCCGAAGCAGGATGCGGCCGTCACCGCCGCCGCCGAGGCGCTGCTGGCCGAACTGCAGGCTGCCGGCGTGGATGCGGTGCTGGACGACCGCGGCCTGCGCCCGGGCGCGATGTTTGCCGATATGGAGCTGATTGGCATCCCGCACCGCATCGTGGTTTCCGAACGCGGCCTGGCAGCGGGTACGTTTGAATATCGGGCACGCAGCGCCAGCGAGGCTGACAATCTCGACAAGGCCGCGGTACTGGCCAGAATCACGGGGTAATCTAAACGGCCGGGGAATATCCCGGCCGCTTTCATTCCGGCCTCACGCTGAATACGCTAATTGGTTTGTCAACCATGTATCTGGCCCGGTATGCTTTTACCGCTGCCAAGGAATGGCCCACCCTCTTTTCACCCATTTCCTGGAGTAATTGATTGATGAGCATTGACCTGTCCGGCCTTTCTGCCAAAGAACTGGGCGCCCTCATCCGTGATGCGCAGAAGCGCAAAACCGTCGTCGCCAAGCGCCAGCCGATCACCAAGGTCCGTGCCCAGCTGACTGCCGCCGCCAAGAAGGCCGGCTATACCATCGAGGAACTGTTCGGCGCCGGCACCCCCAAGGCCGCGCGCGCCACCAAGGCAGCCAAGGGCACCGGCAAGACCGGTCGCACCCTGCCCAAGGTGGCCCCGAAGTACCGCAACCCGGCCAACCCGGAAGAAACCTGGACCGGCCGTGGCAAGCAGCCGCGCTGGCTGGCCGAGTTCACCTCGAAGGGCCGCAAGGTCGAGGATTTCCTGATCCAGAAGTAATCGCATCACGCGCGGGCCCCGCCTGCGACGGGAAATGAAAACGCCGGCTGATGCCGGCGTTTTCATTTGAATCCCTCATCCGGCAAAACCGCCGAACAGAATCGGCACAATCAAAGATTCTGGTTTTTGCGCGCCGGCACCAGCAGGTTGCCAAACAGCAGGCCGGCCACCAGCGCCATCACCACATTCACCACGGTCAGCAGGGCCGATTCCCCAACCGTTACATTCTGCTGCTGGATCAGGCTCAGCACGCCGCGCAGGCTGGTACTGCCGGGCACCAGCATGATGATGCCCGGCAGGCGCACGATGGCACCCGGGCGTTTGGCCAGCCGCCCAAACAGATTACCAGCGGCGGTAAGCACCATGGCCGCCAGGAAAATACCCGCCGGCCCGCCCCACAGCAGCCCGCCATAACGGGAAATGGCATAACCGGCCACCGAGGCCAGCATTACCCACGGGTAATCCCGCTTGCTGGCCCGGAACAGCATGGCGAAGGCGAACGAGGCCACCAGCACCGCGCCCCATTCCACCCAGCTCGACTGCGGCCGTGACGCCTTCACGATGGGCTCAAGGCCCATTACCTGCGTCAGCGTCACCGCGATCATCGCGCCCACGGTGAGTTTCATGATGGTGGTCAGCGCGCCGGCAAAACGCGCCGTGCCCGATACCCAGTGCTGGCTGGCCAGCTCATTGACCGCATTGGTCAGCGCCATACCCGGCAGCAACACCACCAGCGAGGCGATGATGGTGGAATTGAGATTCAGCGGCCCGATGAAGGTTGCCACCAGCACCGCCACGAAACCAGCCAGCAACGCCGCCAGCGCCTCACTGGCTTCGCGCGTGGCCACGCGGCGGTCGGTATAGAACAGCATCAGGCCGATCAGCAGGCCGGTGACGCCGGCAGTGGCGATGTCCAGCCACGGCAGCTTCCACAGGCCCGCCACGCCGGCCGAGCCCAGGCTGAAGGACAGCAGCGCCTGCACCTTGCCGGCCAGGCCAGGGTCCTTGTCCAGCTGGCGCAGCGCCGTGTGGCCTTGGGCGATGCTCATGCGCCCGCCGGCCACCGCATCGGCGATCTGGTCGGCCATGGCCAGCTTGTGCAGGTCGGTATCACCCGGCCCCAGGCGGATCACCCGGGTAATGTCACTGGAGCCGATGGCGCGGGTGGGGTCGCTGAAGCTCAGGATCAGCCCGGTCGGGTTGGACCACGGCTCACAATCCAGGTCCAGCCGCTGGGACAGGGCCACCACCGCTGCTTCAAGGCGCTGGGCGGTGGTGCCATAGCTGTGCAGGCGCCCGGCCATCTCCGAAACGAAGGCCACACGTTGCGCATAGGTGGCCCGGTTGGGGGCAGGAGCAAGGGTTTCGGCAGACATGCGCGCTAGTATCGCCTGAAGCGGATGCAATACTCATCCGGGTTCGACGGATGACAGGGTATTCTCCGCCGCAGATGGCAACGATGACAGACACCACTCCGCCCAGCTGTACAGCCGATGCCGGCGCCGACGGTCAACTGCGGCTTGCCGGCAGTTGGACGTTGTCCACCATCGTGCGTGCGATGGAAGCACTGAAGGGCGTGCACGCGTCGGTCAGCGCGATCGACGCGCGGCACATCGACCAGCTCGATTCGGCCGGCGTACTGCTGCTCTTACGCTTCGCGCACAAGGCCAAGCTGGGCGAACAGGACCTGCATTTCCGCGACGAGCACCAGGCGCTGGTCTGCACCATCGACGAAGTGGCCGACGAGCGCCCCAAGCCGCAGCGTGATTTCGGCGTGGCCGCGGCACTGGAGCGGCTGGGCCGCTCGGTGCAGGCCATCGGCCGCAACATCGTGGTGCTGGTCAGCTTCCTGGGCGAGAACCTGAGCAAGCTGGCGCGCCTGGTGCGCCAGCCGCGCCGCTTCCGCATGACCGCCGCGGTCAACCAGATGGAGGAAGTCGGCCTCAACGCGGTGCCGCTGGTGGCCCTGCTGTCGTATCTGGTGGGTGCGGTCATCGCCTTCCTCGGCTCCACCATCCTGCGTGATTTCGGCGCGGAAATTTATGTGGTCGAGCTGGTCAGCATCGCCTTCCTGCGCGAGTTCGCGGTGCTGCTCACCGCCATCGTGCTGGCCGGGCGCACCGCCAGCGCCTTCACCGCGCAGATCGGTGCGATGAAGGCGCGCGAGGAGATAGACGCCATCCAGACCCTGGGCATGGACCCGGTGGACCTGCTGGTGCTGCCGCGCGTGGTCGCGCTGCTGGTGATGTTGCCGCTGCTCACCTTCATCGCCATGCTGGCCGGCCTGGCCGGCGGCGTCACCGTCGGCGCGTTCGACCTGGACATCCCACCGCAGATGTACCTGGCACGCATGCACGAAACCATGCAGCTGCGGCATTTCCTGGTGGGCATGGCCAAGGCGCCGGTGTTCGCGCTGATCATCGGCCTGATCGGCTGCCTGGAAGGGCTGAAGGTGGAAGGCACCGCGCAGTCGGTGGGCGAGCGCACCACCTCCAGCGTGGTCCAGACCATTTCGCTGGTCATCATCCTCGACGCGCTGGCCGCGTTGTGGTTCATGCACATGGGCTGGTGACGATGGCACTTTCCTCCCGCCGCAACGATACCGATACCGATACCCCGGAACTGGCCATCCAGGTCCGCGGGCTGGTCAACCGCTTCGGCAGCCAGACCGTGCATGAAGGCCTGGACCTGGACGTGCGCCGCGGCGAAATCCTCGGCGTGGTCGGCGGCTCGGGCACCGGCAAGTCGGTGCTGATGCGCTCCATCCTCGGCCTGCGCCACCCGGACGAAGGCCAGATCGAGGTGTTCGGCGTGGATGCCCGCTCCGAAGACCCTGCCGACCGCCTGCAGATCGAACGCAATACCGGCGTGCTGTTCCAGGACGGCGCCCTGTTCTCCTCGCTGACCGTTGGCGAGAACGTGCAGGTGCCGCTGAAGGAGCACCACCCCGAGCTTGAGGAACGCTGGCAGTACGAACTGGCCCTGCTGAAGGTGAAGCTGGCCGGCCTGCCCGCCGATGCCATCAACAAGCTGCCCTCGCAGCTGTCCGGCGGCATGCGCAAGCGCGCCGGCCTGGCCCGGGCACTGGCGCTGGACCCGCCGCTGC
>DCXY01000030.1:0-71166 GCA_002329155.1 Stenotrophomonas sp. UBA2124 | reverse complement strand
GGACCCGCCGCTGCTGTTCCTGGACGAACCCACCGCCGGCCTGGACCCGATCGGCGCCGCCGCCTTCGACAACCTGCTCAAGACCCTGCAGGAGGCACTGGGCCTGACCGTATTCCTGATCACCCACGATCTGGACACGCTCTACGCCATCTGCGACCGGGTAGCGGTACTGGCCGACCGCAAGGTGATCGCAACCGCCCCGCTGCCCGAAATCGAGAAACTGGACCACCCGTGGATACGCGAGTATTTCCACGGCCCCCGCGCCCGCGGCGCACAGCTGGCCGACGAGCGTGCCAGGGCCATGCATGGGGAACTACCATGAGTTGCCGCCTTCCCGTTTTCACCCCGCATTCCCGCGCGCCTGCGCAGATTGGAACAACACCAGCAGCACCGGTGCCGGTTGTCCCCTCCCCGTTCCCAGCCGTCGATTGAGCCATGGAAACCAAAGCCCACTACGTCCTGATAGGCGCCTTCACCCTGATTGTCGGGGTGGCCCTGCTGGCCTTCGGCCTATGGGCTGCCAAGTACTCCTCCGACCGTACCTGGCAGGAATACCGGGTGGTATTCGATGAAGCCGTCACCGGCCTGTCGGTTGGCAGCCCCGTGCAGTACAACGGCATCGCGGTTGGCTCCATCACCGAGCTGACCCTCGCCCCGGATGACCCGCGCAAGGTCATCGCCAAGCTGCGCCTGAACTCCACCACCCCGGTCAAGACCGACACCCGCGCCAAGCTGGCCATCACCAGCCTGACCGGCCCGTCCATCATCCAGCTCAGCGGTGGCAGCCCACAGGCACAGGCGCTGTCGGTGGCGAGCAAGGAGCCCATTCCCACCATCGCCACCACGCCCTCGGCGCTGCAGAACATCACCGACGTGGCCAACCGCGTGGTCGAGCGCATGGACGAGCTGCTCAGCGACGACAACGTCGCCAAGATTTCGGCCACGCTGGCCAACCTGGAAACCATCAGCGGCGGCCTGGCCAACCGCGAGGAAGGCACCCAGGCGCTGCTGATCGAGGCGCGCGATGCCGCGCGCAACCTCAACAGCACCCTGACCACCGCCAACGGCGCCATCGCCAACCTGGACAAGAACGTGCTGCGCGAGCTGCCCGCCACACTGGACAAGCTCGATTCCAGCCTCAGCAACCTGGATTCGGCCGCTGGCAACGCCAACGCCATCCTTGGCGAGAACCGTGCCGCCATCAACAGCTTCGCCAATGACGGGCTGGCCCAGCTTGGCCCCACGCTCACCGAGCTGCGCGGGCTGATCCGCGACCTGCGCCGGGTCAGCGACCGGCTGGAGAACAACCCCGCACGCTACCTGCTCGGCCGCGACGCGCCGAAGGAGTTTGAACCCAAATGAAGCGCCCGCTGACTACCCTGCTACTCGCCCCGCTCTGCCTGCTGGCCCTGTCCGGCTGCTCGGTGCTCGCCGGCGGCGACCGCCAGGCCACAACCATCTACGCCCCACAGGTACGCGTCACCGCCGACCCCACCTGGCCCCAGGTTGACTGGCAGCTGGCCATTGCCAAGCCCAGCGCCGCGCGCCTGGTGGACAGCCCCCGCATCAACGTACGGCCCACCCCGGGCCAGCTGGAGGTCTACCGTGGCGCCACCTGGTCGCAGCCTTCCACCGACCTGCTGGAAGACACCCTGCTGCGTGGCTTCGAGGATTCGGGCCGGATCAACGCCGTGGCGCGCATCGCCACCGGCATCCGCTCCGACTACAAGCTGACCACCGACCTGCGCCGTTTCGAGGCCGACTACCGTGGCGGCGACATGCCCGCGGCCACCATCGAGTTGAATGCCAAGCTGATCCACAGTCTGGACCAGCGCGTGGTCGCCGCACGCACCTTCGTCTTCGTCGAACCGGCCAGCGGCACGGATATTCCCAGCGTCGCCCACGCCTTCGACGCCGCCCTGGCCAAGGCCACCACCGAACTGGTGGGCTGGACCCTGCTCAGCGGCCAGCAGGATGCTGCCGCGCACCCGCCGCTGACACCCAGCGGAAAGTAAGGTTGATCCGCTCCCCCGTGGGGCGGGCGGTCTTGGCCAGCGCATGCTGATAGTCGCGCTGGCTGTGGCCTGACATCACCAGCAGGTCACCGTCGCCGAGCAGGTATTCAGCCACCCGCGCACGGTCTTCTCGCCGACGCAGCAGGAAACGCCGCGCCTCGCCCAGACTCAACGACGCGATCAGCGGCCTGTCGCCCAGCTCCGGCTCATCGTCGCTATGCCACCCCATGCTGTCGCGACCATCGCGGTAGCGGTTGGCCAGCACACTGTTGAAACGGCCCCCGCAGGCCTGCTGCAGACGCACGCGCAGCGGCAGCAGCACTGCGGGCCACGGCTGTGGCACGAAATCAGCACCGGAGTAGCGGTAATGCGCGTCGGCATCGCCCATCCAGCAGCTCAGCCGCGGCGAATCCACCCAGCGCCCGAACATGCGGATGCGATGCACTTCCCACGGCACCTCCAGCAGCAGCGCCTGCAACAACTCATCCGCCTCCGCTTGTGGCAACCAGCCGGGGAGGTAGTGGATGTCGGCTTCTGGCAGTGAGGGTGGGAACAGCATGGCAAATGAAAAAGGGCGGCAATGCCGCCCTCTTAAATCACTCAGCGCCGGAACGGCACGCCGGTCTTTTCCTTCAGCTCGTCATCGCTGACGCCCGGCGCGGCCTCGACCAGCACCAGGCCGTCATCGGCCACGTCGAATACGGCCAGGTCGGTGATGATGCGGTCCACCACGCCTACGCCGGTCAGCGGCAGCGTGCAGTCGGGCAGGATCTTGTGCTCGCCGTTCTTGGCGGTGTGCTCCATCAGCACCACCACGCGCTGCACGCCGGCCACCAGATCCATCGCACCGCCCATGCCCTTGACCATCTTGCCGGGCACCATCCAGTTGGCCAGGTCACCCTTGTCGGTGACCTGCATGGCGCCGAGGATGGCCAGGTTGATGTGGCCACCGCGGATCATGGCGAACGAATCATGGCTGCCAAAATAGCTGGCACCGGCACGCGCGGTGACGGTCTGCTTGCCGGCATTGATCAGGTCGGCATCCACCTCGGCTTCGGTGGGGAATGGGCCGATGCCCAGCAGGCCATTCTCTGATTGCAGCCACACATCCACGCCTTCGGGGATATGGTTGGCCACCAGCGTCGGCAGGCCGATGCCCAGGTTCACATAGGCACCATCGGTCAGCTCGCGGGCCGCACGGGCGGCCATCTCGTCACGGGTCCAGGCCATTTCAGTTCCCCTCCTGACGCACGGTGCGCTGCTCGATGCGCTTCTCCGGCGTTGCGTTCAATACGATGCGATCGACGTAGATGCCCGGCAGGTGCACTTGGTCAGGATCAATGGCGCCGACCGGAACGATCTCCTCCACTTCCACCACGCAGACCTTGCCGGCCATCGCACAGGCCGGGTTGAAGTTGCGCGCGGTCTTGCGGAACAGCAGGTTGCCGGCCTCATCGGCCTTCCACGCCTTGACCAGCGACACATCCGCCTTCAGCGCGGTCTCCAGCACGTAGTGCTTGCCGTCGATCTCGCGGGTTTCCTTGCCCTCGGCCACCACGGTGCCGTAGCCAGTGGCGGTGAAGAAGGCCGGAATACCTGCGCCGCCAGCGCGCAGGCGCTCGGCCAGCGTGCCCTGCGGGTTGAATTCCAGCTCCAGCTCGCCTGCCAGGTACTGGCGCTCGAACTCCTTGTTCTCGCCCACATAGGACGAAATCATCTTCTTGATCTGGCGGGTTTCCAGCAGCTGGCCCAGGCCGAAACCGTCAACGCCAGCGTTGTTTGAAATCGCGGTCAGGCCCTTGACCCCGCTGTCACGCAGGGCGGCGATCAGCGCCTCTGGAATGCCGCACAGGCCGAAACCGCCCACGGCCAGGGTCTGTCCATCGGCCACGATGCCCGCCAGGGCCTCGGCTGCGCTGGCATACACCTTGCCACGCCGGCCGCTCGGGGTTGAGAGATCGCTCATCACGTCACGCCCACAGTCACTAAGGATGACCTCATTCTAGCGGCGTTCGGGCAAGGCCCGCCCTGTACCTTTGTCCAGCGGGCAGACAGCCAAATCATTCTTTACCGACTAAACTACTCTTCTCTTCTTCCACCCTCAGGACGCTTTCATGCCCCTTCCCGCTTTCAAGGCCTATGACATCCGTGGCCGCGTGCCCGAGGAACTGAATGAGGACCTGGCACGCAGGATCGGCAAGGCCTTGGCCGCCCAGCTGGAGCCGGGTGCGGTGGTGCTGGGCCACGACGTGCGCCTGACCAGCCCGGCCCTGCAGGAAGCGGTGGCGGCCGGCCTGCGCGGCGAAGGCCGCGAGGTCATCGACATCGGCCTGTGCGGCACCGAAGAGGTTTACTTCCAGACCGGCCACCTCGGCGCTGCCGGCGGCGTGATGGTCACCGCCAGCCACAACCCGATGGATTACAACGGCATGAAACTGGTGCGCGAACAGGCGCGCCCGATCAGCTCCGATACCGGGCTGTTCGCCATCTCCGACGCCGTCGCTGCCGACGACGCCCCCACCCAGGCACCGCGTGCCGGGCAGAGCGCGCAGCACGACAAGAGCGCCTACATCCAGCATCTGCTCAGCTACGTGGATGTGAGCGCACTCAAGCCCTTGAAATTGGTGGTCAACGCCGGCAATGGCGGCGCCGGCACCATCATCGACCTGCTGGCACCGCACCTGCCGCTGGAGTTCGTGCGCATCTACCATGAGCCGGATGGCAGCTTCCCCAACGGCATCCCCAATCCGCTGCTGCCGGAGAACCGCGCCATCACCGCCGACGCGGTGCGCGAGCACAACGCGGATTTCGGCATCGCCTGGGACGGCGACTTCGACCGCTGCTTCTTCTTCGACCACAGCGGCCGCTTCATCGAGGGCTATTACCTGGTCGGCCTGCTGGCACAAGCCATTCTGTCCCGCAATCCGGGTGGCAAGATCGTCCACGACCCGCGCCTGACTTGGAACACCATCGAGATGGTGGAAGCCGCCGGCGGCGTTCCCGTGCTGTGCAAGAGCGGCCATGCTTTCATCAAGGAAAAGATGCGCGCCGAGAACGCCGTCTATGGCGGCGAAATGAGCGCCCATCACTACTTTCGTGAATTCGCTTATGCCGACTCGGGCATGATCCCGTGGCTGCTGATCGCCGCGCTGCTATCCACCAGTGGCAAGTCGCTGGCCGAGCTGGTCGAGGACCGCATGGCGCGCTTCCCGTGCAGCGGCGAGATCAACTTCAAGGTCGCCGACGCGAAGGCGGCGGTGGAACGGGTGATGCAGCATTTCGCCGACCAGTCGCCCACGCTGGACTACACCGACGGCATCAGTGCCGATTTCGGCCAGTGGCGCTTCAACCTGCGCAGCTCCAATACCGAACCGCTGCTGCGGCTGAATGTTGAAAGCTGGGGTGACGCCGCACTGCTGGAACGCCGCACCCGCGAAATCTCCAACCTGCTGACCGCCTGAGGTCCCATGAGCCAGATCCTGCCCGTCATCCTTTCCGGTGGTTCCGGCACGCGCCTGTGGCCGCTGTCGCGCGAGGCCTACCCCAAGCAGTTCCTGCCGCTCACCGGCGAGCACACCATGCTGCAGGACACCTGGCTGCGTGTTGCCGGCGTAGCCACACAGCCGCCCATCGTGGTGGCCAACGAATCGCACCGCTTCGTCGCCGCCGAGCAGCTGCAGCAGGCCGGCACCGCGACCACGGCGATCCTGCTTGAACCGGCGGGCCGCAATACCGCTCCAGCCATCGCCGCCGCCGCACTGGAGGCACGCCGTGATGGCGATGATCCGCTGCTGCTGGTGCTGCCGTCGGATCACCTGATCGGCGACATCGCACGCTTCCATCAGGCCATTGCGCAGGCTGCCGCGGTAGCCGACCAAGGCAGGCTGGTGACCTTCGGCATCCAGCCGACCGCACCGGAAACCGGCTACGGTTATATCAAGGCCGCTGCTGGCGAAGGCCCCCGCGCCATCGCGCGTTTCGTCGAGAAACCCGACTTGGCAACCGCGCAGTCCTATGTGGCCTCCGGCGAGTATTACTGGAACAGCGGCATGTTCCTGTTCCGCGCCTCGCGCTACCTGCAGGAACTCGAACGCCTGCAACCGCAGATGCTGGCCGCCTGCCGCAGCGCCTGGGAAAAGGCTCGCCGCGACACCGACTTCATCCGCCTGGATGCCGAAGCCTTCAAGGCCAGCCCGTCCGACTCCATCGACTATGCGGTGATGGAAAAGACTGCAGACGCCGCGGTGGTACCGCTGGATGCCCGCTGGAGCGATGTAGGCTCGTGGACCGCCCTGCGTGATGTCTCGCCGCAGGACGCCGACGGCAATGCGCATCGCGGCGACGTCATCGCCCTCGACTGCTGCAACACCTTCGCCTATGGCGAACGGCTGATCGCAATGGTTGGGCTGGAGGATGTCATCGTCGTGGAAACCGATGATGCCGTGCTGGTCGGCAAGTCCGACCGCATGCAGGAAGTGAAGGATGTGGTCGCCCGCCTGAAATCCGACGGCCGCAGCGAGGCCTCATGGCACCGTAAAGTATTCCGCCCCTGGGGCGCGTACGATTCCATCGACCATGGCGAGCGTTTTCAGGTCAAGCGCATCACGGTCAAGCCCGGCGGCACCCTCAGCCTGCAGATGCACCATCACCGCGCCGAGCACTGGATTGTGGTCAGCGGCACCGCCGAAGTCACCCGCGGCGACGAGGTCCTGCTGCTCACCGAAAACCAGAGCACCTACATCCCGCTCGGCGTCACCCACCGTCTGCGCAACCCGGGCAAACTGTCGCTGGAGCTGATTGAAGTGCAGTCCGGCAGCTATCTGGGCGAAGACGACATCGTGCGTTTCGAGGACACCTACGGGCGCACCTGACTCGGGATGCACCCCAATGAAAAACCCCGGAGAAATCCGGGGTTTTTCATTGGCCTCACCTGCAGCTCAGGCGAGCAAAGTGCGCTTTGGGGAAATCAGGAGTGGCTCAGGCGACAGCCAACTCGCCGATAACCCGCCGCAGCCCTTCTTCCCATGGCGGCAGTACGATGCCGAAATCCTGCTGCAGCTTGCGGTTATCCAGCACCGACCAGGAAGGCCGCTTGGCTGGCGTCGGGTACTCCGCACTGCTGATGGCCTCCACGCGTGGCGCCTTGGCCAACACGCCCGCAGCAACCGCTTCGCTGAAAATGGCCTCGGCAAATCCATGCCAACTGGTCTGACCGGAGGCCGTCAGATGCCAGGTGCCGGACAACTGCTCCGGGTGCTGCAGGGTCTTCAACGTGACATCAGCAATGAGTGCGGCCGTAGTCGGTGTACCCACCTGGTCGGCCACCACGCGCAACGCGTCCCGCTCCGCACCGACGCGCAGCATGGTGCGCAGGAAATTACCGCCGTGCGATGCATATACCCACGCGGTGCGGAAAATCAGATGGCGACCACCCGCCGCACGCACGGCCTCTTCGCCATCGCGCTTGCTGCTGCCGTACACACCCAGCGGCGCCGTAGCTTCGTCTTCCCGGTAAGGCGCTGTACCTTCACCGCTGAACACATAGTCGGTGGAGTAGTGAACCATCGGTACGTCATGCGCCGCACACCAGCGCGCTATGACACCCGGTGAAAGCGCATTGGCCCGCCGTGCGGCTTTCGGTTCCTGTTCGGCACGATCCACCGCCGTATAGGCTGCGGCATTGATCACCGTGGTGGGCTGGATACGATCGAGCAACCCGACAAGGCTGTCCGGCTGGTCGAAATCAGCCACTTCACAGGCACTGCCGTCCGGCAGGCTGCCACTACGCGTGGTTGCGACGACGCTCTCCTCACCCTTCAACGCGCGCAGCAGCTCCTGGCCCACCTGGCCATTGCCGCCGAATACCAGCACCGTCATGGCTGGTAGACCGGCAGGCGGTCTTCCGCGATGTCCTTCAGGAAGGGAGCATTCTCGTCTTTGGCCGAAAGCGTCGGACCAGAGATCGGCCAATCCACGCCGACGTCGACGTCGTTCCACCGGATTCCCGCGTCCGCTTCCTTGACGTAAACATCCGTGCACAGATAGTTGAACAAGGCACGTTCGGACAACACCGCGAAGCCGTGCGCAAAGCCCCCTGGAATCCAGAACTGCCGCTTGTTCTCCGCGCTGAGAATCACTGCCTCCCACTTGCCGAAGGTCGGCGAACCGCGACGGATGTCCACCGCCACGTCATACACCTCACCCTCGAGCACGCTCACCAGCTTGCCCTGCGGGCGCGGCCACTGGTAATGCAGACCACGCAGCACGCCCTTGCTGGATGACGAAACATTGCTCTGAACGAATCTGTCCGGCAAACCCAACGACCTGAAGAGCTCAGCGTTCCAGGTCTCGAAGAAGAAGCCTCGCTCATCACCAAATACGGCTGGCTCGATGACGACACAGCCCGGCAAACCGGTTTCTATCACTTTCACGGAACGATTCCTCGCTGCAGCAGCTTCTTCAGGTACTGGCCATACCCGTTCTTTGCAAGCGGAACAGCCAGTGCCTCCAGTTGGTCAGGGGTGATCCATCCTTGACCAAAAGCGATTTCCTCAGGACAACAGACCTGCAGCCCCTGACGAGTCTGGATGGTCTCGATGAAGTTGGAGGCCTCAAGCAGCGAGGCATGCGTGCCGGTATCCAACCACGCATAGCCGCGACCCAGCGCCTCAAGCTGCAGCGCCCCCTCGTCCAGATAACGCTGATTGAGATCCGTGATCTCCAGCTCACCTCGCGGCGACGGCTTCAGCTCGGCCGCATAGTCGCTGGCCTTGCCATCGTAGAAGTACAGGCCCGTGACGGCGTAGTTGGAACGCGGATTCTCGGGCTTCTCCACCAGACCAACCACCTTGCCGGTAGCGTCGAACTCGGCCACGCCATAGCGCTCCGGATCGTTCACCCAATAGCCAAAGACCGTCGCACCCGAATCACGTGCATCCGCGCGCTTCAGTACATCGCGCAGGCCATGCCCATGGAAGATGTTGTCGCCCAGCACCAGGCAACTCGGCTTTCCGCCCACGAAGTCGCGACCGATCAGATAGGCCTGCGCCAGCCCATCCGGGCTCGGCTGCACGGCGTACCGGATGTCCATGCCCCACTGCGAACCATCGCCCAGCAGATGCTGGAACAGGGCCTGCTCGTGGGGCGTATTGATGATCAGCACTTCACGGATGCTCGCCAGCATCAACACGCTGAGCGGGTAATAGATCATCGGCTTGTCGTACACCGGCAGCAGCTGCTTGCTGACGCCCTTGGTGATCGGATACAGCCGGGTGCCGGAGCCGCCGGCAAGAATGATGCCCTTGCGTTGCGTCATAATTTGAATCCTCGAAAGGCCCGCAGCTCCTGCCACGGGCACCTGCTCGTGTGGGGCCTCAGGCCGTGGTGCCGATGCGCTGCAAACGGTAGCTGCCGTCCAGCACGCCGTTCACCCACTCCTGGTTTTCCAGATACCAGTTCACGGTAAAGTCGATTCCCTGCTCGAAGGTATGCTGCGGCTCCCAGCCCAGTTCATCCTTCAGCTTGGAGGCATCAATCGCATAACGCCGGTCATGGCCGGGGCGGTCGGCCACATAGGTGATCTGGCTGCTTCGCGGCTGGCCATCCGCGCGCGGGCGGCGTGCATCGAGCAGCGCGCAGATCGCCTGTACCACCTCGATGTTCTGCTTCTCGGAATTGCCACCTACGTTGTAGGTCTCGCCCACCTTGCCCTTGGCCAGAACGGTGCGGATCGCCTCGCAGTGGTCGGCCACGAACAGCCAGTCACGGACCTGCTTGCCATCGCCATAGACCGGCAGTGGCTCTCCCGCCAGCGCCTTGGCGATGACCAGCGGAATGAGCTTTTCCGGGAAGTGGTAGGGGCCGTAGTTGTTGGAGCAGTTGGTGGTCAGCACAGGCAGGCCGTAGGTGTGGTGGAAGGCACGCACCAGATGGTCCGAAGCCGCCTTGGATGCCGAATACGGGGAATTGGGCGCATACGGCGTGGTCTCGGTGAACTTGCCGGTTTCACCCAGCGTGCCGTAGACCTCGTCCGTGGACACATGAAGGAACCGGAACGCCCCTGCCTTGTCTGCCGGCAGCGCCTTCCAGTAATCACGCACGGCCTCCAGTAGTCCCAGCGTACCGACCACATTGGTCTGGATGAAAGCACCCGGACCATCGATCGAACGGTCCACATGGCTTTCAGCGGCGAAGTTCAGCACGGCCTCCGGCCGGTACTCGGCCAGCAGGCGGGCGACCAGCTCGCGGTCACCGATGTCCCCCTCCACGAACACATGGTTCGGGTTGCCTTCAAGGCTGGCCAGCGTCTGCAGGTTGCCCGCATAGGTCAGCGCATCAAGATTGACGATGCGGTGCCCCTTGGCCACCGCTTCCAATACGAAATTACCGCCGATGAATCCGGCGCCGCCGGTCACAAGCCATGTGGTCACGCGATGCTTCTCCTAAAGTTCACTGCAAGTCGCAGCAAGTTACCTTGTAAGGATATAACGGACATGGCGCCTCTAACTGCATGATTGACAACATGCAGTCCATCCAAGACATTTGTCCGGACATATAGACCGCCAGATCACCACCATACGCATTCGCATGGAACCTATATCCCGGCTAGAATCCGGAAAAGCTTTGCCTCCGGCCTCGCCGGCCCCCTCAGCAACCGAAGGATCCCGCAGCAGATGAAAATCCTCGTCGCGTACAAGCGCGTGGTGGACTACAACGTCCGCATTCAGGTCAAGCCGGATGGTTCCGGCGTGGTCACCGATGGCGTCAAGCTCTCGCCCAACCCATTCGACGAAATCGCCTTGGAAGAAGCCCTGCGCCTGCGCGACAAGGGCATCGCCACCGAAGTCGTGGTCGCCACCATCGCGCCGGCAGATGCCCAGGCGCACCTGCGCAACGGCCTGGCCATGGGTGCCAACCGCGCCATCCATGTGGTCACCGACCAGGCCATCCAGCCGCTGACTGCCGCCCGTACCCTGCTCAAACTGGTGGAGAAGGAACAGCCGGACCTGGTCATCCTCGGCAAGCAGGCCATCGACGACGACGCCAACCAGACCGGCCAGATGCTGGCTACGCTGTGGGCGCGCCCGCAGGCCACCTTCGCCTCCAAGGTGGAGATCGCCGACGGCAAGGCCACGGTGACCCGCGAGGTCGATGCGGGCCTGGAAACGCTGGAAGTCGATCTGCCGGCAGTGATCACCACCGACCTGCGCCTGAACGAGCCGCGCTTCATCAAGCTGCCGGACATCATGAAGGCCAAGGCCAAGCCGCTGGAGACCCTGCAGCTGGCCGATCTGGGCGTTGAAGCCGCCGACACGTTCAAGACTACCCACTACGCCGCCCCCGCCAAGCGCAGCAAGGGCGTGATGGTGAAGGATGCCGCCGAGCTGGTGGCTGCACTCAAGCAGAAGGGGTTGCTGTAATGGCCAAGATTCTCGTCATCGCCGAACACCTGGACGGCAAGCTCAACAGCGCCGTCGCCAAGACCGTTTCGGCCGCCACCGCCATTGGCGGCGACATCGATGTGCTGGTGCTGGCCGCCGACCCGGCCGCCGTCGCCGCTGAAGCCGCGCAGATTGCCGGCGTCAGCAAGGTGCTGACCCTGGCCAACCCCGCCAACGAACATGCACTGGCCCAAGTGCAGGCGCCCCAGATCGCCAAGGCCGCTGCCGGCTACAGCCACGTGTTCGGCCCCTCGACCACCACCGGCAAGGACCTGATGCCCGCTGTCGCGGCGCTGCTGGGCGTCAACCAGGTCTCCGACCTGATGGCCGTCGATGGCCCGCACACCTTCAAGCGCCCGATCTACGCCGGCAACGCCATCATCACGGTCGAAGTCCCGGCTGACCAGGTGGTCGTGGCCACCGTCCGCGCCGCCTCCTGGCCGGAAGCGGCCACGGGTAACAGCGCCCCGGTCGAAGCCATCAGCACCGATGCCGCCCTGCCCTCGCACACCCGCTTCATCGGCCTGGCGGCCGGCAAGAGCGACCGCCCGGACCTGCAGAGCGCCAAGCGCGTGGTATCCGGCGGCCGTGGCGTGGGCTCGGAAGAGAACTTCAAGGTGATCTACCAGCTGGCCGACAAGCTCGGCGCCGCCGTCGGTGCTTCCCGCGCCGCCGTGGATGCCGGCTACGTCCCCAGCGACATGCAGGTCGGCCAGACCGGCAAGATCATCGCCCCCGAGCTGTACATCGCCGTGGGCATCTCCGGCGCCATCCAGCACCTGACCGGCATCAAGGATGCTGGTACGATTGTCGCCATCAATAAGGATCCGGATTCGCCGATCTTCGAGATTGCCGATATCGGCCTCGTGGGCGACCTGTTCGAGTTGCTGCCACAATTGGAAGCTGCCCTCTGACGGAGGGTAGTGCGGTCGTCCGTCCTCCGGGGCGGCGGCGACCAGAAGATTGGTACCGATCCGTAATTCCAGAGAGGGAAAATGAAGCAGGTTATCCCAGCGATTCTCGTTGTAGTGGCACTGGCCGCCTGCCAGCACGAGGGCGCTCCTTCACCGGCAGCGGCACCCGTTGCCGCTGCGCCTGCAGCTCCCGCAACTGCCGCCCCGACCAACGACGTCCAGCGCCTGCACCTTGATCCAGCAACACTCAGCGCCTGTGAGCCAGGCAGTTCGGTGAGGGTGAATTGGGATGCATCGGATCTTGCAGAGACTAACGACCTCCAGGTGTGGGTCGTGGACGGTGGCCAGGAGAAGCTGTTCGTCGCCGGTGGCGCCAGCGGCACGGCGACCACGGGAACGTGGAGCCGGCCAGGTACAGGCTTTCGCCTGAAGTCTGCCCGTACTGGAGCGATCGTGGCCGAAACTGTGGTCGGCGGGCCACCCTGCTGACACCGGCTGGTATCGTCCGCGTCCGTGCCATATCCAACCACCGCAGGTAGCGGGCAACCCATAAATGGGCATCCCGACGCGGGGTGCCCATTTACCTTACGTCCTAGCAGGGCGCGGTGTTCAAGTACTTCCACCTCTGACCGCAGACGACCGCTTTGCCATAATACCACCTCCTTCAATTCATCTAGGAAGATACATGATCAGCACCCGTTATTTTGTGATCGCATGTTGCCTGGCACTTGGTGCCTGCTCCTCGGAAACCACTCCACCGCCGGCCGCCGATGCAAGCGCCACCGCTCCTGCTGCTGCGGAAGCGGCACCGAAGGCAGCCGTTGAAATGATCGAGTCGGTCTCCTCCGCCAAGTTCTCGATCGAACCTTCCTCGCTGCCCCAGTGCGAGCCAGCCAGCGAAGTGGCTGTTGCCTGGAACTTCCCGGAGCTGCCGGCCACCACCAAGCTGGAGCTGTACGTCAACAGCGATGGCACCGACAAGCTGTTCGCAGCTTCGGGCAACGTTGACAGCGCCAAGACCGGTCCGTGGGCCCGCCCTGGCACGCGCTTCCTGCTGAAGTCGGAAGACACCAAGGAAGTGGTCGCCGAAGCCGTTGTCGGCGGCCCGCGCTGCTGAGTTGAGGGGGCCCCCGGCCTGCAGTAGGTACAATGCCAGCTTCACCGAGTATCGCGCTGGCCTGAAAACGGCCAGCGCGCCCTTCACCACGAAGTCGCCGCGCAGCTCCCGCGCGCACGCTTCGAAACATGCAGAACCCTATCCATGACGCTAGTGCAGATCCCTGTCAATTCGCTGCTGCGACATATCCAACCCCTCCAGGAGGCGCTTGCCGCCGCCGCGTCGGAGGTGGTGCGCAGTGGTTACTTCGTGCTCGGACCGTCCGTCCGCGCGTTTGAAGAAGCATTTGCGGCTTACTGCGGCGTCGCCCACTGCATCGGCGTAGCCAATGGTACCGATGCACTGGAGCTGTCTCTGCGTGCATTGGACGTGGGAGCGGGCGACCGCGTGGCCGTGGTAGCGAACGCTGCCATGTATGGAACCTCCGCCGTCCTAGCGTGCGGCGCGGATCCCGTGTTCGTGGACGTCCTCTCCGAAGACGGGACGATGGACCCGGACAGCCTCCGCAAGGTGCTGGATGCCCAGCCGGTGAAAGCCGTGATAGTGACTCACCTCTACGGGCAGCTCGCGCATATCGAAGAGATCGCAGCGCTGTGCAAGGCGCAAGGGGCAGCTCTGATCGAAGATTGCGCGCAGTCGCATGGCGCGCGCAATGCCTTGGGTCTTGCTGGCTCGTTTGGCGATATCGCAAGCTTCAGCTTCTACCCGACCAAGAATCTTGGCGCTTTGGGCGATGGCGGTGCCGTCGCCACCCGTGACAACAAGCTCGCCGATCGCGTACGCAAGCTGCGCCAGTACGGCTGGACCGAGAAGTACACCAATGGCCTCCCCGGCGGTCGAAACAGCCGTCTGGATGAGCTCCAGGCCAGCATGCTGTCGCTGATGCTGCCGCACTTGGATGCGTGGAACAGCCGCCGACGCGAGGTAGCAGCGCGCTACTCCAAGGAAATCACCAACTCCCGTATCCGGACACACCAGTGTGGCGGCGACAGCTATGTGGCCCACCTGTACGTGGTACGCACCGACGAGCGTGAGCAGCTTAAGCTGCACCTCGCTGCTGCCGGCGTGCAGACGGATGTCCACTACCCGTTGCCGGACTACCGTCAGCCCTGCCACAACGGCCGCTTCGACGGTGTGACCTTGCCGGTGACGGAACAGGACGCTGCGACTGTGCTCACTCTGCCCTGCTTCCCTGAACTCTCCGACGCCGAAGTCGACCGGGTCATCGCAGCATGCAACAGCTTCTGACCCCGAAGCTTTCCATCGTTGTCCCAGTTTATGGCAACGAAGGGTCCATCGCCCAGCTGCTGGCAGCACTGCACACGATCAAACAGCAGGTTGCCGGTAGCTTTGAGGCCGTGTTCGTGGTGGATGGAAGCCCCGATCAGAGCTACGCACGCCTCCATGAACTGCTTCCAGAGGCCGGTTTCGACGCGCAGCTGATTGCTCTGTCGCGCAATTTCGGCGCATTCCCCGCCATCCGTGTGGGCTTGGAGCATGCAAAGGGCGAGATCATTGCAGTGATGGCTGCGGACCTGCAGGAACCGCCGGAACTGGCATTGAAATTCCTTGATGCGTTGTCTGGCGGCAAGCACGATATTGCAATGGGCTTGCGCGAAGCTCGCGCAGACCCTGGGGCATCCAAGGTGGCTTCCGCCGCCTTCTGGGCACTGTACCGTCGCTTCGTCATGCCCGACATCCCCAAGGGAGGCGTGGATATCTTCGCCCTCACCGGTCAGGCCCGCGATCGCCTGCTGATGCTGAAGGAGAGCAACACCAGCCTCCTCGCCCAGCTGTTTTGGATTGGAGGACGGCGCACGTTCATTCCCTATCAGCGTCAGCGCCGCGAGCACGGCAAAAGTGCTTGGACTTTCAAGAAAAAGTTGCGCTACTTGTCAGACAGTGTTTTTGCATTTACCGACCTTCCCATCCGAATTTTGATGAGCATAGGCTCACTTGCCCTTATCGCTGCCATAGCGCTCTCAGCGCTGATCCTTGTTGCGAAGTTGTCGGGGCTAGTGCCTGTTCCCGGCTATGCAGGAACGATGGTTGCCATTCTATTCTTTGGCGCCCTCAACTCTCTCGGACTTGGCGTAGTTGGTGCATACGCTTGGCGAACTTTTGAAAATACAAAAGCACGCCCCTTGTCCATTATTCAGTCTCAAGAGCATTTCAAGGAACGCAGCGAATGAGCTTCTTCTGCCATCCAAACGCCCTTTGCGAATCGACCACCATAGGCGAAGGAACACGCATCTGGGCATTTGCCCACGTACTTCCTGGGGCCTCAATCGGCGAGAACTGCAACATTTGCGATGGCGTCTTTATCGAAAACGATGTCAGTGTTGGCGACAACGTTACAGTTAAATGCGGCGTGCAACTGTGGGACGGCATAACACTTCAGGATGGTGTTTTTGTGGGCCCCAATGCCACATTTACAAACGACATCCGCCCCCGCAGTAAAGCTTATCCCGATTCATTTTTGCGCACAACTGTGGAAGAAGGGGCCTCGATTGGAGCGAATGCAACAATTTTGCCCGGCATCCGAATTGGTCGAAATGCGATGGTGGGTGCGGGATCGGTAGTAACACGATCAGTGCCGCCTAACGCAATTGTGGTGGGCAACCCAGCAAAGATCATCGGCTATTCAGGCGCAAACACAGTCCTGTCTGATAGCGACGAAATATTGCAGAATCCAAGTCAGGGCGTCAGGTCCACATCTGTTAATGGCGTGCAGGTTCATACCTTCAATTCGATAGCGGACATGCGCGGAAGCCTGACGGTAGGTGAGTTCGAGCGCGAAATCCCTTTTATACCCAAACGATATTTTCTCGTATACGACGTCCCCACTGCTGAAACCCGCGGCGAGCATGCACACCTGAAGTGTCACCAGTTCCTAATTGCAGTCAAGGGGCGCGTGCACGTTGTCGCAGACGACGGAAAGCACCGAGAGCAATTTGTTTTGGACTGCTCGAACAAGGGCTTGTATTTACCCCCTATGACCTGGGGCATACAGTACAAATACTCTGAGGACGCAGCACTACTTGTATTTGCATCGGACTATTACGACCCGGAAGACTATATTCGCGAATACGACACATTTATCAAGGCCGCATTGAATAAAGGCTCAAGTGACCGCTGTGAGTGAACATCGCAGCGCCTTTGCAACATCGGCCTTTGCTCGATTTCTTCTATCAGGCGCACTGAACACAGCAGTCACTTATGCAGCCTATCTCGCTCTTCTGCAATTCACTCCTTACATCTTTGCATATACTGCCACCTACGTCGGCGGCATTGCGATGGCTTTCTTCTTAAATCGATTGTTTGTATTCCGAACCCATAAAGGCTTGAAATCCGCGCTACTCTTTCCCTTAGTGTATGTTGTCCAATACTGCACCGGGCTTATCGTAGCAATAGGCTGGGTTGAAGTCTTGGAACTGCCGCGATCATTGGCACCAATTGCTTCAATCATCGTGACCATTCCGATTACATTTATCCTTTCGCGAGCAGTGTTCACGCGATAACAGGGTCATCTCGGCATACTAACGACGCGATCGCAACCTGATTTTCCCTGGAGTTTATTGTGGAAAAACATCTACTTCGACCCGCTGTAGCAGTCTGTATTGTGGTCGCGGCACTCAGCATCACGGCCTATCAGCCAGGATTTTTTGGAGACGAACTATTTCCATATTTCGTGGGCATGGATAGTGATGGCCTGACAGAGACCTTTCTTCGAATTAACCAATACAAAGCAAGACTCCTGTTCAACGGAATCTGGGCGATGGGCGTTTGGTGGGAGGTCCCTCGCCATTTCTTTGGTATCCTTAACGCTCTAGCAATGGCATGGGCCGCTACGGCAGCGCTGTACCTTGCACGAAACCTATTAGGAGCCTCCGTTGCGACTGCAACAGCAGCAGCTCTGTGCGTAGTGGCATCCCGATTCGGCATGGTTTTCTACTATGACTATTTGTCAGGCACTGTTGGCACCATTGGACTTGCACTATTCCTCACCACGACTATAGCCCTAGCCAATGAGCTTGAGAAACCCAATTTCCGGCGCTCAAGGGCGCTTCTTGTTATAACCCTTGCGATCGCGACGGTCCTCACGTACGAAACCTACATAGCCGGGTTATTTGCACTGGGAATGGGCACTGTAGCCCTTGCATTTGTCCGGCGGAAGTCCAGAAACTGGAGCCAATCTTCGCGACTTGCGCTTACGGGTTTAGCAATCTGGGTGCTTCCACTGGGCATTTTCGTGCTTGCAACCGAGTTGGTGTCGACTCTTTCCGTCATGACAGGCACAGCTGGCAGGCCAGTCGCGATTGATCTTGGCACAGCACAGGCCTTCCTACAGTTTTCAGCGAACGTATTTTTAGGAACCAACTTTGGGCATGATTGGTTCGTGGGCACTCTCTCGGCAAACTCGACGTGGGGAGCTCGCATCGGCTACGTAGCTGCAACCGTGTTCTCGGCACTGTGGGGGGCATCTTTCCTGAGTGCTGCGGGAAGGTGGAGCCCACGCCAAATATTTGCTGCGCTAACCCTACTCATCATTGCTATCGCAACGATCGCAATTTCTGCACTGCCTGGCCTAGATCGTGCTGATGCACGATGGATGTTTCCCTTGAGCGCGGTACTTCCCGCTCTTATCCTCTGCTTCCCCAACTCATTAGCGCGGAACTGCCTTCTTCTTGCGGTGCTTGGACTAAATTGCATTCATCTTTTCGCAGGCAATGCGGCTGGCGTTTACAATGTTCGAGCATCTCAAGCCTCAGGTGTACTTGCACGAGCTATGCAGTCAGTTACCCCCGTCGCTCAGCGGGGTATTGTTACCGGCATGCCCGACAACGAGTTGGAGTGGATTCTCGGAGGGGACGCTCTGCAGGGAAACGATGTCCGTAAAGGAGATGTCTACTGCTGGATAAATCTTGGCGGTCCGCCATGCATAGATCCCCGATCAGCGCTAGAAATCGAGGGAGGCAGTCGCCACGACTTTTCCTTAGCGTACGCACCAGACGGCGATGGTGGCAAAGCATTTTTGGTTTCTGATCAACTTTTGGAAAATATTCTTCATCCAAACATAGGTTTGTTTGAGAACGCACTCACTATTGGCGGCGATGCAAAGGCCTGGAAAGACTGGAACTGGTCGGGTATGGCGGCCCCTACAGCACCTGACGCCACAATTAGCGACGCCGGTAGCCACGGTACCATCACGCTGCCGGTGATCGAACTCCGCGGGAAGCTACTTGGCTACCTAGCTTCATCCGTTTCAGACAATCAAGCATCCATAAGGCTCCAAGTTAACTGGCTTCGCGCAGATCGCAGCCTGATATCCCCACAAATAGAAGTGGTGAAGCCACCAAAATCACCCGCCCCTTATACAATGCTGCTCATCCCCCCTGAAGATGCAGTTTATGGCGAGGTCTACGCTACTCTTCACGACTCTCAATCTGGTGCCGTCAGAATTCACGAGATAGTACTGATTAATTAATCGAAAGTGGTCGAGGTTGCCCGCTTAACCAGGAGCTGTAACCGTAGAGTTATTGGATTGCGGGCAGGATCTTTACGTCAACTCTGCTATCCCTCTTGGGGCTAGCAGATGCGAGAAGTACAGTTCTCTCGTCACCTTTCCGTAAATGTGATGACCCACTGAAAACCTGCTCAGGTGTTAGTTTTCCCAGAGGAGACACCGATGAGCGAAGTGATGGAAGAAGAGATCAAGCGTTGGACCGCCCGGCGCAAGTCGGCGCTGGTTCTTGAGATCATCCAGGGCAAAACGACGGTAGCCGCTGCAAGTCGTCAGTTCGATCTGACCCCGGCCGAGATCGAGAGCTGGGTCGAGGATGGCAAGCGCGGCATGGAGAACGCGCTGCGGGCCAAGCCCGAGGACGTGCGCGAGCAGTACGAACGCCAACTCAAGGACCTGCAGGAGGCCTACGGGGAGGCGATGCTGGAGATCCGCGCCCGAAAAAAGTTGGCCTCCCTGCTGGGAAAGGACGAGAGCTGATGCGCTCGATCCAGCAGGGGATGAAGGACGAAGGTTTCGCAGTGCCGATGACCAAGTTGTGCCGCTGGTTTGAGGTGGCCCGCCGCACGACGTACTACAAGCCCACCCGAGCGCCGGCGAAGGTCAAGCCCGAACTGGCCGCGCCGATCAAGGAAATGATCGAGGCAGAGCCTGACCTGCCCCCATCAGCCGTACCAGTGATTACTGATAAAGCCCGGGGTTGAAGGGTACTGGGTTATCGCTGACTTGTGTTCGGTAGTTGGCGGCGAACTGTGCCGGTGGGATCCGGCCTCAACTGCTGTGTGGGCGCACCTGGTTGTAGTCTCGTCGCCAATCGGCGATCACCTCGCGGGCCTGGGGTAGTGACGTGAACCAGTGCTCGTTCAAGCACTCGTCACGGAATTTGCCGTTGAAGCTCTCGATGTAGCCGTTCTGCATTGGTTTTCCGGGTTCGATCAGGATGTGTTCGACGCCATGCCGCTGCGCCCAAGCAATGAAAGCCCTGCTCGTGAACTCCGGGCCGTTGTCCGTTCGTACCGCGCGGGGATAGCCGCGAAAGCAGGCCATCTGCTCAAGCAAGCGCACCACGTAAGCGCCGCTGATGCCATGATCCACGGCGATATCCACGCACTCATGAGTGAAGTCGTCGGCAATGGTCAGGCATTTGATGCGGCGGCCATTGGCCAACTGGTCGAAGACGAAATCCATGCTGAGCACCTCGTTCGGATACCGTGCCGGCCGCAGCGTCTGTCGATGCGCCGCCGGGAACTTGGCCTTCCTGCGCCGGCGCACGCTCAACTTCGCCTCGCGATACAGGGTATATCTTCTTGTGGTTCACCTGCGGAAACTCCGAGCGCAGCAGATCGTGCAGGCGGCGATAGCCGAAACGGCGGCGCGCCTGGGCCAGCTCCACCAGCTTGGCCGTCAAGGTTTGCGTCGCCGACGTGGGCTCCGGCTCGTTACGGAAAGCATCGCGGGACAGCCCCGCAAGGCGGCAAGCCCGGCGCTCGCTGATCAACGTCAGCTCGCACATGCGCCGGATTGCCTCGCGCTTGCGTTGCGGTGACCTGCCCCCACTGAGCCGTACCACGTGAAACTGTAAAGTCCGTCATCGGGTTCTACCCCGAAATCACGGACGGTTGTAAAAGAGCTGAGAACTTCTGGTCTTGCCTGGCTGCCCTTCGCCGCCGCCTTGGATTGTGGAACCGCTCGATGTATTCGAACACATCCGCCCTAGCCGCATCGAGTGTTGGATAGGTCATGCGGTAGATCCGCTCGCGCTTGAGCAGGCCGAAGAAGCCTTCGCATGCGGCGTTGCGCCGCAGTGGCCCACCGCACTCATCGAACACACCAGGCCGTTGGCTGCCAAGAAACGCTGGTAATCACCACTTCGGAATTGGCTGCCACGATCCGAATGCAGGATCGCCCAGTGGCTGCCTTGGCGTTGCCACACGGCCATCTGCACGGCCCGGATCACCATCTGCCGATCCTGGCGGTGGTGCATCGACCAGCCCACGACTCGCTGGTCGAACAGGTCCAGCACGATGCACAGGTACAGCTTGCCCTGACCGGTCTTTAGCTCGGTGATGTCGGTGACCCACTTGGTCTCCGGCTCCAATGCAGTGAAGTCCCGTTCCAGCAAGTTGCGTACGCCCGGCGGCGTCAGCGCCGGCTGTCCGCGTTTGCCACGCCGCTTCGGGCGCGGCCAGCCTTGTAGCCCGTCGACGGCTATCAGCCGTGCCACCCGGTTCAGGCTGGCCGACTCCCCTTGATCGGCCAGGTCTTCGTGCATGCGACCGGCACCCAGCGTGCCCCGGCTGTCCTCATGCAGCTCGCGGATCCGGACGAGCAGGCGCTGGTTGTCGAGCTGGCGGGCGCTTGGCAGGCGCTTGCTCCAGTCGTAGTAACCACTGGCCGACTCCCGCAGGCAACGGCACATCAGTCGAATCGGAAACGCATCGCGGCAACGTTCGATCACCTGATACCTCAGGAGGATCCCTTGGCAAAGAACGTCGCCGCTTCTCGCAAAAAATCGCGTTCCTTCTTGATCCGGGCCAGCTCGCGCTTCAGGCGGGCCAGCTCTTCGTCGCGGGGTGTGCCAGCACCGCCGAAGGCCGCCGCCCCCTGGCTCTGGGCCTCCCGCTTCCAGCGGGTCAGCAGGGTGTCCCGGATTCCCAGTTCCCGCGCCACCTGGGCACAACTGACACCCGGTTGGTTGGTCTGCTCAACCGCACCACGCTTGAACTCTGCACTGAACTTCCTTCGCTTCGACATGAACACTCCTCAGGGCCTGCACCGGCCTTATCGTAAGTGTCCGTGAAAACGGGGGTGAACCCGACTTGCACTGACAGCACGGCCCCAATTTTGGCAACCGCATGAGGCGGGGAGATTGCCACCACAGAGTTACGACCTCGTAATAGCAGCGCCAAGCACCCTCCAGAGCGCTTCGCGCGAGTAGGCGCCATCGATGAAATCACGCTCTGCCGCCGACACTCTCCTCCATTCGACATCGTCTTGCATAAGCGTGACGATATGTGCGGCCAATACTTGCGGATCGTCAGATGCAGGCATGAACTTCACGGCATCTCCAAGGCCCTGCATGCCGATCGAAGTCGTCACGCACGGCACCCCGTAGCGCAGGCTTTCCAATACCTTCCCCTTCACGCCGCCACCGAACCGGAGCGGAGCGACGGAGACGCGCGCGCCCCTGTAGTACTGGGCCAGCGTCTCGTCGCTGACATAGCCGGTCACCTTCACGCCAGAAGATGCCAGCGCCAGCACTTCAGGACGTGGGTTGGAACCTACCAAGGTCACCGTCACATCCGGGACCTGCTGCTTGACAAGCGGCAGGATTTCCTGAACGAACCACGTCGCTGCATCCACGTTCGGCGCATGAGCAAACCCTGCAACAAACAGGATGCCGGCCCGTGCAGATGGACCCGGTATGTCGCCATCCGAAATCCTTTCGTAAGCATACAAGGGGATGGTCTGCGCGAGGGTGCCGGCATCCGGGGCGTTGGACTTGAGCCACGAAAGTACGTGAGTGGTTTCATCGGTGGATGGATACAACACTACGTCCGATTGCTCCCACAAAGCATGCTCGAAGACCCGGAAACGAATGGTTTCGACCTCCAACTCACGGTCCGGCTGGAGTGCGAGCTGCTGCTGCATGCGTAGGTGATGGATATCGTGGCCGTAGTAGATCAACGTGGCCGTGGAATGGTTGCGGACGCTAGACACCAGATCAACCGAAATATGCGGACGATTCAGGATCACTGTATCCAGGTAACTGCCGTTCTCAGCCATCCAAGCATCGAAACGGCCGACATATTCCGATCCATACAGCACTTCGACACCCAATTGCTGCAATGGTGGCGTATAAATCGGATCATAGTAGGCATTGGCAGGCCAGAAGGTTACCTGGAAGCCCTGCCGAACCAGCATCTCCAAGACCTGCCATGTCGCCTTCGACCCCGCGTCGCGGTCCGGCTGGGGGACATAGTGATCAACGACCAGCACCCGGCGTTGATGCCGGGAACGATCGCGCGCCATGAGCACGTTCTCACCGTTGCCGAACTGAGTCGCGCGGAGCGTATCACCCCAACGCTCAAGAAACTTGACCCGGTTGACGGCCTGCCAGGCCTTCACCCCGGTGGATTCATCCGTGCCGCTCGAAACGCCCTCATAGTGGACCACGACTGATGCCGGCTGTAGATAAACCTTCATCCCTCGTTCGCGCACGCGGAACGCCATGTCGGTATCTTCGTAATAGGCAGGGGCGTAGCGGTCATCAAACCCGCCCATGTCCCGGAAAACATCGGCGCGCATCATGATCGATGCGCCTGACACGTAATCGGCTTCTTTCAGATAGCTGTATGCAGGCTTGGCAGGATCGTCCAGACGACCGAAATTCCATGCACTACCATCGGCCCATACGATGCCACCCGCTTCCTGGAGCCGGCCGTCGGGATAGAGCAACTTGGAACCGACGAGCCCGGCATCCGGACGCAGCTCAAATACCCGCACCAGGGCGTCCAACCAGCCTGCAGTAACTTCGGTGTCATTGTTCAGAAGGCAGATGAACTGCCCCCTTGCCAAGGTGAGTGCCTGATTGCACGAACGGAGGAACCCCAGATTGACCGGATTGCGGTAATAACGAAGTCCAGGAATCGATTCCAGCCTTCCGATATCGCCATCTCCTGATGCATCTTCCAACACCAGCACTTCGAACGTTACATCAGCTCCAATGCGCGCAATCGACGCGACGCAGGCCAAGCTCTGCTCGTAGTTTCCATAGGTTGGAATGACGATCGTCACGACTGGGGCATCAACGACGGGGAACCGCAGTTGCCTCAATGTCTCGTCGGGATTTCCCTGTACCTCTTCGAATGCCAATCCCTCCACGGGCTCCACAATGCTTTCCTGACGGCGCAGCAGAACGCGCTTAGCCAACGGGACGAAGGGCTTTGCAAGTGGATGTTGTGCGACACCGGAGGCGCGTACCGAATGAAGCACATTACCCCACTCGCCTCGCCAAATGCGACCTAATAGTCGCAATGGCCGCGTGATCTGCCACGAGCGGGATTGCAACAGTCGATTGCTCAAACTTTGGAGCGAATCAAGCTCGGCACGATAGTGATGAAGCAGGAGGGCCACATCATGGCGATCCGCGACCTCAACATCGGCCGGCATGCGGGGAGCCAGTGCTCCCGCCTTATCCCGCAGACGCTCGATCTCCTTCTGATGCGCCTGCAGCTCCGCCCGACCTGCGTCAGTCAAGCCGGCTATAAGTGCCTGCTCTTCCAGCATTTTCCTACGAGACTCCCATAGCTCCGTCATCGCGGCAGCCAACATACGGGCATTGTCGCGCTCGCGGGCGAGATCCGCATTCAATTCGTCAATTGAGAGTTTCAGTCCTTGCTCCTGTTCGCACGCGATACGGGCACGCTCCTCGAACACCACGACCTGCTCCTTGGCATTGCGTCCGTCCACCAACGCGGCCTGGAGGCGCTCATCGAGAATTCGCTTCTCATTCTGAAGACGCTCCTCTGCAGCATGCAGCTCCTTGCGGAAAAGCTCCCCCAACTCTTCCAGCTCTGCCTGCTTCTGCCCTTCAAGCTCCCCAAGGTCAACCTTGCTACGATTTTCAAGCGCAACCAGTTCCGCATCCTTAAGCGCCTCAAGCTCGGCCAACTCTATTTTGCGGCGGCTCTCAAGCTCGGCAACTTCGGCCCGTCGATCTTCGATAGTGCGTTTGAGCATCGCTTCCCGAGCTTCAGCAACTTCGATACGCGCTGCAAACGTCTCTAACCGATCTTCCAAGACTTGTTTCTCAGCCAATGCCTCACGCAGCAGATCGCGCAGTGAAGCCAGCTCAGCCGCCGCAGCCTCGTTCAACTCTACAGAAGACTTATCTTCCAACTCCTTTGCTTCCACCTGCGCCCGCATCAACTTGATCTCCTCATCCTTGAGAGCCCCCTCCCCGAACAACCTGGCGTAATCATCCCGTGCTAAAACCAGTGCACTCTGCAGCGCGGCAACGCCCCCACGCTCAATGTTGATTTCGCCATGCAAGCGCGCCACCTCTGCCTGCTCACGGCGCACATGTTCGCGCAGAGAGTTGATCTCCGCATCCTGTGCCTGCGCCCACTTCGCGACCTCACGATGATGCGCGAACAAGTCTTCCGACTCTGCATAGAGCATTGATGCCGGCAAACGTGGCAATAGCGCTTCATCAGCGGCAGCCACGACCACGTAATAGACGGCGTCAGCGATGTCGGCGACGCGCCCCTCGACCTTGTCGCCGGTATCAGTAAGCGCCTGATAGTGCCGCTGAGAAGGATCCAACTCGCAAGGCGTAATGGTTGAACAGACCGCCATACGATGGCTGCTCATATACCATGCCGGGAAATAGCGCGATACCAATTCAGAGAACTCATTGAAATAGAGCTCTTTGACATGAAAATCGTTGTGATAACCCGCTTGGTCAGAATAAATTTCCTTGTTCGGCGAAGACATCACCATGATGCCGCCGGAGCGTAGTACGCGCCGAATCTCCCCCATCATTTCTTCCTGCTCAAGAAGATGCTCGATGGTTTCGAAGGACACAACGACATCGACGCTGTCATCTGCCAGGGGAATAGCCGACGCCGATCCCTGGACATACTTCAGATTGTCGATTCCACTGTAATTCGATGCTGCATGGGCGACCGCCTCATGCGAGACATCCACGCCAATCACCGAACGAGCTCCTTCGGCGAGCATTGCGCTCCCATAGCCCTCCCCGCTGGCGATATCCAACACGTCCCTTCCCTTCACCAAGGGCTGGCACCACGCATAACGATGCAGATGCTCTTGCCGGATTACACCCTTTTCGGTGGGAACGAAGCGTTCGCCTGTGAACTCGATCATGAGAATTCCTTGTTGACATCGATGGCCAGCATGGGCAAGCCCAGCAGGCCAAACCGCATGGTCTCGTCGATCGCGCGGAACTCCAGCGCGTCATGGATCCAGTGCTGTTGAGTGTGGTCGTGCTGGTCGCCGGAGGCCACCGCTGCATCAATCATGTAAGAGCCAGAAGGCATCACTGGCATCCGGAACAGGAACGAGGCCACAACGCACTCGCCTGGCATACCGCATACGGGTGCATCCTTGCAGGCGAAGTAACTATTGTCACCAAACAGGCGCTGGCCCAAGCGATCCTTGACGTAGAAGCCGACGATAAGGTTGTCCAGTGCCTGCACCAGCTCGACACGGATGCGCAAGCGCACCAACTCTCCGCCTTCGACCATGCCCAGTGCTGCCCCGTCTTCGCCGATGAGCGACACACCGATGATGCGCGCCCCCCGGGCCCCAAACTCCGGCCCGACATTGTCAGGGTCGAACTGGAAAATCGCGATGCGGTTACTGACGCCGGCCTCCAGCAATGCCTGCTGACGGAAGTCCGGGGCCTCGTCAACCAGCCGCCGCTGCTTCCTCTCGACCACCATATCGTCCACACCCACCTCACGCCGTCCCACCACGTGCTGTTCGGTCATGTAGGCCTCGACAACCTCCTGCGACGTACCGCACAGGCGCATATGGCCGCCCTGCAACCACACAGCGTTCTCGCACAGATTGGTCACGGCGGCCGCGTCATGGCTGACGAACAGCAGCGTGCCGTTCTTCTGGAACTCACGCAGGAATCGCATGCACTTCTGCGAGAAGAACGCGTCACCCACCGCCAGTGCCTCGTCGATGATCAGGATGTCGGCGTCGACATGAGCGATCACCGCGAAGGCAAGGCGCACCGACATGCCGCTGGAATAGCTGCGCACCGGCTGATCGATGAACTCACCGATGTCAGCGAAAGCCAAGATGCTCTCCAGGCGCTGGTCGATCTGCGCACGCGACAGACCCAGGATCGTGGCATTGAGGTAGACGTTCTCGCGGCCGGTGAACTCAGGATTGAAACCACTACCCAGTTCGAGCAGCGCGGCCACACGCCCCTTCACCTTGATGCTGCCCTCGGTCGGGTTCAGTGTGCCGGCAATCATCTGCAGCAGCGTCGACTTACCCGACCCGTTGCGGCCGACGATGCCAACCGTCTGGCCGCGGCGGATCGAGAAGCTCACATCACGCAGCGCCCAGAAATCCTTGTAGAAGGACTTTCGCTTGCCTGCCAGTGCCTGCCACAGACGGTGCGAAGGGCGCTCGTACATGTGGTACGACTTACCGACTCCATTGACCTCGATGACGGTCTCTGCCACGGCGACTTCAGAGGACATCGGCAAACCCCACGCGCAACTTGTTGAACAGGCGATGGCCGATGACCGCGACCACGCTGGCGATCAGTGTGTAGAGGCCCAGGCCGGCCCAATCCGGTTGACGCCCCCAGATCACCACTTCGCGTACCTGGTTGATGATGAAGGTCAGCGGATTGAGCTCGAACACCATGCGATAGCTGGCCGGCACTGACTCGACCGGAATGATCGCCGAGGACAGGAACAGCATGGCCGCTGCGATGACGCCGGCGATCTGGCCGATGTCGCGCAAGTACACGCCCAATGCCGAGGTGATCCAACCAACACCGACGGTTAGGATGACCAGCGGCAACACCACCACCGGCAGCAACACCGCGGTGGGATGGATGCCGCCCTTCACGCATAGATACAGCAGCAGCAGCACCATCATATTCATCAATAAATGAAATAATGCCGATAGCGTCATGCTCCACACCAATATGTCCAGTGGAAATACCACGCGCTTTACGTAGCCTGCATTACTTATGATCAGCTGCGGGGCACGGGTAAAACACTCTGCAAAAAAGCCATGAACGGTTAACCCAGCAAACAGAATCAAAGCGAAGTCCATGGTCGAACCCGACGACCCCGGCCAGCGGCTTTTCATAACAAAGCCGAAGGCCATGGTGTAAACCAGCAGCATCAGAAACGGACTGATCAGCGACCACAACAGGCCGAAGCTTGCACCGCGATAACGCCCCAAGACTTCACGCTGGGTCAATTCGAAGGTAAGCGACCGATGCTTCCCGAAGGCCGAGAGAATACTCATGCTCAGTGATTCCCGGCCAGCGCCTGTTCAAGATCCACCCGCAAATCCCCCACATCCTCAACCCCAACGCTCAATCGCACCAGCGCATCGCTGATACCTAGCTGATTGCGGCGCTCCACCGGGATCGAGGCGTGGGTCATCACGGCCGGGTGGTTGACCAGGCTTTCCACGCCGCCAAGCGACTCGGCCAGGGTGAACAGTTCGGTGCGTTCGCAAAAACGCTTGGCTGCCTCAAAACCGCCCTTCAGCACGATCGAGACGATGCCGCCGAAGCCGCTCATCTGCCGCGCCGCCAGAGCATGCTGCGGGTGTGAGGCCAGGCCGGGATAGATCACTTTTTCCACTGCCGGGTGGGTTTCCAGCCACTGGGCCAGTTCCAATGCGTTGGCGCAGTGCGCCTTCATGCGCAGCGGCAGGGTTTTCAGACCGCGCAGAGCCAGGAAGCTATCGAAGGGCCCCTGTACGCCACCCACCGAGTTCTGCAGGAACGCCATCTGCTCGGCCAGTTCGGCGTTGTTGCCTACCACCACCATGCCACCCACCATGTCCGAATGGCCGTTGAGGTACTTCGTGGCCGAATGCAGCACCAGGTCCGCACCCAGCTCCAGCGGACGCTGCAGCATCGGCGAGGCGAAGGTGTTGTCCACCACCACGATCAGCCCATGCCGCTTGGCGACGGCGGCAACCGCGGCGATATCCACGATCTTCAGCATCGGGTTGGTCGGGGTTTCAATCCAGACCATGCGCGTCTTCGGCGTGATCGCAGCCTCGAAGGCGGCCAGGTCGGTCAGGTCGATGAAACTGAAATCCAGCCCGGCGCTGCGGCGGCGCACGCGCTCGAAAAGGCGGAAACTACCGCCGTAGATGTCATCCATCGCCACAACGTGACTACCGGTGTCCAACAGTTCCATGACGGTGGAGCTGGCCGCCATGCCGGAGGCGAACGCAAAACCGCGTGTGCCACCTTCCAGCGAGGCCACGCATCGCTCGTAGGCGAAGCGGGTGGGGTTGTGGGTACGTGAATACTCAAAACCCTGATGCTCACCCGGGCTGGACTGCGCGTACGTCGAAGTCGCGTAGATCGGCGGCATCACCGCACCGGTGCTCGGGTCGGGCGACTGCCCACCATGGATGGCCAGGGTGGCAAGCGACAAGCCGCGCCCGCCCTCCTGGCTGGGTGAATGCTGATCCGTCATGAAGGCTTCCAGCTAAAGGGGTGGAATTCTATCAGCCCGGCCTGAACCGCCGTGGCATATCGCATTCTGAACTCACTGCACCCTGCGACGCAGGTAGTTCAGCAGATCGATGCGGGTAATCAAACCCAGAAATGCATCGCCATCGGTAATGATGGCCACCTGCCCGCGGTCAAACACCGGCAACAGTGCTTCGATGGGCGATTTGACGTCCAGCCGGTCCAGCTTGCTGACCATGGCCACCGACACCGGGTCGCGGAACCGCGCCTCGTCACCATAAACATGCAGCAGCACGTCGCTTTCGTCGATGATGCCAACCAGCTGGCTGCCTTCCATCACCGGCAGCTGCGACACGTCGTACAGCTTCATCCGCTGGTAAGCGGTGGTCAACAGATCATTGGGACCAACCACAACCGTATCGCGCTGGCTGTAGGGGCGCAGGATCAGGTCACGCAGATCGCCGTATTGCGGGCGCTCCAGAAAACCGTTGTCCAGCATCCAGTAATCGTTGTACATCTTGGACAGGTACTTGTTGCCGGTATCGGGCACCAGCACCAGCACCTTCTTGGGAAGGGTCTGCTCGCGGCAGTACTTCAGCGCCGCGGCCAACAGGGTGCCGGTGGACGAACCGCCCAGAATGCCCTCCTTGCCCAGCAGTTCGCGTGCGGTGTGGAAACTCTCCGCATCGCTGATGGCATAGGCCTTCTTGACCCGGCTGAAATCGGAGATATCCGGCAGGAAATCCTCGCCGATGCCCTCCACCAGCCAGCTGCCGGACTTCTCGCTCAGCCTGCCGTCGTTGATGTACTCGGCCAGGATCGAACCCACCGGGTCGGCCAGCACTATTTCGGTATGCGGCGAATGCTGGGCCAGCGCGCGGCTCAGGCCGGTCATGGTGCCGGAGCTGCCGCAACCCACCACCACCGCATCCAGGCCACCGGCCTGAGCCATCTGCGCCACCAGCTCAGGGCCGGTACCGAATTCATGCGCGGCCGGGTTGTCCGGGTTGCCGAACTGGTTGATGAAATAGGCGCCCGGGGTCTGCTCGGCCACGGTCCTGGCCAGGTCCTGGTAGTACTCCGGGTGGCCCTTGGCCACGTCCGAACGGGTCAGCACCACCTCGGCGCCCATCGCCTTCAGGTTGAAGATCTTTTCCCGGCTCATCTTGTCCGGCACCACCAGGATCAGCTTGTAGCCCTTCTGCTGGGCCACCAGCGCCAAACCCAGGCCGGTGTTGCCGGCGGTGCCTTCCACCAGCGTCGCGCCGGGCTTGAGCTCACCGCGCTGCTCGGCCGCCTCGATCATCGACAGGCCAATGCGGTCCTTGATCGACCCTCCGGGGTTGGAACTCTCCAGCTTCAGGTACAGCTCGCAGACGCCGGCATCCAGGCGCTGGGCCTTGACGATGGGCGTGTTGCCGATGAGTTCGAGGACGGAGGAATGGATTGCCATGTGTCGGGTCAGATCGCGCCGCGCAGCGGCCGGACCTTTGATTATCCGACGGATGGGGCTGAAAGTCAGGCAAACGCCACTTTTGGTAGTGGACCAGGAAGCTGCCAGCCGGCCAACAAGAGACGCGGGCAATGGCGGCCGACGAGGAGGCCACCATCACCCGCGACATAACGGGTATTGCGAGGGGAAGGGTTAGTTGACGCGGTCTTCGTAAATCCTCAGGAGCTTCTGCTTGGCCAGCAGCTTCTCCCGCTTCATCTGCCCGAGCGTGACGTCGTCGATCGGAAGCACTCCCAGTTCTGCATCCATGCACTTCTTGTTCAGCTTCTTATGCTGTTGGTAGAGCTGCTTGAACTCAGGGTTGACCTTCATCAACGCATCAATCTCACTCTGCGGCTGCCCTTCGAACATGACTACCTCCTTCATGCAGAAACAAGAACGCCCCGGCCATGACGGCACGGGGCGCTGCAGGATGGAAGGCCGGACCCTTGCTGACGGAACCACCGCCATCGTTCCGGCGCAACTGCCGGAAGCTGTCGGAATTCGGTTCGCGCCTCGGTTGCACCGGCTCGGCCCTCCGCTGTCCGGGTGGCGGAAGTACCACCCGGACGATTGACCCTACGCCTGCAAAATGGTTCCGGCAAGGGGTTGGGCAACAGCAGGCAACGGTTCAGCGAACCACGGCTCATTCAGCCGTCAATTAAATACAAAAACCTAACAATCTCAGCCAGTTATGATCATCAAGGCGCAATGATGACCTCGGCCGAACGGGCCCGCGTGGAGGCTGCCTTCTTGCCGGTGACCTGCACGCGGCTGGCGCTGACGCCGGCAGCGACCAGCGCGTCCTTGAGCGCCTGCGCGCGGCGCTGGCCAACACCATTGGCGCTGTCATAGGCCTCGATGCTCACCCGCCCCTTCCTGCCGATGTTCAGGTACTCGGCCAGGGCCTTGGCCTGGTCGCGCGCACCGGCTGACAGGCCTGCCTGGCCGGCGGCGAAGGCGTCACCGGCGAAGGTGAACACCTCGCCCCGGTTGTCGAACTTCGAGCCCGGCAGCTTCTGCCCGGACACCAGCTCGGCCTCCTCGCGGGCCAGCTTGGCCGCATTCTGCTGGGCCGAGCTCAGCCGCTGCTGCTGGCGGCCGGCCACGCTGGTCAGCGCGGTTTCGGCATCCTGGCGGGCCAGGGTTTCGGCCTCGGCGGCCAGGCGCAGGCGTTCGGCTTCCTCGGCCTGTATCTGGGTCTGCACGCGCAGGCGCTCGGCCTCCTGGCGGGCACGGGCGGCCTCGCGGCGGCTGGCCTCGATCAGCAGCTCGCCCCGGGTGCGCTCCAGCTCGTCCAGCTCGCGGCGCGCCACGGCGGTGCGGGCGGCGGCCTCGGCGATGGCCACCCGGCGCTCGGCCAGGTAGCGGGCGATATCCACATCGCGGCGCTTGGCCTTGGCCAGCGCGGCAATGGCCTGCTGGGCCTGCAGCTTCTCGAAGCGGGCCACGTCGGCCAGCTGCATGTCCGCCTGCAGCGCGGTCAGGCGCTGGTTCAGCGCGGCCACGGCCGGATCGTCGGCGGCCACCGCGGTCAGCGGCAGGGCCAACAGGGCACAAATCATCACATTCCTGACGTTCATCAGCGGCCCTCCCCGGCTGTGAGCTGCCGCTGCAATTGGTCAACCTCTGCCTTGCGCTGGGCCAGTTGTGCTTGCGCCACGGCCTCCTCGCTCTGCGCCCTGGCCAAGTCGGCATCGGCCGCGGCGCGCTGGGCCAGGGCCGGTGCCTGCCTGCGCTCACGGCGGTCCTGGGCGGCACGCTGGGCCTGTTCCAGCTGCTGCCGGGCCATGGCCATGGTGTCCGGGGCGTACTGGTCCGCGTCGGCGCGGTCGGCCCGCTCCACGGCCTGCTGCGCGGCCATCAGGTCGGCCGCGGCAGGGTCCTGCGCAAGTGCGTTGCCGCCAAGCGCAAAAACGCAGGCGACCACACACAGGAGAGATCGTAATTGTGCGAAGCTAGCTTTCATTGGGGAGCCGTTGCCGAGTGACTGAGCACGGCCATTGTCGTCAAGCCAGCGGCGTGCTTGCAACGTCACGCTGCCGTTTGTTGGGGAAATATTGCGCATGGATATCGGCTACTTCCTGAAGCTGATGACCGAAAAGAACGCTTCGGACATGTTTTTGACCACCGGAGCGCCGGTCTACATCAAGATCGAAGGCAAGCTTTACCCGCTGGGGAGCACCGGCCTGCCGCCGGGAATGGTGAAGAAAATCGCCTATTCGCTGATGGACGAGGGCCAGGTGCCGCAGTTCGAGCGCGACCTGGAGCTGAACATGGCCATCTCGCTGGCCGATGCGGGGCGTTTCCGCGTCAACGTGTTCAAGCAGCGTGGCGAGGTGGGCATGGTGATCCGTGCGATCAAGAGCCGCATCCCCAGCATCGAGGAGCTGAACCTGCCGCAGGTGCTGCGCGATGTGATCATGACCCCGCGCGGCCTTGTGCTGGTGGTGGGCTCCACCGGCTCGGGCAAATCGACCTCGCTGGCCTCGATGATCGACCACCGCAACAGCACCTCGACCGGGCACATCCTCACCATCGAGGATCCCATCGAGTTCCTGCACAAGCACAAGCAGTCCATCGTCAACCAGCGTGAGGTGGGCCTGGATACGCACGCCTTCCACAACGCGCTGAAGAACGCGATGCGTGAGGCGCCGGACGTGATCCTGATCGGCGAAATCCTGGACGCCGAGACCATGGAAGCGGCCATTGCCTTCGCCGAAACCGGCCACCTGTGCCTGGCCACGCTGCACTCCAACAACGCCGACCAGACCATCGAGCGCATCCTCAACTTCTTCCCGGAAAGCGCGCACAAGAACGTGCTGATGAACCTGTCGCTGAACCTGCGCGCTGTCATTTCCCAGCGCCTGGTCAAGGGCAAGGACGGCCGCCGCCGCCCCGCCACCGAAGTGTTGATCAACACGCCGATGATCCGCGACCTGCTGCGCCGGGGCGAAGTGCACGCCATCAAGCAGGCAATGGAGGAATCGCTGGAAGAAGGCATGCAGAGTTTTGACCAGTGCCTGTTCCGCATGACCAAGGAAGGCCTCATCGAGCAGGAGGAGGCGCTGCGCGCGGCCGACTCGCGCGATGGTCTTGCCCTGAAGTTCCGCCTGTCCGAGGGCGCCAGCGGCGAACACGACCCGTACGCGGATTTCAACGCGCAGAACGTTGCCGCCGCCATCACGCATGGGTTTTGAGGGCGGGGAACGGGGTATTGGGAGCGGGGAGTTGGCGGGGCCGGTGATTCCGACCCTGAGGCGGTTCTCGACTTGATGCGCAGGTAACACGTAGCCCGGGTAAGCGCAGCGCACCCGGGGATGTCGCTCGGCGTAAAGGCGCCTGTTTTGTTGATGTCGCTGCGATCGGGTTGTCGATTGCCGCCTTTTCACGTGCTTCCCGGGTGCGCTTTGCTTACCCGGGCTACAAGAGCAGAACTGAAACCTGCAGCTCGGCCAAGCGCATGCACGCACGGGATTCCCTCGACGTCAGGACCGTTGCTTCGTTGGTGCCGCGGTGATCGGGTTGTCGATTGCCGCCTTTTCGCGTGCTTCCCGGGTGCGCTTTGCTTACCCGGGCTACAAGAGCCGAGCTGTGATCTGTAGCTCGGCCAAGCGCATGCACGCTCGGCATTCCCCCGGCGTCAGGACCGTTGTTTCGTTGATGTCGGGGCGATCGGGTCGTCGATTTCCGCTTTTTTGCGTGCTTCCCGGGTGCGCTTTGCTTACCCGGGCTACAGGGCTACGGGAAACCGGGGTCATGCGGGGAACAGCGCTTCCCTGTTCCCGCTTCCCGGTTCCCTGCCCCATCACCCTGCGTCGGGCTGGTTCTCGGGCCGTGCGGCGTCGAATGCGGGCAGCGCCAGGCAGGCTTCCTCGATCCTGCGCAGGATCGGGTACGGGGCCAGGTCCAGGCTGAAACGGCGCGCGTTGTAGAGCTGGGGAATCAGGCAGCAATCAGCCATGCCCGGGGTATCGCCGTGGCAGAAACGCCCGGTATCTGCCGAGCCCGAAAGCGCCGCCTCCATGGCATCGAAACCGGTACGCATCCAGTGCAGCGCCCAGTCTTCGCGCTCGGATTGCGGCACATGCCATTCGCGGTCGAAGAACTGCACCACCCGCAGGTTGTTCAGCGGGTGGATGTCGCAGGCAACCAGCTGTGCCAGCCCACGCACGCGCGCACGGCCAATCGCATCGGCCGGCAGCAGCGGTGGCTGCGGCTGCACGTCTTCCAGATAGTCAAGGATGGCCAGCGACTGGGTCAGCACCTTGTCGCCATGGCGCAGCGCCGGCACCAGCTGCTGTGGGTTCAGCGCGGCATAGTCCGGGGCATGCTGCTGGCCACCATCGCGCACCAGGTGCACCGGCTCAAGCGCGTAGTCCAGCCCCTTCAGGTTCAGGCCGATGCGTACGCGGTAGGCCGCGCTGGAGCGCCAATAGCTGTACAGCTTCCAACCTGCTTCCATGTCTGGTTTCTCCTTGGCCTGGCCGCCACCTTACCCTGCGGCGGAGAGATTTCCCTCCCCGCCACGCCGAACGGCCTGTCCGTGCAAATCAGGGCCGCTGTGCCTGCTCTATACGCTGTTCGATCGCACCGAAGATGCTGTTGCCATCACGGTCCAGCATTTCGATACGCACCACGTCGCCAAAGCTCATGAACGGGGTGGACGGCTTGCCGTCGCGCAGGGTTTCCACGGTACGCTGCTCGGCAAAGCAGGAGGCACCCAGCGAGGTGTCCTCGTTGGCGATGGTGCCCGAGCCGACAATGGCACCGGCCGAGAGCGGGCGGGTCTTGGCCGCGTGCGCCACCAGCTGGGCAAAGTTGAACTGCATGTCCACGCCCGCCTCCGGTGCACCGAACCATTTGCCATTGATATGGGTCAGCAGCGGCAGGTGCAGCTTGCTGTCCTGCCAGGCATCGCCCAGCTCGTCGGGGGTCACGAACACCGGGCTCAGCGCCGAGCGCGGCTTGGACTGCAGGAAGCCGAAGCCCTTGGCCAGCTCGCCCGGGATCAGGTTGCGCAGGCTGACGTCATTGACCAGGCCCACCAGCTGGATGTGCGCGGCGGCCTGCTCCGGCGTCGGCGCCATCGGCACGTCGTCGGTGATGACCACGATTTCGGCTTCCAGATCGATGCCGTAGTCCTCGCTGACCACCTTCACCGCATCGCGCGGGCCGTAGAAGCCGGCGCTGGTGGCCTGGTACATCAGCGGATCGGTGTAGAAGGTGTCAGGCACTTCCGCGCCACGCGCCTTGCGCACCCGCGCCACATGCGGCAGGTAGGCGCTGCCATCCACGAACTCATAGGCACGCGGCAGCGGCGCGGCCAGCGCCTGCATGTCCACGTCGAAGGCGCCCTCGGCCTGGCCGGCATTGAGCTGCTCGTACAGGGCGTTCAGGCGCGGGGCGAGGTTGGACCAGTCCTCCAGCGCCAGCTGCAGGGTGGCGGCAATGCCGGTGGCACGCACGGCGCGGGTCAGGTCGCGCGAAACCACGATCAGGGTGCCGTCGCGGCCGCCTTCCTTCAGGGAACCAAGCTTCATGGGAACGTCCAGTCTGCGAAGAAAATAAGTTTCAATTGTAATGAATGCGTCCGAGACGGCCAGTCTCCCTGTCTGGCGATGCTGAACAGGTCGTTTTGTGCCGCTACCGACAATCGCCTAGACTATCGCGGTCTGCCAGCGGCCGTCCGTTTCCCTTGAGGACCGCCGGCGGTGCAGGACCAACGGCCCAACAGCCACGTCCGCCCGCCCGCCCCTACTCCGACGCCATTCGTCACGCATTCCGGCCAGCGCACCGCGCTGGTCGCCTCAATCTCTCGCAGCGCGGTTTTACGGGAACGCTCCGAGCAAGCCAGTCGAATCGACCGGCACCGCAGGCCCATCCGGGCCGGCGCGACTTTTTCTGGAGTTCCCAATGTCGTTTGAAAACCTGGGCCTTGCGCCCTTCCTGCTGCGCGCGCTCGCCGAGCAGGGCTACGAAAACCCGACCCCGATCCAGCAGCAGGCCATTCCGCTGGCGCTGGACGGCCATGACCTGCTGGCCGGCGCTCAGACCGGCACCGGCAAGACCGCTGCATTCGGCCTGCCGCTGCTGCAGCACCTGGGCACCACGCCGCAGAGCGTGGGCAATGGCCCGCGCAAGCCGCGTGCGTTGATCCTGGCCCCGACCCGCGAACTGGCCACCCAGGTGCATGACAGCCTGCGCGGCTACAGCAAGTACCTGCGCATTCCCAGCGCCTGCATCTACGGCGGCGTGGGCATGGGCAACCAGCTGGACGTGCTGCGCCGTGGCGTGGACCTGCTGGTGGCCTGCCCGGGTCGCCTGATCGACCACCTGGAGCGCCGCAGCGTTGACCTGTCCGGCATCGAGATTCTGGTACTGGACGAAGCCGACCGCATGCTCGACATGGGCTTCCTGCCGTCGATCAAGCGCATCCTGGCCAAGCTGCCGCGCCAGAACCGGCAGACCCTGCTGTTCTCGGCCACGTTCGAGGAGAGCATCAAGCAGCTGGCGTTGGAGTTCATGCACGAGCCCAAGCAGATCCAGGTGACGCCGCAGAACACCGTGGCCGAGACCATCACCCACCGCGTGCACCCGGTGGACGGTGGCCGCAAGCGCGAGCTGCTGCTACACCTGCTGGCACAGGACTCACGCGTGCAGACGCTGGTGTTCGGCCGCACCAAGCATGGCTGCGACAAGCTGGCCACGTTCCTGGAAAAGAGTGGCATCAAGACCGCTGCCATCCACGGCAACAAGAGCCAGGGCCAGCGCCTGCGCGCACTGGCCGACTTCAAGGCTGGCCGCGTGACCGTGCTGGTGGCCACCGACATCGCCGCGCGTGGCATCGACATCAACGAACTGCCGAAGGTCATCAACTACGACCTGCCGATGGTGCCGGAAGACTATGTGCACCGTATCGGCCGCACCGGCCGCAACGGTTCCACCGGTGAGGCGATCTCGCTGGTGGCGCAGGACGAGGCCAAGCTGCTGCGCCAGATCGTGCGCCTGCTCGACCGCGACATGGACATCCGTGACGTGCCGGGCTTCGAGCTGCAGGTGCCGATCCGCTGGGGCATCAGCGCGCCGGGCAAGGCCGAACAGCCGGGCGGCCACAAGGCCCCGCGCCGTGGCAACGGCGGCCATGGCCCGCGCCGCGGCAACAGCGATGCGCCGCGTGGTGGCCGTGGCGGCCAGAACAAGCCGGCCGGCCAGCGTAATGGTGGCAACGGCCAGCAGCGCCGTGACGGTCACCCGGGCGGCGGTCAGCGCCGTGGCGGCGGCCGCGGCCAGGGTGGGCAGAGCCGCACCAGCGCCTGATGCGCCACGGCTGAGCTGGACACTGAAAACCCGACGCACTGCGTCGGGTTTTTTGTTGGCCGATTGCCGCACGCCAGCCACACCTTGCCCGTAGCCCGGGTAAGCGAAGCGCACCCGGGGAATGCCGATGCCGATGGAACATCACCGCGCAGCCCCATCTCGGCCTATCGGCGGAAGGGGCTTTCCGCAATCGGCTGGATTCCAGGCTCCCGGGTGCGCTTCGCTTACCCGGGCTACGTGGGGTATCTGCCGATCAGAACGTCCAGGTCAGATTGAGGCGATAGTTGCGGCCCGGCTCGCTGAAGCGGCCAATGCCATCCTCGGTGGCGTAGCCGTACAGAGCAAACTCGCCCCGCGCGACATTGCGTATCCGCGCCCACTGGTAGTAACGCTCGTCAAACAGGTTGTAGATGCCTGCATTGATCTTGAGGTTCGCGTTCAACCGCAGGCTGCCGAACAGATCGAACACGGTATAGGCATCACTCAGGAACGGCTCGGCCATGCCGCCGAACACATCCGGCTCGACCTTCACGTCACCGCGCTTCTTGGCCAGCGCGTGGGTGAGCACACCGGTCAGGCGCAGACGCTGGTCCACGCCCTGCCAGCTCAGGCCCAGCACGCCCCGGTCCGGGTTGATGCTGTTCAAGGGGCTGCCATCCTTCTGCTCGCCTTCATTGTGCGAATACACCGCTCGCAGCAGCCAGGCATCCCCCAGTTGCCACAGGCCTTCTGCCTCCACGCCCTTGACCGTCACCTCGCCGAGATTGGCCAGCGTGGAAACCCTGTAGCCCTTGCTGTTTGAACAACCGAAGCGGCTGCAACTGCGGTATTCGGTGGTGGGGTCGCGCAGCTCAAGCAGGCTGTCGATGAAATCATCGTAGCGGTCGCGGAACGCGGACACCGACACGCGCGAGCGCGTACCCTCCCAGCGCCAACCCAGTTCCAGGTTCAGGCTCTTCTCCGATTCCAGATCGGGGTTGGCCACGCTGGTCGGCACGGCCACTTCCTTGCCGGTGGCAACAGCGGTGAGCGGGGTGGTGCTGGTGGGTGCGTACATCTCGCCGGTGGTCGGTGCGCGGAAGCCACGCCCGGCCTGGAACCACACCGTGTGCCCCGGCAGCAGCTGGTAGCTCAGGCCGGCCTGCCAGGTGGGCGAGGCAAAGCTCACCGGCCGCACGGTGCCGGTGGGGTCGGCAAACGTGGCTCCCAGGTGCGGCGTGTAGTCGTGGCGGTCATAGCGCGCGCCCAGGGTGAGCTGCAGCGTGTCCTCCAGCAGGGTGATGCGGTCGCGCAGATAGGCATTCCATGATTCGGCATCGGTGCGTGGCACCTGGTTGGGATCGATGGTGACCGTATCCAGCGCCCCGGTGTTGTTCCAGCGGTAATCGAAGGCGTGGTAGTCGATTTCGCGGTTCTGCCACGACGCGCCGTAGATCAGCGCGTGTGCGCCGACGCGCTTGTCCAGGTCCAGCGCGAGCCGGTCCAGGGTCTGCTCGGTCTGCCGGTCCTCGGCACGCCGTCAGGTGGCGGCCATGGTGCATGGCGTGGTGTTGGGCGTCGGCCTCGGGTTGGCACTGCTGCCACTGCCGGAGATGATGCGGGTGATGCCGTGGCTGTTGGTCTTCTGCCGGTCTGCCTGCAACTGCAGGTGATCGAAGGCCGCATTGTCCGCATTCCACTGGTAACGCAGGCCATAGCGGTCGCGGCTGTTGCTGTCATCACCCAGCCGCTCCAGGTAGCCCGCGCCACTGAGGCGGCTGAGGTTGTCCACCAGGTTGTCAACGCGGTTGCGCTCGTACACCACCCCCAGGCGATGCTCCGGCCTGAGCACGAAATCCACCTTGGCCAGCACATTGTCGCTGTCATGGTCGATGGGGTCGGGCAGGCGCCGCGCGCTGCCGGTTGGCACGGCGGTACTGCCATACCAGCCTTCGGATTCATGCGCCTTGCGCTTGGTGTAGACCAGCATGGATTCGACCACGCCGGTGCGGTTGGCGATGGTGAACGAACCCAGCTTTTCCTCGTTGTGGCCGGTATAGCCGAGTTTGATGCTGGCATGGCTGTCGTTGCCACCGGCCTTGAGGTAGTCCGCCGGGTCCTTGGTGATGAACATCACCCCGCCCCCCAGCGAACCGCTGCCCGCGGCAATGGAATCGGCCCCCTTGATCACCTCCACCTGCTTGAGCGTGTCGATGTTCACGCCGCCGCGCCCGGCACGGAAGAACTCGTAGTTGCGCGCGGTTTCCAGCCCTTCGGCCATGCCAAGGCCGTCGATGCTCATGGAAACGCGGTCGCCTTCCATGCCGCGGATGTTGAAGCCGTTGTCGCCGAAGCGGCCCATGTCGACGATGCTGACGCCGGGGATGTAGCGCACCACATCCTCCATGCTCTCAGCCATCTCATCGTCCAGCTGGTCACGGCTGAGCACCTGCACGTTGTGCGTGGCCGAGCGTGCGTTCCTGGCGCGGGTGGCTTCCACGTGCACGGTATCAAGGGTGCTGGCATCAGGGGCGCCAGCGGCCTGGGCGGCAAGCGGCAGGACGGCGAGGATCGCAAGGGTCAGCAGGGACGGAGTGGGTTTCATGCTCAGGCTCCACGGGAAGGGTCATCGGGAATCGCCCGCTGGGGGCGAGTGCCGTTCCTGGCTGTGGAGACCGGGCGTGCCGGCGCGGAGCTGGGGATGGGCGTTGTTGTCGGGTGCGGGTACTGACCGGTGCTGGCGGCCAGCTGCGCCTGCCATGCAGCGTGTGCATGGCAGCTTGGAACAAGCTGAGAATGGATGCCGCGATGCAGCTGCCGTATCAACACTGCATCAGCAGGGAGGTGCCGGCCAGCCCTCGTATTGTGAGGTGGCAGCAACACCCTGCCGGCCCGAGACGTGGCGGGCGGACCCTGATTGCTTGCTGCACCGCCCTGCACTCATGAAGCACTGCTGCCATGGCTGCTTGCCGGCGGCTCGGGGTCGCGCGCGTCCACCACGCCATCACCATTGCCATCGATCCGGTCGAACAGGCGCTTGCCGGACACCTGGTACTCGGCAAAGCTCATGCGCCCATCCTTGTCGGTGTCCAGTGCCTTGAACCGCACCTTCGCCTGACGCGCCGCGGCGGTACGCACCTCGTTGGCGCGGCGCTCCAGGCGCTGCTGGAATTCGGCCATATAACCGTCAAAGTCCAGTTGCCCGGCATGGCCCGGGTCGGCGGCAGCGAACATCGCATCGCGCACCTGGATGAACTCTTCGCGGCTGACACGGCCATCGCCATCACGGTCGTAGATTTCCAACATGCCGGCCAGGTTGTGCGAGGTGGGCATGCGCAGCGGATCGCGGGAGCGCGGTGGCGCCGATGCGGGTGGTGCCGTGCCAGCCCTCGCCAGCAGCTTTTGATGGCCGCCCCAGGTGCGCTCACCAGCAGCATCAAACTCGGCACGGCTCACCACGCCGTCCTTGTTGGAATCCAGCGCGTCGAAGCGCGTGCGTGTCTGCGCAGCATGCCCTTCGTATGCCTGCTGCACGCGCGCGTCCAGCCGCCCGAGATACTCGATCACATACTCGCCCTCATCCACGGCGCCATCGCCATTGGCATCGGTCCGGGTGAAACGCTGCTGCCGGAAATCGACAAACTGCTGCCAGCTGACACTGCCATTGCCACTGGCATCGAACTGCTCCAGGAACTCGGCCACAGCCGGCGCTGGCGCAACCGCAGGCAGCGTGCTCGTTGCGGCAGCCTGGGCCAATGGAAACAACAGAACAGCGGATATCAGGAAGGACATATGCGGCTCCAGAAGGCGCGGCGATTCAGGGGTTCAACACACGGAAGCTGAGCGTGTAGCTGTTGCTGTACTCGGGCACCGGCGCACCCACCGGCGCGGCGCTGCGGTAGCGGGCCAGCGCAAGGAAGGTGCCGGCCTGGGCAAGCGGGAGCCGCACGCGCCCTTCCGCATCACTTTGCAGGGTCTGGATGGAAGGCCTGCGGTCCGAGGTCCATACCGCCTCGGCCACCTCGACCTTCTGCGCAGCCACGGGCTTGCCGTCGTACTGCACGATGAATTCAAAATGCTCGCCAACGTAGAGGTCATCGGGGTGGGTGACCGGCACGAACACCAGCCCGCTCTCCCCGCCTGCCAGCGCAGCCCGGCTTGGCGCGCCAATGGTGATGTAGGCATCGGCCCGGGTCAGCGATTGAAAGTTGGCGATGACCTTGGCCCCGGCAGGAATCTTCGCCGCCGGGTCGCGGCTGGTCTCGCGCTTGCCGTCCACCTCCCATACCCGGAACAAGGCGCCCAGGCGCGGGCCGGTGCTGAAGCGATAGGTGCCTTTGCCGGCATCCAGCACGTCTTCCAGCACGGTGCGGGTTTTCAGGCGCTGCACCGTGCCCACCGGCCGGCTCTGCCCCGTTGGCAGGGTCACCATGCAGGTGCTGTTGTCGAACGCCACCTCCGGCACGAAGAAGGCGCCGGCGAAGGCTGCATCCAGCGTCACCGTATCGCCCTCGCGGGCGCTGAAGCTGGCCGGCACCAGGTAGGGGGTATGCGCGGCGGCAGGCAGCACCGTTGCAAGAAACAGCAGGGCGGACAAGCGCATCTTCATCAGGAGACCCCGGGTGGCCGGGCAAGGCCGGCATTGGCTGCGCATCATATGCAAACGCGAATCATTTGCATATAAGAAAATAGGCAATCCCGGCCGCGTGCCTTGCCGAACACCCGCCCAGCCGCGCACCCTACAATTGCGCGCATGGATATTTTCAAGGTTTTCACTCTCGAAGCCGCGCACCGGCTGCCCAACGTACCGCCGGGCCACAAGTGCTCGCGCCTGCATGGCCATTCCTTCCGCGTGGAGCTGCGGGTCAGCGGCGAGCCCGGCGAGCAGACCGGCTGGATCATGGATTTCAGCGATCTGAAGGCCGCCTTCCAGCCGCTGTATGACCAGCTCGATCACCACTACCTAAACGACATCCCGGGCCTGGAGAACCCCACCAGTGAGCGCCTGGCCATATGGATATGGGAGCGGCTCAAGCCCGCCCTGCCCTTGCTCAGTGAAGTGGTGGTGCACGAAACCTGCACCTCGGGCTGCAGCTACCGCGGCAGCTGACCTACCCGCCGGCACGCTGCCGCAGGGGCGGCCGCCGGCAATCCGCACGCAGGACAGAGTCGCTTGCATTGGCGCCCGTTCGCGCTATGCTGCGGCGCAACAATCAAGCCGATGACCGCCCATGCCCGCACAGTTCAACGACTTCAGCAGCTATGCCCGGCAGATGGCCGCCACCGCCAGCCGCATGCACCAGCTTGCGCTGGAGAATGCGGAAAACGTGTTCGGCGTACAGCTGCGCACGCTGGAACGTACTTCCACCGCTACCGCCGGCTTTCTTGGCGAACTGGTCCAGACCGGCGCACAGACACCCCTGCCCTCGCGGCTGCCCAAAGGTCTGCAGGTGGCGCGTGACAACCTGGAGCATCTGGCATCGGCTGGCCATGAAGTGATCGGCCTGAGCCTGAAGGCCGGGCAGGCCCTGGGCGAGCTGGTACGGCAGCCGCCTGCCACCGCCGCTACCCCAGGCGGCGGCAACGAGGCTGGCTGAAAGCCACCCATGCGCCGACATGGCGCATGTAGGGCAACACCAATAAAAATGCACCCGGCGCGGGCACACTGCTCACGGCGTCGTGCTGCCTGCAATGCTGTATCACACACTGCGTTGCCGGGAAGAAGCAGCAAGCCGTCTGTGCCGCGTATCGATGATGTTTCGTTTCCGGCGCCGTCATTCTTCCGGCATCCCCGCCACGGCCCGGCCCGTGCGCACCCGCCACTGCTGACCACACCGCCTGCAGTTCCTCGCAGCTGGAATCCGCGCGCGCTGCAACTGCCACTTGACGGCTGCCCATGCCGTTAGACCTGCAGCCCCGCACAGCCGATTGATGGCGTCCATGCATAACCGGCCAGCATCGTTTCATTCCGATGACGCCACTGCACCGGGCAGTCACCAGGCCCGCGTGCCATGAATCCAATCACCACTGCCGCTGCGCTGCGGGTGTTGGAAATGGCCTGCCCCGCCGTGGCCAGTCATCGCCGAACGGAACTGCATTGCTGAATACATAAACGCAAACCGGCAAAGCAAGCCACCGCACAACGACATGGGCGCGGGCCAGGCCTTACGTAACCTAGCAGGCAAATCGACAGGACTCACAGTTTCGTCGTGGGCTGGTTCCTTCGGCCATCACAGCAGTGATGAAGATCAGGAAGATTCGGCGGTACCCAAAATGCATCCATCGAAAACAAGAGCAGGAACTACCTGCATACCACTCCGGGCACCGTCTCAGCCGGGTCTTCCGGGCCGCCGGAACGGCAACGCCATCCCGCCGCGGTGGAGCGCCCGTACCACACATGCGTGCAGCAACCGCGCAGGGGGTTGCCCTGTTCCGCCGCCAGCGCGGAGAACCCCTGAACGCCGATATGCCTGTAGCCAATAGGCCTGGCCGTATCCCTCCGCGGCACCTCCATCACCACGAACACCGCATGCACGGCCGCATACGCGCCGCCCGCCGCGTAGGTGCGCCCTGCTGCTGAAGCCACCCGCTCCACCGCTCATTTCGCCCCGCAGCACGTCCCCCCAAGACGGGTACGACGCGCACGCACCCCGGACAAGGGAAGTACCACACGGCAGGGATCGCCAACCCGACAACCATGGATGACGGGAAGCAAGCCCACGCCATGGCCAGAATTCAACAGGAGGAAAGCATGAAGTACAACGTTACAACCCTCGGGGTCGCCGTGGCGTTCGCCCTGGCCTTCAGTGCCTCGGCCAATGCGGCAGATGGCACGATCACCATCAACGGAGAGATCACCGATACGACCTGCAACGTCTCGGTCAATGGTGGCGCCGCCGATGCGACGGTGGTGCTGCCTACGGTATCCGCCAGCGCGCTGGCTGCGGCAGGTGAGACCGCCGGCACCACGCCCTTCAGCATCGCACTGAGTGGGTGCTCCGGGACCAGCCTGGGCACTGCCAGCACCTGGTTCGAGGCTGGCCTGAACGTCGATGGCGCCACCGGTCATCTCAACAATACCGGCACCGCCACCAATGTGCAGGTTCAGCTGCTCAACAGCAGCCAGGCCGCGATTGTTGCCGGCGGCACTCCGGGCAGCGGCACCCAGAACGACGTGCCGGTCAACATCAGCAGCGGCAGCGGAACGCTCAACTACTTCGCGCAGTACTACGCGACCGCGCAGAGCACCGGCGGCACGGTGGCAACCAGCGTGGAGTACACGCTGGTCTACGACTGATCAGCGGCGAGGTCAGAGGCAATGGCAGGCGGAACCCCGGTTTCCGCCTGCCAACTCCAAAGAACGGGGGGTGACCATGTACCTGAAATATCTGGTGGGCCTGCTGCTGCTTGCCACCGCACACTGGTGCCATGCCGGGGTTGTCATCAACACCACGCGCATCATCTTCAACGAAGCCGATGGCGAGGCCAGCGCGCAACTGCGCAACAGCGGGAGCATGCCGCTGCTGGTGCAGACATGGCTGGACGCAGGTGACCCCCGCGCAAAGGTGGAATCACTGAATCTTCCCTTCGCAATGACGCCTTCCACTGCCCGTATCGATCCCGCCAGGGCACAGGCCGTACGCATATTCCGTACCCGCGACGACCTGCCGAAAGACCGCGAAACCCTGCTGTGGTTCAACGCGCTGGAAATACCGCCGCGCCCGACCCAGGCCATGGAGCAGGGTACGAACCTGTTGCAGCTTTCGTTCCGCACGCGCATCAAATTCCTCTACCGGCCAAAGGGGCTTACCCCATCCTTCACCGATGCACTGAAGCTGCTTCAGTTCAACGTGAGCAACGGCGTTGATGGAACCGTGCAGGTTGTCGTCCACAACCCAACGCCCTACCACATCACGCTGCGCAGTCTGTCGCTGCGCGGGGGCGCGCAGTCACCGGCGCTGACCGAGCTTTCTGGACAAGGCAGTCACATGGTGCTGCCAGGCAGCGACCTTTCCCTGCCCATGAAGTGGGTCGGTGGTAGCGGCCTGGTGCCAGAACAGGCAAGTGCCTACTTCACGATCATCAACGACCAGGGCGGCGAAAGCAGACTGCAGAAGGGATACACCCGCCATGAAGAACGGCACTGAGCAGCGGCGCGGTTGCCGGCTGCTGTGCCTGCCGCTCATCGCAGTGGCCGGCTGCAGCCTTCCCCTGGTCTTGAAGGCCGCCGAAGGCATGTCCCCGGTGGAGTTCAACCAGGATTTCCTGCGCTCATCGGTTGATGTGAGCATGTTTTCCGATGGCAACCCGCTGGCCCCGGGCGTATACCGCATCGACCTGTACACCAATGAGCAGTGGAAGGGCCGCGCGGAGGTACGCTTCGAGCTGGACGGCCCCTCCGCGAAGGTGGCCAGGCCCTGCTACGAGGCCAAACTCATCGAGCAACTCGGCCTGGACCTCGGGCAGGTTGCCAAGGACATGCGCGCCACCCTGGCCGAAGGCCCCCTGTGCGCGCGCCTTGAAGACCTGCTGCCGCCGGCAACGGCCAGCTTCGACAGTGGCAGCCAGCGCCTTGACGTCAGGGCTCCGCAGGCCGCGCTGCAGCACAACGCTCGCGGCTATGTGGATCCGGAGTTCTGGGACGACGGCGTCAACGCGGCCACGCTCCAGTACGATTTCAACGCCTACCGCAGTGAGCTGCCGGATGGGCGCGCCCATACCAGCCGTTACCTGGGCCTGCGCGGTGGCATGAATCTGGGTGCGTGGCGCCTGCGCTACCGTGGCTCGGCCACCTGGGACAACGGCAACAACCTGCATTACCGCAACTCGGCCATCTATGCCGAACGCGCGCTGCCCCGGTGGCACAGCACGCTCATCATCGGTGAATCCTCCACCAGTGGGCAGGTGTTTGACAGCATCAGCTTCCGCGGCGTCCAGCTGGCCTCGGATGACAGGATGTATTCCGACTCGCAACGCGGCTTCGCACCGGTGGTACGCGGTATTGCCAACTCCAACGCACGCGTGCGGGTAACCCAGCGTGGCGTGAACATCTATGAGACCACCGTGCCACCCGGGCCGTTCACCATCAATGATCTGTACCCCAACGGCTCGGGTGGCGACCTGCTGGTGACGGTGACCGAAGCCAACGGCAGCGAACACAGCTTCACCGTGACCTATGCAGCCACGGCCGAGCTGCTGCGGCCCGGCGTAACCCGTTACAGCCTGACCGCGGGCGAGTACCGCAGCCCGATCATCGATGACGCACCATTGCTGGCCACCGGCTCATGGCGGCATGGCTACTCCAATGCCTTGACCGGCTATGCGGGTGGCTTCGCAGCACAAGGCTATGCGGCGGTGTCAGCCGGTGCGGCCTTCAACACCCGGCTCGGCGCATTGGCGGTTGATCTTACCCAGGCCAGTACCCGCCCCGGTGCCGGCCGTACCTACAACGGCCAGAGTGTGCGCCTGTCCTACGCCAAGATACTGCCGGTGATCGATACCAACATCACCCTGGCTTCCTATCGTTACTCCAGTGAGGGCTACTACGACCCGGCCGATGCCTTCGTGCTGCGTGATCGTGTCCGCCGCAGGAGCACCAGCAGCGCACCGTACTGGCTGGAAAAACGCAGGAGCCGCTTCCTTGTGAGCGCGACCCAGGCGCTGCCCGCCGGGTATGGCGCATTTTCGGTCTCGGCCAGCACCCAGAACTACTGGGCGCGCAGGGGTTCGGATACCGAGTTCGTGGCCAGCTACAACAACCAGTTCGGTCGCTTCAACGTGGGTCTCAGTGCCAGCCGCACCCGCAACCTGCTGACAGGCCGCGCCGACAACCAGGTCATGCTGTCCATGTCCGTGCCCCTGGGTGACAGCCGCCATGCGCCGCAGCTTGATACCACCTACACCGACAGCAATGCACGGCGGTCGCTGCAGCTCGGCGTTTCCGGCAGCGCCGGCAGCGACAACCAGTTCCTTTACAACACCTTTGCCGCGTTCAATGACGACCGCGATGCCGGGCACGGCAGCACGGCTGGCGGCAGCATCAGCTGGACCGCACCGCTGGCCACGCTTGGTGCCAATGCCTCCACCGGTCAGGGCTACCGGCAGTATGGCCTGCATGCCTCGGGAGGCCTGGCTGTCTATCGCGGCGGTATCGTGCTCACGCCGATGCTGGGCGACACCATCGGCATCGTTGAGGCCCGGGATGCGCGCGGTGCGCGGCTGGCCAGCTATCCGGGCATCCGCGTGGCTGGCAACGGCCTGGCAGTGGTGCCCTACCTCAATCCGTACCGGCGCAACTCGATCGAGATCGACCCGATGGGCATCTCCACCGACGTGCAGCTGCAGAGCACCGGCCAGCATGTAGCCCCTACCGCCGGCGCCGTGGCACTGCTGCGGTTCGGCACCAGCACGGGCTACTCGGTATTGCTCAACGGCTTCACCCCGCAAGGCATGCCGCTGCCATTCGGCGCGGCCGTGTTTGACGAGCAGGGGCGCAACGTGGGGTATGTGGCACAGGGAGGCCAGGCCATCGTGCGGCTGCCGCAGCGCCAGGGAACCATGCATGTGACCTGGGGCCCGGCTGCCGGGCAACGCTGCGCCATCGCCTATGCGTTCGACCCGGATGAGACCAGGGACGCACTTGGCTACCGCACGCTCAAGGCCGTGTGCACGCCGGGCAACGAGGAACCATGACCATGAGCAGGAATATCGCTTTCCCGCGCCGCATCGCCCATTACGTGCTGATGCTGCCATTGACCCTGCTGCTGCTTGGCACCAGCGGCGCCGCACTTGCCGAGGGCATCTGGGACAACTGCACTCTGGCCGGCTCGTCATATGAGTACTACCCGCCAACGACGATTCCCATTCCCCGTGACATAAGCGTAGGTGATCCGTTCGGCCCCTGGATCACCGCCCCCGCCACGCCTGCGTGGACATGCACCCGAACCGTTGCGTCCAGCGGAACCGCGGTTGACGTATATGTCGATGCCGCGCCTCGCTACAACCCGATCGGCTCACTGACCCTGGATGGCGAAACCTACAGCTACTACCCGGCGGGGACTGCCACGCCGCAGCTGGGCTATATCGCGCGCTGGCGTGCATCCGTAGACGGCGTGTATACGCCCTGGACGCCCCAGACCTACGCTGGCGGAAACTATAAAGCAGCGCTGGGCACGATCACCGTCAGCAAGACGGGTGGCCAGACCTACGGCATCAACCTTGAAACCCAGATCCGCCTGGTCAAGCGTAGCAATGCTCTGGGACCAGGCACGACCATCGGCACTTTCGACGCGATGCTCACCCGTTTCGTACAACGGGTTGGCACAGTCAGGTACTCGGGTATGTCCACCCTGCGGACCTCGCGGGTGAATGGTGGCAACATCTCCTTTGGCGCCGTGGGTACCTGCACCACCCCCGATGTCAACGTGGTGCTGCCCGATGCACCGCGCGACACGTTCACCGGCATCGGAAGCAACGTGGGGGAGACCCCGTTCAACCTGCTGTTCAACAATTGCCCGGCCGGGCTTTCGCGCATCCAGTACACGCTGGCCCCCACCACCACGGTCATCAACGCGGCCGATGGTGTTGTGGCGCTCAACGCGGCCTCCACTGCGCGTGGTCTCGGCATCCGAGTGAGCCAGGGCAATGGCACGCCCCTGCAGCTCAATACCGGCTATCAGGTCGAAAGCTATGATCCCTCACAGGCCGGCAACTACCGGGTCGGGCTGCGTGCGGGCTACCGCCAGACCGAGGCAAACGTGGTAGCAGGCAGTGCTGCCACGGCATTGACCATGTCCGTTCTCTACAGGTGAGCGCAGCATGTGTGTCCTGTGCAGCACATGGCGCAGCCCACTATGGCCAACGACACGATCATCCGGGTACGGCGGCCGGATGCTGCCACACGCGTGCATAGGGGCGAGGAAACCATCATGCAGATCACTCCTGCCACTGGCTGGCACCGACGCCTCCGCAACGCTGCTCTGGCAGTCCTTCTATTGCCCATGGCGGCGGATGCGGCGATTTCGGTCAGCCATACGCGATTGATCGTGACCGCACAGACGCGTGAAGCTACGCCGAGTATTCTCAATGAGGGCACGCGCCCGGTGCTCATACAGACGTGGATTGATTCGGGCGGCAATGCCCCGGACGTGGCGGATGCCGATGCGCCCTTCATCGCCGATCCACCGGTTTTCAGGCTGGAGCCGGGGCAATCGCGCAGCGTGCGGGTACTGAGGGTGGGCGCTGTCGCTGATTTCGCCCGCGACCGTGAATCCCTGTTCTTCTTCAATGTGCTGGAGATTCCGCCGATTGCCGAGGCTGGGGCGGGGAAGCAGCGCAGCCACCTGCAGATCAGCTTCCAGACGCGCATCAAGCTGTTCTACCGGCCCGAAGAGGTAACCGCGAAGAACGGCGCCGACAGCGATCCGCTCAGCTTCTCCATGGCGGTGGGCCCTGCTGGCCAACCCTTCCTGCGCATCGCCAACCCCACGCCACTGCACCAGACGCTGGGTATGCTCACGGTGGTTGCTGATGACGGCACCGAGTATCCGTTGACGGCCCCCATGCTGGCCCCGGCGCAGAGGCTGGAGCTGCCCTTGCAGACGGAGGTGAAATCGAAGCAGCGGGAAGATGGCTGGAAAGCACGCTACTCAACCATCGACGATATCGGGGTTGAACACGCGCATGAGCAGGTTCTGCCGATGGCTGGGCACTGAGCCGGCGGTGATCACCCGTTCCCGGTCAGGTGCACTCTCGCCCGCCGCCGTGCCCAGACCTGCACCCACCCGCTGAAGCACAGCAGGAAGTACACCACGCCCGGCAGTGCGGTGACCCATGGGCTGGAGCCTTCGTGCAGCAACCCTGCCACGGCCATAGACAGCAGCGCCACCAGCACGAAGTACAGGTGCATCACCGCCTCGGCCATCGCACCTGCCGCCGCTGCGGCCAGCAGGCCGCTGGAACGGCGGCGGCGCCAGGACACCAGATACAGGCCGCCGATACAGGCCGACATCAGCGCGAACCCGGCGCCGTAGAACATGTAGACCCATGCCAACGGCAGCGGGCCGGTCACGTCCGACAGCGGCATGGGCAGCCAGCCACCGCTGATCCATGCGAAGAAGGTGCCCAGCAGCAGCCGCAGCGGGTAGACGAAGACCAGCACCAGGAACACCAGGGTGAGGCTCAGCAGGGTGGCGCCGGCGGTGGTGACGCGGTAATCGCGGCTCCAGCGCATATGCGCGTACCAGAACAGGGCCAGCATCGCGAAACTGGCGGCGAAGGCCGGCACGTTCTTCAGCGCGCGCAGCAGGCCGGCGACGCTGTCGGGCATGCGCTCGGAGGAAATGACCAGCAGTGTCACCGCGAATGCGAACGCCGCATCGACGAACGCGTCCAGCCGGGTGGCGCCTTCACCCCGTGTGATGCCCCGCCCTGCCCGCGTATCCAGCTCGGCCATGCCGCATACCCCAATGTGTGCGTCGGCGCAGCATAGCCGGACGTGCGTGGGGGGTTAGAATCGGCGCATGTCCTTTTCCTCTCAAACGCTCACCGGCAGCAAGCCGGAACAGTATGCCCAGCTGCTGGCCCAGGCCCGCGCGCTGGTGCACGGTGAAACCGACCGCATCGCCAATGCGGCCAACCTGTCGGCGCTGGTCTACCACGCGCTGCCGGACCTGAACTGGGTTGGCTTCTATTTCCATGACGGCAAGGAGCTGGTGGTTGGCCCGTTCCAGGGCCTGCCGGCCTGTGTGCGCATTCCGCTCAGCAAGGGCGTGTGCGGCGCTGCTGCCAGCACCCGCCAGACCCAACGCGTGGCAGATGTGAATGATTTCCCGGGCCATATCGCCTGTGATTCGGCCTCGCGCTCGGAGCTGGTGGTGCCGCTGCTGCAGGGCGATACCCTGGTGGGTGTGTTCGACATCGACAGCCCGGTGGCCTCGCGCTTTGATGCCGACGACCAGCTGGGGCTGGAGGCCATCGCCCAGGTATTTGTCGAGGCCCTGGAGTGAGCACCACCAAGCTGCGCAACATCGGCCCGAAAAGCGCGGCATGGCTGCGCCAAGTGGGCCTGCGCAGCGAGCAGGACCTTGCCGCCGTGGGCGCGGTAGGTGCCTTCATGAAGGTCCGCCGCGCCGGCTTCAAGCCCAGCCTCAACCTGCTCTATTCGCTGGAGGGCGCGCTGGTGGGCTGCCATTGGCAGGAAGTGCCCGAGGCACGCCGCCAGCAGCTGGTGGCCGAGTACGAAGCGGCGGTGAGCGAACTGCCGGCCGCGCGCGGCGCACAGGTAGCCGGCCCGGTGCGTGAGACCCGCATGCAGGAGGACGGGGAAGATGCCGGTGATGCGGGCGATGAGACCGACGAGGTGCGGTTCGGCGGGGATTGAGCGGGGCCGGGTAAAGCTGCTTCGGCGAGGAGTTGCCGATGGCGGCATTTCCGCCTGCTCAATGCCGTCCCTGCCTGATCAACACCGTCATTTCCGCAAAGGCGGAAATCGCTCCTGGCTTTTGAGCTTGGTTGCTGCGGGTAGGCCGTCGCATTGAGGCCCCCATCCTTATCGCAGTGGCTGACCGTCGTGGGCTGCTGCGTAGAGCGATTCCCGCCTGCGCGGGAATGACGGATTACATGTGTTTGGGCTTACTTCGTAGAGCGATTCCCGCTTTCGCGGGAATGATGGGTTGCGTGTGCCCGGGTTTACTTCGTGGAGCGATTCCCACCTGCTCAAGAATGACGGGAGGCAAGTGCTGCATCGCGGCTGGCTGTTTCAGATCGGGCTGATCAGAGCCAGCCCCACCCTGGCGGCAGTTCGATGCCTGCCAGCAGCACCAGCCCGAGCAGCAACAGGGTTTCGGTGACCTCGACGCTGGCGCCAAGGCAATCGCCGGAGATGCCTCCCAGCCTACGCTTCCAATACAGCGCCACCAGCGGCACCAACAGCAGGGCCAGCAGCAGCGGCCAGGCAACAAAGACGGTGACCGCCGCCAGCAGCACCGCCCACAGCCACATCGAACGCAGGCTCAGCTGCCACGAGAAACGCTCGGCCATCCCCGCGCCATGCAGCGACGGCAGCAGCCGGCTCCACCACAGCGTGCCCCAGCGCGCCCATGCGGGCACCAGCACGATGCCGTACCAGAGCGGGCTCACGGCCAGCTCGGTCAGCAGCACGAACTTCAGCAGCAGCTGCATCACCAGCGTGACCACGCCGAACACGCCCATGTGCGGGTCCTTGAGCACTTCAAGGAAACGCTGCGGGTCGCGGTGCGCGGCGCCGAAGGCATCGGCAACATCGCCCAGCCCATCCAGATGCAGGGCGCCGGTCACCCATACCCAGGCCAGCAGGGTCAGCGCCCCGGCCAGCCAGGGGCGGTCGCCCAGGGTGTACAGCGGCAACGCCAGCAGCACGCCGATGATCGCGCCCACCAGCGGGTAGTACACCGCCGAATGGCTCAGGTCTTCCTGCCGGAAATCCCGGATCTGCGGCGTCGGCAGCCGCGTCAGGAACTGGATTGCAAGGACAAGCCGCCGTGCGCTCATGGCTGGCGCAACTCCAGCAGCTCACCCCACAGCTGCCCTTGCTCGCCACGCTCCACGCGCAGGCGCACGCGGGTGCCGTAGTCGATGCGCATGGCCCACAGCGCGGACAATGGCAGGCCGCAGACACGCGACACCGCCAGCCGCAGCACGCCGGCATGGCTGACCACCAGCACCGGCAGGCCGTCGCCGTCATCCTCGTCCACCAGCCGGTGCAGCTGTTCTTCCACACGCGTCTGGAACTGCGCCCACGGCTCACCGTTCGGCGGCGCCATGTCATGCGGTTCTTCGTAGAAGGCGGCCAGCTGCTCGGCAGGCAGGTCGTCGAAGTGCAGGCCGTCCCAGTCGCCGAAATCCAGTTCGGCCCAATCCGGGTGGATCTCGCAGAACTGGTTGCTGCCGGCCACCAGCGCATGGGCGGTATCCAGCGCGCGGCGGCGCGGCGAGGCAATCACCCGGCTCCAGCCGATGCCGGCGTGGCAGCGGTGCAACGCATCCATCGCGCCCTCGACCAGCGGCGGATCGGTGCGGCCATCCAGGTGGCCGGAGCGTCCGGTGGAGGCGTGCCGCATCAGATCCAGGATCATGCCGGACCGTCGCGATCGGCGACCGCCGCTTCGGCGAAGGTCGCCATGTTGTTGTGGACAGCACAGGCCAGCCGTACCAGCGGCAGGGCCAGCGCGGCGCCGGAGCCTTCGCCCAGGCGCAGGTCCAGGGCAAGCAGGGGCTGCGCCTGCAGCGTTTCCAGCAGGCGGATGTGGCCGCGTTCGGCCGACTGGTGCGAGAACAGCAGCCACGGGCGCAGACCCGGATTGATGCGCACCGCTGCCAGCGCGGCGGCGGACACGATGAAGCCATCCACCAGCACCGGCACCCGGCGCTGGGCGGCGGCGATCATGGCCGCGCTCATGGCGGCGATCTCCAGCCCACCAACACGGCGCAGGGCCTCCCAGCCGGGCGACGCTGCCGCTGCGATGTGCTCGCCATGCAGGGCCAGCGCGCGGCCGATCAGATTCTTCTTCTGCACCATGCGCACCGCGTCCAGACCGGTGCCGGCGCCGACCAGGTCCTCCAGCGGCAACGGGCCGAGTGCGGCGGCCAGGGCACTGGCAGCGGTGGTGTTGCCGATGCCCATTTCGCCCAGTACCAGCAGATCGGCGCCCTCGGCACAGGCGGCCTCCACCGCGCGGCGGCCGGCGGCGAAGGCAGCGTCCAGCTCCGTCTCGGACATCGCCGGGCCAGTGCTGAAGTCATCGGTGCCGTGGCGCGTCTTGTCGGTGACCACGCCGGCGATGGGCGCGGTGGCGCGGCTGCCGACATCCCAGACATGCAGGGGCAGGCCCAGCTCGCGCGCCAGCACCGCGATGGCAGCACCGCCGGCGGCGAAGTTGTGCAGCATCTGCACCGTGACTTCGGCCGGGTAAGCCGACACCCCCTGCGCGGTGACGCCATGGTCCCCGGCGAACACCACCACCGGCACCCGCCCGGCCTGCGGGCGCTCCACGCCCTGCAGCGCGGCCAGCTCGATGGCCAGCGACTCCAGCCGGCCCAGCGCCCCCTCCGGCTTGGTCAGCTGCCGCTGCCGGGCCATGGCCAGTTGCCGGTACTCCTGCGAAGGCAGCCCACACGCCTGCCCAAACCAAATCTCTGTCACGGTTGTTCCGATACTGCCAGTGCAACCCGCATTTTACCCGGCCACCGCCGGTTGCCAGCCATTCGAGCAGTGTCAGTTGGGATGGCATAGAATGCGCGCACTTTCAGGTGACCCGCCGGCAGACACCGACGGGTTGAAACGGGAAGCCGGTGACGCGCTGCTGGAACCCAGCAGGTGCCATTCCGGCGCTGCCCCCGCAACGGTAAGCAGGACAAGGCCAGGCACTACGCCACTGTGCGATGCACGGGAAGGCGCCCGGCCAGGAGCAGCCCACGCTGCGCCGCCTGCGAGCCCGGAGACCGGCCCGGAAGCCGACTGGTTGCGATGCGGCGGGCATGGCGGCGGCTGTGGCGCCGTGTGCGCGACCTCCGTCACTTCTCCCTTCATGGCAGCCCCACCCCATCCGCCGCGCGGGAGCGCGCGGGCCCAGGAGCCACCATGAAACTGCCGTACCACCGCCTTTCTCTCGCCCTTGCACTGTCGTTGCCGGCCATCGCCGCCGCGCAGGCGCCCACCGAGCTGGATGACGTGACCGTCACCGCCACCCGCACCCCCGTTTCGGTGGAAGCCAGCGTGGTACCGGTGCAGGTGATCGACCGCAGCCAGATCGACCACAGCCAGGCCAACTCGCTGCAGGAGCTGCTGCGCGGCCGTGCCGGCGTGGATTTCACCAACCAGGGCGGCACCGGCAAGATCACCTCGCTGTTCCTGCGCGGCAGCAACTCCAACCAGGTGCTGGTACTGGTGGACGGCGTGCGCCTTGGCTCGGCCACCACCGGCATGGCGGCACTGCAGGACCTGCCGGTTGATCAGATCGAACGCGTGGAAATCGTGCGCGGCCCACGTTCGAGCCTGTATGGCTCGGAGGCCATCGGCGGTGTGATCCAGATCTTCACCCGCAGCGCCGGCAAGGGCCTTCAGCAGAACCTGTCGGTGACCGCAGGCAGCAACAACCTGCGCCAGGCCAGCGCCGGCTTCAGCAACCGCGGCGAACGCGGCTGGGTGTCGGCACAGGGCGCTTACCAGAAGACCGACGGCATCAACGCCTGCAACGGCTCCTCGCTGCTGTTCCAGGGCTGCTATGTGGAAGAGCCCGACCGCGACGGCTACCGCAACACCTCCATCAACGTGCGCGGCGGCTACGCCCTGACCGACACGCTGGACCTGGAAGGCCATGTGCTCAGCGCCAACAGCTTCAACGAGTATGACGGCAGCGTGTTCGGCGGCAACGAGGCCGACAACCGCCAGCAGGTGTACGGCGGCAAGCTGAGCTGGGGCCCGAGCGAGACCGTGCACATCACCGCGCAGGTTGGCCGCAACGTGGACCAGGCCGACAACTACTTTGCCAGCAACGGCAGCCGCCGTTTCGCCAGCGCCTTCGATACGCGCCGTGATACCGCGAGCCTGCAGGGTGACTTCCTGTTAGCCGAGGGCCAGCAGCTGACCGCCGGTGCCGACTGGCAGAACGACAAGGTCACCAGCTCCACTGCCTATGACGTGAACGACCGTGACAACACCGGTGTGTTCGCGGAGTACCAGGGTCAGTTCGGTGCGCACTCGCTGCAGGCCAGCGTGCGCAACGACGACAACGAGCAGTTCGGCAACAACACCACCGGCAGCCTGGGGTATGGCTTCGCCTTCGGCAACGGCTTCCGCCTGACCGCCAGCGCGGGTACCGGCTTCAAGGCACCGACCTTCAACGACCTGTACTACCCGGGTTTCAGCAACCCGGACCTGGAGCCGGAAGAGTCCAAGAGCCTGAACGTTGGCATCAGCCAGTACGCCGACAACTGGAACTGGACCTTCAACGCCTATGAAACGCGCATCGACCAGCTCATTGGCTACGACAGCAGCTTCGCGCTGGTGAACGTGGCCGAAGCCCGCATCCGGGGTGCCGAACTGACCGGCTTCATGTCGCTGGCCGGCTTCGAGTTCAATGCGCAGGCCAGCTTTACCGACGCGCGCGACCACACCTCTGGCGGCGCCACCTATGACAACTGGCTGGCACGCCGCGCCCGCACCAGCGGCCGTCTGGATGTGGACAAGAGCTTTGGCCCGCTGCGCCTCGGCATCACCGCCGCTGGCAGTGGCCACCGCTACGACAACGCCGCCAACACGCTGCGCCTTGCCGGCTATGGCACCGTGGACCTGCGCGTGGAGTACGCCATCAACGGTGCGTGGAGCCTGCAGGCCAAGGCTGCCAACGTGTTCGACCGCGAGTACGAAACGATTGCCTGGTACAACCAGCCGGGCCGCGAGTACCAGTTGACCCTGCGTTACCGCAGCGCGAACTGAGCCGGACACGGGCGAATCGCTTGACCAGTGAGTGCCCCGGCAACCGCCGGGGCATTTTCATTTCCGTCCCGTAGAGCCGAGCCATGCTCCGCTGGGCATTACCGTGGAAGCCCCACCGCGCACGGCGAGGCGCTACGGAATGGTTCGGCGTTCTTCCGCAAACGCCTCCAGCGCAGGTGCGATGCCTGCGCCCAGCGTCTGGCCGTGACTCTTTCCGGGGAGTATCACCTGCCTCAGCTGCAGGCCAGCGAGCTCCGACAGCAGCTTCTGCAGTCGTTCTGCAGCCTTCGCATTGCCCTGCTCACGCATGAATTGCGGCCCAGCGGTTGGCGATGCGGGTGTGGCCTCAGCCGATGGCCCACCACGTACCAGCAGCAACCTGGCCGATACCTCCGGCTCCCGCGCTGCCAACGCTTCCAGTTCATCAACGATGAAGCCCTCACCCCACCACAGTGACGGGTCTACGGCAGCATAGTCCGTGAACGCCGCCGGCCGCGTGGCCAGCACATGCAGCGCGAACAGCCCGCCATAGGAATGCCCCCACAGCAGCTGGCGCCCTGCATCCACTGCCACCTTCGCCGCGACCGCCGGCTTGACCTGCCCCTCGATGAAGGAAAGAAAGGCATCGGCTCCGCCGCTACGCCGCCCGGCATTGAGCACGTCGAACTCCTCACCTCCCGCACTGGAGCGACGCGGGGTGTAATCGAAAGTGCGTGCATCTCCGTCGATGCGCAGGTCGTTGTCATGGGCGATCAGCGCCAGCACCGGGGGGTGGGCGCTCTCCGCCAGCCGCTGCAGCAGCTCGGCATCCAGCTCCATCAAGGCCGCATTGCCATCCAGCAGGTAGGCCACGGGGTAGCCGGCGGGCGGTGCTGCAGCGCGCGGCACCGCCAGATGCACCCGGTAACGCTGACCATTGGCCGTAACCGCCTGCAGCCGTTCAAAGCGATACCCCGGCAACTCCCTGTCAGCCACGGTAGGACCGACACGGGCATGCGGATCGGGCTGCGCCATGGCCAGCGGCACCAAGGCCGCCAGCCACAGGATCAGGATCAGGATCGCCCGCAACGCAGTCATCAGAAGCCTACCGTCAGCCTGGCCCAGTAGCTGCGGCCCGACTCGTTGTAGGTCGCGGCGGAGGCACCACCGCCGGCCTTGGTGACTTCGCGGAACAGGCGCTTGTCGAACACGTTGTTGAGGCCGGCACCGATCCGCACCTTCGGCGTCACCTTGTACTGGCCACTCAGGCTCCACAGGTCATAAGCCTCGCGCGTGTCCGGTTCCACCAACGCACCGGTGGTGTTGGAACGGGTAGCCGACTCCTGCTTGCCGAAGAAGGTGCCGGTCAGCATGAACACGCAGCGTTCATTCGGTTGCCAATCCAGGAAGGTGTTGATGGTGTACTCGGGAATGATCGCCAGCGGCTGCCCGCTGCGCTTGTCCTTGTTGTCGATCATCCAGGTGACATTGGTGTTCCACGACAGCACCTCGCCCTTGCCCACCAGCGGAACCTTCAGGTTGCCCTCGGCACCGCGCACGAGTGCCTCCGGCGCATTTGCCCACTGGAATATCTGGCCCCTCGTATCGGCGGTGTAGGCGATCACGTCCTGCCCGGACACGATCTTGTCCTTGTAGTCGTTGTGGAAATAGGTCACCGACGCGTGCCAGCCGTTATCCGGCGCCCATTCGATGCCGATCTCCTTGTTGAGGCTGGTTTCCGCCCCGAGATTGGCGTTGCCCAGCACATAGCAGCCCGAGCCCAGGCTCGGTTTCAGTACCGGGCAGCCGTTGCCGCGGGTGTAGTACAGGTAGCCCGGGTTGGCCTGGTACAGGTTGGGCGCCTTGAACGCGCGCGCCACCCCGCCCTTGATCGCCCAGTCCCGCGCCAGCTTGTACTGCAGGTTCAGGCTGGGGCTGAATTCATTGCCCGCCACCGAATGGTGGTCGAAACGCAGGCCCGGGGTCACCGTCCATTGCTCGCCGATGTTGAGGTTGTCCTCGATGAACACCGCGGTGAACTGCTGCTCGCTCCTGCCGCTGCGGTCGTTGCCCATGCCGGGAATGCCGCCGCCCGCACTGGCGCTCTGGGTCACCGAATACGGATCATCCAGTTCCACGTCACGATGCTCGACGCCCACCGTGAGCACCTGCTCGATGCCACCCCAGTTCAACGGCAGGTTGATCTCGCCTTCGACGCGCGCGGAGGTCAGTTCGGAGGTGGAGAACCCGGCGTTGACACTGATGGAACTCTCCACACCACCGGCAAGCCCTTCCTTCAGGCGGGTGTTGTCGGTCTGGTCATACGCAGCGGTAAGCCGCGAGGTGCCCCAGCGGTAGCTGCCCCGGTGGGTGAGGCCGAAGGAACGGCGCAGCATGATGTTGGTCTCCGAGCCGTACAGATTGTTCAGGTGCTGCGCGCCGCGGCCACTGACGCCGCGCTCGCCGGAATAGATATTGCCCTGCCGGCTCACGTTGGCATCCAGCTCCAGCACATGCTGCTCGTTGATGTCGTAGCGCAACAGGCCGCTGATGTCGCGGTTGCGTACGCCCTCGCGCCCCGCCGGCGGCGTGACGCCAACGGCGAAATCCTTGTTGAGCATCAGTGAATCCGGCTCGGTCTTGTTGGCGCTGCCGAACAGACGGAAGGACAGATGATCGCTCAGCGGGCCGGAAAGCTGGAAACCAACGCGCTGGCTTTCCCCTTCCTCGCTGTGTTCGGCCTGGCTGCCGAACAGCGTAAGTGAGCCGGTGAGGTCACCGGTGGGCTTGCGGGTGATGATGTTGACCACACCTCCGGAGGCACCCGAGCCATAGCGCGCAGCCGCCGGGCCGCGCAGTACTTCAATGCGCTCCACCGCTTCGGCCGGCACCCAGTTGCTGTCGCCACGGCTGTTGCGCTCGCCGCTGCGGGTCATGCGCACCGAATCACGGGAACTGACCGGCCTGCCATCAACCAGGATCAGGGTGTTTTCCGGCCCCATGCCACGGATGTTGATCTGGCGGAAGTTGCCAAAGGCACCGGCAGCGGTATTGCCGGTGAGGTTGATGCCCGGCATGCGGCGGATGACCTCGGACAGATCGTTGGCCGGCGGCATGCGCTCGATGTCCTCGGCGGTGATCACCGAGGCACCCAGTGCCTGGCGGGCCACCTGTTCGGCGGTGACATGCACCGTATCCAGCTCGGTCGGCGCAGGCGCCGCGGCGTAGGCGGAACCGGCAGCAAGCACGAGCAGCGACAGAGCGGCGGCAAGCGGTGTACGGGAAAGCAGGCAGGCGCGCGCCGACGCCCGCGACGGGGAGTGATGCAACATGGGGAAGCCTCTCATCAGTGGGGAGAGAAGCCTCTGGCGACGGCTTGAGGCGAATGATCGGGAACAGGCCGCAGCTGGAAGAGCTCACACCACGCTGCTGCGGAGGAACGCAGTTTAGGTCAAACACACCCGATCGCATGCGGATTCTTCGCATACGCCAATCGTGCTGGCGCGCGAAGTGACGCCTGATATAACGTCAGCAGAAAAGGCCTGCGAAGCGCAGCCACCACCTGCACCTGCTATTACACCCCCTTCCATCAACGCCGCTCAGACCAGCCGCAGCAGCTCGCGCAGATCGTCGATGACCGCCACGGCACCGGCGGCATCAAGATTCAGGTCACGCGGGTAGCCGTAGCGCACCAGCACGATGCGCATGCCCGCGTTGTTGGCGGCGCCCAGGTCGGTGGCCGAATCCCCCACCATCAGGCAGGCATCCACCGGTTGCTGCAGCAATGCCGCCGCATGCAGCAGCGGCTCGGGCTGCGGCTTGCGCTGTGGCAGCGAATCGCCACCCACGATATGCGCGAAATCACCGGCAATGCCCAGGTGCTGCAGCAACGGCGGCACCAACGCGGCAGGCTTGTTGGTGCAGATGGCCATGGGCAGGCCGCGCCCCTGCAGGGCCTGCAGCGTTTCGGTGACACCCGCGTACAGGCGCGGGCTGCGCAGCAGGCAGTCGTGGTAGTGCTGCATGAAGCGCGGCATCACCTGCTCCCTGTCCAGCGCGCTGCCCGCGTGGTGCAGTGCAGTGGTGACGAGGTTGCCCACGCCCTCGCCTATCCAGCTGCGCACGGTGGCTTCGCTGACGCGCGGCAGGGCAAGGTCATCAAGGGTGAGGTTGACCGCCTCGGCGATATCGCTTGCGCTGTCCACCAACGTGCCATCCAGATCGAAAACCAGCGCCGCTATCGCCACTTGCCTTGCTCCATGACAGGAAGCATTCGATTGTAGCGAGCGTTTGTGGATTGTCTTGTGTGCGGCGTGCGCGTGATCGTGGACACCCCGGGTGCGCTTCGCTTACCCGGGCTACGTTCGGGATACGGCTTATCACTCCGGTTGCGAATCGCGGAACAGATCACCCTGCAGCATCGAATCCTCGCGGTCCCGGAAACCGGAAAGGCCCACACCCACGAGGCGATACAAGGTCTCCGGTGGCAGCTGCACGCGTTGGCACAGCGCCAGCGCGATATCGCGCAGTTCCTCGACCGAGGTGGGTGGCGCGTCGGGTGTGAAGCTGCGGGTGAGGATGCGGAACTGCGCGGTCTTCAATTTCAGTACCACCGTGTGGCCGATGCGCTCGGTGCGGCCAGTCGCACGCCAGGTCTTTTCCGCCAGCTGGGTGATCACCTCATCGAACTGCCCCAGCGGCAGGTCTTCGCTGAAGGTGTCTTCGGAGGAAATGGACTGCACCGGCTGGTCCGGCTCCACCGGCCGCTCGTCGATGCCGCGCGCACGCCGGTACAGCCGCCCGCCGAAGGTGCCGAACAGTGCCTCCAGCTGCTCCAGCGGCAGCGCGCGCAGATCACCTACCGTGGCGATGCCCAGCGCGGTGAGCTTGCCTTCCATCACCTTGCCCACGCCCGGCACGCGGTTCACCGGCAACGGGGTGAGGAACTGCTCCACCCGCGAGGGTGGGACCACGAACTGCCCGTCGGGTTTGCGCCAGTCCGAGGCGATCTTGGCCAGGAACTTGTTGGGCGCGATGCCCGCCGAGGCGGTCAGCCCCGTGACGTCACGGATCTGCGCGCGGATGGTGCGGGCGATCTCGGTGGCGATGCCGCCGCAGGTGGGCGATTCGGTGACATCCAGGTAGGCCTCGTCCAGCGACAGCGGCTCCACCAGTGGCGTGTGCTGCAGGAAGATCTCGCGGATCTGCCGCGACACCGCCTTGTAACGGACAAAATCCGGCGGCACGAAGATGGCATCCGGGCACAACCGCTCGGCACGCAGCGCCGGCATGGCCGAGCGTACCCCGAAGGTGCGGGCCTCGTAGGAGGCCGCGCAGACCACCGAACGGGCACCCCGCCAGGCCACCACCACCGGCTTTCCGCGCAAACCGGGGTCATCACGCTGCTCCACGGACGCATAGAAGGCGTCCATGTCCACATGGATGATCTTGCGAAGCTGGGCCACTGCAACAGTCCGAAACGGTCGCCAACATGATAGCTGTTGTCGCTAAATGCACACTTGTCCTCACAATTGTGCAACTAAACTTCGTCATCAACAGCCCGCGAACGGCGCCGAACGGCGCCTAACATACGCAACCGTCCAGTTAAAACATTTGATTGAACGGCAGGGCTGACGCATCCTCAGGGGCTCGCAATTGGCTTGGACTACCCCCGGATGACACGTCTGCATGCGTTCTCGCGTGACCAGCTGCTGGCCAGCGCGCGTGGCGAACTTTTCGGCCCCAACAAAGGCCGCCTGCCCAATGACCCGATGCTCATGTTCGACCGCATCACCGACATCCGCGAGGACGGTGGCGCGCATGGCAAGGGCCTGATCCGCGCCGAGCTGGATATCACTCCGGACCTGTGGTTCTTCGGCTGCCATTTCATCGGCGACCCGGTGATGCCCGGCTGCCTGGGCCTGGATGCCATGTGGCAGCTGACCGGCTTCTTCCTCACCTGGCTGGGCGCCGAAGGCCGTGGCCGCGCGCTGGGCTGTGGCGAGGTCAAGTTCACCGGCCAGGTGCTGCCCAGCGCCAAGCTGGTGCAGTACGAAATCGACGTTGCCCGCGTGATCAACCGCAAGCTGGTGATGGCGCAGACCGACGCCCGCATGCTGGTCGATGGCCGTGAGATCTACACCGCCAAGGATCTGCGCGTGGGCCTGTTCACCTCAACCGAGAGCTTCTGATGCGTCGCGTCGTCATCACCGGCATGGGTATCACCTCCTGCCTTGGCAATGATCTGGACACCGTGTCCAGCGCCCTGCGCGAAGGCCGTTCCGGCATCGTCGCCCTGCCCGACCACGCCGAAGCCGGCCTGCGCAGCCAGATTGGCGGCCGCGTCGATATCGACCTGGACGCGCAGGTGGACCGCAAGCTCAAGCGTTTCATGAGCGACGCGGCTGCTTACAGCTATGTGGCCATGCGCGATGCCATCGCCGATGCCGGGCTGGATGCGGCGCAGGTGAGCAATCCGCGTACCGGCCTGATTGCCGGTTCCGGTGGCGGTTCCAGCGAATGGCAGGTGGAAACCGCCGACCTGCTGCGCAACCGTGGCGTGCGCAAGGTGGGCCCGTACATGGTGCCGCGCACGATGTGCTCCACCGTGTCGGCCAACCTGGCCACCGCTTTCAGCATCAAGGGCCTGAGCTACTCGCTGTCCGCCGCATGCGCCACCTCGGCGCACTGCATCGGCGCGGCGGCCGACCTGATCCGCCATGGCGCGCAGGATGTTGTGTTCGCCGGCGGCGGCGAGGACCTGCACTGGACGATGAGCGTGATGTTCGACGCCATGGGCGCCCTGTCCACCAGCTTCAACGACACCCCGGCCAGCGCCTCGCGCCCGTATGACAGCAGCCGCGACGGCTTCGTCATCGCCGGTGGCGCCGGCATGCTGGTGCTGGAGGACTACGACCACGCCGTGGCACGCGGCGCGCGCATCCATGCCGAACTGATCGGCTATGGCGTCACCTCCGATGGCGCCGACATGGTGGCCCCGTCGGGCGAAGGCGCGGTGCGCTGCATGCGCATGGCGATGGACGCCGCACAGCGCCCCATCGACTACCTCAACACCCACGGCACCTCCACGCCGCTGGGCGACGTGACCGAACTGGGCGCAGTACGCGAGGTGTTTGGCGAAACGGTGCCGCCGATTTCCTCGACCAAGGCGTTGTCAGGCCACTCGCTGGGTGCCGCCAGCGTGCACGAGGCGATCTTCTGCCTGCTGATGATGCGCGATGGCTTCATGGCCGGCTCGGCCAACATCGAGAACCTGGACGAACGTGCCGAAGGTTTCCCGATCCTGCGCCAGACCCGGGACGCCAGGCTGGACACGGTGATGTCCAACAGCTTCGGCTTCGGCGGCACCAACGCCACGCTGATTTTCGGGCGGGTTTGATTGCTGGGTTCGATGCATTAAGAACGGCCGCGAAAGCGGCCGTTCTTCTTTACGTTGTAGATCGGAGCCACGCTCCGCTGGGCCTTCAACGGGAACACCCCTGCCGAACATGGCCCGGCACTACATGCTCATGGTTCAACCACCCGGCTGCGCGGTCTCGATCACTACGCCCATGTCTTTGCCCGCATCGGCCAGGCGCACCTTCTTGCCGTCGGCGCGGGCAACCAGGTAGTTGGCGGCTACCCAGCCGCTCTTGCCACCGGCGCGCACATTGCACCACTGCAGGTCGTCCAGACATCGCTGCACTTCCACCGTGGTGCCGACAGGCAACACCGCCAGGCGCTCGGCGCGCTGGTCGGGGGCACTGCGCAGATTGAGGCCGTTGCTGACCTGGGCGGCAGGTTCGTTGATGCGTGGCTGGAACCAGAGAACCGCACCGATGATGGCCACGCTGGCGGCGATACGGGTGATGAGCCGGGGCATGGGGTCAAGGCTGGGGTTTGCGTGCCCATAGCTTGACCCTCATCCCCGCGCCTGACCAGTCCCGCGCCGCGTTGCCGTTCAGGCAACCATGCCGCTGTGCCGCAGCAGCGCGTCGATCTGCGGATCGCGGCCTCGGAATGCGCGGAAATTCTCAGCCGCACTGCGACTGCCGCCGCGCGACAGCACTTCGTCGCGGAAGCGCGCGCCGGTGCCCGCCAGATCGTCCGGCGCTTCCTCGAACGCGGCGTAGGCATCGGCACTGAGCACCTCGGCCCACTTGTAGCTGTAGTAACCGGCCGCGTAACCGCCCGCGAAAATATGGCTGAACTGATGCGGGAAGCGGTTCCATTCGGGCGGAAAATTCACCGCCACCTCGCCACGCACGCGGTCGAGCAGCTGCAGCACGCCTTCCTGCGCGGGCTGGTACTGGCTGTGCAGCAGCATGTCGAACAGGCCGAACTCCAGCTGGCGCACGGTGAACATGCCACTCTGGTAATTCTTCGCTGCCAGCATCTTGTCGAACAGCGCGCGCGGCAGCGGCTCACCACTGTCCACATGCGCGGTCATGCCCTGCACCTGCGCCCACTCCCAGCAGAAGTTCTCCATGAACTGGCTGGGCAGTTCCACCGCATCCCACTCCACGCCGTTGATGCCAGCCACCGCCAGCTCGCCCACGCGGGTGAGCAGCTGGTGCAGGCCGTGGCCCATTTCGTGGAACAGCGTGGTCACTTCGTCATGGCTGAAAGTAGCTGGCTTGCCATCGCTGCCGCGCCCGAAGTTGCACACCAGATACACCAGCGGCGTCTGCACACCTGCAGCCGTGACGCGACGGTTGCGGCAATCGTCCATCCACGCGCCACCGCGCTTGCCTTCGCGCGCGTACAGATCCATGTAGAACTGGCCGACCAGCGCGCCCTGTGCATCCACCAGTCGATAGAAGCGCACGTCCGGGTGCCAGGTGGGCGCGCTGTCAGCCTGCACCTTCAGCCCGTACAGGCGCTCGATGACGCCGAACAGGCCCGCCAGCACCTTCGGCTCGGTGAAATACTGCTTCACCTCCTGCTCGGAGTAGCTGTAGCGCGCCTGCTTGAGCTTCTCGGCCACATAGGCCAGATCCCACGCCTGCAGTTCCTGCAGGCCCAGCGTGTCGCGCGCGAAGGCTTCCAGTTCGGCGCGGTCGCGCTGCGCATACGGCTTGGCGCGACCGGCCAGATCACGCAGGAAACCCAGCACCTGCGGCGCGTCGTTGGCCATCTTGGTGGCGATGGAATATTCGGCGTAGTTGTCGAAGCCCAGCAGGGCCGCCAGTTCCGCGCGCACCGCGAGGATGCGCTCGATGTTGCCGCTGTTGTCCAACGTGGCATCACCAAACTCGGAGGCGCGCACCGCGTTGGCGTGGTACAGCCGTTCGCGCAGCGCACGATTGTCGGCATAGGTCTGCACCGGCAGATAGCACGGCATCTGCAGCGTCAGCTTCCAGCCGCTGCGGTCGTCCTTCTGCGCATTGGCACGCGCGGCGGCGATGACGTCCACCGGCAGGCCGGTCAGTTCGCTTTCGCTGTCCACATACAGGGCGAAGGCATCGGTGGCATCGAGCACGTTCTGCGAGAACTTCGCCTGCAGCCCGGACAGTTCTTCCTGCAGCTGCGCGAAGCGCACCTTGTCGGCCTCGCCCAGCTCGGCACCGCCGAGGCGGAAGTCGCGCAGGGCATTGGCCAGCACCTTGGCGCGCGCCGGGTCGGCGGCTGCGGCTTCAGGCGCAGCCGACAGTGCCTTGTACTGCGCATACAGCGCCGGGTTCTGCGCCACGGCGCTGCCGAAACGGCTGATCTTCGGCAGGTTGCTGTTGTAGGCCTCACGCAGCTCAGGCGTGTTCACCACCGACTGCAGGTGCGACACCTGGCCCCAAGCGCGGTACAGCCGCTCGGTGGCGTCGTCCAACGGCACCACGAAGCTGTCCCAGCTGACCGGCGCCACGGATTCGGCGGCTTTCACGGCGGCTTCGGCCTCCGCCAGCAGGGTATCGATGGCGGGCGTGACGTGCTCCGGGTGGATTTCGTCAAAACGCGGCAGGCCGGAGAAATCGAGCAGGGGGTTGGTGTTCATCAAAGTCCTTGCAACTGCGCCGGCGGGGCCGGATTCACTGCTGATATGGCGACGGTTCCAGCCATGCACAAGGCAGCGGCAGCGTGCCCTGCCCTGCCACGGCGGCGGCCACGACGGCATCGGCCTCGGTGACGTCGATGCCCTGCCGTTCATACCAGGCCGGATCGTAGTAACTCTGCGCGTAGCGCTCGCCCGCATCGCACAGGATGGTGACGATGGAGCCGCTGCGGCCCGCATCGCGCATCTGCTGCGCGGCATACAGCACGCCGATGAAATTGGTGCCGGTGGAGCCGCCCACGCGGCGGCCCAGCGTGGCACTGACGTGGCGCATCGCGGCCAGGCTCAACGCATCGCTCACCTTCACCATCGCATCCACGCTGGTGGGAATGAAGCTGCGCTCCACCCGCGGACGGCCGATGCCTTCCACGCGCGAACCGCCTTCGCAGGTCATCTCGCGCCAGTCCTTGCCTTCCAGTGCGGCGCAGTAGCCGTCGTAGAACACGGACACTTCCGGGTCGGCGCAGAGGATCAGCGTGTCGTGGCGGCGGTAGCTGACGTAACGGCCCAGCGTGGCAGCGGTGCCACCGGTGCCGGGGCTGCAGACGATCCATTCCGGCACCGGGTGCGGCTCCTCGGCCATCTGCTTGAAGATGGATTCGGCGATGTTGTTGTTGGCACGCCAGTCGGTGGCGCGCTCGGCATAGGTGAACTGGTCCATGAAATGGCCGCCGGTTTCGCGCGCCAGCCGCTCCGATTCGCAGTTCAGGTCACAGGCGCGCTGCACCAGATGGCAGCGGCCGCCCTGGAACTCGATGGCGGCGATCTTCTCGGGCGAGGTGGTGGCCGGCATCACCGCGATGAACGGCAGGCCAAGCAGGCGCGCGAAATAGGCCTCGGACACGGCTGTGGAGCCGCTGGACGCCTCGATCACCGGGCAGCCCTCGCGCAGCCAGCCGTTGGCCAGCGCGTACAGGAACAGCGAGCGCGCCAGCCGGTGCTTGAGGCTGCCCGTGGGGTGGCTGGACTCGTCCTTCAGGTACAGGTCGATGCCCCGGAAGCCCGGCAGATCCATCGGGATCAGGTGGGTATCGGCCGACCGGTTGTAGTCAGCCTCGATCTTGCGGATGGCTGCCGCCACCCAGGCACGCTGGGACATGGATGGAATGCCGCTGGTTGGTGAGAGCAACGGTTGATTCTACTGGTTGGGGGTGGGTTGTTCAGCGTTGGTGCTTTTGCGAGTTGAAAAGCAGGAGCTACCCCTCCCCAGCCCTCCCCTGCGCTTTGCGCAAGGGAGGGGGTAAATCCGGGCGGCTGGTGCTTTTACCTCCTCCCTTGTGCGCAGCACAGGGGAGGACCGAGGAGGGGTGCCTTGCCTCCTCCCTTGCGCAAAGCGCAGGGGAGGACGAGGAGGGGTGCTTTTCGCCTTTGGCGCCACTGCAGCGTTCATCCCTGCCTTCCACACCGATGGTATGGTTCAGCCCTGTCCCATGCTCCCCACCATGCCGCGCATCCTGCTGCCCCTGCTGTTGTGCCTTGCCCTGATCGCCGGTGCGGTCGGTTCGGCGTGGTCGATGACGGCCATGGCCCTGCCGATGCAGGCGATGGCCATGCAGCACGACAAGGACGGTGGCGACAGCGCCCATGACTGCTGCCATGACGCCGCCAGCCTGCATTGCGACAGCGAAAGCGCCGGCCACGGCCAACCTTCGCCGTGTGCCGATGGCGGCCACTGCGACTGCACCCAGCACTGCAACATGCTGCTCTCGGTGGCAGGCATCCGCCTCGGCACGCTACCACCGACACCTGCACCAGCGGCCACGGTGGCATCGCATGACGATGTCAGCCCCGGCCAGTTGAACCGGCCTCCCATCGCCTGACCCCGGCGCCTGAGCGCGCCACACAGACCCACGCATCGCGGCCATGGCCCCGGTGCTCCTTGATCTGTTCAGGACATGCAGCGGCGCACTGTGACGCGCGTGCATGGCCGGGAGTCACACATGTCATCCGAGTTTTCTTCGCACCCGCGCTCAGCGCTGTCGCGGCGCCGCTTCGTGCAGGGCATCGCCCTCGGCGGTGTCGTTGCCGGCACCGGCCTGGGGCAGGCGTCCAGCGCCTTCGCCCAGGCACCCGCGCGGGTCACCCCCACCCGCGAACTGCGCGGCACCGACCTGAAGCTGGCCATCGGCCGCTCCACGGTGGATTTCACCGGCCGCAGCCGCGGCGCAATCACCGTCAACGGCTCGCTGCCCGCGCCCATTCTGCGCCTGCGTGAGGGCGACACCGTCAACCTGCACGTCAGCAACACACTGCGCGATGAAATCACCTCCATCCATTGGCACGGCATCCTGCTGCCGGCCAACATGGACGGCGTGCCGGGACTGAGCTTCAACGGCATCGCCCCGGGCGAGAGCTACCACTACCGCTTCCAGCTCAAGCAATCCGGCACCTACTGGTATCACAGCCATTCGCTGTTCCAGGAGCAGGCGGGGCTGTACGGCGCACTGATCGTCGATCCGCTCGCGCCGCCGCCCTATGCCTTCAACCGCGAGCATGTGGTCATGCTGTCGGACTGGACCGACACCGACCCCACGGCGCTGTTCCGGCGCATGAAGAAGATGCCCATGCACGACAACACTTACCAGCGCACGGTGGGTGACTTCCTGCATGACGCGCGCCGCGATGGCCTGCGCGCCACCCTCGCCGACCGTGGCATGTGGGGACGGATGCGGATGACGCCTTCGGACATCTCGGACATCAACGCCCACACCTACACATACCTGATGAACGGCACCGCGCCGGCGGGCAACTGGACCGGCCTGTTCCGCAGTGGCGAGAAGGTGCTGCTGCGTTTCATCAACGGCGCATCGATGACCTACTTCGACGTGCGCATTCCCGGCCTGAAGATGACGGTGGTGGCGGCCGACGGCCAGTACATCCATCCGGTGAGCATCGATGAATTCCGCATCGCTCCGGCGGAGACCTTCGACGTGATCGTCGAGCCCAGCGGCCAGGATGCGTACACGATCTTCGCGCAGGACACGGGCCGCACCGGCCATGCCTGTGGCACGCTCGCCACTCGCTCGGGTCTGCAGGCGCCCATACCCGCACACGACCCGCGCCCACTGCTCACCATGAGCGACATGGGCCATGACATGGGTGGCCATGGCGGGCACGCCGGCATGGAAGGCGGTTGCGGTGCCAACATGGGCATGAAGGGCATGGAAGGCGGCTGCGGCGCTGCGATGGGGCATGGTGCGCACGCGGCCAGCGACACGTCGCCGAAGCATAAGCCCAGTGAGACCGACAACCCGCTGGTGGACATGCAGACCGCCGCCACCGAGCCGAAGCTGGACGATCCGGGCATCGGCCTGCGTGACAACGGCCGCACGGTGCTCACCTATGGTGCGATGCGTTCCCTGTTCGAGGACCCCGACGGGCGTGAACCGGGCCGCGAGCTTGAGCTACACCTCACCGGCCACATGGAGAAGTTCGCCTGGAACTTCGACGGCATTCCCTTCGCCGGCGCCGAGCCGATCCGCCTCAAGTACGGCGAGCGCATGCGCATCGTGCTGGTCAACGACACCATGATGCAGCACCCCATCCACCTGCACGGTGTGTGGAGTGATCTGGAAGATGCGGACAACCAGTTCCAACTGCGCAAGCACACCATCGACATGCCCCCCGGCACCCGCCGCAGCTACC
>DCXY01000043.1 GCA_002329155.1 Stenotrophomonas sp. UBA2124 | reverse complement strand
GAGGGGTGCTTTTGACGTTGGCGGCGGCAGTGGTCGGTGAGCCTGCTGGGCTTCACCCCTCCCCAACCCTCCCCTTGCCTTGCGGCAAAGGGAGGGAGCAGAAGCGGGCTTTCGGTTACTCCGTCCTGCAGGCGCCTCAGCGTGGAAGCCCCGGGTGCGCTCCGCTTACCCGGACTACGGGGCGCCGCCTTGCCTCCTCCCTTTGCCGCAGGCAAGGGGAGGACCGAGGAGGGGTGCTTTGCCACCCAGTCCGCGTATTGCACGCGGCGCCTGCTTTTCGGCATCCTCGTTGCATGACATCCCCTTCGCGTTCGATCCACGTCGTGGCTGCCGTCATCACCGACGCGCGCGGCCGCATTCTGCTCAACCGCCGCAAAGGTGACAGCGATATGGCCGGCCTGTGGGAGTTCCCCGGTGGCAAGCGGGAGCCGGGGGAGAGTTCGGAACAGGCGCTGGCGCGCGAGCTGCACGAGGAGCTGGGCATCGATGCCGAGATCGGCGAGTGGCTGATGGACGTGCCGCAGATCTACCCGGACAAGCGCCTGCGCCTGGAAGTACGCATGGTGCGGCAATGGAAAGGCAGCGCCCGTGGCCGTGAAGGGCAGGCCGTCACCTGGGTGGCCCCTGGCAAGCTCGGCCGCTACTCGATGCCGCCGGCCGACCTGCCGGTGGTGGCCGCCCTGCGCCAACCGGACCGCTACCTGGTGACGCCCGAGCCGCACCAGGGCAGCGAGGCGTGGCTGGCGGGCATCGAAGCCGCCGTGGCCGCAGGCGTGGCCCGCATCCAGCTGCGCACGCCGCAGGCCACCGAGCGTGAGGCATTGGCCCGCCAGGCAGTGGAGCGCATGGGGCGGCACACCGAACTGCTGCTCAACCGCGATATCGCGCTGGCGCGTGCGCTGGGCGTGGGCGTGCATCTGGGCGGCGAGCAGTTGTTGACGCTGGAGGCCCGCCCTCTGCCGCTCTCCCAGCGGGTAGGGGCGTCCTGCCACGATCTGGCGCAGCTGCAGGCCGCTCAGCGGCTGGGCTGTGATTTCGCGGTGCTGGGGCCGGTACAGCCCACTGCCACCCATCCGGGGGCCGCACCACTGGGCTGGGAAGGCTTCGAGCAGCTGCGCGAGCAGGTCTCACTGCCGATCTACGCCATCGGCGGCATGGGGGCCGGAGACCTGGAAACCGCGCGCAGCCACGGTGCCCAGGGCGTGGCCGCGATCCGCGCGCTGTGGCCTGCGGTTACAGGGTGATCCAGAAGCAGTTGTACTGGCGGCGCAGGCGGAACACGGTGCGCGTGGGCGTGGCACTGCGCGGCAGGGTCTGCTCCAGCCGCAGCCCGACCGGCCGGCGCGGCGCGTAGTGCACATTGGTGATGACGTGCTCTACCGGCTCAGTGGCATCTGCCTGGCCGGCGTAGCCTGTTGAAGGCTCGACCGGCGTGCCGTCGGTATAGGTGAACGGCTGGGTCGGTTCCGGCTCGTAGGCGGGCTCTTCCGGAAACACAGGCGCGATATCGACCAGCGGCCGCTGCACGATCTCGTTCAGGCGGTCCATCACCCGTGTGGCGGCAGCGTTGGACAGGCCATTCCACAGGTAGATGCCGGACAGGCGGTTGGGGTCGCGTGCATCGGCCGCCGACTGGATCACACCCACCACTTCACTGAGCCGGCGCGCGCAGCTGTCACGGTACAGGCCGCTGCCGCCCATGGCACGCGGATTGGGCAGCAGCCGCGCACGCGCGCCCATCACCTCGCAGGGCTTGTCGCCGTAGACGGTCTGGCCCTGCGCATTGGTGCAGCGGTTGATCTGCTGTGCCTGCAGGCCGGGAACGGGCAGGGCGGTGCTGGCGAGCAGCAGGAACGCGGGCAGGAGCTGGGCAAGGCGCATCGGCCAAGGTTAGCGGCTGCCCCTGCGCTCAGGAAGTGACGGCCGCCGCAGCCCGGCTCAGGCGCGGCCGAGGCGCTGCAGTACCGCGTGGGTCGGCTTGGCCAGGTTGAGCGTGTAGAAGTGCAGCGACGGCGCACCGCCCTCGATCAGGCGCTGGCTCAGCGCCGCCACCACGTCCGCGCCGAAGCTGCGCACCGATTCGGCATCGTCGCCATAGGCCTGCATGCGCTTGCTGATCCAGCGCGGGATCTCCGCGCCGCACTGTTCGGAGAAGCGGCGCAGCTGGCTGAAATTGGAGATCGGCATGACGCCCGGAATGATCGGCACCTCCACGCCCAGCCTGCGCACCGCATCGACGAAGGCGAAGTAGGCATCGGCGTTGTAGAAGTACTGGGTGATGGCGGCATCGGCGCCGGCATCGATCTTGGTCTTGAAGTTGCGCAGGTCGGCCAGTGCGTCGTTGGCCTGCGGGTGGGTCTCGGGGTAGGCACCCACTTCGATACGGAAGGCATCGCCATGCTCGGCGCGGATGAAGCTGATCAGCTCGGAGGCATAACGCATGTCACCCGGGAAGCCCATGCCCGAGGGCAGGTCGCCGCGCAGGGCGACGAGGCGCTTCACGCCGATGGCGCGGTAGAGCTTGAGCAGCTCGCGGATTTCCTCGCGGGTACCGCCCACGCAGGACAGGTGCGGCGCGGCCTGCAGGCCGTGGTGCTGGTTGAGGTGGCGTACCGTCTCGGAGGTATAGCTCAGGGTCGAGCCACCGGCACCGAAGGTGCAGGACACGTATTCGGGCGCATGCACCTTGAGCTTGGTCGCGGTGCGGTCCAGCTGCGCGCGCTGGTCGTCGGTCTTGGGCGGGTAGAACTCGAAGCTGATCGCGGTCATGGCAACGGCCGGGGGTGACGGTTTCCGGCCATTATATCTCTCCATCAAGATGGATGTTCAATTGTTTCAGCCGTGACCGCGTCCAGGCCGTGCGGCGGTCAATGGCTGCGGGTGGCTGCCCGCTGTGGCAGCAGGGCGATGCAGGCTGCGATGACCACCAGCAGCACCAGCGTGGCGCCGTAACGGCTCAGGGCCAGGCCGCCGTGGTCGAGAGGCTTGTCCAGGAAGTCACCTACCACCGCACCCAGCGGGCGGGTCAGGATGAAGGCCGACCAGAACAGCAGGGTGCGCGGGGTACGGGTGCTGGCGTACAGGAGCGCGACCAGCGCCAGCAGCCCGCCGAACAGGGCGATGCCACCGGCATAGCCCAGGCCCTGGGTGTCGGCGGCCCAGTCACCCAGTGCGGTACCCAGCGTCTGCGAGAAGGTGATGGTCAGCCAGTAGAAGAACTCGCTGCGCGCGTTGGTGATGCTGCCCACCGCGATGCTGCCGGTGCTCTGCTTCCACAGCCACAGTGTGCCCAGCAGCAGCGCCAGCAGCAGGGTGCTGCCGCCGCTGTAGCCGATGCCCAGCGAGCGGTCCACGTAGTCGGCCAGGGTGGTGCCGACGGTGGTGCTGGCGATGATGGCGAACCAGTACAGCCAGGGCTGGAAGCTGCGCGCGCGGATCTGCGCGCTCACCGCCAGCACGAATACCCCGGCAAAGATCGCGGTGCCGGTCAGATAGCCCAGCCCCATCGACATGGTGACCGCATCGCCGCCTACTTCACCCAGCGTGGTGGCCAGGATCTTGATCAGCCAGAAGCCCAGGGTGACGGCAGGAACCTTGCTGGCGGTGCGGGTGAATGACATGGCAGGGGCCGAAGTGGGTGTGCGGCCACTGTCCGGCCCCGCCTGTCGGAGCTGCGTCGTAGGCGTGTATGCCCCGCGTGTGGATGCCTGCTGCGTTTACTGCTGGATCAGGCTGTAGCCCTGGTGTTCGAGCGTGCTAACCGTGGTCAATGCCGACAGTGCCAGGGTCACGTCGCGGCTGACCCAGCCGTAGTCGAACTGATGCTCGGCCACCGCCTGGCCGCAGACCGCCACGTCCACCCCGGCCTTGCGCAGCTGCGCGATCAGGTCGAGGTTGGGGTTGTCGCTGCCGAACTTGTCGCGGTAGTGCGTGTTGTCCAGCACCGACTGCGTGGCCGGGCCCGAAATGACCGCGACGAACTTGAGCTGGGACAGCGGCACGCCCGCAGCGGCATACAGGTTCACCGTGCGCGCCACATGATCCAGCCCGCTGTTGACCTTGTCCGCGCTGTCCACGCCCTTGGTCACGGCGAAGACGATCCTGTAGGTCTGTGACGGATCGGGCTGGTAGGCCGCATCCGGCAGCGCATGGATCTTGCCGTAACCATGGATGGTCGGCGTCTGCCAGAAGCCGTCCGCGGGCGTTGCCGCCGTGGCGGGGAATGCGGTGCCAAAGGCGAGCAGCAGGGGCAGGGCGAGCAGGGAGCGCATGGCGGTAACCCATGTTGTTGGAGAGGTGATGCACGATACGCCGCCGTGCGTGGTGCGGGCGTGGTGATCGGTCCACATGCGGGTTCCTGCCCAGCTCCGTGCAGCTGCAGCAGCTTTCGCCGACAATGCGGCATTGCCTGTTTCAATGGTTGCTCATGTCCATCTTCCTCACACCGTTCGCGCGCACGCGCCTGTTCCCGCGCACGCCGCGCGCCAACACCATCCGCGACTGCAGCGCCGAGGAATTCGAGGCCTACCTCAACACGCATGCGCCGGACCGCGTGCTCGATGGCTATGCACCGTTCTGCAAGCTCCATGTCTACCGCAACTGGACCAGCACCCGCTGCCTGACGGTGCCTGTCACCGAGGACAACCGCCACCTGCTGCGTTCGGCCTACGAGGCGCGCAGCCGCGAGGAACTGCCGGTGCTGGTGCGCTGGTTTGAAGGCGTGGAGCCGCCGGTGGCTGACTATCTGGTGGTCATCCTCTACGACCGCGAACAGATGGCGAAGGAAGGCAGTCCCATCGATGCCGACTGGGGCGTGGTGGGTTGCCTGTATACGGCCACGCCCGAGGAAATTCCCATGGCGCCCATCACCATGATGCGCAATGCGCTGGGTGTGGAAGAGGGTGGCTCCGGCGTCGCGATCGACCGTGATGCCTATCAGCGCGCCGTGCAGTTCTGGGAAAGCAACGCCAACTGGCGCTGAAGCCTGCCTCACACCTGCCGCGGCTGCAGCGCTGACGAATGACGCTGCAGCGGGCCTGCTTCCATCCTGCGCGGCGTTGTTCTTTAGCAGGTCTTAACGCGCGTTTCGCTATCATTGAACGCCTGTATTCCTGAAGCGGTTGGCGCAACGCGCCTGCATCAGGTTTCGCGTGACAGTCGGCGGTTTCCGCCCTTCCAGGCCCAGCCCTGGTTTCCTCTGTCTCCTTCGCCGCCCGGGTTCACGCCATGGGCGTTCTTTCGTGTCATGCGCATCACGGCAGGCGCTGCATGCTTCCTGCCCGTGTTCCGCGCGCGTCCCAATTCATAACGGGAGGACTGGTCCTGCATGTCCACAGGTGAATCCGCTATCCGCAACGAACCGCTCCAGATCGAGCACATCACGGTGCTCGACAAGGCCAAGGTCAAAAAGGCCGTCACTGCCGCCGCACTTGGCAATGCGATGGAGTGGTTCGATTTCGGTGTCTATGGCTTCGTTGCCTATGCCTTGGGCAAGGTGTTCTTCCCGGATGCCTCGCCCAGCGTGCAGACCATTGCCGCGCTCGCCACCTTCTCCGTGCCGTTCCTGGTGCGGCCGCTGGGTGGCGTGTTCTTCGGCGTGATGGGCGACCGGTTCGGGCGGCAGAAAGTGCTGTCGGCCACCATCATCCTGATGGCGATCAGTACCTTCTGCATCGGCCTGATTCCATCCTATGAAAGCATCGGCATCCTTGCCCCCATTCTGCTGCTTATCTGCAAGCTGGTGCAGGGCTTCTCGGTGGGTGGCGAATACACAGGCGCTGCGGTGTTCGTGGCCGAGTTCGCGCCTGATCGGAAACGCGGCTTCCTCAGCAGCTGGCTGGATTTCGGTTCCATCGTCGGCTTCGTGACGGGCGCCGGTGTGGTGGTGCTGTTGAGCAGCATCCTCGGAGAGGCACGCTTTCTGGAGTGGGGCTGGCGCGTGCCGTTCTTCCTCGCCGCACCGCTGGGTCTGATCGGCCTGTACCTGCGCCATGCGGCCGAGGAAACGCCTGCCTTCACTGAACAGCTCGAACGCATGGAAAAGGAGGACCAGGATGCGGTGAGCGGTGCGCCGGGCATCTCCTTCCGCGAGATCGTCAGCAAGTATTGGCGTTCACTGCTGGTCTGCGTGGGTCTGGTGCTGGTCACCAACGTGACCTACTACATGCTGCTGACCTATATGCCGACCTACCTGTCGCACAACCTGCATTACTCCGAAGACCACGGTGTGCTGATCATCATCGTGGTGATGGTGGGCATGCTGTTCGTGCAGCCGGTGGTGGGCTGGGCAAGTGACCGCATCGGCCGCAGGCCGTTCATCGCCGCAGGCAGCATCGGCCTGCTGGTGACGGCGATTCCTGCATTCCGCCTGATCAACAGCGGCAACATAGGCCTGATCTTCCTTGGCCTGCTGCTGCTGGCGGTACTGCTGAACTGCCTGATCGGCGTGATGGCCTCGACTCTGCCTGCCATGTTTCCCACGCGCGTGCGTTACAGCGCGCTGGCCACAGCCTTCAACATCTCGGTGATCATCTGCGGCCTCACGCCCACGGCGGCGGCATGGCTGGTGGAGGCCACCCAGAACCTGATGATGCCGGCCTACTATCTGATGGTGGTGGCGGTGATCGGTCTTGTGACGGCGTGGTACATGCGTGAGACCGCCAATCGTCCGTTGCGCGGCGATACGCCCAATGCGTCCAGTCGTCGCGAGGCGCGCGAGCTGCTGCAGCAGGCTTATGACCACATCGAGTCGAGCGTGGAAGACCTGGATGCGCAGATCGATGAGCTGCAGGCGCGTGTTGCCGAGCTGCAGCAGCGCAAGCAGGCGCTGGTGGATCGGCACCCCGGTCTGGAGTGAGGCTCAGGCCGCCGGTGACAGCGCCGGCGGCAGGCCGGCGATGAGTGCGTCGAAATAGTCGCGGGTCAGCCGCAGCTGCGCGTCAGCGGTTTCAGCGGCATTGACCACGGCGCGGAAGGCGGCGTTCTCGGGCCGGTCCTTGGCATACCAGCCCAGGTGCTTGCGCGCGATGCGCACACCCTGCGGTTCGCCATAGAACGCATGCAGGTCGTGCAGGTGGCCGAGCAGGATGTCGCGTACTTCCTGCAACGTTGGCGGCGGCAGTTCCTCGCCGGAGGCCAGGTAGTGGGCGATCTCGCGGAAGATCCACGGGCGCCCCTGCGCGGCACGGCCCACCATCACCGCATCCACCCCTGTGTACCGCAGCACCTGCTCGGCCTTGCGCGGCGAGTCGATGTCGCCGTTGGCCAGCACCGGAATGCGCAGCATGGCCTTGATCGCGGCGATGGTGTCGTACTCGGCGCTGCCGGTGTAGTGCTGGTCGCGGGTACGGCCATGGATGGCGAGCGCGGCGATGCCACTGTCCTCGGCCACGCGGGCAATGGCCGGTGCGTTGCGCACGTCGGCACACCAGCCGGTGCGGATCTTCAGCGTCACCGGCACATCCACGGCCTTGACCACCGCATCGAGGATACGCGCCACCAGCGCCTCGTCGCGCATCAGCGCCGAGCCGGCCCAGGCGTTGCACACCTTCTTGGCAGGGCAACCCATGTTGATGTCGATGATCTGCGCGCCGTGGTCCACGTTGTAGCGCGCGGCGTCGGCCAGCTGCTGCGGCTCGGTGCCGGCGATCTGCACGCTGATCGGCGCCGGCTCACCGGCGTGGTCCATGCGGTGGATGGATTTGCGGGTATTCCAGAAGCGCGGATCGCTGATGGTCATTTCCGACGCAGCCAAGCCCGCGCCCAGCCGTTTGCACAGCTGGCGGAAGGGTTTGTCGGTGACGCCGGCCATGGGCGCGAGCACCACGTTCGGCGCGATGGTGTAGGGGCCGATCTGCATGCGGGTTATTGTACGGGAGCGCCCCGGCGGCGCCGGGCGTGGCACCGGCGTGGCGTGGGTGCGGGTTCAGCAGGGCATGGCCCAGCCGAACCGCAGGGTGCTCAGAGCTCGGCAGGGGTCATGCGTGGCATCGACAGCGCCGCGCCTTCGTTCTCGGTGGAACGTGCCGCGTACTGGTTGGCGAAGCGCACATGCTTGTTGAAGGCCGCTTCCGGTGCGTGCGCCAGCGAGGCGGCCAGTGCACCGTTGAAGGCATCACCCGCGCCGGTGGTGTCCACCACCTGCACCGACTCGGCGGCCACGCGGTAATACGGCTGGCCGTCACCGCGCAGCTGTTCCTCGTCGTGCGAGACGAACACGCCCACCGCACCCAGCGTGACCACCACCGTGCTGGCGGACAGCTTGCGGCATAGTGCGTGCAGGCTGGCGCCATCCAGTGCGGCCACGTCGTCGGCTTCCACGCGCTCGCCCACATGGCGGCCGAGCAGGGCGGCGAACTCGGTCTCGTTCGGGGTGAGCACGTCGGCCAGCTTGAGCAGGCCGATGCTCGACGGAGCGTTGGCCGGCGCCGGGTTGAGGATGGTCAGCACGCCGGCCTCGCGCGCGGTGGCCAGTGCCTTCTCGATGGTTTCAGCAGGGGATTCCAGCTGTGCCAGCAGCACCTTGGCACTGCCCAGCAGGCCGGCGTTGCTGTCCATGAAGTCCGCGCTCAGCGAGGCGTTGGCGCCGGCACCGATGACGATGGAGTTGCGCCCACGGCTGTCCACGTAGATGCCCGCGGTGCCGGTCGGCTCGCTGCTGGCTTCGGCCACCACGGCCAGGCCGTCGGCCGAGGCCAGCTGGCGTGCCAGCGCGCCGCCTGCGTCCTCGCCCAGCGCACAGACGAAGGTGGTGTCGGCACCGGCACGGCGTGCCGCCACGGCCTGGTTGAAGCCCTTGCCGCCAGGGCCGGTGCTGTAGCGCCCGGCAATGGTCGCCCCCGCTGCGGGCAGCGCGTCACAGCGCCACACGTGGTCAACATTGAAGGAACCGGCAACGACTACGGAACTCATGGAATCTACGTCTCTGTGAAGTGGCTGGGGATCAGCCGAAATGGGTCAGCACGCCGGCAATGGTGGCCGTCATCAGGGTGGCGATGGTGCCGCCAAGCACGGCGCGCAGGCCGAACTTGGCCAGATCCTGGCGACGCTCGGGGGCCAGGCCACCGATGCCGCCGATCTGGATCGCGATCGAGCTGAAGTTGGCGAAGCCGCACAGCGCGTAGGTGGCGATCAGCCGGCCTTCGTCGCTCAGGGCCACGCCCGCGACATTGCCCTTGATGATCTCCGCCAGCTGCAGGTAGGCCACGAATTCGTTGATGACCACCTTCTGGCCGATCAGCGAACCCACGGTGGTGGCATCGGCCCATGGGGTGCCGATCACCCAGGCGATCGGGGCCAGGATGTAACCGAAGATGGTAGCCAGGTTGGTGGGCTTGCCGATTGCCTGTGCAAGGCCGGTCACTTCGCCGATCCAGGTCAATGGCGCGTTGAGCAGGGCGATCAGGGCGATGAAGGCCAGCAGCATCGCGCCGATGTTCAGCGCCAGCTTCAGGCCGTCGGCGGCACCGCCGGCAGCGGCGTCGATGATGTTGGAGGAGGTCTTCTCCACCTCCATCTTCACCGTGCCGCGGGTCAGCGGCACCTGGGTTTCAGGCACCAGCAGCTTGGAGATCACCAGCGTGGCCGGTGCGGCCATGATGGAGGCGGCCAGCAGGTGCTTGGCGTAGAACGCCTGGGCCACGGGGTCGCCACCGCCCAGCATGCCCACATAGGCGGCCAGCACGCCGCCGGCGATATGGGCCATGCCGCCGATCATCATGGTGATCAGCTCGGACTGGGTCATTCTGGCGATGTACGGGCGCACGGTCAGCGGCGCCTCGGTCTGGCCGATGAATACACTGGCGCAGACGCTGGTGGTCTCGGCACCGGACACGCGCATGATCTTGGTGATGGCCCAGGCCATGGCCTTGACGATGGCCTGCATCACGCCCAGGTGGTACATCACGCCCATCAGCGCGGAGAAGAAGATGATGGTCGGTAATACCTGGAACGCAAAAATGAAACCGTACTTGGGTACGTTCATCAGGTCGCCGAAGATGAAGCTGGAACCTTCGTTGACGTAGCTCAGGATCTTGACGAAGCCCTGGCCCAGCCAGTCGAACACATCGCGGCCACCGGGCACCAGCAGCACCAGCGCGGCAAAGCCGATCTGCAGGGCGATACCGGTAGCAATCAGCTTCCAGTCCACCGCCTTCTTGTTGTTGGAGAACAACCAGGTAATGCCAAGCAGCACTACCAGGCCGAACAGGCCGAAGCCGATCCTGCCCAAACCTTCGACCATGATGCGTCCCCGGGGATGCCCGCAAAAGACGCAAGCCTAGAGCAGCGGCCTATGACGGGCAAGAATTACCGGTACATATTCCGGTAACGGCCCCGATCTGGCAGGTATCGGCGACATCAAGGAACATTTCACGCACATCCTGCGGAGTACACTTGGCGCCCGTTCGCGCCGATGCGCGCACCCGCCACCAGGAGCCAGCCATGCAATATCGTCGCCTCGGGTCATCCGGCCTGCAGCTTTCCGCATTGTCCTTTGGTGCCTGGGTGACCTTTGGCAGCCAGATCGGCCGGGACGAATCCCGCAACCTGATCGCCGCCGCCTGGGACAACGGTGTCAACTTTTTCGACAACGCCGAGGGCTATGCCAAGGGCCGCGCCGAGGAGGTGATGGGCGACGTGATCGCCGACCTGCGGCTGCCGCGCGACGGCTACTGCGTGTCCAGCAAGGTGTTCTTTGGCGCGGCCGAAGACCCGGCGCCCACCCAGCGCGGGCTCTCGCGCAAGCACGTCACCGATGCCTGCCATGCCGCGCTCAAGCGGCTGCGGGTGGACTACCTGGACCTTTATTACTGTCACCGCCCGGATCCGGACACGCCCATCGGCGAGACGGTGCTGGCCATGGACGCGCTGATCCGCCAGGGCAAGGTGCTGTATTGGGGCACCTCGGAGTGGTCCGCCGCGCAGATCAACGAGGCCCTGACCTTTGCCCGCGCCAATCATCTATATGCCCCCAGCATGGAGCAGCCGCAGTACAACCTGCTGCACCGCCAGCGGGTGGAGCGCGAGTACGCGCCGCTGTACATCGACGCAGGGCTGGGTACCACCATCTGGTCGCCGCTGGCCTCGGGCCTGTTGACCGGCAAGTACAACGATGGCATCGCCGGCGATTCGCGCCTGGCCCAGCCCACCCTGGGCTGGCTGCAGGCCTCGGTGATCGGTGAGCCGGAAGAGGACCGGCTGGGCAAGGCGCGCCGCTTCACCGCACTGGCGGCCGAGCTGGGTGAATCGCCGGCGCAGCTGGCCATCGCCTGGTGCCTGCGCAACCCGCGCGTGTCCAGCGTGATCCTCGGCGCCAGCCGCGTGTCGCAGCTGGAAGAGAATCTGCGTGCGCTGGATGTGGCCGGGCGCGTGGACGAGGCCAGTTGGCAGCGCATAGAAGCGATTTTTGCCTGAGCCGCCCGCGGGCCAGGCGCTTGAACGCTATACAGGCCGGCCCCGGTGGCCGGCCATGCCTGCGGTGCAAGCCGCTCTGGCCCAGCGTTCAAAATCAGGCTTGCATTGTTATTGAGAATCATTATCATTAACTCCGTCACCCGCCACGGAACCACGATGATGTCCGCTCAGCCTGTTCTGCTTCGTCCCCGCACGCTCCACCTGCCGCAGCGCCCGGTCCAGTTGATGTCGGCCGACGGCGTAATCGACAGCGGCGCCCTGCTCAAGGGCCAACGTGAAATCGTCATCCAGCATGGCGACAAGTTCTATCGGTTGCGGCATACCAGCAACGACAAGCTGATCCTGACCAAGTAAATACGGTCAGGCGGCTCACCCCGCGTTCCCGGCAGGCCGGCGCGTATCTCTCCCTCTCTCCACGCGTCGTGCCTGCCGGGCGTAATTCCCGGTATCCCTTCAGCTGCGCAGCGCATTGCATCGCATTCCGGCATGCGGCCAGTGGTTGCGCACAGCAGCTTGAACAGTATCGGTTTGGCGGTTGCCGCAGTCTTGCCTGCTGCTGCAACCGCTGCCACAGACCTGCAGGCGTGTCGGCGCGCAGCCTGCGCCGCCAACGTGATTGTTGGCGGTGTTGCGATGCTGGCCGAGTCCCAGTTGGCGCCTTCCGGTACTGCCTTGCGGCGCGGTTGCCCGGCAAGGCAGCGGCTGGGCCGCAGTGCCAATGTGAGTGTGAAGTGGAGAGCCGGGCCGGCTTTGTGCGCGGCAACGCCTGCAGTGTGCACGTGTAGTAATGGAGGTCGCCGCGTGATGCCGTGGAGGGCGTTGCGCGTGCCGGCAGCCTGCTTTCTTCCGGCCTTCCAGGGGGCCGGCGCGATGGAACGCAGCGTGGCCAAGGATGGCCAATCTATAGATGCGTCGCACAAGGAGTGAAGGATGAAGCCGTTTGCCGCCAGCCTGCTGCTGTTTGCCGCCCAGGGCGGCCATGCCAGCGCAGCGCCCGCCGATGTCGCGCGCGACCATGCCAGCATCCTTGCGATGCAGGGCCAGTACACCGTTGATTTCGCCTTCGACGAAACCGTGCTGTTGAAACCGGACTACCAGCGTGCCCCGGCCATGCGCAGCGGCGGCAACGAGGTTGTAGTGGTGGTCGAGGACACGCCCACGCGCATCGTGCTGCAGCATCTGCTGGTGGATGCAAAGAGCGGCCATGTCACCAAGCACTGGCGCCAGGACTGGCGCTACCAGGCCCCCAGCCGCTTTGAATTCACTGCCGACCAGACCTGGCAGGTGCGGTCCATTGCGGTGGCGCTCAACCGCGGCGCCTGGACCCAATGTGTGTTCGAGGTGAGCGATGCGCCGCGCTACTGCGGCACCGGGCCCTGGCACTACGACAATGGTGTGGCGTCATGGACCAGCGACCAGGGCTGGCGGCCGCTGCCGCGCCGCGAGTACACCCGGCGCAGCGACTACAACGCGCTGGCCATGGTGAACCGCCACACCATTACGCCCGCGGGTTGGACCCATGAGCAGTTCAACACAAAGGTGCTGCGCAATGCCGACGGCAGTCAGGTGCAGATCGCCCGTGAGTTCGGCTTCAATGACTATGCGCGTACCCGCGAGGTGGATTTCACCCCGGCGCTGGATTACTGGAAGGCGACCGCCGCCTTCTGGGCCAATGTGCGCCAGCACTGGGCCGGGCTGCTCGACCGTGCACCGGGCGTGCACCTGAAAACCAAGCTTGATGGCATGGCGATGATCGTGCCCCTGTTCGAGCAGGCCGAGGCGGTGCAGGGAGGTGCCGCGGTGGACGTGGCCGGCATCGATGGCTTGTTCGCCCGCTACGTGGAACCTGCCCCGACGAAATAAGCCGCAGAACTGTCTGCGCCGGCCGCTGTTTCCGGCCGGCGTGCGCTGTGCGGCTGCGGGCGGGCTATTCCTTGAACATCAGCAGCGCCGCCACCAGGATGAGCGCGAACGCCGCCCAGTGGTTCCACTTCAGTGGCTGGCCCAGATACACCGCCGAGAACACGGCGAACACCACCAGGGTGATGACCTCCTGCATGCCCTTGAGCTGCGGTGCCGAATACACCGCGCTGCCCAGCCGGTTGCCCGGCACCTGCAGGCAGTACTCGAAGAAGGCGATGCCCCAGCTGACCAGGATGACCGTCATCAATGGCGCGGACTTGAACTTCAGGTGTCCGTACCAGGCGATGGTCATGAATATGTTGCTGGCCACCAGTAGCAGGACGGGGTAGAGGTAGGCGGTGAGAGGCATTGCGTGGCCAGGAGTGAGTGCCGGAGGGGGCCGATAGCATAGGGCTGATGGCGAGAAGGCTTCGCAGACAAAGTTGTTTTCAATGAAACTTTCAAGATGCGGGCAACCTTCACATGGTTTCTACCCTCGATGCGGCATCTTTCACAAAGCTGAAGACTAAGGAGGCTCCATGCGACAGACAAAGGAATCGTCCGGCCTGGTTCTGGTTGTCGAAGACAACCGGAACATCTCCGAGATGATCGGTGAGTATCTGGAAGGCAAAGGGTTCGAGGTGGATTACGCGGTGGATGGCCTTGACGGCTACCGTCTGGCTGCCGAGAACAGCTATGACGTGGTTGTGCTGGACCTGATGCTCCCGCGCCTGGATGGCATTGAAGTCTGCCGCCGGTTGCGCAACGAGGCGCGCAAATCGACCCCGGTGCTGATGTTGACCGCGCGCGACACGCTCGACGACAAGCTCACTGGCCTGGGTTATGGCGCCGACGACTACCTGACCAAGCCCTTCGCCATCCAGGAGCTGGAGGCACGCCTGCGCGCGCTGATCCGCCGCGAGCGCCGCCAGGTGGGCGCCGAAGTGCTGAAGGTGGCCGATTTGGTGCTGGACCCGGTGAGCATGCGTGCCACCCGCGCCGGCAGCGAACTGCAGCTCTCGCCCATCGGCCTGCGCCTGCTGACTATCCTGATGCGCGAATCGCCGCGCGTGGTGACCCGCCAGGAAATCGAGCGCGAGATCTGGGGCAATGGCCTGCCGGATTCGGACACGTTGCGCAGCCACCTGTACAACCTGCGCAAGATCATCGACAAGCCGTTTGACCGCCCTCTGCTCCACACGGTGCAGAGCGCGGGCTATCGCATTGCCGATATTGGCCAGCCAATGGCCTGATGCAGGCGCCAGCCCCTGTCTGACCAAGGCCTCCGCATCCGCGGTGGCCTTTTTGACTCAGGCCGGGGCATTGGCGGCAGAGCCCGCAGCTCTATAATCATGCGCGCTTCGGGGGGAGCACAATGCCGTACGGGCTGCCACGCAAAATCAGGATCGCCTTCATCCGGCATGCCTTGTTGGCCTGCCTTGCCGTGCTGCTGGGCGGCTATCTGGCATCGCTGGCCATCCGCCACGGGCTGGTCAATGTGGTGCTGCAGCAGGAGGCCGATCATTTCTGGAAGCTGCACCAGGCCACGCCGGAACAGGCGCCGCCGGATACCCGCAACATCCACGGTTACCTGTGGCACACCGGTGATTCGCAGGCCGGCGTGCCGGTTGCGCTGCGCAGGTTGGCGCCCGGTTTTCATGACCTGAAGACGGCCGGCAAGCTGGTGCTGGTGGACCAGACCGATGCCGGCCGCCTGTACTTGGAGTTCCCGCGTGACCAGGCCATGCGGGCGGGATTCTGGCTCAGTGTGGTGCCGGTACTGCTGGTGCTGCTGACCATTCTGTTCGCTGCATGGTTCACCTACAGGGCCTCGGCCCGGCTGGTGCGGCCGGTCAACTGGCTGGCGCGGCGGGTGTCGCGCTGGGAGCCGGGGCGCCCGGAGGTCAGTGAGCTGGCGCCGGAGCAGCTGCCCGATAGCATCCAGGGTGAAACGCGGCAGTTGGCGCTGGCGCTGCATGCCATTTCCAGCCGCATGGCCGCGCACGTGGCACGCGAGCGCAACTTCACCCGTGATGCCAGCCATGAGCTGCGCACGCCGCTGACCGTGATCCGCATGGCCAGCGACATGGCCCTGTCCGACCCGGAGCTTGCCCCACGCCTGCAGCGCAGCCTGCAGCGCATCCAGCGCGCCGGGCGTGACATGGAGGCCATCATCGATGCCCTGCTGATGCTGGCGCGCGAGAGCGACGTGGCGCCGCAGTCGGAGTGGTTCGATGTGGGCGAGGTGGTGCGCTACGAGGCCGGCAACGTGGAAGAGATGCTGCAGGGCCGGCCGGTGACACTGGCCGTGTCCATCGAGGGCGAGCATCCGCTGTTCGCACCACCACGGATCATGCATGTGGTGGTTGGCAACCTGCTGTGCAATGCCTGCCGCTACACCGACCAAGGCAGCATCCAGGTGAGCGTTGGCGATGGCCGGGTGGTGGTACGCGATACCGGTATCGGCATGTCGCCAGAAATGCTGGCAAGGGCGTTCGACCCGTTCTTCCGCGCCGAGCCGGGCAACCCGCAGGGCGTGGGGCTGGGGCTGGCGGTAGTACGCCGGCTGTGTGAACGCTGCGGCTGGCGGGTGGAACTGGAGAGCGTGGAGGGCCAGGGCACCACCGCCACGCTGTACTACCGCTGAGGCCTGTCTGGCTTCGCCGGGTACGGGTGGCCAGAAGGCAGATGTGGCAAAATCATGCATTACTTCTCACGCCACCGGTGTCATCTGTTCATGGCAGCTAGATCATTGCTTCAGGTGCCGTCGCGCCACGTCGCGCCGGCGGGCGGGGTGTGCCATGGCTGACCAGACGGGGCATATGCCGCGCGGCCCGGCGCGCATCCTCAAGGCCGCCAGGTGGTCCTGGCAGGGGCTGTGCGCGGCCTGGTCGCACGAGTCCTCGTTCCGGCTTGAGGTCTACCTGTTCATCGTGCTGACGCCGCTGGCCTTCTGGCTGGGCACCACGCCGGTTGAACAGGTGCTGCTGATAGGCTCCATGCTGCTGGTGCTTGCCATGGAGCTGGCCAATTCCGCCATCGAGGCGGTGATCGAACGCTACGGCCCGGAGTACCACGTGCTGGCCGGCCGCGCCAAGGACATGGGCTCGGCGGCGGTGTTCGTGCTGATGATGAACGTTCTGCTGTGTTGGGGGCTGATCCTCGGGCCCCGGCTTTTCTGAAACCACCTGCCGGGCGGCGGTGGTGATCTGGTTCTATTGAAGGATTGCGTGCATGTCTTTTGAGTTTCTTGCCGACCCCAATGTATGGGTCACCTTGTTCATGCTCAGTGCGCTGGAAATCGTGCTGGGCATCGACAATCTGGTGTTCATTTCCATCGCGGTCGGGCGCCTGCCCGAGCACAAGCGCCCGCTGGCGCGCCGGGTAGGCATCGCCGTGGCCTGCATCACCCGCATCATGCTGCTGGTGTCGCTGGCCTACCTGGCGCACATGGAAAGCAACCTCTTCGACGTCGCCGGCATGAGCATTTCCATCCGCGACCTGGTGCTGATCCTGGGCGGCCTGTTCCTGCTCTACAAGGGCATCAAGGAAATCCGCGAGCTGGTCAGCGGTGGTGAGGATGCGGACCCCACCACCACCAAGGCCTCGGCCACCTTCGGCATGGTGATCGCGCAGATCGCCATCATCGACATCGTGTTCTCGCTGGATTCGGTGATCACCGCCGTCGGCATCGCCGACCACATCCCGGTGATGGTCTGCGCCGTGCTGCTGGCGGTGGCGGTGATGCTGCTGGCGGCCAACCCGCTGGGCCGTTTCATCGACGCCAACCCCACCGTGAAGCTGCTGGCGCTGGCCTTCATCCTGATGGTGGGTGCGGTGCTGGTGCTCGACGGCCTGGAAGTGCATGTGCCCAAGCCCTACATCTACGCCGCCATGGGCTTCTCGATCATGGTGGAGTGGCTGAACCTGCTGATGCGCCGCAACGCCAAGGCGCACCACATTCCCGGTTCGACCGAGTGGTGAGCCGGGCGCTTGCCTGACTGGAACCCAAAGGGGCCGGCATTGCCGGCCCCTTTCGTATTCACACACTACACATCGGCCGTGGCATGCTCGCCGTTCCAGCCGTCCAAGGACCTGAACATGCGCCAGTTTCTCCGCCTGATGTTGCTTGTCATCGTGGCAATCTCCATTTCCGGGTGTGGTTACAACGCCATCCAGCAGA
>DCXY01000004.1 GCA_002329155.1 Stenotrophomonas sp. UBA2124 | reverse complement strand
ATGTGCAGGGCAACTTCTGGGCGACGGTGGACTTTGCCACCGGTACCGGTGGGCTGATCATCTCCGGCTTTGACGGGCGTGACTTTGGCGACAGCAACATGTCACTGAGCCAGCCGGTGGGCGGCAATGCACCGGCCGGTGCGTTTGGTGGCAGCCTGCAGGGCAATACCGCCAGCCTGAGTGGTCGTTATGCAGCCGCCTTTGCCGGCAACGGCAGCGATGTGGTGGCCGCCCTGCTGGGCAACTTCAGTGTGCAGGACGGGGAGTGGAGCGGCGCAGGCATCTTCGCCGGCAACCGTGGCAACACCCCACAGCCGATGCCGTACCCGGCACCGCCGGTGATTCCGCCGCCGTTGGTGCTCAATGGCCCGTACAGCGGTTTCGCTTCCTACCGCATGAGCGGCATGAACGGCATGGGTGCCTCGCTGGAGATGAACTTCGATTCGGCCGCCCAGCAGTTCACCGCCGATTTCGCGCCCTATCAGTGGGAGGGCGGCCACTATCTGATCCAGACCGGCGAAGGCCAGTACCTCCCCGGTACGCCGCAGCCGATCAGCGGCAGCAACAGCTACGGGAGCATGCAGGGCGGTGATGCCGGACAGGCGCTGTGCCAATGCGATTTCCTGAGCTGGGGCTACTGGAATGCCACCGATGTGCCGGCCAACGGTGGGGCCTACTCGGCCGACAATGGCTATTGGGTGGTGGGTCAGTTGACCCCGAAGGTGCAGCTGCCTACGGACATCATCGCCACTTATGCCGGCGCGGCGCGCGGTACGGTATTCCAGTCCGGGGCGCTGGTGGGGCAGGGCCAGGGTGATTTCAGTGCAACGGTCAACTTCGCCACCGGCCTCGGCAGCATGCAGATAGACCACTTCGGTGTGCCGGCGGGCGGGGTGGTGACGGGCGGCAAGAGTTTTGGCGCCACCGATCTGAACATCAATGGCCCGGTACTGGTGGGTGACCCCAGTACCGCCTTCTCCGGCTCATTGGGTTCAACGGTCGATCCCTACATGTACGGCGAATACACCGCAGCGTTCGCAACCAATGGAACGGACCCGGCTGCGGCACTGCTGGGTCAGTTCCGGGTGGAGGATTCGTCGGGCTGGGAAGCGCAGGGCGTGTTCGCAGGCAACAAGACCGGGCAGACCCCTGCGGGCAGCCCCTGAGGAGTGCCGGATTTGAGGCCCAGCCGTCACCGCCCCGCACCCGTGCGTCCGCGCAAACGCCGGTTGCTGCTTGCCGGCACCGCGCTGCTGCTGGTTGTGCTGGCCCTGGACGTGGTGTTCCGCGACGGCCTGTCGCGGCTGACGGATCTGGTGTTCGATGCCTTCCAGCGCACCGCGCCACGCGCCGCCACGGTGGATCCGGGCGTGGTGGTGGTGGACATCGACGAGGCCTCACTGACCCGCATCGGCCAATGGCCATGGCCGCGTGACCGCATCGGTCAGATGGTGGACACACTGGGCAGCATGGGTGCGGCTGCCATCGCTTTCGACATGGTGTTCACCGAACCGGATCGCACCTCGCTGGGGCCACAACTGCAGCATCTGCGCGCACAGGGCTACGCGGTGCAGGTGGCGGCCGAAGCGCCGCTGGACAACGACGCGTTGTTCGGTGAATCCATCGCGCGCAATCCGGTGGTGATGGGCGTGGCGTTGTCCGGAGAGACCGGACGTACGCTGCTGCCGCCGATGGCGGGGCTGTCCTTCGCCGGCACCGACCCTCGCCGCTACCTGCCTTCCTTCGATGGCGGCCTGTCCAATCTGCCGGTGTTGACCACGCCGGCCAGTGGCATCGGCAGCTTTTCGTTCCCGCCCGCCCGCGACAACATCATCCGCAGCATGCCCCTGGTGGCGGTGGCTGATGAGCAGCTGTACCCGGGGCTGGGCGTGGAAGCACTGCGCGTGGCGCAGGGTGCTTCCGGCCTGGTGCTGCGCTCCAGTGATGCCAGTGGTGAGAGCGGTGCCGGCCCGCTTGCACTCACCTCGGTGCGGGTGGGCATGCTGGACCTGCCCGCCGGTGCCGATGGCCGCTTTCGCGTGCACTACTCCGGCATGCCGCACATGACGGTGATTCCGGCATGGCAGTTGTTGCAGGATGATGCATCCGCACTGGCGGCCAAGGTGGAAGGGCGCGTCGTACTGGTCGGTACATCGGCCATCGGCCTTCGCGATATTGTCGCCACCCCGTTGGCAGCGGCCGTGCCGGGCGTGAACGTGCATGCCGAACTGGTGGACCAGGCCTTGAACCAGCAGTTCCTGCAGCGCCCGGACTGGTCACGCGGTGCCGAGGTGCTGGCTGCGGTCATCGCAACCTTGGCGTTGCTGCTGGTACTGGTAAGGGGGCGGCCGCTGCTGTCGTCCTTTGCACTGCTGGTACTGGTGGCCTCAGTGCTGGGTGGTGCGTGGTGGGCCTACCGTGGCCAGGCCATGCTGCTGGATCCGCTGCCTGCATCGCTATGCCTGGTGGTGGTGTTCCTGGCAATGATGCCGGCACTGCTGTTCCTGGGGAATCGCGAGAAGCGTTTTGTACGCTCCGCCTTCGGACGCTACCTTTCGCCCGCCCTGGTGGATCGCCTGTCGCAGGATGCCCAGGCGCTGCAGCTGGGGGGCGAGAACCGCGAGATCACCGTGCTGTTCTCCGACATCCGTGGCTTCACCTCGTTGTCGGAGAACCTGGCCCCGGATGAGCTGACCACGCTGCTCAACAGCTACCTCACACCGATGACCGACGTGCTGCTCGCGCACGAGGCTACCATCGACAAGTACATCGGTGACGCCATCATGGCGTTCTGGAACGCACCGATGGACATCGCCGCGCACCCCCGCAAGGCCTGCTTGGCCGCGTTGGGCATGCTGGGCGCCGTGGAGGCGATCAACCGCGAACACGGCAGCGCATTGCGCATCGGCGTTGGTCTGCATGTGGGCGACGCCTGCGTGGGCAACCTGGGTTCGCAGCAGCGTTTCTCATACTCGGCCATCGGCGACACGGTGAACCTGGCCTCGCGCGTGGAGAGCCTGACCAAGTATTACGGCGTGACCCTGATGGTGACCGAAGCAGTACGCGCGCAGGCGGCAGATCTGGCCTATGTGGAAGCAGACCGCGTGCGCGTGGTGGGCCGCAGCGAGCCGGTGATGCTGCATGTACTGCTGGGTGATGCCGGCTTGGCCGGCGACCCGGGCTTCCAGCAGATGGCCGGTGCCCACCACGTCATGCTGGAAAGCTACCGGCGTGGCGAGTTCGTCCAAGCCCAGCGCCAGCTGCAGGCCATGGGCGATGATGCCGCCATGCAGCCCTTGTCCGGCCTGCATGCACTGTATGCGCAGCGGCTGCAGCACCTGATAGACGTTCCACCCGACGCCTGGGACGGCATCTTCACGGCTACCTCGAAGTAGTGCCAGACTCCTCCCTCAAACCGGTACCGTCTGCCAATGGCCAGCTACGCCCTGCTACAGACATTCGCCCTGCTGATCGTTGCCCATGCGGTGGCTGACTATCCGCTGCAGGGTGAGTTCCTGGCCAAGGCCAAGAACCGTTTCGCGCCGGTGCCCGGGGTGCCGTGGTACCAGGCGCTGGGCGCGCATGCGGTGATCCATGGTGGCGCTGTCGGCCTGATCACCGGCAGCCTGGTACTCGGCCTGCTGGAGATGTTCAGCCACATGCTGATCGACGACCTCAAGTGCGCGCGCCGCATCAGCTACAACGTGGACCAGTTGCTGCACGTGCTGTGCAAGGCGCTGTGGCTGTGCCTGCTGGTGTGGTTCCCCGGCCTGCCGTAAGCAGGGCAGGTGGATCAGTCCCCCAGCTGCGGCGCCACGCCGCTGTACTGCCAGGCGCGCAGGCCATCAAGGCCACCCATGCGTTCCAGCAGCCTGCGCGTGTACTCATAGCCGGCCTGTTCCTGTGCGCGGCCGAGCTTGAAGTTGAGCAGGCCCATGCCCGGCACCGCCGGTGGCTTGAGCAGCAGGTCATTGCCAAGCCCGGCACCACGCAGCATGCGCCCGGAGGTGATCTGCATGGAGCGTGCGGCGACCACGCCGATACGCGGGAAGTCATCGCCCTTGCGCTGCCCGCGCAACAGCTGCCAGGCCAGCGAGAGGCCCGACGGCACCTGCTCGTAGGCGCTGTTGACCTTCCACTCATCACCCGGTGACAGCATCGACACCAGGTTGGGACCACTCTTGATGCCACGCATCACCGAGATCGGCACGTTGTTCATCACACCGCCATCCACCAGCACATGGCCCAGCGAATTGATCCACGGTGGCAGCGCCACTGGAATGGCGGTGGAGACGCGCAGCGCATCGCGCACCAGCCCGTGGCGTATCACTTCCAGTTCGTTGGTGGATAGATTGGCGCCCACCGCGAAGCAGGTCAGCGGCAGGTCTTCCAGCCGCGTATCACCCAGGAACTGCTGCATGCAGGCGTCCAGATGGCGATGGTCGAGCAGGCTGTACCACGGCAGCGTGAAACGCCCCAGAGCCTTGCGCTGCAGGAAGAACGCCTCGTAGTCGGCCATCATCCGCGCGGCATCATCGCCGGCGGCATAGGAGCGGGCAATCACCGAGCCGATCGAGGTGCCGCCGATGATGTCCAGCTCAACTCCAGCCTCGCTGAGTGCACGCAGCGTACCGATATGGCCGGCGCCCAGCGCACCGCCGCCGCCGAGCACCGCACCCAGTGCCTTGCCGGTGAGCAGCCGCGCTACCCGGCCGAAGTCGGCGGGGCGGTTCATTGCCACATGGTGATGCAGGTGCAGTGGCCGCTGGCGCAGCCAGTGCTCGGTGTTGTCGATGGCCTGGCTGGCCTGCTCGCGCCACAGCAGCAGGCCCACTTGGCGTGGCCGGAACAGCGACAGCGCATAGCGTTCCAGCTCGGCAACCGGCACCGGGCCATCGCGGGCCTCGTCCATGTCGCCGCACAGCAGCAGCTGGTCACAGTGGCGCAGTGCCGCGCGGTCCCAGGCCAGATTGCCGTCACCGCAGACCAGCAGCAGCTTCTGGCCCTGCTCCTGCTGCAGGCCAAGCCAGCGGGAGAGCTGCTGTTCGTCGTTGGCATCCACGTCGGACGGCAGGTCGCCCGCGCGCAGGGTGCTGATGCTGCTGCCGTTGTCGCGCAGGGCCAGCTGCAGCTGCACCACCAGTGCCGAGGGCATGGGCGCGCTGCCGGCGGGGCACAGGCCAATGGTGTCGGCAATGCGCGGCGCCATTGCCGCGGCCGAGGACGTGGTGGCGGCAAGGCGCCGGCCCAGCGTGCGCAGAATGGACTGGACGAAGTCCGGCTGCGCGGCAGCCAGCTGGTCGAAGCTCTCGCGGCTGAGTTCCAATACTTCCGAGTCGCGGCTGGCCACCACATCGGCGGTACGGGTCAGCCCACCGAAGAAGGCGATTTCACCCACCGGCTCGCCAGCACCGATTTCGGCCACCAGGTGGCGCCCATCCAGCAGCACCTCGAAGCGCCCGCGCACCACGTAGTAGACATGGTCGGCCGCATCACCCTGGTGAACCAGGTGCTCGCCCTTGCGCAGCTGCAGCCGACGCATGCGCGCAAGGATGCTTTCGCGCTGCGCGTCGGTCAGGCCGGCCAGCAGTTCCGAGCGGGGCGCAGCAGTAGCGATATCGGCGGTGTTGCTCATTGATCTGGATTCTGGGTGCTTCGTATGGAAGGCCGCTGACCGTGCTCAGCGGGCTTGGTTCGGGCCGGCGCAGGTCTGCCGCCGTAGCTGGCCGCGAACACGCGGCCGGAGCACCGCGTTGGCGGCCGGGTGTGCAAGGCATCGAGGCAGCTCATGGTGGCTGGGCGATGGGCAGGCGTCCGATGGTGTTCTGTGTGTGTTTCCGTAATGTGTTCGCCGCCTCTGGCGGCGCCTTCAGCTTGGCAGGCAAACGTAAGAGCACTGTGCGGCAAGGATTTGTCATGCTGGCGTCACCAGCGGTGTCCAGCATCGCCCAGCTGTATGGCGCGGTTGGGCGCGCCGGGGGGCTGCTGTGTCGGGTGGTGCAACAACGGGGGCTGCGGATCGGCACCCGGATGACAGGGAACGGACGCGCTGGTTCCTGAACAACATCCTGCCGCACGAGGCAGCGTTGCGCAGCTGGCTGGGCCGGCGCCACAACGCCGGCTTCGACGTGGATGATGTGGTACAGGAGAGCTATGCCACGCTGGCCCAGCGCGAGCGGCTGGATGACATCCTCAACCCGCGCGCCTACCTGTTCCAGGTGGCCAGATCGCTGGTGGCACGCAGCATCGCCCGCGCGCGCATCGTGCCGATACTGGCGGTTGAGGACCTGGGCCCGGTGGAGTTTGCCGACGATGCCTCCACCCCGGAGCAGAACGCCATCGAGCACGATGAACTGCGCCGGCTGGCCGGTGTGATCGCAGCCATGCCGCCGCAGACCCGCGAGGCCTTCGTGCTGCGCAGGGTGCATGACCTGCCGCAGCGTGAAATCGCCGCGCGCATGCGCCTGTCGGAGAGCACGGTGGAAAAACATATCGCCCGCGGCATCCGCTGGCTGGGAATGTGGGTGGAGAGTGGGGGAAATGCCGCCCTCGACACCTCTGTTGAGTTGGGCCGCAACATGAGTCAGGTCAATGGACGGACGCCTGGGCAGTAATGAAATCGAACGTGCCGCCGCCGAGTGGGTCGCACGTATGGACCGCGCTCCGCTGACGGCTGCCGAGCAGGCCCGGCTGCAGGCCTGGCTGGACGGCGATGTCCGCTGCCAGGGCGCGCTGCTGCGTGCCAAGGCGGTGTGGATGCAGGCAGAAGCGCTGCACGGTGCCGGCCGGCTGCATGCATTGAACCCCGCAGCGAAGGCCAACACGCCCGTTGCCAAGGTGCCGCGCGGCGCCAGGCGTATCGGCAGACAGCTGCTGCGCTGGCCCACCGCCGCGGCAGCCTCGCTGCTGTTGGCGGTGTTCCTGTTTGTCAGCTTCCCGGCACCGGTGGCCTATGCCACCAGCAAGGGCGAGATGCGGCGTGTGCCGCTGGCGGGCGGCTCGGCGCTGACCCTGAATACCGACAGCAGAATCGAGGTATACGAGCGTGGTGGCCGCACCCGCATCAGGCTCACCCGGGGCGAAGTACTGGTGGAAGCCGCACACAACGGTGCCCCGCTGGAGCTGGAGGTGGACGGGCGCAGGCTCGATGCCGCCGCGGCCACCTTCGTGGTGCGCAAGTTCGCGCAGGCACCGGCGCAGGTGACCGTGCAGGCCGGCGCTGTGAGCTTGCCCGGCAGCACCACACGGCTGCCTGCCAACAGCCGCCTGTTGCTGGATGCGCCGGCCGCATCAACGCCGGTCGTGCTGACGCCTACGGAACTGCAGCGCGAACTGGCATGGCGTGACGGCAAGCTGGATTTCCGTGGTGAAACCCTGGCCGAGGCTGCTGCCGATTTCGCCCGTTACAGCGATATCCGCATCGTCATCACCGACCCCGTGTTGGCGCGTGAGCCTATCACCGGTCTGTTTGCCGCCAACAATCCGGTGGGCTTCGGCCAGGCCGTTTCCAGGGTGTTCGACACACGCATGCGCCAGGAGAAAAACCGGGTCGTGCTCGGCAACGCCGATTAAATTTTTGTGACAGATGGGGGAAGTTGAAACCCCCGCGTCTCGTTAGTGATCAGTGCCGGCACCCCGCACGGCTATCGAGAGCAATGGTCCATGATTCGTCCCAGGAAGCTTCTGCTGGCAAGCGCGGTAGTTGCTGCGCTGTCCATCACTTCGCCAGCAATGGCACAGCTGCGTCAGTTCGATGTTCCGGCGCAACCGGCAGTCACCGCCATCCCCGAGCTGGCACGCCAGGCGGGCCTGCAGATCATTGCGCCGGCAGGCACGCTGCAAGGGGTGCAGGTACCGGCCATCAGCGGCCAGATGGATGCACGCGCGGCACTGCGCAGGCTGCTCGAAAGCACGCATCTTGAGGTTGAATCGGACCAGGGCAATGTCATCACCCTGCGGACGAAGCAGGGCGGTGCGCAGGTGGGTGGCAAGGGCTTCATTCTTGGCCGCGTGCTTGACCCGACCACCGGCGAGTACCTGCGCAATGCGCGCATCAAGATTGACGGGCAGCAGGTTGCAACGTCCGGTGACCGTGGTGAGTTCCGCATTCCCGAGGCCGCGGCCGGCATGCACGTGCTCACCGTGGAGTTCACCGGCTTTTCCACCGTGGAAAAGCAGGTGGAAGTGCGCGCGGGCCAGACCAGCGAGCCGCTGTTCGAGCTGTACAGCTCGGCCGCGCCAGCCAGCGATGCGCATACGATGGATACGCTGCAGGTGGTGAGCGCACGCGAGGGCGATGCGCGCGCCATCATGGAGCAGCGTGCATCGATGAACATCACCAACACGCTGTCGGCGGACAGCTTCGGCGAAATCGGCGACGGCAACCCGGGCGAGTTCCTCAAGTACATGCCGGGTGTGGATTTCGACGTGGTGGCCGACGATGCGCCGCGCAACATCTCCCTGCGCGGCCTGCCGGCCAAGTACACCGGCGTCACCCTCAACGGCGTGAGCCTGGCCAGCATCGACGCCAACTCCTCCAGCTCGCGCACCTTCAGCTTCGAGCAGATGGCGCTCTCGGGGGTGGACTCGATCAACATCTACAAGACCACCAGCGCGGACATGAACGCCAACGCGCCGGCCGGCACCATCGATATCCGCACCAAGAAGGCCTTTGACCGCAAGGGCCGCAACATCACCGTGCAGCTTGGCGCCACCACCCATTCCAACCTGTGGGACCGCTACCGCACTGGCCCGATGGAAGGCGGTTACAGCCAGAAGTTCCTGCCGGTGTTCGGGGTCAACTATTCGGATGTGTTCTTCGACAACCGCCTGGGCATTGCCGCCGGCATCAGCAGCACCACCAACCTGGTCGAGCACGAACAGGTCACCGCCGGGCGCAACTATGTGCCCACCGCGCTCAGCCCGTACAAGTATGCGGTGACCAACATCTCGCCCAAGCATTACGACCGCGAGTACAACCGGCGCGTGGCCCAGCTGGGCCTGGATTTCAAGGCCACCGACCAGCTGATCCTGTCGCTGATGACCTCGGTCAGCCGCGGCGACATCGAGCCCAGCACCATCACCCCCACCTTCACGACCAACGCGCGCTCGCGCGGTGTGATTGGCGACCCCTCGCTGGATTTCACCACCCAGTCTGCGGCCAGCGCCAAGACCCTGGATCTGGATGCCGGCTATACCTACAAGCTGGGCTATACCCGCAACATCATTCCCAGCTTCGAGTGGAACACGGAGAGGTTCCGCCTGGACGGCAACCTGTTCTATTCCAGCTCGGACAGCCGCTACCGTTCGGACAAGAAGGGCCAGGTGGCCGACCTGCTCAATGCGGTCACCTCCACCGGCAACTTCAGCGCCGAGCGCAGTGACTGGATGCACCAGGACTGGAAGATCCAGCAGATCAGCGGCCCGGACTGGTCCAACCCGGACAGCTTCACCCTTGGCGCGGTGGGCGGCTCCACCCGCCCCAGCGTGCGCACCAGCAGCGGCAGCCGTGCCGCGCTGGATCACCGTGGCGGCGCCTTGAACTTTTCCTTCTACCAGGACATCGGCGATGTGGCTGTCACCTGGAAAACCGGCGCCAAGGCAACCCGCTCGGCCTACAGCTTCGACGATATCGGCGGCGCACTGAAGTACACCTACAACGGCCCGCTGAGCAATGCCGAATTCCTGCGTGCCATCCAGAGCGTCAATGACTTCTCCGCCGCCGACAGCGGTGTGGAGGTTACCACCCTCAACGGGGGCGATCTATACGTCTACAGCCTGGCCAAGATCTACCAGATGATGCAGGCCAACCCGGAGCAATGGACGCACACCATGAGTGCGGACGACTGGTATGCCGCACACATCGGCAATGCCAACCGCCTGGATGAGGCGATCAACGCCCTGTACTTCATGGGCACGGCCGAATTCGGCGCGCACCTGAAGGCGCAGGCCGGCCTGCGCTGGGAGCAGACCCGCACTACCGGGCACGATTTCGACGCGCTCAGTGCCGATGAGGTGAAGGCCGCCGGGCATGCGGTCAATGCAGCCACCGGTCGCGCCACCACCATCGAAGGCCTGCAGTACCAGTACATGAGCAAGCCGCGGATCAGGCAGAAGAGCCGGTATGGCGAGTTCTTCCCCAGTGCCTCGGTGAAGTACAGCTTCAGCGACAGCCTGGACCTGGTGGTGGGCTACAGCAGGACCATCCAGCGGCCGGAGGTGAGTGACCTTGCAGGCGTGTGGTCGGTGAGCTATGGCACCGAGGACGGCAACGTGCTTACCGCGCCCAATCCCGGCCTGCGCCCGGAGTACTCGGACAATGTTTCCGTGCGCCTGGTGAAGTACTTCGAGCCGGTGGGGCTGGTGTCCATCAACTACTACCGCAACAAGGTGAAGGACCTGATCAGCACGGTCAGCATGAGCCCGGAGGAGTTCGGCTACACCGGTGACGAGCCGGTGGACCTGGTGACGACCACGGCCAACATGAAGGACGAAATCAACATCAGTGGCTACGAGTTCGAGTTCAACCACGCCATGGATTACCTGCCCGGCGTGCTGAAGGGCCTCACCGCACGTGGCTCCTATGTCTACAGCAACCCGGATGTGGTGCTGCCACGAGTGGCCACGCAGGTGGCCAGCTTCGGGCTGGCCTGGAAGTACGGCAGGGCGCGGCTGAACCTCAACAGCGTGTGGAGTGACGAGAAGGACCGTGGCCTCACCAACAACATCGTCAATGCCAACGGCGTGACCATCAACCAGAAACAGCCCTTCGACGATTACCTGGAAGTGAACCTGTCCGGCAGCTACACCATCATCCCCAAGACCAGGAACAATTTCATGGGGCTTGAGGCTTACTTCACCGCCAACAATCTGTTCAACCAGAACCGCGGCACGGTGTACTCCAACGGTGAAACCGGCCTGGGCGACAAGGGCCACCACAGCCAGATCTACATCCACAGCGGCCGCCGCGCCTCCATCGGCATCCGCGCGCGCTTCTGATTCCCAACGCACCCGCACGGGCATGCCACCGTGGCGTGCCCGTGCCCATGCCCGCCCCAGGAGTTGTCATGGCCCGGTTTCCCACACTCGACCGCCGCAGGTTTCTGCTTGGCGCCAGTTCGCTGGCCCTGTTTGCCGGCGTCTCGCCCTTCAGCAAGGTGCTTGCCGCGCCCCGCCTGAGTGCTTACCCGTTCACCTTGGGCGTGGCTGCGGGCGATCCGCTGCCCGATGGCTTCGTCATATGGACACGGCTGGCACCGGCGCCGCTTGCCGAGCATGGCGGCATGCCGATGCTGGCCGTGCCGGTGCGCTGGGAAGTGGCGGAGGATGCAGCCTTCAACAAGGTGGCCCTGCGTGGCGAGGCACTGGCGCTGCCGGAACTTGGGCACAGTGTGCATGTGGAACTGCAAGGCCTGAAGCCCGCGCGGCCTTACTGGTATCGCTTCGTGGTGGAGGGCAGTGATGCCAGCCCCACCGGCGTGGCGCGCACCGCGCCGGCAGCGGCGGCCACGGCGGCAAGTCTGCGCATCGCCGTAGCCGGCTGCCAGTCCTATGCACAGGGCTGGTTCGATGCATTCGGCCACCTGAGCCAGGAGCACGATGTGGATGCCGTATTCCACTATGGCGACTACATCTACGAAGGCCCGGCCGGGCGCAACAAAGAGAAGTATCCAACGCTCGATGCGCAGGGCAGGCCGGCACCGGAGCGCGACCACCTGGGCGATGAGATATTCAGCCTGGACGACTACCGCCGGCGCTACGCGCAGTACAAGAGCGACCCGGACCTGCAGGCCGCGCATGCCTCGGCGGCGTTCATCATGTCCTTTGACGACCATGAGGTGGACAACGACTGGGGCGGTGAATGGGACAGCAACCGGGTTGCGCCCGAGGTGTTCGCGTTGCGCAGGTTCGTGGCCATGCAGGCCTGGTACGAGAACCTGCCGGTACGGCGTGCGCAGCTGCCGCGCGTTGATGGTGGCACGCGCTACTTCCGCAGGCTGGATTTCGGTGGCCTGCTGCGCATGCATGTACTGGATACACGCAGCTTCCGCAGCAACCAGATATGCAAGGACACAGGCGCGCCGAAGTGCCGCTTCGAGCAGGGCAGGCAATCGAGCATTCTGGGCAGCGAACAGGAGGCGTGGCTGGATGAAGGCCTGCGCGGCGGCTCGCACTGGAACCTGATCGCGCAGCAGGTATTCGTCATGCCGCTGCAGGCCAGGGAGCCGGATGGCAGTGTGCGTGGTGCGTTCGAGGACAAGTGGGATGGTTACCCGCAGTCGCGCCAGCGGCTGGTCAAATCCATTACCGACAACCGCCTGACCAATGTGGTCATCGCCACCGGCGATGCCCACATGAACGCCATCGGCGAGGTGCCACTGCGTGATGACGAGCCGGACGGCCCCGCAGCGGCCACCGAATTCCTGGCCACGTCCATCAGCTCCAATGGCGACGGTGGCATTGATTCGCCCAACGTCACCCGCTTCCGCGATGCACACAATCCCTTCCTCAAACACTGTGACAACCTGCGCGGCTACCACCTGCATGACATCAGTGCGCGCGAATGGCGCACCCGGCTGCGGGTGATGGACCAGGTGCAGCGCAAGGGCGGCAGCATCAGCACGCGCGGCAGCTTCGTCGTCACTCCGGACAAGGCTGCCCTGCATGAAGCATGAGCAACTGCATGATGCATCTGCGCCGGTACCCGCATGCCGTGCAGGTGGGCGGGGCTGGGCTGGCAGGCTGCCGCTTCTGGTGTTGCTGGCCATGTGCATGATGCCGCTGGTGGCCTATGCGGCGCCGCCGCCCACTCCGCAGGCAGGCCAGCCGCTGCCGGCCTGGCAGCCGGGTGAGCTGGACATCCACCACATCAACACCGGCCGTGGCGACGCGGTGTTCTTCCTGCTGCCCGATGGCACCACGCTGCTGTCTGACGCCAGTGGCAAGACCCATGAGCAGGCGCCGTTCTCGCTGCCCACCCGGCCCGATGCCTCACGCCCGCCGGGCGAGTGGGTGGCGCGCTACGTGCAGCAACTGCTGAACAACAAGGCCTTGCCAGCAGGCGCGCGCAAGGGCATCGACTATTTCATCCTCAGCCATTTCCACGGCGACCACATGGGAGCCATCGTCGCCGACTCGCCGCAGGCGGCCAACGGTGCCTACAGGCTCAGTGGAATCACCGAGGTTGCCGAGCACCTGCGCATCGGCAGAGTCATCGACCGTGGCTGGCCGGCTTACGACTACCCCGCGCCCATCGACAACCCCACCGTCAACAACTACCGCCACTTCCTGGACTGGCAGATCAGGCACAACAGCCTGCAGGTGGAACGCTTCCTGCCCGGCCGCAATGACCAGGTGGTGCTGCTGCACGATGCCGCGCGCTACCCGGATTTTGAAGTGCGCAACCTGCATGCCAACGGCCAGGTCTGGACAGGGCAGGGCACGGCCACGCGCCAGCTGATTCCTGAACTCGCAGGCCTGGAGCCGGAGCAGCTGCCGCTGGAGAACAATCTGAGCATTGCCCTGCGCATGCGCTACGGTCGCTTCGACTACTTCACCGCAGGCGATCTTTCTTCACAGGAGCAGGAACTACAGGCCAGCCCGGCCGCGTGGACCAATGTGGAACCGGTGGTGGCGCAGGCCGCCGGTGCGGTGGACGCAATGAAGGCCAACCACCACGGCAGCTGGGACGCCAACAGCATCGGCATGCTGGTCACCCTGCAGCCGAGAGTGATCGTGGTGACCTCGCGCGCCGATGGCCACCCGTCGGTGAATACCTGGAAGCGGATGACCTCCAGACAGGTGTGGGCGGGCGAGCGCGACATCTTCGTCACCAATGTCTCGCCTGCAACCGCAGCCACCACCTTCGGCATTGGCCGGCAGGCAAAGTCCAGCCAGGGGCACGTACTGATACGCGTGGCAGCCGGTGGCGACAGCTACAGAGTGATCGTGCTGGATGACAGCGACGAGCAGCTGCGGGTGAAGGCGGTGTTCGGGCCTTACGCATCACAGTGATGTGGCGCGGCATGCGCCAGCATGCCCGCACGGTTGCGTGTAGCGCAAAGTGGCTTGGCGCTACCCACTGCTGAAACCTTCATCGCACACACTGCGAAGGAGGTTGCCGGTGCATACCGGAGGTGCTGTGCTGCATGCCATTTACCCGGTGGCGCAGGTTGCAGGCCAATGGTCATCGGCTCTGACGACTTGGCCGTGATCCGTTCACCGGTGCGGCATTCCCGGTGCACTGTGGTGGGGGCGGTTGGAGGCGAATGGCGCTGTCCACGCGAAGCGGGCATGCACATCCATGCCCAAACCAGCACAGGGTGGAATGATGAAAGCAGCAGTTCTCATGGTGGCGGCCGTAGCCTTGCTCACGGCCTGCAACAACAAGATGGAACCCAATGCCAGGAACTTCGGTGAAGCGATTGATGCACATCTGGTGGAAAACGGGTGGGTGTGTCTTGCCAAACAGGTATGGCCGGTTGAATGGAACGAGCAGGAGAAGAGCCGGCAGGCGGCCGCTCGCGCGGATTTTCCCCTGGCCGGCATGGAGGCGCTGATTTCGCTCGGGCTGGTTTCCTCGGCGGAGGCCGAGCGGCCGGTGCGCAGTTTTTTCGGGTCTGATGAGCGTAGCGAGAAGGTCACGCGCTATGCGATCACCGACAAGGGCAGGCCGTATTTCAAGCAGCGCAGCGGGATATACGCGGCCCTGGGCGGCGAGGGTGAGAACGGCGCGCTGTGCTATGGCCGCCGGGCGGTGGACAAGATCATCAAATGGGAAGGCCCCATCAAGCTGGGGGATTACCAGGAAGCAACCGTGCATTACCAGGACAAGGTGGTGGACGTTGCCGAGTGGGCACGGTCGGAAAGCATCCAGGCGGTCTTTCCCGATGTGAAGGCCGAACTCGACGCTGGCGAGCGCAAACCGCGGCAACGCTCAGTGCACCTGAGCAGCATCGGCTGGGAAGCATCGAACGGGCTCTACTGAGCAGCTGTATGCGGGGGCGGGGTCACATTACCCATCGGTAGCCTGATCTCGTTCCATTGCGCGCCGGCCGCCGCGCGGCGGCCGGCGCCGGCCCATAGCCGCACATCGGCTGGCATTTGATCACCCGCAGCCCGCGCGCGCTGCGGGTGGCACGGTATGCGGCGCCCGCCACGGCCTACTAGTGCCAGCAGGGCTGACAGCATCTGCCGTATTCCGTGAGCGCGCGCTCATACTTTGCCGCCTGTGGCTCGGGGGAAGTCTGTTTAGGGGACTTGGTCTGAAAGCTCTATAAGAGAATGGTTATCATTTGCAGTTGTTTTCATCTTGGTGGCGTGTCATGAGCCCTTCCGGTTCTTCCCTTACCCCGCTGGCCCCCTTTTATCGCGCGCACTACCCGTGGCTGGTGGACTGGCTGAAACAGCGCACGCGCGGGGCCGACAACGCCGCCGACCTGGCGCAGGACACCTTCATGCGCCTGCTGATCAAGGGCGTGGACACCGCCGCGGTGGCATCGCCACGCGCCTACCTGAGCACCATCGCGCGCGGGCTGCTGGTGGACCAGTGGCGGCGTGCCGACCTGGAGCGTGCCTATCTGGAAGTGCTGGCCACCCAGCCCGAGGCGGTGCAGCCATCGGTGGAAGAGCGCGCACTGGCGCTGGAAATGCTGCGTGCCGTGGAGCGCATGCTGCGTGGCCTGGCCGAGCGCCCGCGCGAAGCCTTTCTGCTGGCCCGGCTGTCCGGCCTGACCTATCAGGAAATCGGCGGCCGGCTGGGGGTGTCAGAGCGCATGGTCAAGAAGTACATGGCGCAGGCCCTGCTGCACTGTGTGCAGCTGCGTGATGAGGTGGCATGAGCACACCGGTCGATGAGCCGCTGGAGCAGGCGGCGGCGTGGTTCACTGCCCTGCATGATGACGCTGCAACGGCCAGACAGCGCGAACAATGGCAGCAATGGCACGACGCCAGCCCACGTCACAGTGCCGCGTGGCGCAGGATAGACGCCGCATGGAACGCATTCGCACCGTTGTCGCCGGCAGCTACCCGCGTCGCGCTGGATGCCGCCAACGAACACCAGCAGGCACTGCGTAGCAGGCGCCAAGCCCTCAAGGTGGTGGGGGGGGCGTTGGGCGTTGGCGCGGTGGCGCTTGCAGGCTGGCAACAGCTGCCACAGCTGCGGCAACGTCCCAGCCATCGCACCGCCCAGCACGAAGTGCGCTCATGGTCGTTGCCCGATGGTGGTGGACTCTGGCTCAACGGTGCCAGCGCGGCATTGGTGGACTACAGTGATGCCTGGCGGCGCATCCAGCTGCAGCGCGGAGAGCTGCTGATCGAAACGGCTGCGGACACGCATCAACCGGCCCGCAACCTGTTCGTGGATACCGCAGCGGGGCGTCTGCACGCGCTGGGCACGCGCTTCTCCGTGCGCCTGGAAGATGACTGCGTCGCGCTCAATGTGTATGCCGGCCATGTGGCCATCCTCACCACCTATGGCCGCCGTACGCTGGTGCCCGCAGGCCACGGCTGCCACTTCGCCGCCGGCCACATCGACACCCAGCACCCGGCCGACCCGCTGCGCGGCAGCTGGCAGGGTGGCCGGCTGATTGCCGAGGGTGAGCCACTGGGGCGGGTGATTGCCGAGCTGGCGATGCACCGGCATGGCGTGCTGCGTTGTGACCCGCGCGTGGCGCACCTGCCGGTGGTGGCATCCCTGCCGCTGGACGATGGCGAGCGCGCGCTCGAACTGCTGGCCGCCGCGCTGCCCATCCGTGTTCACCGTCGCTTCCACTGGTGGGTCACAGTGCAGCCGCGCTGACTCCGGCGCGGTTCCCCTTTTCCAGTCTGGTCCGGCATACCCGGAGAGAAGTCACCACGCTGCTTCGTTCGCAACTGCCCTGCACCGGCGATATGCCGGGTGGGCAGGTGGCGTGCGGCGCCCGTTGGCCCCTCGCTCCCTTCGTTGACCGACTACTGGAACCCCACACGTGACCGCTGCAACCAAGACCCCTGCCGACACCGCCCCCCTTTCGCGCAGCCAGCGCCTGAAGGACGTCACCCGCGACGTACATGACGTGCTGGACAAGAGCATCATGGCCGGCAACATCTTCGCCGGCCGCGAGCAGTTCGCGCGCTTCCTGCGCATGCAGTACCGCTTCCACCGTGACATCGAGGCGCTGTATGGCAACACCGCGCTGTGCGCGCTGCTGCCCAATCTGCAGGAGCGCCGCCGCCTGGAGCGCATTGCCAGTGATCTGTCCGACCTGGGCACGCCGCTGCCGGCACCGGCCGAAGGCGCGCTGCGCGAACAGGCATCGCTGGCCGAGGCGCTGGGCTGGCTGTACGTGGCCGAGGGCTCCAACCTTGGCGGCACCATCCTGTACAAGTTCGCCTCCGAGCGGCTGGGTCTGGGCCAGAGCTTCGGCGCCAGCCACCTGGCCGCGCACCCGGATGGCGCGGCACGCCACTGGCGCGAATTCACCACCGCGCTGGACAGCGTGCAGCTCACGCCCGAGCAGGACGATGAAATGCTGCTGGCGGCGCTGGCCGCATTCCGTGCCGCACAGCATTACGTGCATGAAGAGATCCAGTAAGCGCGCTCGCCGTGCGCCGGCACCACAGGCGGCACGGGTGCAGGACTGCCTGTGGTTCTGCCTTGGCTGCCTGATGGTGGCGCTGGGCATCATCGGCGCCGTGTTGCCGGTGATGCCCACCACTGTCTTCCTGATTGCCGCGGTTGGCTGCTTCACGCGCAGCTCCCCGCGCCTGGCACAGGTGCTGCTGCAGCACCCCAGGTACGGCCCCAGCCTGCGCCTGTGGCGCGAGCAGGGTGCGGTGAGCAGCAAGGGCAAGGCATTGGCGGCAGCCGGCATGGCAGTGGGCTACGCACTGTTCTGGTGGAAAGCGCACCCCATGCTGCCCCTGGCCCTGACGGTGGCCGCGCTGCTTGCGGCCAGTGCGGCCTGGGTTGTAACCAGGCCCGCGCCGCGCACCTGCCCGCCCCGTCTTGAACAACATCTGGATTGAACCAATGGAAACGACAACACCTACCGTGGCCCTTCTCCACGACCAGACGCCGTGGCAGATGTTCATGCACGCCGATGCGGTGGTGCAGGCGGTGATGGCCGCGCTTGCACTGGCCTCGCTGGCCACCTGGACCGTGCTGCTGGCCAAGAGCTGGGAGTATGCCCGGCAAAGGCGGCAACTTGCCGCCGCCCACAAGGTGCTGATGCACATCGCCGACATGGGCGAGGCCTGCGCCAGCCCGCAGCTGGGTACGGGCCTGCCCGGCGCCCTGGTAGCCGCGGCCGATGAGGAGCTGCGCCTGTCGCATGGGCTGGCCGGTGTGGCAGGTACCCGGGAGCGCGTGGCTTCGCGGCTGGAGCGCATCGAACTGGCGCATGCCCGGCAGCTGCGGCAAGGCACCGGCGTGCTGGCCACGATAGGCGCCACCGCGCCGTTCGTCGGCCTGTTCGGCACCGTGTGGGGCATCATGAGCAGCTTCATCGGCATTGCCCAATCCAACACCACCAACCTTGCCGTGGTGGCACCGGGCATCGCCGAGGCACTGCTGGCTACTGCACTGGGGTTGGTGGCGGCTATTCCGGCGGTGGTCATCTACAACCACTTCAGCCGTACGCTGGCGGCGTTGAAGGGAACGGTGGGTGATCTTTCCACGGGCGTGCAGCTCATCGTATCGCGCGAGCTGGACCGCGCCGCCAGCGTGGTGCCGCAGCGCGCAATGCGGGTGCCGTGGCCGGCTGCCGCAGTGGGGGCCTGAGCCAGTGGCGATTAGGACTAACGCCCATGACGATGCGCTGGACGAACAGCACGAGATCAATGTCACCCCCTTCATCGACGTGATGCTGGTGCTGCTGATCATCTTCATGGTGGCCGCGCCGCTGGCCACGGTGGATGTGCCGGTGGAGCTGCCCGCCAGCAGCGCACGGCCGCAGCCGCGCGAGCACGAGCCGATCTACCTCACCCTGCAGGCGGATCTGTCGCTGAGCTTGAATGCCGAGCCGGTATCCACTGCCGAGCTGGCCACACAACTGGACCGCCTCACCGGTGGCGAGCACGCCGAGCGCATCTTCCTGCGTGCCGACAAGGGCGTGCCCTATGGCGAGTTGTTGAAGGCGACGGACGCACTGCGTGCGGCGGGCTACCTGAAGGTGGCCCTGGTGGGTCTGGAGCAGGCGGGCTGATGCGCGTCTGGCAGCAGCATGGTGCTTCCGGCCGCTGGGGCATCAGCTTCGTTGCGGTGGTGCTTGTCCATGCCACCGTCGTGGCAGTGGCACTGTGGTGGCAGGCATCAAGGCCACCGGCAGTGCCGGGCGAATCTTCCGACGCGGTATTGATGGACCTGGCACCGCTGGATTCCGCGCCTCCCGCGCCACCTACGGATCTGGCGCAGGGCCCGCAGGTGCAGGCACAGGATGCGCCGCATCCCAGCCCGGTTGCGCCGGCAGCCGCGGCGCCCGCAGCCACACCCGCCGCCGTGTCGCATGCAGCCCCCACGCCGGCACTGCCGGCAGTGGAAGCTGCCGACGCCGTGCTGCCGCAGCAAAGCCACGCGCAGGTACCCGGCCAGCCGCCCGCTGCCGTGCAGGCCAGCGCGCCGCCCAGCATGCAGGCACCACCCGGCCAGCAGTACGCGGCCAGCCAGGACAGCAGCGGCGATGCACGCACGGATGCACTCGCACAGTGGCAGGCGCAGGTGCTGGGGCGCCTGTCGCGCTTCAAGCGTTACCCGCATGGCGCCCGTGCGCATGGCAGCCAGGGCATGGCATGGGTGCGCTACGCCGTTGACCGGCAAGGCCAGGTGTTGAGCGCCGAACTGGCACGCAGCAGCAACAGCCAGGCACTGGATGGCGAGGCCGTCGCCGCTGTGCACCGCGCCAGTCCCCTGCCTGCGCCACCTGCGGAAATCACCGGTGATCCGGTGATCGTGGTCACTCCCGTGGTGTTCTCGCTGAAAGGCTAGCCATCGCATCGTCGCGAACAGGTTCCCTTTCCCGCCGCTGGTCCGGCATTGGATATGAGTCCTGTTCTCGACTCCATCTCCCCCGTCTGGATCAAGCACATGTCATATACACAACATCCCTCACTCCGCCGCCAGCCGCTGCGCGTGGCCATTGCCGCGGCGCTGCTGCTGCCGCTGGCGGTGCCCACGCTGGCATCGGCGCAACAGGCCGGTGCCGTACAGGCACGCCAGTCCTACAACATTCCTTCGGGCCCGCTGGCCCGCGCATTGACCACGCTGTCCTCTCGCTCCGGCCTGGACATCGCCGTGGATGGCCAGCTCACCCGCGGGCGCACCACCGCTGGCGTGCAGGGTGACTACAGCGCGCGCGAGGCACTGCGCCAGCTGTTGGCCGGCACTGGCCTGGTGGCAGAGTTCGATGCACGCGGTGGCGTGACGCTGCACGCAGCGCCCGCCAGCGCCATGCTCGATGCCGCGCTTGTCACCGACATGCTCAGTGTTGCCGGCAGCACCGCCGGTGGCAGCGGCAGGGTGGCACCCGGCCCGCAGGTCATCAGCGGCCAGCAGATCGACCGCCTGAAGGGCGCATCCAACGCCGATGTGTTTGCCGGCATTGCCGGCGTGCAGGCCAACAACCTGCGCAACGAAGCCGGCGCCATCGACGTCGGCATCCGTGGCGTGCAGGGCGAGGGCCGCGTGCCGGTGTTCATCGACGGCGCACTGCAGCAGACCCACACCGCGCGCGGCTATCAGGGAGCTTCGGACCGCACCTATATCGATTCGGACCTGATCAGCGACATCGCCGTCACCAAGGGTGCCGCCGGCAACGCCAGCGCCTTCGGCTCGGGCGCCATCGGTGGGCTGGTCAACATCCAGACCCTTACCGTTGATGATGTGGTCAAGGACGGTGAGCAATACGGCGCACGCCTCAAGCTGCGCGCCTTCAACAATGCGCGCATGCCGCATATTCCCGCCAGCTATAAAGAGGCCGAGTATTACGAACTGAACCCGCGGACCCATCAGCGCGAATTCCGAAATGGCTCCGGTTCCCTGGCCGTTGGCTACCGCGATGAAGTGGTGGATGCGGTGCTGGCCTACAGCCAGCGCGAGGTTGGCAACTACTTTGCCGGCAAGCGTGGTTTCAACCGCTATGCCAAACCAGTGGTGCCGGAGAATGGCGAGGTGGTGAACACCGCGTTCAAGAGCGAATCGCTGCTGTTCAAACTGGGTATCGAGCCGGACAGCGACCAACGCCTGGAGCTGACCTATCGCGACCACCGGCAGAACGCTGGTGAAGTGCTGGCCGCCTACTGGTTTGCCGAGCGTTACGGCGAATGGCGCTGCCCGGGTGATGACCCGGCCGATTGCTACCGCCGCCTGAGCAACGACCCCGATGCCCCGCTGAGCATCGCCCACTGGCCGCTGGGCCGTGCGCACAGCAAGTCCTTCAGTGCCAGCCATGCCTATACCCCCGGCACGCCGTGGCTCGACCTGAAGACCAGCGCGTACTTCACCAGCACCGAGCTGAATCAGTACAACTCCATCTTCGGCACCCGTGGCGAGGGTAGTGGTGCAGGCAAGTACAAGGGTGCCTACACCAACGAGCGCAAGGGCATCAGTGTTGCCAACCAGAGCAACCTGGAGGCGGTGCTGCTGAACTACGGTGCGTCCGTACAGCGCGAAACGCTGGAGCCGCGCCAGGGTGATGCCGGCTTCCGCGACGGCAGCCGGGCACAGAAGAACCTGTTCGTGGATGCCAGCTTCGACCTGCAGCCGCTGCAGCTGCGCGTCGGCGCCAACCTGCACAATGCACGCAGCCGCGACTACACCAAGGCTTACTCGGTGCGCTACGGCACACGCGTGGATGCATTCTCGGAACTGGGCTATGCACTGAGCGATTCAACCCGGCTGTTCGCCAAGGCATCACGCAGCTACCGCATGCCGAGCCTGTATGAAACCACGGTGTCCAACGAGCCGTTCTCGTACGACCCGGAACGCCCGCTGTCGCCTGAAGTGTCCTTCCAGTACGAGCTGGGTGGCAGCACCCACTTCAGCAACGTGCTGGCCGACGATGACCGGCTGGAGTTCACCGCTTCCTACTTCCGCAACCGCATCAACGGCCTGATCTCCTCGGGCCTGGCCGATGCAACCAGCAGCACCCCGGAGTGGTACGACGCGGCCTATACCTTCATCAACTACGACCGGCTGGACCTGAAGGGCGTGGAGTTGTCGGCCCACTATGCTGGTGTGCCGTTCTACGCCGATCTGGCCGCCACCTGGTACACCGATGCCAAGGTGTGCTCGGCCAGCCAGGCCGGCCGCGCCAACAGCGACCCGTATCGCGAGGAACCCGATCTGGCCCGCTGCAACACGCTGGGCTTCGCATGGGGGCTTACCCCTTCGCGCATTCCGCCTAAGAAGAACCTCAGCCTCACCCTGGGCCGCAAGTTCCTGGGCGATGCACTGGACCTGGGCGTGAGCTACCAGTACCACTCCGAGAAGAAGGCACCCAGCGGCTGGCTGGCTGGCACCGGGGCAAGCGGTGTGATGACCGAGTTCCCCTCCGGCGGCCTGCTTGGCTTGCATGCCAGCTATGTGTTGAATGCGAACGTGGACTTCCAGCTAACCGTCAACAACCTTACCGACCGCTATTACATCCAGCCAGGTGCGGTGATCAGCGTGCCCGAACCCGGCCGCACCACGACACTGGGCGTGAACATCCGCTTCTGATCGGTAATACCGGTAACACACCAGCCCCTGCATTGCAGGGGCTGGTGTTTTTGCTTCTGCTGCGTTGGTGGATTCAATTGCTGAAAAGGTCAGTGCCGATTATCCGGTACCGCCTGCCGAGCCAAGGTCAGTTTTCGGAGATTGGCTGTTCATGGGCACTTCCCCAACTCGCGCTTGATGTAGGCCTCGCTCAGCCGGTGCGTGAGCTCGATCAGGTTGATGATGCGGTCTTCTTGGTCTGCATCCGACCAGGGAAGGACCATCTGGCCGTGCATCGAGGCATTGCGAATACGACTCCATGCGTCGATCTGGTCGGACGTGACAATTCCTTGTTCCACCAGTGACTTCAGCGTCTTGGCGATGCCCTTCTTGTTGAACCCATTGAGGTAGTCCAGAACTCTGCTGCGCAGCTTGCTGTCGCCTTTCCAGCCCTTGATCGTCCGCTTGAGGCCATCGACGTCGGTAGCGGCCCAGTCGGCCTTCCGCTCTGCTTCGGAGAACATCATTTTCGCGATGCCTTCGACCGTGCTGGCCAACGTCATGCAGAGGACCCAGTTGGAGCCCCTGCTTGCCTGGACGATCTCCCAATAGTATCGAGTCAGTGGATGTGCCTCGAAGTTCCGGTTGCCCTCGGCGTCTCGAGCCGTGGCAACTACCGTAAGAATGTCGCGGTACAGGTTCCAAAAGCGCTCATCGGCTCCAAGCGGGTCTTCGCGCAAGATGTTGGCAGTCAGCGAGGTGGCTGGTCCCCACGAGGATGGGCTGAATCTGATAGAGGCTTTGCCGTCGCCGAAATTCCGGGCATACAGGCTCGGGGAGACGATTTCACCTAACAGTAGATTCAAGGGTTCGCTGAGCCAGTTTTCCAGATGCGGGTGAGGGAGGTTTGGCGTAGTGTTCGCCACGGCCCAGACATGCTCATGCTCAGGTGACAGGAAGAACTCAATCTCCGCATCCAGCACATTGATGGTTCTGGTGCCTGAACTGCGCGACCAAAGAACTCGTTTGTCGTTCCGAAGCACGGTCTTGACCATGTTCATGGGCATGGGCAGCCGTAGAAATCGATCAAATACCAGCTCAACGCCGCTCTTCTCGGCAACGCCGAAACCGCTGGCGCCTGTATGAAGGCTATGGATGGGTCCGGAAAGCCGCCAGACATTTGCGGCCTCTTCGCCAAAAGTCAGCGTAGTCCAGCCTCCCGACCACTCTGTTCCATCGTATCCGATCGCATTAATTCTGAACTGGTGCAGGATGTCATGGGGGTGCTTCTGCGCCTGAATCATTCTTTTGAAGGCGTCGGATCCGTCGCGTGGGATGCCGTGCATCACGAAGTGGATGCGCTTGTCCGAACCAACCTTGATATGCCCCGGTCCGATAAAGACCGGCGGCTCATAGTCACGCCCAAGGATTTCCATGCGCGGGCATTCAATCGTGACCGGACCCCTCAGTAGGCGATCGACCCATCGGGAGAGGGTGCGGACTGTCACCGGGTGTCGATCAGGCAGCTTCCAGCTCGACGTGGACTTGCTGGCCAAGGGAGGCCGCGATGTTCACTAGGGCATCGAGCGAGAATCGAGAGATGCGACCGCGCAGCAGATCATTGATGCGTGGCTGAGTGATGCCGCACCTTTCAGCTGCAGCAGCCTGCGTCCAGCCGCCTTCCTGGATCAGCGCGGCGATCTTCCGCATCAGTTCGGCGCGGACCTTGAGGTTGGCGGCCTCCTCGACGGTATCGGCAAGCGCATCCCAGACGCTGGTGAATCGTTCGGACTTGGTCTTGTTCATGGTCATTTCCTGCCCAGCAGGGCGAAGCGTTGCTTCGCCAGGTCAATGTCCCGCTTCGATGTAGCCTGCGTCTTCTTCTGGAAGGCATGAAGTACATAGATCGCATCGGCCAACCGGGCTGTGTAGATGACGCGGTAAGCGCCAGTGTCGTCGCGTACCCTGATCTCTTCGACGCCCTTGCCGATCGCTGGCATGGGCTTGAAGTCGTCTGGCTGCAATCCGTGCTGTACGCGATCCAACTGGTATCCGGCGTCCCGCTTCGCGTCATCGGGAAACTCCCGCAGGCTGCGCAGGGAGTCTCCTAGGAACTCGATTGGCTTGCCGGGCATAAGTATATCCGTATTGATATAAGTGGCAAGTGAGTCAGGGAGCGGCCTTGGCGGGGCGCTGCTCGACTTGCTCGGGCCGCAGGTGGGTGTAAGCGATTCAAGGTCGTCCAGGACTCGTGTAGGGTGAACTGGGCGACTTCCGGGATGTCATGGCCGCACTCGAACAGGCGGGGTATGGGGCATCATGGCGCAGATCGTGGAAGTGGAGATCCTTCAGGCCCCGGGGCCGACAGGCGCGGGTGAAGTTGGCACTGATCGACTTGGAGTTGTAGGGGAAGACGCGCGAGTCCGGTGGTTGAGTCCTGCCTGGGCCTTCCACCATTACATTGGGCTGCCGATCGATGACCTCCCAAGCCTCGGAGAGCAGATGGAAGGCGCGGTGGTTCCCGATCTTCTTGAGAGGGGGCTACGTCGTCCAGCCAGGCGATGCCCTTGTCAAGGTCGAGGTCGGCCCAACTCAGGCGGGTGATCTCCTCCTGTCGACGGGCGGTCAGCAAGGCGAAACGGATGATGTCGGCCATATGGGTACGGTCAGCGAGGCGCGGGCGGAGCGCGGCACTTGGCGTAGCCAGATCAGGTCGGTGCTGGCGGTGGCGGGGCCTGCGCCATCGCACCGGCGTGCCGCGGCATGGCCGATGCAGTCGGCGGTGGTCAGGCGCAGAACGTTCTTCCTGGCGATGTCGTAGTTGGCCAGCCGCTTGAGGTCGGCTTCTTTGGTTCGGCCCCAGCGTTTCGCCGCGGGCGTGCTGCTGGTCCAGTTCGGCTTCACGGCGGCGAGTCCACTCCGTGGCGAGCTGGCGTCGGTCAAACGTGTCGGACTCTGAATGAATGCACTTCCCATCCCGATGGATGCGGATTTGGGCCGTGTACCCTATGGCCCCATCTTTACGACGGCGGCTGGTGATTGTTCCCATGCGGCCGATGCTACAAAGCCTTTTTCGTAGCAACCACCGTAGCAATGACGGTGCGAAAACCCACGAAATTGACCAAACATGACCGCAACTGAGCAACGCAAAAACTCGCCTAACCCTTTGTCTTCGCGCGAAAATTCGCGTTATGAGGCCTCCCTGCGCCTGTCCGTGGCGCCCATGATGGACTGGACGGACCGGCATTGCCGGGTGTTTCACCGCATCCTGACGCCGGGGGCGCGGTTGTATACCGAGATGGTGCATGCCAATGCGGTGATCCATGGCGACCGTGAGCGGCTGCTGGGCTTTGATGGCAGCGAGCAGCCCCTGGCGCTGCAGTTGGGGGGCAGCGACCCCGCCGCCCTGGCGCAGGCCGCGCGCATTGCCGCCGACTGGGGCTATGACGAGGTCAACCTCAACTGTGGCTGCCCGTCCGACCGCGTGCTGGCCGGGCGCTTTGGTGCCTGTCTGATGCGTGAGCCCGAGCTGGTGGCCGAGTGCGTGGCGGCCATGGTGGCGGCGGTGGATATCCCGGTGACGGTGAAATGCCGGCTGGGTGTGGACGAGGACAAGGAATACGCGCAGTTCGCCGCCTTCGTGGACCGGCAGGTGCAGGCCGGCGCAGCCATGGTGGTGGTGCATGCCCGCAACGCCTGGCTCAAGGGCCTGTCGCCCAAGGAAAACCGCGAGATTCCGCCGCTGCGCTACGACTGGGCCTACCGCCTGAAGCAGGAACGGCCCGGGCTGCCGGTGGTGCTCAACGGCGGCATCGCCAGCGTGGCCGATGCCCAAGCGCACATGCAGCACCTGGACGGGGTGATGCTGGGCCGCGCCGCCTACCACGACCCCTATGTGCTGCATGCGCTGGAAGCCGCGCAGACCGGCGCCCCGCTGCGCCCGCGCGAGGCCCTGCTGCGCGAGCTGCGCCCCTATGTGGAGGCCCAGCTGGCTGGGGGCCTGTCGCTCAAGCACATCAGCAAGCACCTGCTGGGGCTGTTCCATGCCCAGCCGGGCGGGCGCGCCTTCCGCCAGATACTCAGCGAGGGTGCGCACCGCCCCGGCGCGAACTGGGGCCTGCTGGAACAGGCGCTGCAGGTCACGCGTGAACAGGCGGCACGGGTTGCCTGAAGGAAAGGCAGCTGTGGCATGCTTGTCCAGTCATTTAGCTGAACAGGCAGCGCACCCGCGGGCAGGGTTCAGACCGGATTCACCCCGAAAAATCAAGAATTTGCCTTGATTTGTAAGGCCTGTGAAAAGATTTGCAGAGGCCGGTTTTACGAATTTTGAACGTTGTCCCGGAGTCCGTTAGGATCGTTGCCATGCTTCCGCACTTCCGTCGTCGCCTGCTGATTGCCTTTGCCGCCACGTTGGCCGTGGCCGGCCCCGGTGTGGTGGTGGCTTCGGCCCAGCAGCCGCAGCGCCAGCCGCCGCCGTCGCGGATGGTGGAGATGGAGCAGCAGCGGGGCCGCCCATCCAATGACCGCTCGCTGTCCGATGCGGTGCGCCGCGTGCAACGCGAGACGGGTGGGCGCATCCTTGGCGCCGAGCGGGTGCCTTACGATGGCCGTGACATCAACCGCGTCAAATACATGGATGACCGCGGGCGCGTCCGCTACATGGACGACCCGTCGCCGTCCCGTGCCGGCCCGCATGGCCCACAGGCCGAGCAGCCACCACGCGACGATAACTCCTGAACAGCCATAATCGTCACGCGTTCCGCATAAAATCGCCGGTGTAGGACCGGCCCAAGATACTAGGGAGAGTTCATGCGTATCCTTCTGGTTGAAGACGAAGCCCCGCTGCGTGAGACCCTTGCAGCCCGCCTGAAGCGCGAAGGTTTCGCAGTGGATGCGGCACAGGATGGCGAAGAGGGCCTGTACATGGGCCGCGAGGTTCCGTTCGACGTGGGCATCATCGACCTGGGCCTGCCCAAGATGTCGGGCATGGAGCTGATCAAGGCCCTGCGCGATGAGGGCAAGAAGTTCCCCGTGCTGATCCTGACCGCCCGTTCGAGCTGGCAGGACAAGGTGGAGGGCCTGAAGCAGGGCGCCGACGACTACCTGGTCAAGCCCTTCCACGTGGAAGAACTGCTGGCGCGCGTCAATGCGCTGCTGCGCCGTGCCGCCGGCTGGTCCAAGCCCACGCTGGAATGTGGCCCGGTGGCGCTTGACCTGGCCGCGCAGACCGTGAGCGTGGGTGGCAGCAACGTGGACCTCACCAGCTACGAGTACAAGGTGCTGGAATACCTGATGATGCATGCCGGTGAACTGGTCTCCAAGGCCGACCTCACCGAGCACATCTACCAGCAGGATTTCGACCGCGACTCCAACGTGCTGGAGGTGTTCATCGGCCGCCTGCGCAAGAAGCTGGACCCGGACGGCGAACTCAAGCCGATCGAAACCGTGCGTGGCCGCGGTTACCGGTTCGCGATTCCGCGCACCGAGGGTTGAGCGCCCGTTAGGGGCGTAGCGGTATGCCGGGCCGTCATTGGCTATTGAAGCGTTGGCGGCCCCGCTCCCTGCAGGCGCGTCAGCTGCTGGCCGCCTCGGTGGGCCTGGTGGCCTTCCTTGCGCTGGCCGGTTATGCGCTGGACGCGATGTTCGCCGACACCGCGCGTGCCAACCTCAGTGAACGCCTGAAGAACTACGCCACCGCCTATGCCGGTGGCATCGATTTCACCCGCGACCGCTCGCTGTACATCCGCGAGCAGCCGCCGGACCCGCGCTTCGACGTACCCGGCAGCGGCCTGTACCTGCAGGTGGTGATGCCCGGTGGCTACGGCAACTCCATGTCCGCCGAAGGCCCGATGCTGCCCGACGTGAGCGGCAAAATGCTCAAGCCGCGTGACGAGGTGTTTGAAGGCCCGTTGCCCATCACCCAGATCGACGGCACCCCCGGCGAGGTCTACCGCTATGGCATGGGCCTGGTGTGGGGCGGCGATGGCGGCCCGGAGACCGAATTCCCGTACACCATCTATGTGCTTGAGGACTCGCGCGCGCTGGGCAAGCAGCTGCGTGTGTTCCGTGGTGCGGTGTGGTTCTGGCTGGGCGTTACCGGCCTGATCCTGCTGCTGCTGCAGACCCTGGTGCTGCAGTGGAGCCTGCGCCCGCTCAGGCGCGTGATCAACGAACTGACCAAGGTGCAGCGCGGCGAACGCGAGCGCATGAGTGAAATGCACCCGCGTGAGCTGGAACCGCTGACCGAAAGCATCAACGCCTTCATTGAAAGCGAGCGCGAGAACCTGGAGCGCCAGCGCAACACCCTGGCCGATCTGGCGCACAGCCTGAAGACGCCGCTGGCGGTGCTGCGCACGCAGCTGGACAGTGGCAACAACAACGAGCAGGAACTGCGCGAAGAGCTGGACATGCAGCTGCAGCGCATGAACAACCTGGTGTCCTACCAGCTGGCGCGCGCGGCATCGTCAGGCCACAAGCTGTTCTCCGCGCCCGTGCCCATCGAGGAGAGCGCCGAGGAGATCGTGCGCGGCCTGGAGAAGGTGTACGCCGCCAAGGGCGTGCTGTGCGAGTTCGAGCTGGAGCCGGGCGTGTGCTTCTACGGCGAGCCCGGTGACCTGCAGGAACTGCTGGGCAACCTGCTCGAAAACGCCTTCAAGTGGGCCAGGCATGGCGTGCTGCTGACCGCCAAACCCATCATCAGCAGCCAGGGCCGCCGTGCCGGCCTGTTGCTGGCCGTGGATGATGATGGCCCGGGCATCGCCGAGGAGAACATCGCCAAGGTGCTGCAGCGTGGCGTGCGTGGCGATGAGCGCGTGCAGGGCCATGGTATCGGCCTGTCCATCGTGCAGGATCTGATCAAGGCCTACCGCGGCGAGCTGCAGGTCAAGCGCTCCGCCGAACTGGGCGGCGCGCGGTTTGAAGTCACCCTGCCGCCGGGAATCTAGGCGCTACCCCTGAACCATAGAAGCGGCGCAGATGCGCGGCCACGCGTGGCATCTGCTGTTGCAGCAGCGCCGGCGCGGAGAAGTGGTACTCGCTGACCACGGCGAAAAATTCTTCCGGCGCTTCGGCGGCGTAAGGGTCGATGGCGGTGTCTTCGCCGCGGTCCACCTGTTCGCAGAACTGGTCGTAGCACTGCTGGAAATCACGCGCCCATTCGCGTTGCCATTCGCGCGGCAGCGGTGGCGTGCCATCCATCGCGCCGTCCAGCGCATCGAGCTTGTGCGCCATTTCATGCACGGCCACGCAGAAGCCCGCGTGTGGCTCGGCAATGTCGGATTGCACGTCGGCCCACGACAGGATCAGCGGGCCGCTGTCCCACGATTCGCCTATCAGTTCGTCATCCCATTCGTGCAGCACGCCGGCCGCATCCACATGGCTGCGCTGCACGCGGAAGGCATCCGGGTAGACCACCAGCTCCGACCAGCCGTGCAGGCCTTCGGCGCCGAAGGCCACCAGCGGCAGGCAGCAGATGGCGGCCAGTTGCATGCGCTGTGCCTCATCCAGCACCAGCCCGCCTACCGGGGTGATGGTCTTGCGCTGCAGGAACAGGGCAGTGAGTTCGCGCAGGCGCTGCAGTTGGTCGGGCGACAGATCGCGCAGCCACGGCGTGCTACGGCAGGTGGCCTGCCAACGTGCGTCATCAAGCGGCGGGGGCGTGCGCTGGAACCAGCGCAGCAACGACTGGATCAGCGGAACATCCCGGGCAGCATGCGGTGCCAGCGCGGAGCACGCAGGCGCGGGATGATGTCGTCATCGCTACCGCCACCTGCGGCCTGCACATGCTTGTTCTTGGCAGGGGTGGTGGCAGGGGCCGGGGTGTTGGCGATATCCACGGTGGCCGCAGGCACGGCCACGCGCTCCACCTCGCCCGGTGCATAGCTGCACGCGCTCCTGCCAGCACCGCCGAGCGAGTCCGAAGCCTGCGCTGCAACCGGGGCCAGCACCAGGATCAGGCAATGTGCGAGGTGGCGCATCGTCAACATCCAAGAGCGGGTGGATTCTCGATTCTAGCCTGCTTTTTCTCCTGAATTGGTCACCCGGCTGGGCGCCCCCGGGGGCATGACGCATAATTTCGCCCTTCTATGCCAAGGAACCTGCCTGTGGATGACCGCCAATTGCTGGCCAAGCTGGCCGCCGGGGTGCTTTCCGGTGACGCGCTGGCCCGTGAGTTCGGCCTCACCCGGGCGGCGGTTTGGAAGCGTATTCAGGGGCTTCGCGCTGCTGGCGTGGAAATAGAGGGCCGTGCTGGCGATGGCTATCGCCTGCGGCAGCCGCTGGATCTGCTGGACCCGGCACGCATCCGCGCCGGCATGAGCGCCCAGGCCGAGCCGTTGCTGGCGGGGCTGGATGTGGCGTGGTCGGTGGCCTCCACCAACAGCGAATTGCTGCAACGCAGCGCGCCTTTGCGCGGCGTGGACGTATTGCTGGCCGAACGCCAGACCGGTGGCAGGGGCCGCCGTGGCCGGCAATGGGCCTCACCGCTGGCCGCACATATCTATATGTCGCTTTCGCGCAGCTTCGGCGGTGGCCTGTCGCGGCTGGGCGGCCTGAGCCTGGCGGTGGGCGTGGCCGTGGTGGAGGCGCTGCATGCACGCGGCTTCACCTGTGCGGGGCTGAAGTGGCCGAACGACATCGTCGTGGATGGGCGCAAGCTCGGTGGCCTGCTGGTGGAGGGCGGCGGCGAGTTTGCCGGCCCGGCGCGGGCCATCATCGGGCTGGGGCTCAACGTACACATGCCGGCCAGTGCAGCAGCGGACATAGGCCAGCCATGGGTGGACCTGGACACGCTGGCCGGCAAGCCGGTGCCGCGTGATGCGCTGGTGTCGGCACTGTTGTCGGCACTGCTGCCGGCGTTGGAGCTGTTCGAGCAGCAGGGCCTGGCGCCGTTCCTGCCACGCTACGCGGCAATGGATGTACTGTGCGGCCGCCCGGTACGGGTGGAGGAGGCAGGTGTGATCCTCGAAGGCGTGGCCCGTGGTTTGGCCGAGGATGGTGCATTGAAAGTGGACGTGGCCGGGCAGGAAACCTGTTTCCATGCCGGTGAGGTAAGCGTGAGGGCGGCATGAGCGACTGGTTGTTCGACCTGGGGAATTCGCGTTTCAAGTTCGCACCACTGCATGGCGACCAGCCCGGCAGCGTGCAGGCGTGGGCGCATGGTGCCGAAGCCATGACCACCAGCGCGCTGCAGGCACTGCCGCGCGGCGGCAGCGCATGGGTGGCCAGCGTTGCCGCACCCGCGCTGACCGCGCAGGTGATGGCACTGCTGCACGAACGCTTCGAGCAGGTGCATGTGGCGCGCACGCTGGCGCAATGCGCCGGTGTAAGCGTGGCCTACGCCAAGCCGGAGAAGCTGGGTGTTGATCGTTTTCTGGCCCTGCTGGCCGCCGCGCGCACGCGCCAGCCGGTGCTGGTGGTGGGCGTGGGCACCGCGCTTACCATCGACCTGATGGACGCCGACGGCCAACACCGTGGCGGGCGCATCGGTGCCTCGCCCACGGTGATGCGCGAGGCGCTGCATGCGCGCGCCGTGCAGCTGCCGGCCAGCGGTGGTGACTACGCGGAGTTCGCCAACGACACCGCCGATGCGCTGGCTTCCGGCTGCGATGGCGCAGCAGTGGCGCTGGTCGAGCGCAGCCTGCAGCAGGGCGCCGGGCTGCTGGGGAGCACGCCGGAACTGCTGATCCATGGCGGCGGCGCATTGCCGTTGTTGCCGTTGCTGCCCGGTGCCCAGTACCACGCCGCGCTGGTGCTGGATGGCCTCGCGCGCTGGGCCGTGCATCATTGCGCCATGGAACGGTAGGATCAGCGCATGTTGACCCGTTTCCTGATCGTCATTCTTGCCATCCTCAACGTGGGCGTTGCCCTGTGGTGGATGATGCCGCGCGCTGAGCCCGTGCCGGTGGCCGCCAGGCCCGAACCGGGCGTGGCCACGCTGGAGGTGCTGCCCACCCCGGTGCCAGCCGCCGCACCCCAGGCCGATGCCGCGCCCGCCGCTGGCGTTGCACCTGCACCGGCCCCCGCAACGCCTGCGGCGGCACCCGCGCTGAAGCCGGTTGAGGACAGGCCTGCGCCACCGGCCGAGGCCAAGCCGGAGGATGCCGCAACGGCTGCTGTGGCCAAGCCTGCGCCCGAGCAGTGCATGAGCCTGGGCCCGTTCGCCGACCGCGCCAGGGCCGACGCCGCATTGGCCGCGCTGGGGGCCGATGCCCAGCGCCCGCGCGTGCGCGAAGTGCCCGGTGGCAAACCGGCCACCAGTTTCCGCGTGGTCATACCGCCGGCAGCCTCGCGCGAGGAGGCGCAGGCCACGGTCAAGCGCATCGTCGAGGCGGGCATCAGCGACTACTTCATCATTTCCCAGGGCGAGGACGCCAACGCCATCGCCCTGGGCCAGTACCGCAGCCGCGAAGGTGCCGAGCGCCGGCTGGCCGCAGTTACTGCGGCGGGCTTCCCGGCGAGGCTCAGCGACAACGGCAGCGGCGCCGAAGCCAGCTGGTGGCTGGACCTGGCCAGCACCGCCGCACCGGCCCCCCTGGCCCGCCGTGCCGGTGCCGCACGTCAACAATCGCTGGATTGCACGCGTCTGCGCTAGAATGGCGCCCGCACGCCGGCAGGCGCGGTGCACCGCACCGCAAGCAGTACCGCCGGAACAACCTGATCCATGCCGCTTTAGCTCAGTTGGTAGAGCAACTGTCTTGTAAACAGTAGGTCATCCGTTCGATTCGGATAAGCGGCACCATGATTGCAGCAGAAGGGCCCGCAGAACTGCGGGCCTTTTTGTGTGTCCTTCCTGGGTTTGTCTGCGTGCGCCCAGTTGATTGAGGGAGTGCATGCTGGACTCGATTGGCGTCGAACCTCACTCCCTTCTCCCGTTTGCGGGACCTGCAGCCCCTTTGGCGGGAAGGTGCCCGAAGGGGCGGATGAAGGTGTTATTGGTGTTTTGGGATTGATGTCCACTGCTGAACCCCACCCGCAGCGCATTCACTCCATCTGACTTCGTTGCCCTCACCCCAACCCCTCTCCCGCACGCGGGAGAGGGGCTCTCAGCTGAGACTCGACGCTAGTCAGGCATGCTGGAGAGATGCTCCCCCGCCGATTTGGGCAGCGATAGATCTACCAGCATCGCAGGCCCGTACTGAAGCCATTAATGAGTGGCCCCGGGAAGTTTCTGTTTGGAGAAAGTTGGTGGTCGTGGCCGTTCAAACGTGACGTGACGCGCTGCCAGTAGCCGTCGCCGGTGAGGGAAAGGCCGTGCTCAGGAGCAGTTCTTTCCCGTTGATTGATACCAGCCTGGGGCTGAGCTGCCAGACAACCGGGAGCCGGAGATTCAGCCCCGCTGAAATCCAACAGCTCCATGGTTTCGTCTGCCGAAGCGATGAGTTGGCTGTTCTATTGCTTTGTGGAACACCAGCGAGCCCGCATACGCTGCGGTAAGCATGACGACAATAAAGGCCACATGGTGAAGCGGTGTGGAGCCGCCGCCAAGCTTGAAGAATATCTTTCCCACGGCGCTCATCACGAACAGGTGGGTGAGGTAGAGGGAATAGGATGAATCGCCCAGTTTCACCATGAACGATGGCATCCGCAGCATGCCTGCCGACTCCATCCGCGCTGCCCCTGCTATCAGCAGGATCGATCCGCCGCCATGGATTGCAACATGGGGCCATTGTTGCAGTGGTGCAATATGGCCTCCGGCTACGAGGACCATGCCGGCGATGAGCACTGCAGCGCCGGAAGATGCCAACCAAAGAGCAGCTTTTTTTGGCAGCGCCCGCCAGTAGATCGCCGCCACCGCGCCGCCGATGAATTCCAGCGTCAATGGGCTGAATGCCAGCCGGGCAAAGGGGCCGGCGCTCTCAGGCAGCAGCGGGCTGACGATTGCAACTACGGCTGCCCAGATGGCGAGCCAGGACGTCAGGAACCGCTCGGGGACAAACGCGATTGCTGCAGCGGACACCACATAGAAGTAGGCCTCATGAACCAGCGTCCAGCCCACAGGCAGCACCGGCAACCTGTCCTGCGGAACGAGTAGAAGTGAGGCCACTATTTCCTGGGCACTGGGCTTGATGCTGAGTGCCGATGGGGCGACAACTGCAAGTCCGACAATGGCAAGGGTCAATATCCAGTAGGACGGCAGGATCCGCCAGGCGCGCTTCAACAGAAACTCGCGGGCTGCATGCAGGCCGGTGTGCTTACCGACCGTCACTGTCGTTACGATGAAGCCGGAGAGCACGAAGAACAGATCCACGCCCACATCAGCCTGCCGCGAGAATGCACCGAGCAGGGCAGTGCCAGAGAGATACTTGACCTCGTAGGGCTGCAGGTGGAAAAGCACGATGCCCAGGGCGGCGACGGCGCGCAGCACCTGCAAAGACTGAAAGCGCAAACCTGCATCCTTGTTGTGTTACTCCTGCAAGGCCGAAATTGTAGTTCCCGAGTGGAGCGCGAAACGGCAACGTGTCGCATCGCGCTTGCACGATGTGGATTGGCGGCGCAATGCGGTTCATTGGTATGTTGCAAGGTGAAGTGGTGCCTGCGGCCTGGCGATGGTTTTGATATTGATCTGCAACAGCTGCGCGCACCTGCCGCATCTCCATTCATCCGGATGCGCCAGCGCCGTTCCGATTGCCTGCAACCGCACGTAGCGCAGCACGCCACACAGCGCCGGCGGTAACCGCTTCAAGCGTAATTCGCAGGGTGCCAACGGCTCGGCGATGTTGGATGCCGTCGGCGGGCCTGCCTGTCGTTCGATGCGCATGGGCTTCTGTCTTGCTCCGGAGCTGCCGGCCCAATGCGTGTGGGCAAAGGCACGCAGCCTGAATGGGGTGCGAGCCATCGCGCTGGAGATCGGAAACCGGGGAGCTGGCGTGCCATCGCAATATGTAAGTGGCTGAGACATACGCTGAAGCTTGCTGGAAGCTTATCGGCCGCACTCAGCTTTGGCCTTGCGAGGTGTATGAATCCGGAGAAATCAGCTGAGGGTTGGTGACGTCGGTGCAGCGTGAGCGCAGTGCGCGAATTGAAGACCCCTCGGTAACAAGCACCGGCGCATCTTGGTGCTGCGACATCACGTCGCTCAATTCCGGAAGCAGCGAACATGGCCAATAATCCGCAGAACCCGAACCCCACCTCGCCTGGCAAGAACGACCAGCCGAACCAGGATGCACCCGACCGCACCAGGAACGATCCGAACCGTCCGCGCAAGGATGGTGAGGAGGAGGAATGATCATGGCCACCCACAACGACCCGCATAAGAATCCCGATCAGAACAAGGACCAGGACCAGAAGAAAGCCGCTGCCGATGAAAAACAGAAGATGGCAGGGCAGAAGCCGGGCGACATGCACAGCCAGAAGCCCGCACAGAAGAAGTGAGGCAGTGGCGAGCTTCCAGAAGACGGCGCCCCAATGGGCGCCGTCTTCTTTTTTGCGTCAAAAAGCCTACGCTCCCGTTTCCTCAGGTCTTCTCTGTATGCGAAGCTTCCACGATGAGGTGATGGTGGGCCCTGCGCCATGGAGCGCAAACCTGTCTGGAAAGGAAACAGGGCATTTTTTACACCGTGCAGCAGGAGTGTGTTGGGCGCATGAACAGCATCGCCAGGCGGTGCTTTCACGCTTGATCCTTTGGCTCCCACATCGCCTGCACGCCATGCGTGGCACGGTGACGAAAGTTGCTGCCGCAAGGAACATCCATTGATGAAAGGCGAGGCGCTGGTCGTGCTCCGGCCTGAGGGCATGTACTGTCCGCGTGGCGATTTCTACATCGACCCTTCGCGCCCGGTGGGCTGCGCGGTAATCACACATGGCCATGGCGACCATGCGCGCGTGGGCATGGGCTGCTATCACGCAAGCGATGCGAGTCTGCCGCTTCTGCAATGGCGCCTGGGCGAGCAGCACTACGTGGCACATGGGTACGGTGAACGCTTCCGCCTGGGCGATGCGCTGTTGTCGTTGCACCCGGCCGGGCATGTGCTCGGCTCGGCCCAGGTGAGAATTGAAGTGGATGGCGAGGTGTGGGTGGTGTCGGGTGATTACAAGCGACAGCCCGATCCCACCTGCGAGGCCTTCGAGCCCCTGCGCTGCGATACCTTCATCACCGAATGCACCTTCGGCCTGCCGATCTACCGGTGGCCCGATACGCACTGTGTAGTGGCTGACATCGCCGCATGGCGTGAAGAATGCGCCACACAGGGTGATGCTGCCATCCTTTACTGCTACGCATTGGGCAAGGCGCAGCGCGTGTTGGCCGAGTTGCTGGCACTGGGAGGGCAGCCGCCGGCATGGCTGCACGGTGCGGTGGACGCGGGTGTGCAGGTGTACCGGCAGGCTGGCGTACCGCTGCTGGCGACCGAGCGCGTGGCCGATGCGCCGCGCGGCATGGATTTTGCGGGCCAGCTGATCATCGCGCCCCCTTCGGCCGCCGGCAGCAGCTGGCTTCGGCGTTTCCGTCGAGCGCAGCAGGGCTTTGCTTCGGGCTGGATGCAGCTGCGTGGCAACCGCCGCCGTGGCAATTACGACCGTGGTTTCGTCGTGTCCGACCACGCAGACTGGCCGGGCCTGCTGCAGAGCGTGGGCCAGACGCAGGCATCGCGCGTCATTGCCATGCACGGCAATACCGAGGCACTGGTGCGTCTGCTCAATGAAGCGGGCACCCGCGCCGAAACCTTCGATCTGAGCCGTGGGGAGGAGGACTGATGCGCCGCTTCGCCGCGCTTTACCGCCGCCTGGACCGCAGCACCGGCCTGCTGGAGAAACGCGCGGCGCTGGTGGACTATTTCCGCGACGCGCCAGCGCGCGATTCAACGTGGGCGCTCTGGCTGCTGGTGGGCGGAAAGGTGGGCGGTGCGAAGGCGCGCATTGCCAGCAGCACCGAGCTGCGCGCATGGGTGGCACAGGAGAGTGGGCTGCCGGAGTGGCTGGTGGATGCGTCCTACGACCAGGTGGGTGATCTGGCGGAAACCTTGACCCTGCTGCTGGACGAGCCCACCACCGCCACTGCTGAACTGGGGTTGGCCGATTGGATTCAGACGCGCCTGCTGCCCATCGCCAATGCCGACGCGCCGCAGCGCCGCGAGGTCATCGTGGATGCGTGGCGGCAACTGCCGCGTGAGCAACGCTTCGTCTTCAACAAGTTGCTGACCGGCGCGTTGCGCGTGGGTGTGTCCCAAGGCCTGGTGCAGCAGGCCTTGGCACAGCTCAGCGGCCTTGATGTGTCGCTGCTGGCCCAGCGCATGCTGGCTTTCAAGGCACCATCCGAAGGCTTCATGGCCGGGCTGTTGTCGCCGCTGCCGCAGCCCGGTGATGCTGCCCTGCCTTACCCGTTCTTTCTTGCCTCGCCGCTGGAGGCCGAGCCGCCGACTTTGGGCGAGATCGACGAATGGCTGCTGGAATGGAAGTGGGATGGCATCCGCGTGCAGCTGATCCGTCGTGATGCCGACATCGCGCTCTGGTCGCGCGGCGAGGAACGCATGGATGGTCGCTTTCCCGAGATCGAACAGGAGCTGGCCGCGCTGCCACAGGATGCGGTGATAGACGGCGAGCTGCTGGCCTGGCAGGAGGGCGCGCTGCTGCCGATGCCCTTCACTGCCCTGCAGACACGCATTCAACGACGCCGGCCAGGTCCCAAGATATTGGCACAGACCCCTGTGCGCGTGCTCTGCTACGACCTGCTGGAACTGGGGGGTGACGACCTGCGCACGCAACCGTTGCTTGAGCGCCGGCAGATGCTTGCCACCTTGCTTCACAACCACGGTGGCGCTCGTTTGCAGCTGTCACCGGAAGTTGCCGTGGAGGATTGGTCTGCAGCGGCGGTGCTGCGTGAGCAGGCACGTACGCGTGGCGTGGAAGGCTTCATGCTCAAACGCCGGTCATCGCCCTACCGTCTGGGGCGCAAGCGTGGTGACTGGTGGAAGTGGAAGGTGGCTCCGCTGACGGTCGACGCTGTACTGCTGTACGCGCAGAGTGGGCACGGCAGGCGCAGCACCCTCTATACCGACTACACCTTCGGGCTGTGGGATGGCGACCGTCTGGTGCCGGTCGCCAAGGCGTATTCCGGGTTGGACGACGCTGAAATCCTGGCCCTGGACCGTTGGGTGCGCGCGCACACCACCGAGCGCTTCGGCCCGGTGCGCGGCGTGGTGCCCGAGCAGGTGTTCGAGATCGGCTTCGAGGCAGTGAACCTGTCCGCCCGACACAAGTCGGGCGTGGCCGTACGCTTTCCACGCATACTGCGCTGGCGCCATGACAAGCCAGCGGCGGAGGCGGACAAGGTGGATACCCTGCGCGGGATCGCGCGGTGACTAAAGGAAAGGCGCTTCTGGACGCGCCGATGGTGGATTGGTTTGGCACGCGTGGCTGGAAGCCGGCGCCGTTCCAGCGTGAGGTGTGGCGTCGCTATCTGCGCGGCGAGTCAGGCCTTCTGGTGACGCCGACGGGCAGTGGCAAGACCCTGGCAATGATCGGCGGCCCACTGCTGCAGGCGCTGGCCGAGCAGCCACAGCCAGCGCAGAAGAAGAGGCGGATTACCGCTTCCGATGCGCGTATCCGCGTGTTGTGGATCACACCCCTGCGTGCCTTGGCCAACGACACCGTGCGTGCGCTGCAGGAGCCCATCGCGGGCCTGGGCTTGCCTTGGGTGGTCGCCATGCGCACCGGCGATGCCAGCGCCCGCGACAAGCGCCTGGCGCGGCAGGGGCGCGCCGATGTGCTGGTGACGACGCCGGAGTCGCTGGCGCTGCTGCTGAGCTATCCCGAGACACAGGCGCAGTTCGTAGGGCTGCGCGCAGTCATCGTCGATGAGTGGCATGAGCTTGTGGGAAGCAAGCGCGGCGTTCTGCTGCAGCTGTGTCTGGCCCGGCTGCGGCAGTGGCGGCCCGATATCGTGCAGTGGGGGTTGTCGGCGACCCTCGGCAACCTGCAGCAGGCCAGGGATGTGCTGCTGCCACACCGACCGGACGCCGCGCTGGTACGCAGCCAGCCGTCGAAGCGTCCCACTCTGCATACATTGCTGCCACGCAGCGGACAGCGCTTTCCGTGGGTGGGCCATCTCGGCCTGAGCCAGATGCAGGCTGTTGTCGAACAGATCCAGCAGGCACGCACCACGGTGCTGTTCACCAATACGCGCGCGCAGGCCGAATTGTGGCACCAGGCGCTTCAGTCGGTATGGCTGGATGCACCGGAACGCCTGGCCTTGCACCATGGCTCACTGGATCCTGCACTGCGCAGGCAGGTTGAAGCAGGTCTGCGCGATGGCAGTGTGCAGTGTGTGGTAGCCACGTCCAGCCTGGATCTGGGCGTGGATTTTCCGACCGTTGATCAGGTGATCCAGCTCGGCAGCCCCAAGGGCATGGCGCGCCTGCTGCAGCGGGCCGGGCGCGCGCGCCATCGCCCGGGCGAGGTGGGCACCGTGATCTGTGTACCGACGCATGCTTTGGAGCTGGCCGAATATGCTGCCGTGCGACAGGCGCTCAAGGCGGGCGAAGTGGAAGCTCGGCCACCATTGCGGATGTGTCTGGATGTACTCGCGCAGCACTGCGTAACCCTGGCTCTGGCCGGCGGTTTCGATGCGTCGGCATTGTTCGGGGAAGTGAGAGGTACGCACGCCTTTGCCGGGCTGGATGAGGCGCATTGGCAGGAGGTGCTGCGCTTCATCGAACTGGGTGGCAATGCATTGCAGAACTACCCTGATTTCCGTCGGGTGACACGTGACGCGCAAGGAAGGTATGTGGTCACAGACCGGAAAATCGCGTTCCGTCACCGCCTTTCCATCGGCACGATCACCAGTGATGGTGCGGTACTGGTGCGAATGGCGCGTGGCGGGGCTCTGGGTAGCGTGGAAGAGAGCTTTCTGTCGCGGTTGCGGCCGGGCGATATCTTCCAGTTTGCCGGACGCACGCTGCGCCTGCTGCGGCTGCAGGACATGACTGCCTATGTGCGTCCGGCCAGTAAAGGCGATGGCATCGTGCCGCGCTGGCAGGGCGGCCGCATGCCGATGTCCAGCGAACTGGCCGGGCAGGTCGCTGCCGTGCTGGAACAACCGCCGCGCGTATCCGAAATGCGGGCGCTGGCGCCCATTCTGCAGTTGCAGCGGCAGCTTTCGGCGTTGCCTGCGGCCGGTAGCCTGTTGGTGGAGGCGGTGAATACGCGCGATGGCGCACAGCTGTTCGTGTATCCGTTTGCCGGGCGCGCAGTACACGAGGGCATGGCGGCGATGATGGCGCTGCGCTGGAGCCGTCTTTCCTCCAACACCTTCTCCTTCGCGGTCAACGACTATGGGCTGGCCCTGACTGCTGCGCGCAGGGAGACGCTGGAGTCTGAGCAGATCCGCAGCCTGCTGTCGCCCGATGGATTGCTGGATGATCTGGCCGAAGGCTTGAACCTGACCGAACTGGCGCGCCGGCAGTTCCGCGAGATCGCGCGTGTGGCCGGCCTGCTGCCGCCGTCACTGCCGGGCCGTGCGCTGCGCAGTCTGCGCCAGTTGCAGGCCTCCAGCAGCCTGCTGTTCGATGTGCTCAGCGAGTATGACCCCGAACATATGCTGCTGCGGCAGGCGCGGCGTGAGGTGCTGGAAACCCAGTTCGAGATATCGCATCTGCGGGCGGTGATGCAGCGCTGCTTTGAAAGCTTGATCGACCTGCATCGCCCGCGCACGCTCACGCCGCTGTCGTTTCCCCTATGGGCCGAATCACGGCGCGGCACACTCAGCAGTGAGGAGTGGAGCGTACGCGTGCAGCGCGCCGCTCAGGCGCTGGAGAAGCGCAATGGGTGATCGGATCGCGTTGGCTATCGCAGGGGAGCAGGTGTGCCTGCTGGCGGACAGGGCGCTGTACTGGCCGTCCCGTCGCCGCCTCGTGATAGCCGATCTGCATCTGGGCAAGGGCAGCGTGCTGCGCGAAGGCGGCATTGCAGTGCCGGGTGGAGGTACCCGGGCGGATCTGTCACGGTTGGCGGCATTGCTGGCAACCACCGGCGCATCTTCGCTCTGGATATTGGGCGACTTTCTTCATGGTCCCCGCTCAAGCCGCAGCGACGCCGCATGGCATCAGTTCCGTGAAGCGCATGCAGGTATCGATGTCGCCGTGCTGCCGGGCAATCATGACCGTGCGTTCGATGCGCATGCGGCTGGCGTGGTGGCGTTGTCGGAACCTGTGCATGACGGCCCTTTCCGTTTCAGTCATATGCCGCCGGAGCATGCCCTGCCATCGGACGAGCACGCGATCTACGGCCACCTTCATCCGGTCATCCGCCTGCCAGGGCTCGGTGCTCCCCCGCTGTTCTGGCAACGCCCGGTGGCCACGGTGCTGCCAGCCTTCTCGTTGTTTACCGGTGGTTATCGTGTGCACCCTGCGCAGGCACGCGGAAGCTTTGCCTGCAATGGTCAGCAGATCGTGCAGATACGCTGACGACGGTGATCCCTGCTTTTTGTGCACGCCAAAACACGGCAACAACTTTCAGGATGCAACCAGCGGTGACAGGGATGCTGCACGCGCACGCGCAGGCGCGTCGCTGAGCGGCGTTATTCCAGTGTGCGCGCGCCCTGCGATGGTACTCACCAAAGCAGTGTGGCCATCAGCACCTGTCAGTTCCACCCGGCAGGGTACTGGCGCCGATGCGTTCGCCGACTCACGGCGTTGGAGAAAAAACAGCTTCATGACCGGATTGGCCGGTCTGGGGACTGGCAGATCTGCGACAACCCGGCAAGCCCATGATTGGACAGGAAAGCCCGCTTCAACCCGTGCAGCCCTGTTGAAGTGCCCCACCGCCTGTATCAGGTCGTACAGGCCGGATCACGCCGGAGAGTTCAATGGGTACTCACCGCAATACGAAAGCTGCAGGGTGCGTGTACTGCCTGGATTTGCGTCCAATACCATGCGCACCTGCTCCGCCGCCGCTTCAATCACCTGCGGCTGCCCATAGAGCGCCTCGGCACACAGCGCCGACGGCAGCAGATTGAAGTTCACCTCGCAGCGGCCATCGGCTGCGCGTTGCAGGATGCCGGTGCCGTGCTTGCGGGTCTGTACATGGCGGATGCGGGCCTCACCCTTGGCCAGCACTTCATCCAACGCCGCCACCAGCCGCATGCCGGCTTCGGCGGTGGCGGGGTCTGCCTTGGCGGCATTGGTCATGATGTCCGACAGCGTGGATGAGGACACGGCCGGGGCGGTGAACTCCACGGTGCGTGGCGAGTGCTGGGTGGCGAAGCTGGCGTGGATGTCGCCGGAAAGGACGATGGCACCGCCGGCAGCATCCAGTGCGCTTAGCAGTGCATCGCGCTGTGGTGCTAAGCCGTCCCACTGGTCCACATTGAGGTAGAAGCGGCGGCGCAGCAGGGGCGGTGCGTCGAGTGCGGGATCGGACAGGTCCAGCACCATGGGCGTCATCGAGACCGAGCTGGCGATGATCAATGTGCGGCCCGCGTTCTCCTTCAGCTGCTGGTCCAGCCATGCCTGCTGCGTGGTGCCCAGTGCCGGTGGCAGTTTGCCTTCGGCCTGACGCAGGGCGATGAACAGGTCGTAGCTGTCCTTGACCACCATGTAGCGGCTGCCGAAGTGACTGAACAACGCGCTCTTGCCCAGCGCCAACCACGGCAGGCCATGCAGGTAGCTTGCGCTGGTTTCGCCGGGAACGGTGACGTGCATGAAGCCGGGAACGGCCTCGTTGTAGCGGCGCAGTACATCGCGCAGCACGTATACGGCCATGGGCTGGATGGAGAGTGCGGCCGCGCGCGCGGCGGCGTCCTTACGTTCCAGGCCGGCGTCGCGGTAGGCACGGCTCAGTGCGCGACGCAGTGGCTTGCGCAGTGACGACCAGCTGTCATCACCCAGGTCCACGTAGGGCATCAGCTGGCCGGCGAGTGCCGCCCATTCCAGGCCCAGCGTGGGTGCGAGCGAGCGCAGCGTGGCTTCGTCATAGGCCAGCGCGCCGGGGAAGGCATCTTCGGGGATGGGGTGGTCAGGCCGGTGGCTGCGGTAGTCGAGCAGCAGCAGGCGCACATCGCGGCCATGGTCGAGCCGCCGCCAGAGCGCGGTGTTGGGGAACAGCCTTGCCTCGTCCACCGACAACGCGCCATCGGCATCCATGGCACCCACGTCCACATCGACAGGCATGTACTCGAAATAGGCGCGCTCGGCGTTGCGGCGGCGCCGGATGTCGCCTTCCGGGTGCAGGCCATCCTGGTAGGTGGCGTGGTCCTGCCAGCAGTCGTCGCTGAACTCATGGTCGTCCCAGATGGCAACCAGTGGCGCGCGTTCCAGCAGCGCCTGCAGTGCGGGGTCGGTGCGATACTGGCGGTGCAGCTGGCGGTAGTTGTCCAGGCTGGCTGCGGCCAGATAGGTGTTCTGGCCCTTTCCCACTCGCAATGTGCCAGCCGCATCATCAAAGTGGATGCCGCGCGCGGCGTCCGCGCGCTGGAAACTGGTGTCGCCTACCGACTCGTAGATGAAGTCGCCCAGGTGCAGGATGAAATCCAGCTCCTCGTGCAGCAGCGGCACCAGGGTGTTGTACCAGCGCCCGCCGTAGTCCTGGCAGCTCATGAAGGCGAAGCGCAGCGGCGGGCTGGGGGCATCGGCGGCAGGTGCGGTGCGGGTCATGCCCACGGGTGAGGACACCCAGCCATCACCCTCGCGGCGCAGGAAGCGGTAGTGGTAACGCTGCCCGGCCTGCAATTGGGTGATGCGTACGCGCAGGCAGTGGTCATGCGCGGCAAGTGCGCTGAGTTCGCGCTCCACGCGCAGCTGCGTGAACGCGGCATCGTCGGCCACCTGCAGGCGCACTCTTACGTTGTCACCGCTTGTATCCGGTGCGCGCGTCCACAGCACGATGCGGTCCGGCTGCGGATCGCCCGAGGCCACCGATTGCGGAAACGTGCTGCGCGAACCGCGCGGCAGCGCCTGCGCCTGTGGCAGCAACCAGCGGCTGGCGAACGGCAGGCTGGCGGCAGCCAGGGTGAGCTTGAGGAAAGAACGGCGCGAAGTGCATGCTGCAGGCGGGGTGGGGGCGTTCACGCAGGGGTCCACGATGGCGGGCCGCGCAGCATGGCGGGGGCAGATTGCTGCGATATGGCAGGCGGGTCCGTCATGGCGCAGCAACATCGAGCGGTCAGCCTCAGCCGCCTCAACGCTGCTCCGCACCATTCACCACCAACCTACGGCACGCCATGATTCCCTGCCCCCGCTCCGCGCATCAGCCCGCCCTGCGTCCGCTCAGCATCGCCCTCTGCCTGGCAATGGCCAGCGCCATGGCGCCTGCCTTGGCGCAGGGGCCCGACACTCCCGACTCAGCCAGTGCCACGCAACTGGACACCATCGTGGTGACCGCGCAGAAGCGTGAGCAGCAGGTGTCGGAGGTACCCATCGCCATCACCGCCTACTCGGGTGGGTTCCTCGACCGCCAGGGCATGCGCACGCTGGGTGATCTGGCCGGCTTCGTGCCCGGCCTGCAGGTGCAGGAGCAGAGCCCCAACAACCCGGGCTACGTGATCCGCGGCATCACCTCCGACAGTGGCGAGGCCAATGTGCAGCCGCGCATTTCGGTGTTCCAGGATGGCGTGTCCATCAGCCGCTCGCGTGGTGCATCGGCCGCGCTGTTCGACATGGAGCGGGTGGAAGTGCTGCGTGGCCCGCAGGGCACCCTGTTCGGCCGCGCCGCGCAGGTGGGCGCGGTGCACTACATCCAGAACAAGGCCAAAGACGAAACCGGTGGCGCCTTTGAAGTGGGTGCCGGCAGTGACAACCAGCGCATGGTGGATGGCTACTTCAACGCGCAGGTGGCGCCTGAGGCGCTGGCCGCGCGCGTGGCGGTGTACCACGAGCAACGCGATGGCAGCATCGAGAACGCAGCCGGTGGCCGGCTCAACGGCAAGGACACCACCGCGGTGCGCGCCAGCCTGGGCGCGATGATCGGCGAGGCCAGCCGCATTGACCTGATTGCCAACTACCAGAAGGACACGCCCCCGGGTACGGCATTCATCAGCGGCACCATTCCCAACCGCCGGGGCAGTACCAGCCCCTACGGCAAGGCCGAGCTCAACCGCGGTGGCGAGCTTGGGCTGGACCGCAGCGTACGCAGCCTGACCGCGCTGGGCTCGTTCTGGCTCGGTGGTGACTGGACGCTCAACACCATCAGCGGCTGGCGCAGCTTTGATTCGCACGAGGAATTTGACGCCGATGGTTCGCGGCTGAAGGCCATGGAGTTTGCCGAGATTGCCAAGGGCGACCAGTGGAGCCAGGAGGTGCGCTTCAACTTCGATGATGGCGGCAGCTTTGCCGGCTTCTTCGGCGGCAGCTATTTCATGGAGGACGGCTCGCAGCTGGTGCCGTTCACCACCGACGAACGCAGCCTGCTGGCGCTGCTGTCGCAGAACCCGACGTTCCGCCAGGTGATCAGCAAAGAGCTTGGTGGCATGCCGTTCCCGCAGCTTCCGTTGTTCGGGCCTGATGGCAATCCGTTTGTCTCCTACACCCTGCCGCGGGGTCTGAGTGCCATGCTCAACCCCAACCACACCGAGGCGTTTGCCAACTACGGCACCACCCGGGCATGGGATCTGTTTGCCGATGGCACCTGGCGGGTGAGCCCATCACTGGAACTGAGCGCCGGCCTGCGCGCCACCTGGGAAAAGCAGACAGCCGGTTACCAGGGTTTCAAGGGCAATGCGCCCTCGCTGCTCAACGGCCTGGGCGCGGGCAAGCCGGCACCGCTGGCGGGCAACAACATTCTCAACAATGCGACCAACGGCAGGCTGGAGCGCAGCGAGAGTTTCGACTCGGTGGTGGGGCGCGTGGCCGCACGCTACGCGTTCAGCCCCACACTGAGCGGCTACGCCACCGTCTCGCGCGGGCGCCGCCCGAATGTCATCAATGTCAGCCCGCAGGGCAGCGAGGTGCTGCCGGCGGAGATCGTCAACAGCTACGAGGTGGGCCTGAAGGGTGGCACCAGCGGTGGCCGGCTGGCGTATGACGTGACTGCATACTGGTACGACTACAGTGATTTCCAGACCCAGATTCCCAACCCCACCGGCGGTACGCCGTTCCTGATTCCGTCCAACGGCGGCAATGCGACCGCCAAGGGTATTGAAGCCTCGATCACTGGCGAGCTGGCGCAGGGGCTGGTGGCATTTGCCAACTATGCGTGGACCCACGCGCGCTTCGATGCGCGCGATGACAAGGGCAATGCACAGCTCTACGCCGGCCACCGCTTCCGCCTCACCCCGGACCACTCGGCAGCGGTCGGCCTGGACTGGCGCATCCCCATGGGCAGCGCCAGCTTCTACCTGCGCCCTTCCTATAGCTGGAAGTCGAAGGTGTACTTCGAGGATGACAACACGCCCGGCCTGGAGCAGGGCGCCTACGGCCTGTTCAACCTGCGCATGGGCGTCATGCTGGCCGATGGCCGCTGGGATATCGGCGTATGGGGCAGCAACCTGGCCGATGAGCAGTACCTGATAGATGCGGGCAACACCGGCCGCCAGTTCGGCACGCCTACCTTCGTGGCCGGCCAGCCGCGCGCCTACGGGGTGACGGCGAAGGTGAAGTTCTAAGCGGCTGTTGTGTGGACGGCATGCCCGCAGCCTTTGCTGCGGGCATGCCGGCACGGGCTAGTGCGCGCTGCCTTCCGGCACATACACCATGCGCCCATCGGGCAGGCGGTAGGTGACGCCGGCTTTCACCCCGCCGCCTTCGCCGATTTCGCCGGTGGATTCATAGCGGGTGAGTTCCTGGCCCTGCTTGATCGTGATGCGCATGTCCGCCTTGCCGGGGTTCTCGATCACGGTCACGTCGCTGGTGGAGAACGGATTGAGCGGGTTGCGCACGATCACGATCATCAGGATGCCGGTGACCACCAGGAACAGATCGATCAGGTTGACCACCGACAGGATCGGGTCGTCGGCATCGTCGTCGTCGAGAAAGCGCATCAGCAGGCCCCCTGCTGCTCGAACTGGCGCAGCTCCTGCAGCAGCCAGCGGCGGCGCACGGTGAGGATGACGAAGGTGAGGCTGGCCGCCACCAGTGCCAGGATCACCGATGAGAAGGCCACCACCATGTTCTCGCCAACGCCCTGCGCATCGCTGCGGGTGAGTGCGAGCAGGGCAGGGCCCATGGGGATCATCGTTGCGACCAGCCCCAGCATGGGCGCGGTGCGCGAGACGATGCGCAGCCATTCCAGGCGCTTGAGGATGCACAGCTGCAGATCATCGCTGGTGCCGCCGTAGCGGGCCTGCCAGGCCAGCAGCACCGGCCGGTGGCGGCCGAGCCGTCGTTGCAGCGCCTCCCACAGGAAGGCGCCGAGTGTGATGAAGGCGTAGCCCAGCGCGAGCAGGATCAACAGCAGTACCGGCATCAGGAACAGGTGCGAGACGTTGTAGAGCGTGGATTCCAGTGAATTCATTGCGATGCTTCGTTCAAGGTGAGCGGAGGGAAGTGCTGCGGCCCTGCAGCCAGGCACCCAGGCCGGTGAGCAGCAGCAGGGCAAGCACGGCCAGCAGGGTGTGTTGGCCTTGCGCCGGCGGCGGGGCTTCGAGCTTGCGCATGACGCGGCCACGCACGGGAGGCGGCCGGGCGGCGCTGGCAGGTGAAGCGGCGGCCGCTGCCGTAGCCGGGCTGGCTGCAGGTGCGGGTGCGGCGCTGGCTGACTGCAGGCCGAAGCCTGCCGCTGCGTGCGTGTTGGCCAAAGCCGTGGCCTGTGCCTGTGGCTGCGGCGGAGCCGGCGAGTCTGCCGATGCCGCCGCCTCCAGTCCCTGCAGGCGTTGCTGCAGATCGTCGCGGGTCTGCGTGTCGGCCTCCCAGTAGCCACGGCTGATGGCTTCCTGCAGCCGCTTTATCAACTGCATCTGCGCGGTGGGGTTGTGCTGCTCGAACCACTGCGCGATGCCCCGGTTGCGTATGTCGCGCACATAGGTGTCATGCACTGCCTGCCACTGCTCGGCGCGCACGCTGCCCGGGTCGGTGACCTGCCAACCGAACAGGTTGTCGGTGGTCTTGAGCACCGACAGGGTGCCGGCATAGCCCTCCTGTTTCATGGCATCGATCCACTGCGGGTTGAGCATGCCGCTGCGCAGTTCATCGGCCAGGAACCGGGTGGCGCCGCGCGTGGCCGGTGTGTTCTGGCGCAGGTCCGAGACATAGAGTGCGGGTGTGCTGCCATCGAGATGGCGTACCGCCAATGCCAGGCCACCCAGGTACTCGAACGGATGGTCGGTGCTCAACAGGCCATGCAGATTGGATGAGCGCGCCAGCACTGCGGCCTGCACGCCGTGCAGCTGTTCGGCGAAGAGGTTGCCCCCGGCCAGTGTCTGCACCTTGCCGTGTGCGTCGTAGCCGTACTGCAGGCGTTCCAGGAAGCCATTGGCGAGCGCGGCATCGCTCTTGGCCGCACCCTCGGCACGCTCCAGCACGGCATGGTTGAGGCCGCTGCCGTAGTTGCCGGGCGAGTTGCTGAAGATGCGCAGCTGCGCCAACGCCAGCGCCCTGTCATCGTCAACACCACGCTGGCGCAGGGTCTGGCGCAGGGCCTCGGTGTTGCGGGCGATGGGGTTGTTGCGGGTGGCCGGGAGCTGCGACAGCCGGGCAACCGCGTCGGCCAGCAGACGCATGAAGGGGTCGAACTGGTCGCGGTAGACGCTGGTGGCCTGCACCACCACGTCGATGCGCGGCTGGGTGAGTTCGGCATCGGGCACGATATCCAGTGCCACCACCTTGCCGGCCTCGTCCCAGCGCGGGCGCAGGCCCATGGCGTGCAGTACCTGGGCTTCGAGCACACCCATGTGGCGGATGGCCTCGCCCGACCACAGGCTGATGGCGAGCTTTTCAGGGGGCACGCCACCGTGTTCGTCACGGTAGGCGGCGATCAGTTGATCCAGTGCCACGCGGCCGCTTTCAAAGGCGGCACGGGTGGGGATGCGGTCCGGCTCGAAGGCGTAGAGGTTGCGGCCGCTGCGCACCTCGGGCGAACGCACCGGGTCGCCGCCCGCACCCGGCAGCACATGGCCACCGGCCAGGCCGTGCAGCAATGACTCCATCTCCTGGGTATCGGTGAGCGCGGCATCCAGTATCTGCGCGCGCTGCAGCTGGGTGCGCAGTGCCTGGGAAGTGGCCTGTTCAATGTCGGCACCGCCGCGCAGGTAGCGGTGCAGCGTCTGGAATGGCGGCGCGGCGCGTATGTCCTGCGCACTGCCGGCGTTGGCTTCCTCCGGGTCCAGGCCGAGTGCGCGCAGATAGGCCGGGCCAAGCTGCTGCATCACCGTCAGCAGGCGCTCGTCGGCACCTGCCGGCTCGCCGAAGGTATGCAGGCCCAGCGGCAGCTGGCGCCGCGCCAGTGCATGCAGGTGATCGTGCAGGGCCAGCAGGAAGGCCGGAAAGCGGGTCTGCATGTCCACTGCGTTCCAGCCCATGTCGCCGGCAATGCCGGCCTTGCGTGCCATGTCCTGCAGCTGCGTGGCGGTGGCATCACGCACCGGGCCGTCATCCAGTTGCTGGTACTCGTGGATGAGCTGGTGCATGTCGCGCAGCTCGTCGTACAGGCCCGATGGTGCGAATGCCGGTGTCTGGTGGCTGATGATCACCGCGCGGCCACGGCGCTTGGCCTGGATGGCTTCGCCCACGTTGTCCTGTATGTAGGGGTAGAACACCGGCACATCGCCCACCGCCAGCCACGGGTAGTCGCCGGCCCACAGGCCGCGGTCCTTGCCGGGGGTCCATTCCTGGGTGCCATGGGTGCCGAAGTGGATGAAGGCATCGGCCTTCCAGCTTTCGCGCAGGTACAGGTAGGCGGCCAGGTAGTAGTGGCTGGGTACCGATGCCATGTCATGCGTGGCCTGGCCCACCTGCCCGGCGCGCGGTGGCTGCGGCATCAGCAGCAGGTTGCCCAGTTGCAGGCGCGGCAGGATGAAGCTGGGCGTGCCACCGATGCGGCGCACGGCAGGGTGCTGCGCGGGGTCGCCCCATTGTTCGACCAGCTCCCTGCGGCGCGGCTCGGGCAACTGCGCCAGCCATTGCTGGTAGCGGGCGACAGGGAAGGCCACTGCCAGGTCACGCTTGAGCAGCGTGTCCAGGGTCTGCGGCCGGTAGTAGCCGCCCAGCAGTGCCTGTGCCTGTTCGATGAGCGCGGCCTCGTCCTCGCTGCGCACCCGGTAGCCGGCGGCGGCCAGCCTGGGCAGCATGCTGGCGATGCTGCGCGGCACGTTGAGGTTGGAGGCCGAGAGGTTCTTTTCGCCATCGGGTGAGTTCCAGAACAACAACGCCAGGTGCTTGTCGGCGGCAGGGCGGCTGCGCAGCCGTGCGATGCGCTCCAGCTTGCCGGTCAGGGCCTGGACCTGCTCGGCTATTGGCAGCGTGGCGCCGCCTTCGTTGGCCGAGAGCACGATGGGGTCGATCACGCCCCAGCCTTCGGGCAGCGCGACGAAGGTTGCCAGCAGCGGCATGGGCACGCCACTGGTGGCCGCACGCCATTGCGCGACATTGCCCTGGCAGTGGTTGAGCGACTGGATGACCGGTACATCCAGCGCGCTGAAATCGGCACTGCGGCCCTTGCCGTTCTGCAGGTGGGTAAGGTTGACCACGGCGGCCACCTCGATGCCTTCAAGCGCGGCGCGCAGGCCATCATCGCGCTGCTGGTCGAACCAGGTGCCGAACACCTCCAGCCCACGGCGGTGGCCAGAGGCGATCAGTGCATCGAGCACCTGCGTCTGCAGCGAACCTATCGTGCCTGCGGCGATGATGACCGCCACCTTCGGCCGCGCGCTGGCGCCCTGCTGCTGCCAGTGCGCCTGCAGTGCCTGCGCGTCTGCCAGCAGCGGCGCATCCGGCCCCGCGTAGAAACCGCTGGCCCCCATGAGCTGCGGTGCGGGCAGGCTGTCCACGGGCGCGCCGGCATGCCAAGCCTGCAGCCAGCGTACCAGCGTGCGGTAGTTGGCCCGGCCGCCGTTGCCGTAGTAGCCGGCAATGCGCGCTGCCTGCGCGGGTTGCAGGTTGCCATGCGCAGTTGGGCCGCCGCCGATGCGGACCCACGGCGTGGCGGCAGTGTCCAGCTGTGGCGCGGCAACGGCCTGGAGCTGCTCCACATCCGCGGGCCGGGGTGTGTCCAGCAGCACCAGGTCCACGCCCTGCAGCCACTGCGGCGGCAGCGGCTGGCCCGCCGCAGCGAGTTGATGGGTGAAGTGGACATCCCCGGCCTGGCCGATGGCATCAAGCGCGTTGATCTTGGCCGGCATCACGAAATCGGTGCTCAGCACCACCACGCGCAGCGGTGCCGCCTGCGCGGGCAGCACCGCCATCACCAGCAACGACAGCAACAGCAGCAGGCGCATGCTCAGAACGCCAGGTCGATGCCGGCATGCACGTAGCGGCCGGTTTCAGGATAGGGGTAGAGCGCGCTGCCTTCGTCCAGCCGCTTGTTGGCCAGGTTGTCCACGCCCAGCACCAGGTTGAGCCGGGAGCTGATGGCCCAGCGCGTATCCAGCGACAGCAGTGTGTACTGCGGCAGGGTGACCTGCCCGGTGCCGGCGGACTGCTTCTGTGGGCCGATGTACTCGCCGCGCAGCGCGGCCTGCAGCGGGCCATGCTCCCAGCTGAGGTTGGCACCGGCGCTGCGGCGCGGGCGCTCGGTCAGCGGCTGGTGCTTCTGCTGGTCTTCGGCGTCCAGCCAGCTGAAGTTCGCTTCAAGCAGCAGGCCGTTGCCCAGTGGCAGGGTACCGGCCAGCTCCACGCCACGGATGCGCGCGCGGGCGATGTTGGTGTAGTTGCGCAGCTCGCGGCCACCGCAGTCGCGCACGCACACGGTCTGGATCAGGTCTTCCAGATTGTTCTGGAACACGGTGGCCTGCAGCGACCCGCCATTCTGCTGCCATGCCGCGGACAGCTCCTGGCTGGTGTTCTTTTCCGGCCTGAGCAGCGGGTTGCCGACGATGGTGAAGCGGCCGCCGCCCGCCGTGGCCGAATACTCCGGCGAGAGCTGCTTCAGGCTGGGGGCCTTGAAACCACTGCCGGCGCCACCCTTGAGGGTGAAGGCATCATTGAGGTGCCAGACCAGGTAACCGCGCGGGCTGTGGTGCCAGCCAAAACGCGAGTGATGATCGGCACGGTTGCCAACCACCAGTGACAGCTCGGGCATGAGCTGGATTTCATCCTGCACGCACACCGCTGTCTGGATGGATTGCAGGTGCCCCGAGCGCGATGCCGATGCATCCTGCAGCTGCTCGCGGCGCCATTCGCCACCGGCACTGATGCGGTGCTTGCCGGCCTCCAGCGTGGCGCGGCCATCGACGATGTCATCGGTGAGGTGCTGCGGGCGGGTGGCCTCGCCCAGGTCGCGGCGATTGCTGCGGTCCAGCGTGCTGCGGTAGGCGTTGATGCGGGTCTGGCCCCAGCTCCAGGTGCCGTCGTGCGCCAGCGTGGTCTGGCGGCGGTCGATGTCATCAACCGTTTCGTACACATACGGCCGTGCACCGGTCTGCAGCGCATGGCGGCTGCGCCACTCGGTGCCCTGCAGGTGCGAGAGCTGGATGCGCTGCTGCTCGTCCGGCGTCCAGCCCAGTACCACGCGTCCGGTGTTGACCCGGCGCGCCTCCTGTTCGTCCAGCCGCTCATCGGCGGCCGAACGGGTGGCGTCCTTCTGCCGGTGTTCGCCGAACACGCTCAGGCTCAGTGTGTCGCGCAGCAGCGGCCCGCCGGCATAGACGCCCGCCTGCACGCTGTTGCCGCCCAGGCCGCCGGCAACCACACCACCGTTGTAGACCAGGTTGCCCTGCCAGGCATCTGTGGCGTCACGGCTGATGATATTGACCACGCCGCCCAGCGCCTCGGAGCCATACAGCGAGGACATCGGCCCACGCACAACCTCGATGCGCTCGATGGCGGCGGCAGGCATCCAGCCCATGTCGAAATCGGAATGGGCAATGGCGTCACGCGAGGCGTTGATGCGTTGCCCGTCCAGCAGCACCAGCGTATAGGCCGGGTCCATGCCGCGCACGCGGATGCCGCGCCGGCCCATGCCGATGCCGGCGACGGTGATGCCGGGTGTGCCGCGCAGGGCATCGGCCAGGTCCAGCACCGGGCGCATGTGGATCTGCTCGCGGGTGATCACGCTGACCGAAGCCGGCGCATCGCTGACCAGGCGGTCGGTGGCGGTGGCGGTGACCACCACGCGGTCGAGCTGGGGGGCATTGGGGTTGGCGTCGGCGGCAATGGCCGCTGCACTGGCCTGCAGCAGGGTGGCCGCCAGCACGCCCTGGCGGGCGGGGGCACTGAAGAGCGATGGCATCAGGAGGTCCGTCTTTAAAATGCAATGCTATAACATATCATTCCGGCGCGACAGAAACGCAACTGCCAGCCACAGGCGCGCCTCAGCCGCGGCGAAAGGTGGGGGCAGAAAGCAGGGAAAAGCGGGCTTCGGCAGCCCTGTTGTCATCATCAGCAATGGCTTGCCTACCGGAAGGCCTTTGCCCTGCATGTGTGGCCGCTGTGCGTTGGGCCGGGGCCGTTGCGCACCAGTAGCGGTATGGCCACAGCAAAGCGCCCCGCCAACCGGATTGGGTTGGGGACCACGGGTTTACCCCGAGGCCAGCCTGACCAGCGACGAATCTCAGCCGAACTGCCAGGGAGCCCGGAAGGCGTAGATCAATTCCTTTTCCCGTCTGCGGGACCTGCAATCCCCTTTTCGGGGAGGTGCCTACCCGGAAGGGGGGGATGAGGGGCTATTGGTGTTTTGGGAGTGAAGTCCACTTCCGGACGCCACCCGCAACGCATTGGTTCCACCTGACTCTTCATCGCCCTCACCCCAACCCCTCTCCCGCACGCAGGAGAGGGGCTCTCAACTGAGGTTCGATGCTGATCAGGCAAGTACAGCCAGCTGCAGGGTTGCCGGTGCAGTGCCTCAGCGGCGTGCCCGGCCCGCCGGCATTGCTGCACTCAACGGGTGACGTTCACCTTGCCCTTCATCAGGATGGAGTGCCCCGGGAAGGAGCAGAAGAAGCTGTAGTCGCCGCCGGCGGTGAGCTTGTTGCCGGCAAAGCTGCTTGTTGCCTTCTGGCCGCCACCAATCATGTTGGTATTGGCGATCACACGTGCGTCGCCGGCCTGCAGGTACTGGTTTGCCAGGCCACCCTTCAGGCCATCGCGGACCACGGCGGCCATGTCCGGTGTGCGGGTGAGCACGATGTTGTGGCCCATCGCGGCAACCGGCATCTTGCCGATATGGGTCAGCTCCAGCGTGATCTTGGCGCAGCTGGCCGAGACGGTGACTTCCTTGAGATCAAACTTCATCGCGTCATCGCCCTTCAGTGCGATGGTGCAGTTGCCAGCGGCCTGTGCGGCACCTGCTGCGCCGAGCAGGGCCAGAGCGAGGAGGGCGGGGCTGAGTTTCATGGTGTTGCTCCTGGTGACGAGGTAAGTAAGTGATGGAGAGGACTGCTGTTTCAGCGTGGCTCGGCGAGCAGCGCCTTGACCTGCTCGACGAACTGCGGGTCGGGTGCGGCAGTGGTGACTTCAGTGCGGGCGCGCTCGCGGCCTTCGGCATCGAGCAGGATCAGCACGCTGGTGTGGTTGATGCTGCCGTCATCGCGGAAGCGGTAACGCACGCCGAGCATGGCAGCGATGGCGCGTACATCGTTCGGTGCGGGCGCAAGGAACTGCCAGTTGTCGGAAACGCGATGGCGCTCGCCCATCTCATGTAGTGCCTGCGGCGTGTCGCGGGCCGGGTCCATGCTGACCATGGTCAGCGCCAGACGTGCGCGTTCATCCGGTGTCAATTGTTTCTGCACGGCCTTGGCGTTTTCCACGATCAACGGGCACATCAAGTGGCAGTTGGTATAGATCATCGACACCACGCGCGGCTTGCCGCGCAGTGATGCCCAGGTTGCCTGGCTGGCCTCGGCATCCTGCAGGGTTGCATGCAGGTGGTAGACCGATTCACCCGGCAGTGGCTGGGCGTGCAGCAGGTTGGTGACGGACATGGCCATTGCCAGCAGGTAGAACGAGTGCAGCGGTTTCATGGGGTACTCCTTGCGCAACGGAAACCAAGGTTTCCGAGCGTCGCGTTGGGTTGAAGTGCGGACAGCAGTACGAAACGTTTGACCACCCCGTAGTCGCCGGGGTCGTAGAAGCTCAAGGCGGTTGCACCGCAGTAGCGCAGTGCGTCGCCGTCCTGCTGGCCACGGCGGTCGCCATCGCCCAGCAGGGAGGCGAAGTCCTCGGTCCATTCCCAGTACGCGCCATGCAGGCCACGGATGCCGTAGGCGTTGGGTACCGCATCGGCTGCCGCATCCATCGCGCGCTGGGTGCCATCGCTGATCAGGCGCATGCGCCAGGCCGGGTCGTCGCGCGCATCCAGGCGCGTGGCGTCGGCGGCAGCGGCAAACTCCCATTCGATGAAGCTTGGCAGTCGCGCCTGCTGATCGCGGCAATAGGCATCGGCGGCATACCAGTTCACATGCACCACCGGTGCATCGGCCTGTACCCCGGCAGCCGGTCCTTCGGCATCTGGCCAGTGGCCCAGATAGCCGGGGCTGGCGAACACCGCAGGAATGCGGTCGCGGCGCCACTGTGGCTGGCGGGCCAGGAAGGTGGCGAAATCGCGGTTGCTCACCGGCCGTTCCATCAGCATGAAGGTGGGCACCCGCACCAGGCGGGTGCTCTCCTCGAAGCGCACCGACGAACGGAAATCGTTGCCTTCCACACGCACGTAGCTGTTGCTGCTGTCACCGGTGGCGGCCAGTGCCGGCACCAGTGAGAGCAGGGCCAGCAGTACCGCCGAAGGCAGGGTCCGTTTCATCGTGGCCTCACTTGCTGGCAGCGGGTACCGCTTCGGGGTACTCGATGTCGTGCTGCTGGCCGGTGTAGATGGCCGGGTTCTTGTCGCCCTCCACCTTCAGGATGCCCAGCGAGCCCTTGTGGAAGGTGCGGAAGATGCTGTGGTCCACCAGCACGAAGTTGCCCGGCACGTCCGCCTTGAACTCGACGATGGCCGAGCCACCTGCGGGGATGAGCGTGGTCTGCACGTTCTCCTGGAACTTGCTGCCACCCTCGGTGTAGACCTTGTCGAAGATCTCGCCGATGACGTGGAAGCTGGACACCAGGTTGGGGCCGCCGTTGCCGACGAAGATGCGGATCTTCTCGCCGGCCTTGGCCGTCAGTGCGTTGTCACCCTGCAGGGCGTCCACCGAGCCGTTGAACACCACGTAGGTGGGGTGCTCGTCGATGGCTTTTTCCAGGCTGAAAGGCTGCAGGCCGGGCGCGCCGTACTCACCTTCGGTGTAGAAATCGCCCTGTACCAAGTAGAACTCCTTGTCCACGGGTGAGAGGCCTTCCTCCGGCTCCACCAGGATCAGCCCGTACATGCCGTTGGCGATATGCATGCCAACCGGTGCCGTGGCGCAGTGGTAGATGTACAGGCCCGGGTTGAGTGCCTTGAAGGTGAACTGCGTTTCATGGCCCGGCAGCGTGAACGTTGCCTCGGCACCACCGCCCTGGCCGGTGACGGCATGCAGGTCGATGTTGTGGGCCATGTGCGAGTCGTGGCGGTTCTTAAGCTTGAACTCCACCGTGTCGCCTTTGCGCACACGGATGAAGCTGCCTGGCACCGTGCCGCCGAAGGTCCAGAAGTTGTAGGTGACGCCATCGGCCATGCGCATGTCCTTCTCGATCATTTCCAGATCGACCACGACGTGGGCTGGCGTCTTGCGCGTCAGCGGTGCCGGTACCATTGGTGGCGCGGTAAGCACGGCATGGATGGTTTCGCCGGCAGGGGCAATCTTCTGGGCGAAAGCAGGGGCGGCGAACAGCGCGGCGATGCCACTGGCAAGGGCGCAGGCGAGCAGTTGGCGGTGCAGGTGTTTCACGGCGCACTCCCTCTAGGGGTCGTTGGTGGGTGAGTCCATGGTGAAAAGGGGCCGTGCCGGCTGCTTTGACTTGAATCAATCCGCATGTGCCGAATCAGGCCTTGATGCAGGACGCTTGATCAAAGTCAACCAGCACTCTTCATGCGACATTGCGTCGCATCCCCTGGTCGATATGCGCCACCAGAATGCAGGCATCAACCAAGGCGGGAAGCCCCCATGAAACGCAATCTGCTTGCTCTGGCCCTGATCGGTACGCTGGCCAATGTGGCCGCCGCACACGCACAGGAAACGCACAACCCGGCGCATGCGCAGCCGCCACCGACGACGCTGGATGGCGTGGTCGTAGTGGCGGTCGCACCGGTGATGGCCACCACGTTCGTCACCGACCCCAAGCTGCCACGGCAGCCGGTGCCGGCCAGCGATGGTGCCGACTACCTCAAGACGATTCCTGGCTTTGCCACGCTGCGCAGTGGTGGCACCAATGGTGACCCGGTGCTGCGTGGCATGTTTGGTTCGCGCATCAACCTGATGACCAACGATGGCGCGATGAGTGGCGCATGCCCTTCGCGCATGGACAACGCGCTGTCCTACATCGCCCCTGAAACCTATGACCGGCTGGTGGTCATCAAGGGCCCGCAGACCGTGCTTTGGGGGGGTGGTGCGTCGGCCGGTACGGTGCGCTTCGAGCGCGAGGTGCCGTACTTCAACGAGCCGGGCGTGCAGGCATCGGGAAGCCTGCTTGCCGGCAGCCGCAACCGTAATGACCAGGTGCTGGACATCAGCGCCGGTACGCCGCGCGGCTACGCACGCGTATCGGCCAACCGCTCCGAAGCCGATGACTACCACGACGGCAACGGCGATGTAGTGCCTTCCACATGGAAGAAGTGGAACGCCGATGCCGCCATAGGCTGGACGCCCGATGCCGATACCGTGCTGGAGGCCAGCGCGGGCATCGGTGATGCGCAGGCGCGCTATGCGGGCCGCGGCATGGACGGTGCACAGTTCCGCCGCGACAGCTTCGGCCTTCGCTTCGAGAAGAAGAACATGGGCGGCGTGCTGGATGCGGTGGTGGCCAACCTCTACCAGAACGATGTTGACCACGTGATGGACAACTATTCCCTGCGCAGCCCGGACCCGACCGGCAGCATGCCCATGCCGCGTGCCAGTAACGTGGCCCACCGCACGCGCGGCGGGCGCATGGCCGGCACCTGGCAGGCCGGCAACTGGGAGGTGACCGCCGGTATCGACCAGCGCGGCAGCCGCCACAGCCGGCGCAGTGGGCCGGGCCGTGGTGCCTACCTTGCCCTGCCGTGGACGGTGGATGCCAAATTCGATGCCTGGGGCGTGTTTGCCGAATCACATTGGCACATGACCGACAAGCACCACCTGATGAGCGGCCTGCGCGTTGACCGTGCGCAGGCACGCGACCTGCGCCTGAGCACCGGTGGCATGATGCCCATGCCCAACCCGACAGCCGGCATGGAGCGTGAGGAAACGCTGCCCAGTGGCTTTGTGCGCTACGAGTACGACATGGGCGGCCGCTGGGGCGGCTATGTAGGCATTGGCCACACCGAGCGCATGCCCGACTACTGGGAGCTGTTCTCGCCCACACAGGGCCCCGTGGGCACGGCCAATGCCTTTGCCGGCGTGCAGCCCGAACGCACCACGCAGCTGGACATCGGCGTGCAGTACAAGGGCAGCAAGGTCGATGCGTGGGCATCGCTGTATGAAGGGCGGGTGCAGGATTTCATCCTGTTCGACTACATGCAGGGGCCCATGGGCAAGAGCACGCGCGCGCGCAACGTGGACGCGGCCATCCGTGGCGGCGAGGCGGGCATCGACTGGCGCCCGGCCGAGGGCTGGAAGCTCTCCGGCGTGCTGTCGCACGCATGGGGCGAGGTGCGCGACAGCAGCACGCCGCTGCCGCAGATGCCGCCACTGGAAGCACGGTTCTCCAGCAGCCGCGAACAGGGCAAGTGGACATGGGGCACGCTGCTGCGTGTGGTTGGCAGCCAGAGCCGGGTCAGTACCACCCAGGGCAATGTGGTGGGCCGTGATCTGGGCAGGAGTGCCGGCTTTGCCGTGTTCTCGCTCAACGGCGGTTACCGGTTCAACGACCAGCTGCAGCTCACCGCCGGCATCGACAACCTGTTCGACCGCGCCTACAGCGAGCACCTCAACCTGGGCGGCAACAGCGCCTTCGGCTACCCGGCCGAGCCGGTACGCATCAACGAGCCCGGCCGCACGGCCTGGGTGAAGCTCAACCTGCGCTACTGAAGCCGCGCAGGCCGGTTCCGCCTGCAACGGGCGGAACCAGCTGGGGGCTCAGCCGCCCAGCCACAACAGCCAGCCCAGCGGGTGATGGGCGCGGGCAATGCCATAGGCCTGCAGGAAGCAGGCCAGCGCGGCGGTGATAAGGGCTACGCGCGCCAGCACGCCGCGCGAGGCACGGAAGGCGGCGATGCCGAAGCCGATATACATCACCACCAGCACCAGCTTCACCCACAGCCAGCCATTGGCGAACAGCGCCGCGGGCAGCATGGTCAACAGCATCAGCGCGGCAGTGAGCAGCGCGGTATCAACGGTGTAGCTGACGTAGCGGACCACCGCCGCGCGCGGCCAGCGCATGCCGGCCAGCAGCCCTGCGGCACGCAGCGCGAACAGGCTGCCGCTGGTCATCACGGCGGTGGTATGGGCGAGCTTGATCTCGGGGTAGTAGGCCATCAGGGCGTTCATGCCGCGCCCCCCCGCATGCAGCTGGCAGAGGGGTAGGGCAGCGTGGTCTGGCGGTGGCAGAGCCTGGAGCGGGAGTTCGGTTTCATGGTGCCCAGTCTGCCGTTGGCGGGTGCCGATCTCCTTGACGTGGGTCATATGGCGCCGCTTCGGCTGTCTGCGCCGCGCTTGACCCGGGTCAAGGCCGGCCTGCAGGCCGGCTCCTACAGTCGCTACACCGTGCCCCCGCGCATGAACCGTGAACCAAGCAGGTAGCCCATGAACGACCAAGCCCACACCACCACCGAGCAGCGCCAGCAGGCCATGACCGAGGCCCTGCGCGCCTGGGACCCGGACGCGGAAGTCACCATCGAGGCCGGCACCGGCCGGCTGCTGGTGGCAACCACGCTGTCCAGCGAGCGGGTGAACGCTATTCTCAAGGATGTTGGCGGCCACGCCGCCCCCGCTGCCAGCGAGCCGCAGGAGCTCAAGCCCAGCGAGTGCTGCGGCAGCTGCTCGCCCTGAGCCGGCACCCGCCCCGGGTACTTCGGGGCAGCCAGAACGAAAGAGAGCCGCGCAAGCGGCTCTCTTTGTTACTGCCTGGAGGCTGGCGCCTGAACCCTGCGGGCGCCAGCCGGTAACGCAGATGCCTCTGCTCAGCCTTCGCCGGCCAGTGTGGCCGCTGCCGGCTCGCGGCGCGGTGCCAGCCACAGGCTGGCCACGAACCACACCAGCGACAGCGCGCCTACGGTGAACAGCGTGTCCGCCGGGACGCGCATCCACACCAGCATGTCCACGATCGGCTGCTGCATGAACTCGGCCGAGCGCGCATACCAGTAGCCATGCTTGAGCGCGGCGTTGAGCTGCAGGATGCCCAGCGGCAGCAGGGTCAGCAGCGACATGCCGGCCAGGCCGATGTTGAGCGTCCAGAACGAGGTCTTGAGCAGCTTCTCGTTCCACACCACATCCGGCTTCAGGCCACGCAGGCAGAACAGCATCAGGCCGATGCCGAGCATGCCGTACACGCCGAACAGCGCGGTGTGGCCATGGTTGGGCGTCAGGTTCAGGCCCTGCATGTAGTACAGCGGCAGCGGCGGGTTGATCAGGAAGCCGAACAGGCCTGCGCCCACCAGGTTCCAGAACGCCACCGCGATGAAGAACATGATCGGCCAGCGGTAACGCTGCATCCACGGCGTGGCCTTGCCCATCTTCCAGTTGTGGTACGCCTCGAAGCCCACGTAGGCCAGCGGCACCACTTCCAGTGCCGAGAAGCTGGCACCCAGTGCGATCACCGCCGTCGGCGTGCCGGCGAAGTACAGGTGGTGCAGCGTGCCCAGCACGCCACCGGCCATGAACACGATGGTGGCGAACAGCACCGCCACCGTGGCCGAGCGCGTCTGCAGCATGCCCAGGCGGGTGAACAGGAAGGCGATCACCGCGACCGCGAAGACCTCGAAGAAGCCTTCCACCCACAGGTGCACCACCCACCAGCGCCAGTACTCGACCATGGACAGGTGCGTGTGCTCGCCCCACATCAGGCCGGCGGCATAGAACAGACCGATGGCGACGGTGGAGAGGAACAGCAGGGTGACGATGGAGCGCGACTCACCGCCATGCCGGATGGCCGGCCACAGCGCACGGCCCACCAGCACCAGCCACAGCGACAGGCCGACGAACAGGAACCACTGCCAGAAGCGGCCCAGGTCCACGTATTCCCAGCCCTGGTGGCCGAACCAGAAGTTGTACTTCAGGCCCAGCTTCTGCATCACCGCGAACCACTGGCCGGCGAAGGCACCGACCACGATGATCAACAGGCAGGTCCACAGGAAGTTGACGCCGAGGCGCTGGAACTTTGGTTCATGCCCGGAAATGGCCGGGCCGATGTAGAGGCCCATGCCCAGCCACGCGGTGGCGATCCACAGCACTGCAAGCTGCGTGTGCCAGGTACGGGTGAGCGAGTAGGGCAGCACGTCGGCCAGCGCGAAGCCATAGGCTTCCTGGCCTTCCACCTGGTAGTGCGCGGTGATGGCGCCCAGCAGTATCTGCACCACGAACAAGGCGATGACCACCCAGAAATACTTGGCGGTGGCGCGCATGGACGGGGTGATCCTGATCTTGGCCAGCGGGTCGCTCTTGGGCAGCACCGGTGCCATTTCGTCGCCGTGATTGACGGCGTAGTGCCAACCCAGCAGCGCCACGCCGGCGATCAGGAACAGGAAGCTGAAGACCGTCCACATGAAGGCGCTCGGCGGCGGCGTATTGCCCACCAGATCATCGGCCGGCCAGTTGGCGGTATAGCTGATGGTCGAATCCGGGCGCTCGGTCACCGATGCCCACGCGGCCCACCAGTAGAAGGCGGCCATCTGGCGGCGGTGTTCGGCATCGGGCACGGTGTTGTTGCGCATCGCATAGGCTTCGCGCAGCGTGGCCGAATTCGGCTCGTTGCCGAACAGATCGACATAGTGCGAGGCAACCTGCGCGATGGCGGCGGCACGGTCCGCGCTCACCACTACCGTGTCGTTCGCGGCGTCGTAGGTGTTGGGGCGCATCAGCTGCTGCACGCGCTTGGTGTAGGCCGCCTGGGTGGCCTCATCCAGCTGCTTGTAGCTGTCCACGCCGGCGTCGCGCTTGGCCCATATGTCCAGCACGGCCTCGGCTTCGCGGTGCAGCCAGTCGGCACCCCAGTCAGGTGCCACGTAGCCGCCGTGGCCCCATATAGAGCCCAGCTGCTGGCCGCCGATGGACTGCCATACCTGGCGGCCGGTCTCGATGTCCTTGCGGGTATAGACCACCGTGCCGTCTTCGGTGAGTACCTTTTCTGGTAGCGGTGGAGCCTGGCGGTGCACTTCGCTGCCGACCCATAACAGGACGGCGAACGAAGCAATGAGCAGGGCAGCCAGCCCCACCCACAACTTGCGCGTTGAATTCATGACGTGTCTCTCCGGGAGGATCGCGCGCATCATCGGCGGGCCCCGAAGAGGCCTCCATGACGAAGGTCAAGCCGGGTGGATTCCAGCGCGCGGCAGGCGCCGTCTGTGATGGCCGGCGCCTTTGCGGGCCCGGCGGTGCGCGGCACCGCGTTGATCCGCATCAATGCCGCCGCGTGGCGCGCGGCGCACTCTGCACCTGTGCCGGGCTCACTCCGGTGCGGCGTGGCACCCGGGCCGGGGTGCGGACAACAGGGGCAGGATGATGACTTCAGGCATTTCGGTATGGGTGCTGCTGATCGCGGTGCTGGTGGTGCCGATGGTGGCCGTGGCGGTGTTGAACTGGCTGTTCCGCAAGCGCGGCGGTATTGGCCGTGGCTGGGGCATCGTGTTCGTGGCGCTGATGGCCGGGGTCATGGCGCTGCTGCTGATCCTGGAAAAGGTGGCCTAGGCGGCTGCCGCCATCACCCCGCGTCGCGCTTCTCGGTGAGGAAGGTCATCAGGGCGCGCACCTTGGAAGGCATCTTGTCGCGCGAGGGCGCGTACATGTAGTAGCCGGGGAACGGCCGGCTCCACTGGGGCAGCAGGCGCACCAGCGCACCGCTGGCCAGGTGCGGGGCCAGTGCAAGGTCAAGGTGCTGGATGATGCCCAGCCCGGACAGAGCCGCGCGTACCAGGCAGTCGTCATCGTTGCTGATCAGGCTGCCCTGCGGCTCGATGCTGAAGGCCTGGGCGGCTTGTCCTGGTTCGTCGAAGCCCCACGGCTGGACAGCACCGGTGACGGCATCGCGGTAGCCGATGCAGTTGTGTGTGGACAGATCGGCCAGCGTGCGCGGCGCGCCGTGCCGTTCGATGTAACGTGCAGAGGCGGCCACCACCAGCTGCAGCGGCGGTGACACCGGCACCGCGACCATGTGCGGCGGCAGCGCGTGGCCAAGCCGTATGCCCGCATCGCAGCCTTCGGCGATGATGTTGGCGTGGCCATCGTCCATGATGAACTCCAGTTTCAGCTTCGGGTGCCTGCTGAAAAGTTCGAGCATGTACGGCTCGATCAACAGCCGCGCCGCCACGCGCGAGGTGTTGATCCTGAGAATGCCCGACGGCGTGGCGCTGGCATCATTGACGCTGTGCACCGCCTGCTTGATGGTGCTGAAGGCCGGCCGCAGCAGTTCGTACAGCTGCCTGCCCTCCTCGGACAGGGACATGCTGCGGGTCGTGCGGTAGATCAGTTTCACGTTGAGCTGCTGTTCCAGTGCCTTCAGGCTCTGCGACAGCGCCGCGCGCGAGACGCCAAGTTCGGCTGCGGCCTTGGTCAGGCTGCGGTGCTCGGCAATCAACGTGAACCAGGCAAGCTGGGGGAGTTTGGAGAACGCCATGGACTTACCTCCGTAGCGAGGCTGGCGAACGATTCGTGGTTGATGCGTGCGGTAACGGCGGCAGCGCATCAACGGCCCTGGAATGACCTCCCGGCTGCCACCCCGCAGGGCGGCATTGAAAAAAATTCATCCGGCGGAAGCTCCCGGCTCCCGTACCTGCACCGCACACTCAATGACCGGCATGGCCGGGCGCGCGTTGGCCTGCACCAGATTCCGGTAGCGGGTTCGCTACCGGACCGGTGCCATTGCATGGCTCGGGGTACGCCCCGCCATGGAGCGGACAGGGGGCCAGGTAGCGAGTGCGCGCGCCGGGGCGCCGGTACCAGGCTGGCCTGTCCTTCCCGGCAGACCGGAGAGGGCGGCCGGCCGGGAGCAGCACCATCATGCGCGCATTCATGGCAGCGGGGGCATTTGAAGTTGCAGGTGCAACCAAGCCATCCGACAGCATGGGCGGCGGATGCGGCGGGGACAGGGTCAGCAGCACTGTGCAGGGCGCGCTGTCGGGCGACTGCCCGCCAAGCAGCTGATGGATGGTAGGAAAAGGCATCTCTGGCTCCCTTGCCTGTTGTGTTCCGGGGCTGGATGAAGCGGCCAACTCAGGCTCCAGGTGGGTGCGGGGGCCGCAGACTGGCTTCCAGCCTGCGCAGGAATTCCTTCTGCACCCGGGTCTGCACAAAGCCCGGTTCGATGCCCCGCAGATACTGCAGCGCGGCATCGGTCGCGAGGCCCTCCTTGATCAGCCACGCGCCAAGTACTGTGCCGGTGCGTGCCAGCCCGCCCAGCCCATGCACCGCAACCACCTCGCCCTGGGCGATGAGCTGTTCGATGCGGGCCAGCAACTGCTTGACCCACTCCAGGTGGGGCAGGTCATGGCCCTGTGCGCCGATATGGATGCTTCTGGGCCAGCCAGCAGTGACGGCGGGCTGCCGCATGGCTGTTTCGGTCAGATTGACCAGTACCGTGACGCCCACGGCCTGCAGCAGGGCCAGTTCCTGCTCCAGTGGCTGGCCCAGGCCGGGCATCAGGCAGCCGGCCAGCCTGCCCGGCACCAGCCAGTGGAAGCCGTGCGGGCCCTGGCTTTCAGCCACGACCGGTGCCGCTGCATGATCGTCCGCATCCAGCGGCATATCGCCTGGCACGTCGCCTGGCACGGGTACGGTGCAGTTGCCGGTGCGCAGGAACTGGCTGAGCACGGCATGTTCCTGGTCGTTGCGGAAGAAGGCTTCACCCTCCATGTCCACCTGCACCCGGCCGCCAGCCAGCAGAATCACCCGGTCGGCGATATCCCGCGCGTGGTCCTGGTTGCGCAGCACCACCAGGCAGCAGCGCTCCCTGGCCAACTGGCGGATCAACGCCAGTACGTCGCTGGCTTCTTCCGGTTCCAACCCGGTGGTGGGTTCGTCTATCAGCAGTACGCGGCTGCCGGTTGCTGCAGCGCGGATGATCTGCGCACGCCGCAGCAGCGGGCCGGGGAGGGTGAACAGGTGGCTGTCCATATGCGGGAGCAGATCGGTCTGGCCCAGTGCGTGCAGCAGCAGGCAGGCCTTCTCCCTGGGGGTGGAGGTGGACGCGGCATCGTGCGTGCGCAGTGCGCCTTCCAGCATTTCGCCGACGGTGAACGCCAACTCGTGTGACTGCTGCTGCACCAGGGCAGCCAGGGGTGTCGAGGCCTGGGTGTCCACGCCCCTGATGAGGATGTTTCCTTCATACAGGCCATAGCTGCTCATCTGGCCCGCAATGGCCCAGAGCAGGATGGTTTTCCCGGCATCGACAGGCCCCATCAGGACGGTGATGCCGGGTGCCTCAAGTGAGAGTGTTATTCCCTTGAGCAGATGCTTCGGCCCGAATCGAACCCCCCAGTTGCTTATCTGGATTTCCGGTTGCGGGCGTGCAGCAAGGGGTTCCTTGCCCATGATCCTCCCAGGTCCATTCCATATGCATGCCATCGGGGCCAGATGCGGCCGGTGAATCAAGCCATCGCCAAAGGGCGACGCGCCGTTGCGGCAATAATTGCAAGCGGGATTCGCGCGCCACAAGACGGTAAAAAACTGTGTCAAAGCGCGCTTTACAATTGTGTTGCAGTGCAGTGCTGCTGCACGCGGTCAAAGCGTGATCGCGAGCATGTCGTGCGCATCGCATCCACGGTTGGTGCGCGCTCCGCATCGATGCAACCGGTGGCGCAGCCGTCCCGGCATGGAAGAGCAAACGCACCGCGCCCACGCAGGCAGTGGCCGGCATGTTCCTGCAACAAATACGCAGTAGGTTGCGCCACGGTCGATGCTGCACCGCCGCAGGCCGCACCCACATGCGAGGGCTAGACTATTTTCATTTGCAACGGAGGCAGTATGGTCAGTTCGCGCCCGGTTTCCCTGATCGGTGTACCTACGGACGTGGGGGCCGGCCATCGTGGGGCACGGCTGGGGCCGGAGGCATTGCGCATCGCGGGCCTGCCCGAGGCGCTGGCCGCGCGTGGCGTGGACGTGCGTGATGTGGGCAACCTGCAGGGGCCGCGCAACCCGTGGACCGGGCCGGTGGAGGGCTACCGCCACCTGGACGAAGTGGTGGCCTGGAACCACGCGCTGATGGAAGCCAGTTACGCCGAACTGAGCGAAGGCCGCCTGCCCATCATGCTCGGTGGCGATCACTGCCTGGGCATCGGCTCCATCGTCGCCGTGGCGCGCTGGTGCCGTGAGCAGGGCAAGGAACTGCGTGTGCTGTGGCTGGACGCGCACTCGGATTTCAACACCTCCGATGTGACTCCTTCAGGCAACATCCACGGCATGCCGGTGGCCTGCCTGTGCGGCCTGGGCCCGGATGCGCTGACCCGGCTGGGCGGCGGTGATTTCCCTGCCATTTCGCCACGCCAGGTCCACCAGATAGGCATCCGCTCGGTGGACCCGGAGGAGAAGCGCCTGATCAAGACCCATCATGTCGATGTCTACGACATGCGTTACATCGACGAAGCGGGCATGAAGCGCACCATGGAAGCGGCGCTGGACGGCATCGATGAGAACACCCACCTGCACGTCAGTTTCGACGTGGATTTCCTGGACCCGAGCATCGCACCGGGCGTGGGCACCACCGTGCCCGGCGGGGTGAATTACCGCGAGGCGCAGCTGGTGATGGAGATGATTGCCGACACCGGCCTGATGGGCTCGCTGGACATCGTTGAACTGAACCCCCTGCTGGACCACCAGAACCGCACCGCTGAGCTGGCGGTAGACCTGGTGGAGAGCCTGTTCGGCAAATCCACCCTCATGCGTGATTAACGAATTCACCAACTAGCTGAACGTGAATTGGCGGCGTTCACGCGCAATGCACGTGAAAACGGCCAGATTCCTGTCCACACGCGGGTGCGGTGGTGGAGCCCCATCACCGCGACCCGCCAACTGCAGCGAAGGAGAATGCGGGATGAAGAAGGTGCTGATGTTGGGCCTGTTGGGTATGTTCTCTGTGGGTATGCTCAGCGGCTGCAATACCGTTGCCGGTGCCGGCAAGGACATGCAGAAAGCGGGTGAAAAGGTGGAAGACAAGGCGCAGGATTGCAGCGACGGCAAGTGCTGATCACCCGGCGGTGCCGTTGTGGTGCCGCAACATGAATAGATGAACTAACCACAGGAGAAGAATCATGAAACGTTTGGTTGCCCTGATGCTGCTGTCGATGTTTTCCGTTGCCATGCTGGCCGGCTGCAACACCGTTGCCGGTGCCGGCAAGGATGTGCAGAAGGCGGGCGAGAAGGTGGAAGACGCCGCACGCAACTGATGCCCAGCCCATTCGGGCTGCGCATGCGTGAAGGAAAAGGCCGGCATTGCCGGCCTTTTCCGTTGCTGCCCCTGGAGGTTTGCTGAAGCCACGTTCACCAACGTGGGCATCCGCACACATTTCGTGTACTCGGCGACAACAAGACGATAGGCAGGATGGTCCTGCGCAACATGGCGCTGTACTCGCAACCCATACAGGAGCAACGTGATGAACAAAGACATCATTTCCGGCAAGTGGACCCAGCTCAAGGGCAAGGCTCAGGCAAAGTGGGGCGACCTTACCGACGATGACTTCAAGGTTGCCGAAGGCAATGCCGAATATCTGGCCGGCCGCCTGCAGGAGCGTTATGGCTGGGCCAAGGACCGCGCTGAAACCGAGGTGCGCGACTTCGAGAAAGCCCTGCGCGACGACCCTGACTACCGCTGATCGGCGGTAAGCGCATCACCCTGGAAGGGCCACGCATCGCGTGGCCCTTTCTTTTCCTTTGCAGCTTGAATGGGCGGGCATCTCAGCCCCGCAGATGAGCCCACCCTCTCCCCTCGCAGGACCTCATGAGCATCAACTCTCAGCTGAGAGTCCCTCTCCCGCGTGCGGGAGAGGGGTTGGGGTGAGGGCAACGAAGAGCCGGATGGAATGAATGCACTGGGGGTAGCGACCTGAAGTGGACTTCAATCCCAAAACGCCCATAGCGCCCTCATCCACCCTTCGGCACACCTTTCCCCAAAAGGGCGCTGCAGATCCCGCAAACGGAAGAAGGGCGTGATCCACGCCTTGCCGGCTCCTGCCAGTTCTGCTGAGATTCGACGGCGACCAGGCTCGCAGGCGAAGGCCGGGGAGAGGGGGAACCGAAGCCGTGTGGGTCCCCCGCCACCCCGGGTGCGCTGCGCTTACCCGGACTACGGAAACCACTTCATGGATCCGGAACGAACCCACCCGGGAACGCCTGCGGCGTGCCCTGCGCACGCGGCTGCTGCCAACGCGGCAGCACGCCCATCGCCACCAGCCGCGCACGCGCGTCGTAACGTACCTCGCTGACTTGCACCGGGCTGCGGGTGGCGCGCTGGAAGCTGGTCAGCGACGAGCTGGACCATTCGCGCTCACCGTGGCCGGTGCCCAGCCGCTGGCGGTTGGCACTGGCATCGGCGCCGCGCATCGCCGGGGCGGCGGCCACCTCGGCGGCGGCGCTGCTGTCGGCGCGCGCCTCGGCCTGAGGCGACATCGCGCGCGGCATGGGGCGGTGCGGCGGTGGCATCGGCACTGGACGCACGTCGTCGTACACGATGCGCCGGGCCTGCTGGAACACCGCAATGCCGATCACGCCCACGTTGGCCGGGCGGCCGGTACGGCTGGCGTAGCTGTCACCCTGGCGGGTGAACACGAACTGCGCCACCTCGTCGTTGGATTTGCGCCAGCCGGTGATCTCGCTGCTCTGCCACGGCTCCAGCACATAGCCGGACTGCTCCGGCGAAGCCGTCTGGCCGGTGATGGCGTTGACGCCGTCCACCGACAGCACCACCAGCACGCGCTCGCCGGTGCGGTTGCGCAGCTGCACGCTGTAGCGGTGGCCGGGGGCACCGGCCACCCAGCGCTGGCCAAGGTGCGGGTACTGGTCCAGCTCGCCGCCTTCGTCGCGGTCGATGACGGACAGCTCCACCGGCGCGTCCGGCGGCGGCATGGGCCGGAAACCACACAGGGCGATGACGGACAGGACACTGGCACACAGGCGGTACATGGCGGCGCTCCTTGGCGGGGTACACAGCCATGAACGGACGGGGGCGGCCAATGGGGTTGCCGGCAGCGCCCGGCCATGGGGGTTACACTGGTCCGGTTCATTCCCCCGTCACGTTTTCGTTCATGACTACCCGCGTCCTTACCGGCATCACCCCCTCCGGCACCCCCCATCTGGGCAATTACGTCGGTGCGATCCGCCCGGCCATCGCCGCCAGCCAGGCCTCGGACATCGAGAGCTTCTTCTTCCTGGCCGACCTGCACAGCCTGATCAAGGCGCAGGAGCCCGAGCGCACCCAGCGTTCGACCCTGGAAATCGCCGCCAGCTGGCTGGCCTGTGGCCTGGACCCGGACAAGGTGTGGTTCTACCGGCAGAGCGACATTCCGGAAACCACCGAGCTGATGTGGTTCCTGACCGTGGTGGCCGGCAAGGGCATCCTCAACCGCGCCCATGCCTACAAGGCGGCGGTGGACAAGAACCGCGAGGAGCAGCTGGACGACGATGCAGGCGTCACCGCCGGGCTGTTCATGTACCCGGTGCTGATGGCCGCCGACATCCTGATCTTCAACGCCAACAAGGTGCCGGTGGGCCGCGACCAGATCCAGCACATCGAGATGGCGCGCGATTTCGCGCAGCGTTTCAACCACATCTACGGCAAGGAGTATTTCGCGCTGCCGGAAGTGATCATCGACGAGCAGGTGGCCACGCTCGCCGGCCTTGATGGCCGCAAGATGAGCAAGAGCTACCACAACACCATTCCGCTGTTCGTGCCGCGCGAGGAGCTGAAGAAGCTGGTGTTCTCCATCGTCACCGATTCGCGTGCGCCGGGCGAGTCCAAGGACACCGAGGGCTCGGCGCTGTTCCAGATGTACCAGGCTTTCGCCACGCCGGAGCAGACCGCGGCTTTCGCCAAGGCGTTCGCCGAGGGCATCAGCTGGGGCGATGCCAAGCAGCAGCTGTTCGAGCGCATCGATGGCGAGCTGTCGCCGCTGCGCGAACGCTACAACGCGTTGATGGCCGAGCCGGAGAAGATCGAGGCCATCCTGCGCAGGCGCGGCCAGCAGCTGCGCGAGCAGTTCGCCATTCCGCTGCTCAAGGAACTGCGCCATGCGGTGGGCCTGCGTGACCTGTCCGCCGCCGGCGACAAGCACAACGACAAGCCCGGCGCCGAGGCCGCAAGCAAGGCCGCGCTGCCGCTGTTCAAGCAGTACCGCGAGAAGGATGGCCGCTTCTACTTCAAGCTGCTCGATGGCGAGGGTGAGCTGCTGATCCAGAGCGAGGGCTTTGATTCGCCGCGCGATGCAGGCCAGCTGATCGCGGTGATCAAGCAGGCCGAGCAGGGCGATGCGCTGCAGAGCGAGCTGTTCAAGCTGCAAACCGAAGTGGAGCCGGTGCTGGCGGCATTGCAGGCACTGCGCGACGCGGCGGCCAAGGACTGATCCCACCCGGGCGGAGAACACATTGATGGCATGGTTGTCGTTGCTGCTGTTCCTGCCCTGGTTCTGCGTGATGGGTGCGCTGTACTGGTGGTTTCCGCGCCAGCCGCGCACCCGTGCGCGCACCGTGTTCGACAGCACCATGCTGGTGCTGGCCCTGCTGGTCAGCGCCGGCATGATGCACTGGGGCTACCGCGTGGGTGCGGCGGAGATGGCCGATGGCCTGTGGAAGCAGATCATGGCCGTGTTGTACGCCTACGGCGGCTTCCTGGCGGTGATGGTGATGGCGCTGATGCTGCGCCCACGTGTGCTGCGCGGCTAAGCGCATCTGCAACCAAGGTCGTGGTTGAGCCTGCCGGCATGCGCTGGCAGGATCGAAGGCGGTTCCCGAGGAGTTCCGCTGATGGCCGTTGAACATGGCATCCACACCATCGACACCGCGTTCCAGCGCGATCATTTCGATGCCGCCTATCTGGTGGTGCAGGACGGGCGCGGCGCCTTCATCGACTGCGGCACCACGCTGGCCGTGCCACGGATGCTGGAATGCGCCGCGCAGGCGGGCCTGCAGCCGGCGGACATCGACTGGTTGATCCTCACCCATGTGCATCTGGACCACGCCGGTGGTGCCGGCGCATTGATGCAGCAGCTGCCCGATGCGCGGCTGGTGGTGCATCCGCGTGGCGCGCCGCACATGATCGACCCCGAGCGGCTGGTGGCGGGCGCCACCGCTGTCTATGGCGAGCAGGAGATGGCGCGCAGCTACGGGCAGATCGTGCCGGTGCCGGCCGAGCGGGTGGTGGTGGCGGAGGATGGCCATCGCGTGTCGCTGGCCGGGCGCGAACTGCTGTGCATCGATACGCCCGGGCATGCGCGCCACCACAACTGCATCTGGGATGAAACCAGCCGCAGCTGGTTCACGGGTGACACGTTCGGCCTGTCCTACCGCGAGCTGGATGGCCCACATGGGTCCTTCATCATTCCCACCTCCTCGCCGGTGCAGTTCGACCCGGAGGCGCTGCATGCCTCCATCGACCGGCTGATGCAGAACGCGCCCGACGGGATGTACCTCACCCACTATGGCCGCGTGGGTGATGCGGCACGGTTGGCGGCGCAGCTGCACGAACAGATCGATGCGATGGTGCTGATCGCGCGCCGCTGCGATGGCTTGCCGGATCGCCACACGGTGCTGTCCGAAGCACTCACCGCCCTTTATGTGGCGCAGCTGCGCAAGGCCGGCAATCCGCTGGATGAGCTGATGGTGCGGCGCGTGCTGGGCATGGACATCGAGCTCAACACGCAGGGCCTGGAGTGCTGGCTGGACCGGGACCGGCGCTAGGCTTCGCGATGCCGTAGCGATGCCGTAGCCCGGGTAAGCGCAGCGCACCCGGGAGCCGTTCGCGGAATGCCCCGGGTGCACTGCGCTTACCCGGGCTACGAGTGCGACCAGGGTGATGCGATCTGCTCGGCAAGGCCATTAGCCTGCACTGAATCATTCGCGGTTTCGTCTGGTTGCCGCCTTCCTTATTTCCGGCATCGAACTAAACTTGCAGGCCCTGCTTTGCAACCCGTGGTCGCCGCCGTGAATCCCATGCGCATCCTGCTGCTTTCGTCCTGCCTGTTCGTGGGCGGCATCGCCAATGCGGCGAACGATCTGCCGGGCGGCGGCATCGATCCGGAAGCGTTGTCGCGGCATGTGCGGGTATTGGCTTCCGATGAGTTCGAGGGCCGCGCGCCGGCCAGCACGGGCGAGCAGCGCACCGTCGATTATCTGGTGGAGCAGTTCAAGGCCAATGGCCTGCAGCCCGGTGGCAGTGATGGCGGCTGGGTGCAGGAAGTGCCGCTGGTGCGCGCGCAGGTTGAGGGCGAGGTACAGGCCAGTGTCTCGCTGGCCGGCAAGCCGCAGCCGCTGCGCAATGGCGAGGACGTGACCCTGCAGAGCCTGCGACCGCAGGGCGAGGTGGCGATCACCGATGCACCGCTGGTGTTCGTCGGCTACGGCATCACCGCACCGGAGCGGCAGTGGGACGACTACAAGGGCGTGGACCTGCGCGGCAAGATCGCGGTGGTGCTGATCAACGACGCCGATTTCCAGGCCGATGCACCGGGTGCCTTCGAGGGCCGCGCGGTGACCTACTACGGGCGCTGGACCTACAAGTTCGAGGAAGCCGCGCGCCGTGGTGCCGAAGGCGTGCTGATCGTGCACGAGACCGAGCCTGCCGCCTATCCATGGGCGACGGTGAAGGCGTCGGGCACCTCGCCGCTGTTCGACATCGAACGCAGCGAGGCCGACGCACTGGCCCAGCACACACCGCTGCGTGGCTGGATGCAGCGCGCTCTGGCCGAGCGCATCTTCAGTGCCGCCGGGCTGGATTTCGAGGCCGAGAAGCGCAAGGCGATGCAGGCCGACTTCCAGCCTAAGGTGCTGGGTGACGCGCGCCTGTCCACGCACTTCAGGCTCAAGCGCGAGCGCGTGATCAGCCGCAACGTGGTGGCGAAACTTGAAGGCAGCCAGCATCCGCAGGAATCGGTGATCTTCTCCGCGCACTGGGATGCGTTCGGCATTGGCGAGCCGGATGTCGCCGGCCAGACCGTGCGCCACGGTGCCATCGACAACGCCACCGGCGTGGCCTCGGTGCTGGAGCTGGCGCGCGTGTTCGCCGCCGGCCCGCGCCCGCAGCGCAGCCTGTACTTCCTGGCGCTGACCGCCGAAGAGAAGGGCCTGCTGGGCGCCAGCTACTACGCCGCGCACCCGCTGGCACCGCTGGAGACCACCGCTGCCGTGCTCAACATCGAAATGTTCAGCCCGGACGGCGAGACCGCCGACATCGCCACCTGGGGCAATGGCCGGGTGTCGCTGGAAGGTGATGTGGATCGTGTCGCCAAGGCGCGTGGCCGCCGCTGGTCGCCGGACCCCAATCTTGAAGCCGGTTTCTACTACCGCGCCGATCACTTCGCCTTCGCCCGCAAGGGCGTGCCGGCGATTACCGTCGGTGCGGGGCTGGACAAGCGTGATGGCGGTGTCGCCGCAGGGCGCGCGCTGCGCGATGCCTATTTCGCGCGCTGCTACCACCAGCCCTGCGATGCGTGGTCGCCGCAGTGGGACGCCCGCGGCTTGGCCGCCGATACGCTGCTGGTCTACGACCTGGGCCTGGAACTGGCCAACAGCCGCCAGTGGCCGAGATGGCAGCAGGGCGCCGAGTTCGAGGCCGCCCGCAACGCCAGCGAGTCCGCGCGCCGCTGAGGCAGCGGCGTAGCCAGCTCCTGTAGCCCGGGTAAGCGCAGCGCACCCGGGAGCTCTCCGCGAACGGCCCCGGGTGCGCTTTGCTTACCCGGGCTACGAAAGCGTGGTTGCTCACTTGTGTGTGCCATCCAGCCAGTTCGCGCCCCTGTTCTTCAGGAAGAACACATGGACCACCAGCGACGCGGCAATGACCGCAGCAGCGTAGCCCGGGTAAGCGCAGCGCACCCGGGAGCTTTTCGCGGAAGGCCCCGGGTGCGCTTTGCTTACCCGGGCTACGAAAGCGTGGTTGCTTACTTGTGTGTGCCATCCAGCCAGTTCGGGCCCTTGTTCTTCAGGAAGAACACGTAGACCACCAGTGACACGGCGATGACCGCGGTGACGTAGTAGCAGCGTAGCCCGGGTAAGCGCGGCGCACCCGGGAGCTCTTCGCGGGAGGCCCCGGGTGCGCTTGCGCTTACCCGGGCTACAGAAGCGTGTTGCTTACTTGTGTGCCATCCAGCCAGTTCGCGCCCCTGTTCTTCAGGAAGAACACATGGACCACCAGTGACGCGGCGATGACTGCAGCAGCGTAGCCCGGGTAAGCGCAGCGCACCCGGGAGCTCTCCGCGAACGGCCCCGGGTGCGCTTGCGCTTACCCGGGCTACCGAAGCGTGGTTGCTTACTTGTGTGTGCCATCCAGCCAGTTCGGGCCCTTGTTCTTCAGGAAGAACACATAGACCACCAGCGATACGGCGATGACTGCGGTGACGTAGTAGGCGAATTCATCCACATGGCCGGTCTTCAGCGCGGCCTGGTACAGCAGCGGTGCGGTGCCGCCGAACAGCGAGTTGGCCAGCGCATAGCCCAGGCCGACGCCCAGGGCGCGGATGTGCGTGGGGAACAGTTCGGCTTTCACCACCGCGTTGATCGAGGTGTAGCCGGTGAGGATGACGAAGGCCAGCGCCAGCATCAGGAACGCCCGCACCGCATCGTGCTGCTGCGGCAGCTGGGTCACCAGCGTCCAGGTGTAGAGCACGCCGCCGATGCCGAAGAACACCAGCAGGCTCTTGCGGCCGATGATGTCCGACAGCCAGCCGCCCAGCGGCTGCAGCACCATCAGGAAGGTCAGCACACCCAGGTTGATCAGGGTGCCGGTCATCACGTCGTTGCCGGCGAAGGCGCTCTGGATCATCTTCGGCCCGTTCACCGAGTAGGTGTAGAACGCCACCGTGCCACCGGCGGTGATCAGGAAGCACAGCAGCAGCGGGCGCCACTGGTTGACGAACAGCTCGTACATCGAGCCGGACGCCTTGGCCTCGCCTTTGCGGGCCGCCTCGATGGAGGACTCCTGCAGCGATTCGTCCATGCTCCGGCGCAGCCAGAACACCACGATGGCGGCGATGCCACCGATGCCGAAGGCAACGCGCCAGCCCCAGTCAGCCACATGGGTCTTGTCCCAGAACAGCAGCATGCACAGCAGGGTGAGCTGGGCCAGCACATGGCCGCCCACCAGCGTGACGTAGTGGAACGAGGACAGGAAACCACGACGGCCGGGCAGGGCCGCCTCGGACATGTAGGTGGCGCTGGTGCCGTACTCGCCGCCGGTGGCAAAGCCCTGCAGCAGCCGCGCGAACAGCAGGATGCCCGCCGCCCAGCCGCCGATGTGCGCGGCGCTGGGGGTGATGGCCACCAGGAAGGAGCAGCTTGCCATCACCGAGATGGAGACCGTCAAGGCCAGCCGGCGCCCGTAACGGTCGGCGAAGCGGCCGAAGTACCATGCGCCGATGGGGCGCATCAGGAAGGTAGCAGCGAAGATCGCCCATACATAGATGGTGGAATTCTTATCTTGGCTGGAGAAGAACTGCGACTCGAAATACACCGCGAACACGGAGTAGACGTAGACGTCATACCACTCGACCAGATTGCCGGCCGACCCCTTCAGGGTGTTGGAGATGGAACGCCGCAGCGCGGCGCGGTCGGATGGGGCAGTGGCCGTGGGGGTAGTCATGCGGCAGCGTTCTCCGGTGGGGTGGGGCGCGGCGATGGGGAATAGGTTCAGACCCTAGCGCAGGACGGTTAAAGATCACGTAACGGTGCAGATTGCCGAAAACAGCTTGCCGTTTTCCCCACTGCTGCGTGCCCACGCAGTGCCATAGAATTGCAGCGTTCCCTGTCGGCCCCCTTCATGTCCGCTCCCGTTCCCGCACAGGCCGCCCCGAAAGGCGGTCTTGTCGTCGTCGCCCTGCTGCTGGTTTACGTGGTCTGGGGTTCCACCTACCTGGGCATCCACCTGGCATTGCAGAGCGGCCTGCCGCCGCTGTCGGTGATTTCCGGCACCCGTTTCGTCATTGCCGGCGGGGTGCTGTACGCGCTGCTGCGCTGGCGCGGCGAGCCGGCGCCCACCCGCGCGCAGTGGCCGTCGCTGGCGGTGATGGGCCTGTGCCTGCTGTTCCTGGGCAACGGCATGGTGGTGCTGGCCGAGCGCGATGTGTCCTCCGGACTGGCCGCGGTGGCGGTGGCCTCGGTGCCGTTGTGGATGGCGCTGTTCTCGGCCATACGTGGCGAGAAGGTCACTCTGGGCGAATGGCTGGGCATCGGTATTGGTTTTGCCGGTGTGCTGTGGCTCAACGCCGGCAGCAGCCTGACCGCCACGCCCACCGGGCTGGTGCTGTTGCTGATAGCCCCGCTGGGCTGGGCGTTCGGGTCGATATGGTCGCGCGGGCGCGACCTGCCATCGCCCTTCATGACTGCGGCCGGGCAGATGTTGTGCGGTGGCTTCATCCTGGTGGCGGTGGGCCTGCTGCGCGGCGAGCGCATGCATGAGCTGCCCAACCTGCAGGGTTTGCTGTCGGTGGGTTACCTGACCGTATTCGGTTCCATCATCGCCTTCACCGCCTATGTATGGCTGCTGCAGAACGTGCGGCCGGTGCTGGCCGGCAGCTATGCCTACGTGAACCCGGTGATCGCCGTGGCGCTGGGCGCGTGGCTGGCGCATGAGCGTTTTGGCAAGGCCGACCTGGGAGCCATGGCAGTGATCCTGCTCGGCGTGGTGGTCATCACATTGGCAAGGTTGCGCCGCACATGAGTGCTTCGGACTACACCAAGGGCCTGTGGGCCACCACCCTGGCCTTCGTCATCTGGGGCCTGTTCCCGCTGTACTGGCACCTGCTCAAGCAGGTGCCGTCGGACCAGATCATTGCCCACCGCATCGTGTGGAGTGCGGTGCTGCTGTTCGGCCTGCTGTTCGCGCGTGAGCGGGTGGCGTGGCTGAAGAAGATCCGCGCGGTGCCGCGCACGTTCTGGCTGCTGGGGCTGGCCAGCGTGGTGATCGGCTTCAACTGGAGCCTGTACATCTGGGCGGTGAATGCCGGCCATGTGGTGGAAACCAGCCTGGGCTATTTCATCAACCCGCTGCTGAGCGTGCTGCTCGGCGTGCTGGTGCTGCACGAGCGGTTGGGAAAGCTGCAGTGGCTGGCGGTGGCGCTGGCCGCCGTGGGCGTGGCGTGGCTGACCTGGCAGGGCGGGCGCGTGCCGTGGATCGCAATTGGCCTGTCGATCTCCTTCGCCCTGTACGGGCTGCTGCGCAAGCTGACCGTGGTGGAGCCGGTGGCGGGCATCGGCATGGAAAGCCTGTTCCTGTTCCTGCCCGCGCTGGGCTGGGTGCTGTGGGCCGAAGCGGGCCACGGCGGTGGGTTCACCGGTACCTGGGGCTGGGGCACGCTGGTGTTGCTGGTGGCATCCGGCGCGGTCAGCGCGGTGCCGCTGATCGCCTTCACCTACGGTGTGCGCCGCATTCCGCTGAGCGTGGTCGGGCTGCTGCAGTACATCGGCCCGACGCTGCAGTTTCTGTGTGGCGTGCTGGTGTTCCGCGAGCCGTTCGGCATGGACCGGCTGATCGGCTTCGGCTTCATCTGGGCCGGGCTGGCGGTGTTCGCGGTGGCGGGCTATCGCGCCGCGCGGCGGATGCGGGCGGTGCGGGGGTAGGTTCGGCGGGGGCGCTGGGAGCGACCCCTCCCCAGCCCTCCCCTCCGCTACGCGCAAGGGAGGGGGCAAAGGCGCATCGCGGTTTCTGACAGATCGCAGCGAACCGCTTCTCCCCCTCCCTTGCGCCGAAGGCGGAGGGGAGGGCCGGGGAGGGGTAAAAGCCCTTTACTCCGCAGCCGCCAACACAGGCGCGGGCGCGCACTGCCCATCGCCCGCTTCGGCGAACCAGTCGTTGACCACGCCGGACAAGCGGTCCAGCCGCATCGGCAGGGTCAGGTGGTCTTCATTGGCCACTTCCAGGTAGCGCGCGTTCGGCGCCGCTGCCGCCAGGGCGCGGCCCTGCGACACGGGGATGTGCTGATCCTCGCGGCCATGCACCAGCAGCACGCAGGCAGGTACCTGCGCCAGCGCCTGGCCCACATCCACCTTGTCCAGATCAATGCCCAGCTTGCGGTCGGTGGTGGCAATGGCCTCATCCAGTCCACGGCCGCCGTACTGCCAGCGCGCCAGCGGCAGCGCGACGTAATCACTGAGCCGCTCCGGCGGCTTGGACAGCATATGCGGCACCATCGTGCGGATGGCCTGGCCGGCGTTGTCGAAGGACTCCATCGCCACCACGCTGCGCAGCTGCGGGCCGAGTTCGCGCGCGGCGAAGATGGCCGTGGCCGCGCCGTAGGACACACCCAGCAGGTGCACCGGGCCGCTGATCTGGTCTTCGGCCTTCAGTTCCTTCAGCGCCGCCACCACATCGGCGCCCTCGCGGGTGCCATAGCCGGATGGCGCGTGACCGGAGCGGCCGTGGTTGCGCAGGTCCAGCGCGATGGTGCGGTAGCCGTTCTGGGCCAACTCCAGCGCCCAAGGCATCAGCGAGCCACCATCCATCATCCAGCCGTGCAGCAGGATCACCGTGCCACGTGGCGGTTGCTGGGCCGGTGCCGGCGTGGTGGCCTGCAGCGAGAATTCGGGGAAGTGCGCGCCCTTGCCCAGGTAGCGGTAGTCCAGGTGGTAGTCGCCCGGCTCGAAGGCGACCCAATGCAGCCGCACGCCATCGGTGCCGGCCACGCTGCCCTGGTGATGGGGCAGGCGTGCCAGCAGGGCGTCGATGCGTTCGGTGGGCACCAGGGGCGACGTGCCGCCTGGAGCGGCGAGGCGTTCGCTGAGCGAGAACGAAGGAACGGGCGAAGAAAGGGCAAAGCCGGCCAGCATCATGCAGACGCCGGCCAGCGCCAGCGAACGAAGCATGGCGGGGTCCGGATTGAAGGCCGGCCACAGTAGCGGCCATCCGTGGCCGCTGCTACCGCGAGGTCATGACAACAATATGACCGTTGCCCTGTGTTTGGTTTCGCCGCAGGCTCAGGTTTCGCGCAATGCGGTGGTGATGGGCAGCCGCGCGGCGCGCAAGGCCGGGAACAGGCCACCCACCAGGCCGATGCCCAGCGCCCACTTCAGGCCGCTCCAAAGCAGATCGGGCGACACCTTGAACTGGAACACCACCTGGCTGAAGTTGTTGCCCAGCGTGGACACGGTGAAGTTGTTGAACGCCAGCCACGCGATCACGCCACCGAGCAGGCCGCCCAGCAGCGCCAGCAGCATGGTTTCCAGCATCACCGCGGTGACCACCGGCAGGCCACGGAAGCCGATGGCGCGCAGCGTGGCGATTTCGCGCGCACGCGTGGCCACGGCTGCATACATGGTGTTGAGCGCGCCGAACACCGCGCCTACCGCCATGATGCCGCCGATCACCGTACCCAGCACCTGCAGCAGCTTGTTCAGGCCGCCGCCCTGCTTGCGGTAGTACTCGGCGGTGGTTTCCACGTCGAGCTTCAGGCGCGGGTCGCCGGCGACAGCGGCCTTGAACGCCTCGAAACCCTGCTTGCCTTCGGTGCGCACGCTGATGGACTGCCACGCACCACGGTTGTAGGTGGTGGCCAGGGTCTGCGCATCGGTCCACAGCTCCGAGTCGTGGGCGTCGCCGGATTCAAAGATGCCGACCACCGTCCACGTCTGGTTGCCCAGGTTCAAGGTGCTGCCCACGTCCAGATCGCGGAACTGCTTCTGCGCGCCACGGCCGGCGACGATCTCGCGCAGGCCGGTGCCGAACCTGCGGCCTTCGACCAGGCGCACCTTGTCGTGCACCGCCCAGGCCTGTTCGCCAACGCCACGGAACTGCGCGTTGACATCGGTGCCGTCGCTGCGCGAGGTCAGGTTGACCACCTGCGAGACTTCCGCCGATACCAGCGGCCGGCCACCCTCACCGCGTGCCACGCCGGGCAGGGTTTCCAGCAGCGGCACCTGGTCGCGGGTGATGACCGAGTTGGTCTCGGCCTGCGAGCCACCGCGCAGCACGATGGCGGTGGTGTCGTCGCCGGTGCTGTTCAGCGTGGCCTGGAAGCCCTGGCCCATCGCCAGCATCGCCACCAGCACGCCCACTACACCGGCAATGCCGATCACGATCACCGACGAGGCGCCCCAGCGCTGTGGCAGGCTGGACAGCCCGATGCGGGTGGCCGCAAGCGCCAGCCGGCCACTGCGGGTGAGCAGCAGCCACAGTGCGATCAGCACCACCACCACGGCCACGCCCACCCACGGCAGCGCGATCCAGATGCCCAGGCCGATGGCCAGTAGAACGATCACCAGCGCGTTCGCAAGAAACTTCTTCATGATGTTCTCCTCAGCGCCCGGCCAATGCATCGACGATCTTCAGGCGTTTGGCGCGCAGCGCCGGCAACACGCCCACCACCAGACCGATCACCACGATCAGGCCCGCTCCCATCACCCAGGTCTGCACCGGCACGTGCGGTGGCAGCATGCCCATGGTCCTGGGTGCCATCGCTGGCAGCGCCAGCGCGGCCAGCGCAAGCCCGATCACGCCGCCAAGGCCAACCAGCAGCACCGATTCCACCATCACCAGGGTCAGCACGGTGCCGTCCTTGAAGCCCAGCGTCTTGAGCGTGGCCAGTTCCGGGATGCGCTCGCGCACCGCCTGCGCCATGGTGTTGCCGGTGAGCAGCAGCAGGGTGAAGAACACCGCGCCCATGATCGAGGTGACGATCATGCCGATGTCGGCGAACTGCTTGATGAAGGCCTGCTGGAACGCCGACTCGGTCTGGCTCTTGGTCTCGTGGTCGGAGTTGGCCGAGATGGCATCGATGGCCTGCGCCACACGCGAGGCATGTTCGGCGTTGTCCAGCGACACGGTGTACCAGCTCACCTGGTTCTTGATGTAATCGTTGGATTCGTCGAAGTACTTCCAGTTCATCATCAGCTGGCGTTCTTCGTTGGCCGCCACTGCGGTGTTCTTCGACTTGAAGATGCCCACCAGCTGCAGCGGCCAGTCATTGCTGCCGCCACGCGGAAAGATGGTGGCCTGCAATGGAATGGTGTCGCCGATCTTCCAGCCGAACTGCTTGGCCAGGGCTTCGCCGACCACCGCGCCGGTACGGGTGTTGCGGAAGGCCTCCACCTGGTCCTTGGGAATCTCGAACTCGGTCATCAGGTCGAAGTAGTTGGGCGCCACCGAGAAGTTCGGAAAGAAATTCTTCTGGTCCTGGTAGATGCCACCGAACCACATGGCGTAGGTGACATCACGCACGCCCTGTATCTGCCGGATCTGCGGCTCAAGTCGGATGGGCAGCGACTGGGTGATGGACAGGCGCGAGCTGACGATCAGCCGGTTGGCGCCGGCCACCGAGTTGCCGCTGGTGGCGAACGCCACGCGCACCGAATCGAGCATGCCGAACAGCAGGAACGCGGTGACGATGGACAGCAGGGTGAACAGGGTGCGTGTGCGGCTGCGGAACAGCTGCGCCCATATCAGTGAGAAGTACTTCATGGCGTGCTCCTCAGTGCACCGGGGCGTCAACCAGCTCGCCCTTGTCCAGATGCACGGTATGGGTGGCGTACTCGGCGGCCTTGGGGTCGTGGGTGACCATGATGATGGTCTTGCCGTGTTCGCGGTTTAGCAGCTGCAGCAGGCCCAGCACTTCCTCGGCGCTGTGACGGTCAAGGTCGCCGGTGGGTTCGTCGCAGATCAGGAAGGTGGGGTCGGAGACGATGGCGCGGGCGATGGCCACGCGCTGCTGCTGGCCGCCGGACAGTTCGTTCGGGCGGTGGTCGCGGCGGTCGGCCAGGCCGACAAGGGTCAGTGCGATCTGCGCGCGGCGCTTGCGGTCGGCGGCGTTGAGAGGGGTGAGCAGCAGCGGCAGTTCGACATTCTTCTGCGCGGTGAGCATGGGCATGAGGTTGTAGAACTGGAATACGAAGCCGACGTGCTGGCTGCGCCAGGTGGAGAGCTGGCCGGCGCTGAGCTGGTCGATGCGCTGGCCTTCGATGTTGATTTCACCGGCGGTGGGGTTGTCGAGGCCGCCGATGAGGTTGAGCAGGGTGGTCTTGCCGGAGCCGGAGGGGCCCATGAGGGCGACGAAGTCTCCGCTGGCGATGTCCAGGTCGATGCCGTGCAGTACCTGCACTTTTTCGGGGCCACGCTGGTAGGTCTTGGTGATGTCGCGCAGGGAAACGAGGGTGCTCATGGGTGGTCCTCAGCGGTGATTGGGTACGGAGGGGGTGTCAGGGAACTGAAGGCGGATAAGTGGTGATCTGTTACACGGCAACGGGAAGCAACACGTCGAACGAAGTTGCCTTTGCTTGTTTCCCTCCCTTGCCCGCAGGGTAGGGGAGGGCCAGGGAGGGATGCAGTTGCAGTTGCGGTTGCTTTTGCTTTGACTCTTGAACTTGACCTACCGGGTTCCCTTCCGCAGCGACGGAGCCGACGGATAAGACCCGTAGGGCGGCGTGCATGGATGCACGTCGTTTTTCGACAAGACAGGGACGTCTTGTCGAAAAATCCCGGCGGTGGAGTGGACCCATGACGCGAAGCGGCATGGGCGCGAAGGCAGGGTGTGCTTTCTTTGGGCCACTCTTTCTTTGCACAAGCAAAGAAAGGTGTGCTCGCTCCCCTTCAGGGGAGCGAAAGCTCTTGCTCTTGCTTCTGCTTCCGTTGTGTTTCCAGCTTTATGCGGGCTGGCGAGAGCACCAGGGAAAGCACCAGCGAAAGCACCAGCGAAAGCAAGGTCAAGGGCTTTCACTCCCCTTGCGGGGAGCGAGCTACTTTTCTTTGCTCGTGCAAAGAAAAGCTAGCCAAAAGAAAGCACGCCCTGCCTGCGCGCCCGACGTGCTGCGCACGCCGGGTTCACTCCACTGGCAGGATTTTTCGACGAGACGTCCCTGTCTCGTCGAAAAACGACGCACATCCATGTGCGTCGCCCCATCCGGGGTCCTATCTGCCAGCTCCGTCGCTGCGGAAGGGAACCCGGTACGTCAACAGCCAAAGCATCAAGCCAAAGCATCAAGCCAAAGCATCAAGCCAAAGCATCAAGCCAAAGCCAAAGCCAAAGCCAAAGCCAAAGCCAAAGCGGCTGCGATGTTGAATACGGAAACCAGCAGCGCAGGCTATGCGCGCTTACTTCTCCGCGCCCTCCAGCGCCACCTTGTCGCCATCCTTCAACGCGTCCGGTGGATTGATCACCACCGTCTGCCCGGCACTCAGGCCCGACAGCACCTGCCTGTCCTTGTTCAACGCCTCACCCAGCTGCAACGCCTGCAGCTTCACCTTGTCGTCGTCCTGCAGCACGAACGCCACCTGCTTGCCGTCACGCTGCACGATGGCCGTGGCCGGTACCCGCACGCCCTTCGGCGGCTCCGCACCGGCGGCCTTCTTCTCCAGGAAACTCACCCGCACACCCATCTCCGGCACGATGCGCGGATCCTTCAGGCCCAGTGCCACGCGTACCTTCACCGTTGCCTTGCCACGGTCGGCGGTCGGGATGATGGCAATCACCTCGCCCGGAATCTTCCAGTCCTGGTAGGCGTTGAGCACGATCTCCACCGGCATCTTCGGCTGCACGCGGCCAATAAAGGCCTCGCCCACCTCGACTTCGACCTCCAGCGAATCCATGTCCACGATGGTGCCGATGCCGGTACGGGTGAAACCGCCACCGGCCGACAGCGGCGAGACGATCTCACCCGGCTGCGCCGCCTTGGCCGTGACCACACCGGTGAACGGCGCACGTACCACGTTGTTGTCCATACCCAGGTCGGCGATGGCCAGCGCGTCCTGCGCCACCTGCGCGTTGTTGCGTGCGGTTGCCAGCTGCGCACGCAGGCTCTCGCGCGCGGCAACCGCCTGGTCGTACTGCGAGCGCGACACCAGCTGCTGGCCGACCAGCGCCTGCAGGCGTTTGGCTTCGGCCTCACCCTGCACCAGCTGCGCCTGCAGGCCGTTGATCTGGCTGCGTGCGGCGGCCAGCTGCGCGGCATTGAGCCGGCGCTGGGCGTTGGCGTCGATGGGGTCCAGGGTGGCCATCACCTGGCCTTCCTCCACACGCATGCCTTCCTCGATCATCACCTCGCGCACCTTGCCGGTGATCTTGGCCGACACCGTGGCCATGCGCCGCGCCACCACATAGCCGCTGGCATCGAGCACCGCCGTGCTGCCACTGCCGGCCTGGGCCATCGCCACCACCGGCGCGGTTTCAACCGTGGCGGCGGGTTTGCCGCTGAACAGGGCGCCCACCGCCAGCGCGATGAGCAGCACCAGTACCAGCCCCACCACAAGCCACAGCCAGCGCCGGGACGGGGACGGCCCACGCGGCGGCGGTGCTGCCGAGCGGTCGATGCGGAGTTCCTTCAGCAGTTCGGCAGATGCATTCATGTAGGACAGGACGGCGCGTGGTTGGGAATGTGACCGAAGGTAACCCAAACCCTCGTTATCGGTGGGTAGGCATGGGGCGGATTCTAGACAGCGCCACGGCCGCAGGCAGGTGACGGGTGTCATCCGCTTTGCCTGACCGGCTCCACTGAGCGGCCGGTGGGTGCGCCCGTAGCCTGTGCCCATTCCCGGAAGAGGTGCAGGCGATGCAAGCAGACACGGAGGTACTGGCCAGCCTGCAGGGGGTCAGCAAACGCTACGGCCGGCAGCTGGCGCTGGACGGGGTGAGCCTGCAGCTGCAGGCCGGACAGGTGCTGGCCCTGCTGGGCCCCAACGGCGCTGGCAAAACCACCACCATCGGCCTGCTGCTGGGTCTGTTGCGCGCCGATGCCGGGCAGGTGCGGCTGTTCGGGCATGACCCGCAGCAGCTGGCCGCACGCCGGGGCATCGGCGTGATGCTGCAGGATGCGGCACTGCCACCTACGCTCAAGGTGGGCGAACTGCTACGCCTGAGTGCGAGCTACTACCCGCAGCCGAGGCCACTGGCCGAGAGCGCCGGGTTGGCTGGCATCGACGATCTGCTGCAGCGCCCCTACGGCAAGCTCTCCCGCGGCCAGCAGCGCCGCGTGCAGTTCGCCATCGCCCTGTGCGGGCGCCCGCGCCTGCTGTTCCTGGACGAGCCCAGCGTGGGCCTGGACCAGCCCGCGCGGCAGCGGCTGTGGGCCACGGTGCGCGCGCTGGTGGGCGAGGGCACGGCGGTGGTGCTGACCACGCACTATCTGGAAGAGGCCGAACAGCTCGCCGACCGGGTCTGCGTGATGCAGCACGGCCGCATCATCAGCGATGGCAGCGTGGATGCCCTGCGCGCGCGCGTGGCCAACCGCATCATCCGCTGCCATACCCGGCTTGATGTGGACGAAGTGGCTGGCTGGCCCGACGTGCAGCAGGCCAGCCGCGACGGCGAGCGCCTGCAGTTGAGCAGCACCCGGGTGGAAGCGGTGGTGCGGCGCCTGCTGGATGCCGACCCCCAGCTGCATGCGCTGGAAGTGCAGGCGGCGGGGCTGGGTGAAGCCTTCGCCGATCTGAGCGCCGGCATTCCTGAAACAGAAACCTGCGAGGCTGCCTGATGCATACCCTGTCCCCTGCGTCATCCGTGCCCGCCGCCATGAACGGCCGGCGCATGCTGGGCGCCTACCTGCAGGAAATCCGCGCCGAATGCCTGCGCTACCTGCGCAGCCCCGGCTTCGTGCTGCCCACGATGTTGTTCCCGGCGGTGTTCTACCTGATGTTCGCGGTGGTCATCGGCAAGAGCAATTCGCCTGATGCACCGCGCTTCCTGCTTGCCGCCTATTCCACGTTCGGCGTGATGGCGCCGGGCCTGTTCGGCTTCGGCATGTCGCTGGCGCTGGAGCGCGACAACGGCCTGCTCACCCTCAAGCGCGCGCTGCCCATGCCGCCCGCCGCCTACCTGCTGGCCAAAATGGTCATGGCGATGCTGATGGCGCTGATGATCGCGGTGCTGCTGCAGCTGCTGGCGGTGCTTGTGGCGCATGTGCCGCTGCAGGCGGGGCAGGTGCTGCATCTCACCCTTGTCTGCGTCATCGGCGCGCTGCCGTTCTGCGCGCTCGGCCTGCTGCTGGGCACGCTGATCAAGGGCGAGGCTGCGCCGGCCGTCATCAACATGCTGTACCTGCCCATGGCCTTCCTGTCGGGCCTGTGGTTCCCGCTGTCGATGCTGCCGGCACTGATCCGCAACCTGGCACCGATATGGCCCAGCCACCACCTGAACATGCTGGCGCTGGCCGCCGTGGGCTTCGACACCGGCAGCGCGTGGCCGCATGTGTTGTGGCTGCTGGTATTCACCGTGGCGGTGACGGCACTGGCAGCGTGGAGGCTGCGCCGTCATGGCTGATCTGACCGCCGTGCACCTGTTGCATCCCGCGCTGCGCGTGCCGGGCATTGCACAGCGCCGCCGCGCCATCCCGGCCGCTGCCCCGGCACCGTAGGTGCCTCGCCCAGACCACGCCGGTTGCGCCGGAAGGGGTGGCATCATTGCCAACAACGAACAAGGATTCCGCCGCCGATGCCTCCCTCTCTTAGCGCATGGCTGAAGCCGGCCCCCGACTCGGTGGTGGCCGACAACATCCGGCTCGGCAAGTGGGCCTGGCTGGATACCGTGCATCTGTTCTGGACGGTATGGGTCTTCATCACGCCGGTATTCGGCCCCGGCTACACGTTGAGCTGGGCGCTGATCACCCTGTGGTCGTATCCGCTGTTCATCGCCTTGTACCTGCTGGTGCTGACCAGTCCGCGGCGGCGTGCCCCGCTGTTCGCAATGGCGATGATCGTGCTGGCGGTGTCACTGGCCGCGGTATACCCCTCGGGCCTGAATTACTTCATCTTTGGCTGCGTGATGCTGCGCAGCAACCGCGCCGTTTCCACCGTGCGCTACCTGATCGAGCTGCTGCTGTTGAACGGGGCCCTCATCGCGCTGATCCTGTGGATAGGCTACCCGTGGCAGGTAACGGTGTGGGTGCCGTTACTGTCGATCATCATCGGCCTTATCGTCAGTGCCGAGCGCGCCAGCAGCGAGCGCGATGCCGCGCTGCGGCTGTCGCATGAGGAGGTACGGCGGCTGGCCGCCACCGCCGAGCGCGAGCGCATCGGGCGTGACCTGCACGACCTGCTGGGGCATACGCTGTCGCTGATCACCTTGAAGATGGAGCTGTCGCGCAAACTGTTCGAGCGTGACCCGGAGCGTTCGCAGCGTGAGCTGGCCGAGGCCGAGCAGATCGCGCGTGATGCACTGGCGCAGGTGCGCAGCGCGGTCACCGGCTTCCGCGCCGCCGACTTCGCCGCGGAACTGGCATCGGCGCATCTGCTGCTGGAGTCCTCGCATGTGCACCTGCGCTACAGTCCGCCACCGGCAATGCCGGGCTGGATCGAGGCGGGGCTGGCGATGGTGCTGCGCGAAGCGGCGACCAATATCGCCCGCCATGCGCAGGCCAATGAAGCGTCGATCACTCTTCAGAGCGATGCCAACGCCGTGGTGATGGAGGTGGCCGATGACGGGCGCGGTGGCGCGACGAAAAACGGCAACGGCCTGGCCGGCATGCGCGAGCGCGTAATGGCGATGGGCGGCACGCTGGAGATTGATTCACCGCACGGGCGCGGAACGCGGCTCAAGGTGTGCGTGCCTGTGCGTGAACCGGCAATACCTGTGACAACACCTGTCGCGGCCGGTGGCGCTGCGGCGGGCGATGCAATGCAGGAGGTGCGCGCATGATCCGCATTCTGCTGGCCGAAGACCAGGCGATGGTGCGTGGCGCGTTGTCGGCGCTGCTCAATCTGGAGGCCGACCTTGAAGTGGTGGGCACCGCTGCCGATGGCGAGATCGCGTGGCGCGAGCTGCAGCGGCTTACGCCCGACATCCTGGTCACCGATATCGAGATGCCGCATATGACCGGGCTTGAGCTGGCCCAGCGTGTGCAGCGCCATCAGCTGCCGGTGAAGGTGGTGATCGTCACCACCTTTGCCCGCGCCGGCTTTCTGCGGCGTGCATTGGATGCGGGCGTGCAGGGGTATCTGTTGAAGGATGCACCGGCGGAGAAGCTGGCCGAGGCATTGCGGCAGGTGCAGCGTGGTGTACGCGCCATTGATCCGCAATTGGCGGTGGAAGCGTGGTCCGAGGCCGATCCGCTCAACGACCGCGAGCGGCAGGTGCTGCGGCTGGCCGGTGAAGGGCGCTCGGCCAACGAGATCGCCGAGCAGCTGGGCCTGTCGCATGGCACGGTGCGCAACTACCTGTCCGAGTGCATCGGCAAGCTGGGGGTGGCCAACCGTATCGAGGCGCACCGGTTGGCAAGGCAGAAGGGTTGGTTGTAACCCTTCGCGCCCTGGTTCCAGGCTGCAGCGTTCCTTTTCTATGGCTTCCTGCCACCGCGCGCCATCGCCTGGAACACGCCATCACGGCGTACCCACAGGTGGAACAGCGCCGCGCCCACGTGCACCAGTACCGTGGCGAACAGCAGATAGGCCAGCAGGCTGTGCGCGCCGCGCAGCAGCGCGTACAGCGCCGGCGTGTGCGGCACGATGGCCGGCAGCTGCATGCCCGGCCACAGCACGACGGGATAACCACCGGCCGAAAGCATGGCCCAGCCCACCAGCGGCATCGCCAGCATCAGGGCATACAGCAGCCAGTGCGAGGCCTTGGCGGCGAACACCTGCCACGCGGGCAGGTCGGCAGGCAGGGGTGGCGGGCGGTGGCGCAGGCGGTTGTACAGACGCAGCAGCGCCAGCACGAAGATCAGAATGCCCAGCGGTTTATGCACACTGATCAGGCCGGGCCGCAGGTGCAGGGACGCCACCATGGTCACGCCGACGAACAACATCGCCACGATCATCACCGCCATCGACCAGTGCAGCACGCGCGCGGTAAGGTTGAAATGTCCGTTGTTCTGGCTCACGGGCGCGCCTCCTGGTTGCCAAGCTCGGCGGCCTGTTCGGCGCGTTCGCGCTCGCGGCGGTTGAACGACTGCGAGTAGACCGACGAGCGCGCGGCCAGCACCGGGTCGTCACTGCCACTGATGCCGTCGGGCAGGATCAGCGGATCGAAGTTCAGGTCATTGCAGGCGGCGTGGTCCTGCGGCTGCGTCTGCACCAGTTGCAGCACGCCGGCCTGCACCTGCTCACGGTCATCCGGCCACGGCACCGATGGGTTGTCGATGTCGTCCTGCGGCCCTGCCAGCGTCACCACCAGATTCCACTGTACCGGGCCTGCGGCCAGGCGGCGCTGCAGGTCGGCGCTGAGGAAGTCCACGCCTGCCTGTTCGCGCGCCTGCGGGTCCAGCACCGTGGCGGGAATCTGCGGCTGCCAACGCCAGCGCACCGCATGGCGTTGGCCATGCGTATCGGTGAACCAGAAGCTGTTGATGCTGTTGAACTGGGTGCTGGCCCAGCTGTCGGTCCACGGCGCGCTCTTGGCCCATTGCTGGAACGCGCGCACGCTGGGGTACTTGTCGGCAAGTGCGGCCATGCGCGCCGGGTCGGGCTTGCCGGTGGCCGGGTCCGGCACCTGCGCGCGGGTCTGCTCGAAGAAGGCTTCCGGCGTGGGTACGGCGAAGAACGGAAAGCTGTTCATCGCCATGCGCCACTGCTGGCCATCATCACTGCTGAGCTGCAGGGCGATGCTGCGCACCCGCGCGCTGTTGTCGGCACCGTGCGGATCACCGCCGCCGATCGACAGCCGCCCCAGCACCGGCACGCGCTGTTGCTGGAACACCCGCGCCTTTGACAGCGTTGCCGCCTGTGCGGTCGGCTCGAACCAGCCGGTCACGCACACGCCCTTGCTGTGCGCCCGGCGGAAACCGGGGTGCTTGCCGCCACTGGCGGCTTCGATGGTGTTGGTGAATTGCTGCGCGGTCAGGCGGTCGCGGCCTATCCAACCGGCGAGCCAGGCGAAGGCCAGGGCGACCATGCCCAGGATGACCGCGATAAGCGCGAGCCACGGCAGGGCCGAATGTGCCTGGGTGGAAGAGGTATCGCCGTGACGGGTGAACTTGAACAGAGGCATGGTGTGTACTTCCTGCCGGGCAATGGATCCGCTTGGGACGTTGATGAGCCGCGCCACCGTCGCAGAAAGCCTTGCGGGGAACCATGCAGGCTGGCAACTGTGCAGAGGTACGGTTCAGCTTGGTGCAGCATCGCCGTGCCAGCGCACGGATGCAATGTGCCAAGCAGCACGGTTTTGCCGCGCGCTGCACCACCACACGTATTTATCCCTTGCCTGGGGTGCTGTGCATCGCATGTGGATGTTGCTGTGCGTCATGCAATGCAGTGGCTGTATGCAGGTCACGCGCTCCTGTATTCGGCCGCCAGAAACAGCGTTGCCCGCGGGCTGCGCGGGCAACAGTGCTGCAACACCAACCGCTGGAAGTGACTCAGGCGCCGAAGCGCGTCTTGAGCATGGCCCAGGCCGAACGCAGCGCCAGTGCCTCACCCCCGGCCGGGCGCCCCGGGCGCTCGCCGTCGTTCCATGCATACACATCGAGGTGTGCCCACACCTGGCCTTCGCTGATGAAACGCTCCAGGTACAGCGCGGCGGTGACCGAGCCGGCCATGCGCGAGCCGGCGTTGGCCAGATCGGCGATGCCGCTGTTGAGATAGCGCAGGTAAGGGCGCCACAGCGGCATGCGCCACAGCGGATCGCGGGTGGCATCACCGGCCTGCAGCCACTGCTGGGCCAGCGTGTCGTCGTTGGCGAACAATGCCGGCAGATCCGGGCCCAGCGCGATGCGCGCCGCGCCGGTGAGGGTGGCGAAATCAATGAGCGTGTGCGGCTGCTGTTCGCTGGCGTAGGTGAGCGCATCGCACATGATCAGGCGGCCTTCGGCATCGGTATTGTCGATTTCCACCGTCAGGCCCTTGCGCGTGGTGATCACTTCACCCGGGCGGAAGGCATTGGGGCCGACCGCGTTTTCCACCGCCGGCACCACCAGCGTCAGCCGCACCGGCAGCTGCTGCGCCATCACCAGCCCGGCCAGCGCCAGCGCGTGCGCGGCACCGCCCATGTCCTTCTTCATGTTGCGCATGCCGTCGGCGGGCTTGAGATCAAGACCGCCGGTGTCGAAGCACACACCCTTGCCGACCAGCGCCAGGTGCGGCGCGTCCTGCTGGCCCCAGCGCAGCACGATCAGGCGCGGCGCGCGGTGCGAGGCGCGGCCAACAGCGTGGATGGTGGGGAAGTTCAGCTCCAGCAGCTCGTCGCCGGTGATGACCTCCAGCGCGCCGCCGTGTGCCTGCGCCAGTTCGCGCGCGGCGTCTTCCAGCTGCTGCGGGCCCATATCTTCGGTAGGCGTGTTCACCCAGTCGCGCACGCGCAGGCAGGCGGTGATCACGTCCAGCACTTCCTGCGCCGGTTCGGCCAGCAGCTGTGCAGGCAGGCGTGCCGGCTTGCGGTAGCGGGCGAAGCGGTAGCTGCCCAGGCCCCAGCCCAGCTGCAGGTTGGTGGTGCTCGCTGTATCCAGTTCGTTGGCCAGCTTCCAGCTGCTGCCTGCCGGCAGCGCGAACGGCGCATGCGCGTAGGCGTAGGCATCGGCGCGGTCACCCACGCCCAGCACGGCACCGGCAATGCCGGCCTCGCCCGGCAGCAGCACCACGCTGGCCGGCGAGGCGTTGAACTGCTGCGCATCCAGCCATGCCTGCATTGCCGCCGGCTGCTGCTCGCGCCATGCGCTGAAGCCGTCGCGGTCCAGCACGTACAGGGGCAGGGCGTTGCTGGAATCGGAAGTGAAACCGTTGATCGGGGTCATGTCAGTGTCTCGTTTACGCAGAATGCCGTGGCTCAGCGCGCTGCGGATGCGTTGGCATCCAGCCAGTCGGCCAGCCCGGTGAGGGTGTCGAACTGCAGATCGGGCTGCAGTGTGGTGTGGGTCCAGACGTGCGCTTCGCGGTTGATCCAGCAGCCGCGCAGGCCCGCGCGCATCGCGCCGGCCACGTCCATCTCGGCGTGGTCGCCGACGTGCAGTACCTGCGCATGGTCCACGCCCAGCCGTTCGCAGGCGGCATGGAAGATGCCCGGGTCGGGCTTGGCCGCGCCGTGTTCGCGCGAACCCAGCTGGAAGGCGAACAGCTCGCCGATGCCGATGCGCTGCAGGTCGGCGTTGCCGTTGCTCACCGCCGCCACCGGTACATGCGCGGCGATGCGGCGCAGCGCGGCCAGCGCATCCGGGTAGAACTCCACCTGGTTGCGTGCGGCGTAGAAGGCTTCATAGGCCGGTTCCAGCAGGTCCATGCTGGAACCGCTGTTCTGCAGGGCTTCGGCCAGGGTCAGGCGACGCAGCGCACTCAGGTCGTAATGCAGGTGCGGATTGTCGCGGAAGGATCGGTCGCGCAGTTCGCGCATGGCCGCCACCGGATACATGGCGGCGGTGGCGGGGCTGTGTTCGAGCATCCAGTCGTGCAGCACCTGGTCGATGCGGGCGCCGATGGGCGCGAACGGCCAGAGCGTGTCGTCCAGGTCGAGGGTGATGGCAAGGACAGGGAAGTTCACCCCGCCATTCTACGGCAGTGGGGTGAGCGGGGCCTGTCGCGATGCCTGTCGCGGCGCCGGCAGGCCGGTCATTCCAGCAGCTTGGCCCAGCCCTGCATGCCTTCCAGCTTGGTCAGCACCAGCTTCACGCAGACCAGCAGCGGCACCGCCAGCAGCAGGCCCACCATGCCCCACAGCCAGCCGAACAGCATCAGCGCCAGGATCAGCATCAGCGGCGAGATGGCCATGCTGCGGCCAAGCACGATGGGCGTGACCAGCTGGCCTTCGAGCGTGTGCAGGGTGAGGTAGGCCACGGCCGGCAGGGTGGCGGTGAGCGGGTCGCGGAACTGCACGAAGCCCATCAGCAGCATCAGGATGATGCCGATCAGCGGCCCCACGTACGGCGCGAAGTTCAGCAGCGCGGCCACGGTGCCCCACAGCAGCGCCTCAGCCAGGTCGATGCCCAGCAGCATCAGCACGCCGGCCAGCACCAGCCCGAGCAGGGTGTTGATGATGGTGATGGTGAGCACATAGCGCGATATCTCACGCTCGATCGAACGCAGGATGTCGGCGGTGAAGCGTTTCTGCTGGCGGTTGGGCAGCAGCGCGATCACATGCCGCTGCAGGGTTTCGCCATAGATCATGAAGAACAGCGTCAGCAGCACCACCGCCAGCGCCGACGCGGCCAGCTTCGGTGTACGTACCAGCGCCTTGTACGGGTCGTCGAGCTGGGTACGCACTACCTGCACCTTGCGGTTGGCATCGCCGCCGGCGGCGCGGGCGAAATTCTCCGCCGCCTGGTTGGCCTGCTGCACCGGCTTCACCAGTGCCTGCACCTGCCGCGAAATCTGCCGCATCTGCTGCGGCGCTTCCTGCACCCAGGCGGTGGCGGGGCCGGCCAGCTGCACGGCCAGCGCGCCGGTGGCGGCCAGCCCGGTCAGCAGCACCAGCAGGGCGGCCAGGAAGCGCGGCAGATGCATGCGCTGCAGCAGGCGGATGATGGGGTTGCCGACCAGTGCCAGAAACATCGCCAGCAGCACCGGCAGGATCACCGTCTGCGCGGCCCACAGCGTGTAACCCACAGCGAGCGTGGCCAGCACCAGCAGCGCGGTGGGCGCGCGCGGGCGCGGCGGAAGCGGTGCCGGCTCGGCAGAATCAGTGGGAACGGGGACGGACGATGACACGGGCAAAGGCTCGGACATGAAGGGCGGCGCTCCGGCAGAGGGGTGGGGCGGCGCCATGCCGCGCCCGCTCAGGATTCTGACAGTTCCGTGGCAGCTTCGGCTGCGCGCGGTGGCCCGGTATGCGTGGCAGTGCTGGCTGTCGTGGTGCGCGAGGTAGCCTGGCCGACATTAGCTTCGGCAGTGGTGGCCTGTGCGTCGGCCGCGTCACTGGCGGCATCGGCGGCCTCGCTGGCCGCCTCACCGGCGGCCATGCTCGCCGCTGCCGCGGCAACCGATGCCACCGAGGCCTGTGCCGAGGCCATCAGCCCGGAGACCGAGCCGATCATCTGCAGCCAGCGCGCACCACTGAAGGCGCCGCCGGGTTCCAGCTTGCCGGCCAGGAAGCCGCCGGCAAGGCCGACGACGATGATGCGGCCCGGCGTCCAGGCGGTGCGCCAGGCCGAGTTCAGGCGCTCCCAATGCTGGGTGGTTTCCTCGCTGCGTATCTGCACCACGGCTTCGGCGCGGCGCACGCGGCGTTGCAGGGCATCGAATCTCATCGTGTTTCCTCCCCCGGCACTTTCACCTCGGCGTCCGGGTCGTCCTCGTCACGCGGCTCGTCGAACAGGCCCATGCGCGACAACTGGCGGCGGGTGGCATGCATGCCGGTGTGGTGGAAGAAATAGGACACGCGCCAGACCGCATAACCGGCCACGGCCAGACTGGTGAGGCTGGGGATGAGCAGGGATACGAACAGCGACAGCCCCAGGTACTGCAGCAGGGCCACCAGCGTGGCGGCCAGCAGCAGCCACGCCGATGCACCGAACACGATGGCCATGCCGCTCCACGCCAGTGCACGGCCGAAGGCACTGCGCGCCAGCGCAAGGTCGGCCGAGGCCAGACGCCGCAGCGAACGCAGCGTGTGGCTGGCCGAATCCAGCGTTTCGCGGCCGGCGGAGCCCACCTGGCGGATGCTCTCCTCCAACCCCGGCTTCTGGTCCGGGGTGGAGTCGGGCGTGTCGCCGGGCGGTGTGGCGTTTTCGCTCACGCCGATCAGTCGTTGCTGCGGGCGAGCTTGGCGATGATCCAGCCGGCGGCGAAGGCAACGCCGAAGGACGCCAGCGGGCGCTCACGGATGAGGTCGGCGGCGCTGTCCATCAGGTCCTTGCCCTTGTCCATCAGTGCGTCCACCTGCTCCTTGGCGGCGGCACCGCCCAGTTCGGCGGCGGCCAGGCCGGCCAGTGCGCTGTCGGACAGCTCGGACTTCATGGTGGCCTTGCCAAGGCGCAGTTCGTCACCGGCGGCGCCGGCGGCACCCTTGACGGCCGAACCGGCGGCGCTGGCAGCGGACTTCAGATGCGAGCCGGCTTCGCCCAGGTGTTCCTTCATGTTTTCGGTATTGGTGGGGCTCATCGTGATCTCCTGATCTCAGCGGGTGCGCCGTTTGGGGCGCGCGGGTTGCAACGGATATCAACAAATAACAGCAGCTGGGTGTAAAGGGCGTTACGGGGCGCTGACCACGCACCCCTGCATCATCGCATCAACAGCTGCCCGCCCCCATTGCCACGGCGCACGCTCAGCACCAGCTGCGCCGGGCGCTGGCTGAAGCTGGCACGCCAGCTGGCAAGGTCGGCAAACTCGCCGCTGCTGGAGGCGACGATGACGTCGCCGCTGGCCAGGCCGGACTGCGCCACCCGGCTGCCGCGTGCCACCTCGCTGACCAGCACACCGTTGAGGCCGGCCTGGCGCAGCGATTCGGGCAGGTCGGCGAAGGTGGCGCCGGACAGGCGCGGGTCCAGCGTCTCGCCGGCTACCGAGCGCGGCTGTTCCTTCAGTGTGGCCTTGAGCTGCAGCGGCTTGCCGTCGCGGCGCACGTCCAGATTGACCGTGCGGCCCACGCTGGAAAGACCCTCGAAGTTGTGCAGCGCCTGCGCGTTGTCCACGCGCTGGCCGTTGACGGACAGCACCACGTCGCCTGCCTGCAGGCCGGCGGCTGCGGCCCCGGAGCCGGCCAGCACACGGGTAACCAGCGCGCCGCGCGCTTCGCTCATGCCCAGGCCCTGCGCGATCTGCGGGGTGAGGTTCTGGGTTTCCACGCCCAGCGTGCCGCGCACCACCACGCCCTTGGTGATCAGCTGTTCGACCACATCGCGCGCCAGATTGGACGGAATGGCCAGGCCCAGGCCGATGTTGCCGGCCATGCTGCCCTGTGGGTTGAAGCTGGCAGTGTTGATGCCCACCAGCTGTCCGCTCAGGTTGACCAGCGCGCCGCCGGAGTTGCCGGGGTTGATCGAGGCATCGGTCTGGATGAAGTTCTGGTAGCCCAGCCCGCGGATGCCGCTGCGGCCCACCGCCGAGACGATGCCCGAGGTCACCGTCTGGCTGAAGCCGAACGGGTTGCCGATGGCCACCACGAAGTCGCCGGTCCGCAGCTGGTCGCTGTTGCCCAGCGGCAGCGCGGTGAGCTTTTCGGCCGGAATGCGGATCAGCGCGATGTCGGTGTCCGGATCCGAGCCGATGAAATCGGCCTTGACCGTGCGCCCGTCGGACAGGGTCACGCGCACGTCGTCGGCGTTGTCGATGACGTGGTGGTTGGTCAGCACCAGGCCCTTGCTGGCGTCGATGATCACGCCCGAGCCCAGCGATTCGTTGATGCGCTCCTGCGGCACCTGTGGGAACAGGCGGCGGAAGAACGGGTCGTCGAAGAACGGGTTGCGCACCCGCACCACCTGCTTGGTATTGACGCTGACCACCGCCGGCATGGCCTGTTCCAGCATGGGCGCCAATGAAGGCACCGGCTGGCCGGCGACGGCCGCAGGCAGCGCGCCGGTGGCGGGCAGCACGCTGCTGGCCGAGGCGTTGGCCGCGTCGGCACGGTTGTCCAGGTGGGCGTTGATGGCGGTGGCGGTGAATCCGCCGAAGGCGGCGGCAAGGGCCAGGGTGAGCAGAGTCGGGAGCGGTCGCATAAGCCGGGGTTCCATGCGGGGGCGCCAGGGGCGGCCCAGGGTGAACGGATTGCTGAACGGGAGTGTGGCGGGCAGTACTTAAATCGGCAATGAAACTGCCGCGCTGCGGCATCGCCAACGCTGGCGCGGCTTACACGGATTGCAATAGTCCAATGCTAGTTTTTTTGTTTGACAACCACCCATCCGTGGGTAAGCTTGGCCCCAGCACCAGCCACAAGATATTGGGTTGGTGCCCCCGGCCTCCCCAAGCTATGGGGTTTTATGACTTGAGGCGGCCGCCCCAATGGAAGGCGTGCGATGACCATGACACCGCTACGGAAAGGCCGGTGGGCACCGGCTTTTTCCACTGCGAAAGGCAAGCGCCAACGCGCGCTGCCGTGTTCTGGCCATCGCAGCCAGGCCTGCCGCTAGAGGCAAGCGAATCGCACCGACAGGTGCCCCAGGAGAATTTCCAAAATCATGAGTACGGTACGTCTGGAAGTGGTCGGCAAACACACTCAATCTGACCTGATCCCCTTGCAACCTGCCTCGCAGGACATCTGGGAGAAGAAGTACCGCCTCACCACCAAGAATGGCGAAGCGCTGGATGCCGATATCGACGGCACCTACAAGCGCGTGGCGCGTGCCCTGGCCGATGCCGAAACCGGCGACGAGAAGCGCGGCTACTGGTACGAGCGTTTCCTTTGGGCGCTGCGCCGTGGCGCCATTCCGGCCGGGCGCATCACCTCCAATGCCGGCGCGCAGGAACACAAGCCGGCCACCAGCACCATCAACTGCACGGTGTCGGGCACCATCATCGATTCGATGGACGGCATCCTTGAAAAGGTGCACGAAGCGGGCCTCACCCTGAAGGCCGGCTGCGGCATCGGCTATGAATTCAGCACGCTGCGCCCGCGCGGCGCGTTCGTCGCCGGCGCCGGTGCCTACACCTCCGGCCCGATGTCCTTCATGGATATCTTCGACAAGATGTGCTTCACCGTGTCCTCGGCCGGTGGCCGTCGCGGCGCGCAGATGGGCACCTTCGACGTGTCCCACCCGGACGTGAAGGATTTCATCCGCGCCAAGCGCGAGGACGGCCGCCTGCGCCAGTTCAACCTGTCGCTGCTGATCACCGACGGCTTCATGGAAGCGGTGAAGGACGACAGCGACTGGCCGCTGGTGTTCCCGATCAACACCAAGGAACAGGGCGAGATCGACCAGAACTCGGCCGACGTGGTGTGGCGCGACTGGCCCACCCACCAGAACTACATCGTGCGCGACGACGGCCTGGTGGCCTGCAAGGTGTACGGCCACATCCGTGCCCGCCACCTGTGGGACATGATCATGGTGTCCACCTATGACTATGCCGAGCCAGGCTTCATCCTGATCGACCGCGTCAACGAGATGAACAACAACTGGTGGTGCGAGAACATCCGTGCCACCAACCCGTGCGGCGAGCAGCCGCTGCCGCCGTATGGCGCCTGCCTGCTGGGCTCGGTGAACCTGACCAAGTTCGTGCGCGACCCGTTCACCGACAAGGCCTCCTTCGACTGGGACGAGTACAAGGAAGTGGTGCGCGTGTTCACCCGCATGCTCGACAACGTGGTCGAAGTGAACGGCCTGCCACTGGAACAGCAGCGCAACGAGATCATGCGCAAGCGCCGCCACGGCATGGGCTTCCTCGGCCTGGGCAGCACCCTGACCATGCTGCGCATGAAGTACGG
>DCXY01000038.1 GCA_002329155.1 Stenotrophomonas sp. UBA2124 | reverse complement strand
GTAGACGATGCCGTGCGGGTTGTCGCGCGGGTAGCTCATGTGGAACCCGAAGTGACCTGCGTGCTGCTGCAGCCACGCAAAGGCGGCGGTGTGCTCGAAAGACTCCTCGGCCGGTGGTTCGCCCGGCGTGCCGATGTCCAGTGCGTTGCCGCCGTGGTGCTCGCTGTAGCCCGGTGCCGCATTGACGGTGAGTATCTGGTCCACGCTCAAACCGCGCGCCAGCTTGCGGGCGAAGATGCCCAGCTGGTAGGCGTGGCTGCGGTAGCCGGAAATGGCATCCAGCGGCACGCCATCGGCGGCAGCGGCCTGTTGCAGGCGCTGCCAGCCGCGCGCCGCGCCTGCGGTGAGCCACAGCGGGCGGCGATAACGGTCGAAGCCGGCCAGTGCGAGGTGCGCGGGTTCGGCAACCAGCTCAAGTCCGCTGCGGGCGGCGTAGTCGTCGCTGTCCAGGCCCAGCAGGTCCAGCCGTTGCTGCAGCTGCGCCAGCGGCAGCGTGCCACGCGGCGGCGGCATGCGTGCCGGCTGCGAAAGATGGGTTTCCAGCACGGACAGCGCCTGCGCGATGCCGGGCTCATCCGGCAGGCGTGTGACCAGCGGCATCAGCCCGCCGCTCAACTGCGCGGCCAGGTAGCGGCCATCGTCCTTGCGCCGAAGCACATGGCTTGCACGGGCGAGGATGCGGGCATCGCTGTTGCTGCGCGCACGCAGCAGGCCGCCGGGCCATAGCTCGATATCGGTGGTGTTGAGCAGTATGTGTGGGGCGTTGCGCATGGGCGCAGCTTAGGCGGCCTTGCCGCGCTCGGCCAGCCGTCGCAGTTCATCCAACAGTACGCGCGGCTTTTCAGGGCTAACCAGCACGCTGGAGCCATCGCGCAGCGGCAGCACCAGTACGCGTGTGTCGTCGGTGATCAGGCAGAAGCCCTTGCTGCCGTCCTGCATGCGGAAGTGGCCCGAGCGGAAGCCCGGCAGCTGGTAGCCGTTGCTCTTCAGCGCCGGCCTGAACTCCGGGTACTCCTCGAACCGGACGATGCGCGCGCGGTCCAGCAGCATCGCGCTCAGCGGCACCTGCTTGCGGTACAGGGTGCTGGTGATATCCAGCTGTTCGCTGTCCACGCGGATGCTGCGGCGGCGATAGAGCAGGCTCAGCACCAGCGCGACCAGTGGCACGAACACCACCGGCCCCCACGAATCGAAGGTACTGTTGACCGGCGGCCTGCCCGCCACCAGCTGGATCAGCGGGTCGATGCTGATGAGCAGCAGCAAGGGGGCCCACAGCCACCACAGCAGGGTGCCGCGCGATGGCGCGGCAACCGCGAACGAGCGTGCGGTATCAGACGGCATGCGGGCGGCGTGGGCGGCCATGTCAGCGTGCCTTCTTCATCCAGGTGGCGATGTCGTTGATCAGAGCAGCATCCACATGGCCTGCCTGCTGGTAGTCGGCCAGGCCACTCTTGCCCGAACTGGTGATGCCCAGATGGTTGAGGGCAGGGTAGTGGTGGAACTGGTACTGCGTGCCCTTCAGGCCTTCGGTCCAGCGCTTCCAGTCCGCGTCGATCACCTGGAAGTCCTTGCCACCCTGCAGCAGCAGCGCAGGCAGCTTGCTGGCACGCACATCGGCGACCGGATCCACCTGTTCCAGCTGCTGCCAGAAGCTGCCGGGCAGTTCCATCAGCTTGGCCTCGGGATTGCGGCGCACTTCGGCGATGCTGGCAGCCAGTGCATCCAGATGGGTCTGGTCCTTGCTGCTGATGCTGCCGTCCAGCCCCAGCAGATAGTGGTTCTGTTCGGCCAGCAGGTCGAGGATGGGGCGTGCCGGCGCGGCCAGCAGCACCAGCCCGGCCAGCTTGCCCTTGGCATGCTCCGCGATGCGGCCGGCGAGCAGGCCGCCCTGGCTGTGGCCGAGCATGTAGATGTGCTTCGGGTCGATGCGCGCATCGGCGGCGAGCGCGTTGATCGCGGATACCGCATCGTCGGTGGTTTCATCGTCGATGCTGAAAGCACCCTTGAAATCCTGCGGGTGCGCATGCGTGCGCTTCTCGTAGCGCAGCACGGCGATGCCCTGTGCGGCCAGGCCGCGGGCGATGTCGAGGAAGGGGCGGTTGGCACCGACGGTTTCATCGCGGTCCTGCGGGCCGGAGCCATGCACCAGCACGATGGCCGGGAACGGCCCCTTGCCCTTCGGAAGGGCCAGGGTGCCGGGCAGCGGGCCACCGGCGCTGCCGCTTGCCGGCACGCTGAAATCCACTTCGCTGAAATTTGCGTCCGCTGCCGGTGCGGCGGCAGGCGGTGCGGCATCGGGCTGGATCAGGAAGCCGGCAACCTGGTCGTCCTTGTCCAGCGCCACCTGTGCCTTCAGCCGGCCATTGGCGTACTGCAGGGGCACGACGACCACGCGCATGCCGTTGGCTTCCACCACCTGCGGCGTGCCGCGCTCACCTGCCGCGCCCATCTGCGCGGGCAGCGATTCCCACACCGCCTTGAGCTTGTCGGCCGGCACGGCGGCCTTCATCTGCGCGGAGAACATGGCCTCGGCTTCGGCGTAGTGGCCTGCGTCGAGCTGGTCGAGCAGGCGCTTGGCCAGTGCTTCGGGTTCGGCGGCGAGGGCGCCTGCGGAAACGCCGAGCAGGGCACTTGTGATCAGGGCGGTGAGCAGTTTCATCACACTTCCTTCTTGAAGATCAGCGTGGGCGAGGACGACAGGCTGGGCATCGCATGCACCACGTTGACCAGTTCCCAGCCAAGCCGGCCGTGCTTGTCCAGCTCTTCCTGCAGCTGCTCGGGCTTGAAACTGCCCATCATGGTGGTCTTGGGTTCGACTACCAGGTACTTCCATTGTCCGCTCATGGCTGTTCCTCGTTGCTTCCGGTCTTGGGTTTTGGCAAACGCCCGGCCTTGCGCAGGGCGTCGCGCAGCACATACTCGATCTGCGCGTTGAGGCTGCGCAGCTCGTCATCGGCCCAACGCTGGGCCGCCGCCAGTACATCGGCGTTGATGCGCAGCGGATAGGCCTTTCTCTCACTCACTTGCGGGGTGCTCCATTGCGTTCACGGCGCAGGTGCATCACCAGCGAAATACCCAGCGCGTTGACCGCGACAACCAGTGCGATCACCACGCCGTAGGCGATGTTGCGGTTGTCGCCGGCCAGGTACACACCGACCGCACCCACAAACATGCACAGCGCGATCAGTGCCCAGCGCAGGCCCAGCCCACGTGCATGCGCGGTGCCGGGGCGTCCGCTCCAGACGGCGAAGCAGAGCGCGGGAATACCGGTGGCGGCGATGATCAGGGGTGCGACAGCATTCACTCGGGCCTCCTCAGTACAGCGAGCCGGCATTGACGATGGGCTGGGTGCCACGGTCCGAGCACAGCACGGTGAGCAGGTTGCTGACCATGTGCGCCTTGCGCTCCTCATCCAGCGTGACCACGTCGTTCTTCTGCAGTTCCATCAGCGCCATTTCCACCATGCCCACGGCACCGGCGACGATCTGGGTGCGGGCGGCGATCACCGCGCTGGCCTGCTGGCGCTGCAGCATGGCCTGGGCGATTTCCGGCGCATAGGCCAGGTGGCTGATGCGGGCGTCGAGCACCTGCACGCCGGCGTCGGCCAGGCGTTCGGCCAGTTCGTCCTTCAGGTGCTGGGAAATTTCCGTGGCATGGCTGCGCAGCGCCAGCTGGCCTTCGGTGTGCTGGTCATAGGGGTAGCTGGTGGCCATGGCACGCAGCGCCGATTCGGACTGGATGTGCACGAAGCTCTCGTAGTCGTCCACGTTGTAGACGGCTTCGGAGGCATCGACCACCTGCCAGACGATGACTGCGGCGATCTCGATGGGCGAGCCATCCAGCTCGTTGACCTTGAGCTTGCCGCTCTCGAAGTTGCGCACGCGCTGGCTGACTTTGCGCTTGGTGAGGAAGGGGTTGTTCCAGCGCAGGCCGTTGTCCTTGACCGTGCCCACGTACTTGCCGAACAGGCTGAGCACCGCGGCCTGGTTGGGCTGGACCATGTACAGGCCGGCGCTGAGGAAGACGCCGATGGTGATCAGCACGATGCCGGCGATCAGCAGCATCGGCCCGCCGCCGGTGCCGTTCTTCGCCGCAACAGCCGCCAGGATGATGGCGCCGGTGCCGGCCAGCATCAGGACGAGGGTGCCAAGCAGGGTGGGGATGCCGGGCAGGGAACCGATGGACTTCTCTTTCATGGCACGTCTTCCGTGGTGGTTGGAGGGGAAGATATCAAATTGATATCAGGTTGCAAGGGGGGCGACCCCTCTCCCGCCCTTCGGGCACCCTCTCCCGCAGGGGGAGAGGGGAGACAGGCGGGGTTTCCGCAGGAC
>DCXY01000034.1 GCA_002329155.1 Stenotrophomonas sp. UBA2124 | reverse complement strand
CCGGGTATTGCCAACAATGGCACCGCGCTGGGCCTGCCCCCGCCGCCGGTCAACGGCAGCATCACCATGACCCCGGATGGCACGCTGACCATCGCCCCGGACACGACCGCCGGTACGTACAGCTACACCTACGAGATCTGCGAGACGCTCAACCCGAGCAACTGCGATACCGCGGTGGCGACGGTGGTGGTGGGTGCGTCGGCGATCGTTGCCAGCAACGATTCGGCCAGCACCGCGCAGAACACGCCGGTGACGGTGAGCGTGCTCGGCAACGACACGCTGGGCGGCCTGCCCACCGATCCGACCAAGGTGACGATCACCCAGGTCAGCACGCCGTCGAACGGCGCGGTGGTCATCAACAGCGATGGCACGGTGACCTACACCCCGAACCCGGGCTACTCGGGCACGGATACCTTCACCTACCAGATCTGCGAGAACCTCAACCCGGGCAACTGCGCCACGGCGACGGTGACCATCACCGTGCTGCCGAACCAGATCGAGGCCATCGACGACAGCGCCACCACCGACCCGAACACGCCGGTGACCACGCCGGTGATCGGCAACGACACCTCGACCGGTACCGTGCTGGATCCGACCTCGGTGACGGTGGTGACCCCGCCGGCCAACGGCACCACCACGGTCAACCCGGATGGCTCGGTGACGTACACCCCGAACCCGAACTACTCGGGCACGGATACCTACCAGTACCAGGTGTGCGACACCTCCACGCCGACCCCGGTCTGCGATACGGCCACGGTCACCATCACGGTGACGCCGAACCGCATCGACGCCGTGGACGACGAGGGCAGGACCCAGGCCGACACCCCGGTCACCCTCAACGTGATCGGCAACGACACCACCCAGAGCGTGCCGCTGGATCCGAACTCGCTGACCGTGGTGACGCAGCCGGGCAACGGCAGCGTGACCTGCACGGCGGGCAGCTGCGTGTACACGCCGAACCCGGGCTTCGTTGGCCTGGACAGCTTCGTGTACCGCGTCTGTGACCTGTCGGTGCCGACGCCGGTGTGCGACACCGCCACGGTCAACCTGACCGTTGAGGGGGGCACCCGCGTGCGTGTGACCAAGCAGGCCAACCCGCGCGACGTGAAGGTGGGTGACCTGGTGCGTTACACCGTGACCATGGAGAACATCGGTGATGCCGATGTCATCGATGGCACGCTAGTCGATACGCCGCCGCCGGGCTTCAACCTGGTGGAAGGCTCGGTGGAAGTGGCCGACCGTGACGGCGTGGGCCGCCTGGCAGGCAGCTACCCGATCCGCGTGGATCAGATCGACATCGCCACCGGTGGCCGCGCCACCATCACCTACCTGCTGCGCGTGGGCGCTGGCGTACGCGCCGGCCTGCACACCAACGCAGCCGAGGTGCACGACAACGGCAGCCGCGTGTCCAACGTGGCCACTGCGACCGTGCAGATGGTGGCCGACCCGATGACCGGCGAGTCCACCCTGATGGGTACGGTGTTCGACGACCGCGACAGCGATGGCTGGCAGGACAGCGCCGAGATGACCGGCGTGCACATCCAGGGTGGTTTCGCCCCGGGTGCGTACATCGCCAACTCGACTACGGTGGACCGTGGTGCCGGCCCGCAGCCGGAAGCCGACGCCAGCTCGCCGCTGCTGCATGGCATCGCCATCGGCACCATCGGTGGCCGTCAGTCCGATGCCGACCCGGCACAGGCACGCCAGGTCGTGGTGAGCCAGCTGCTGCGTTCGCCGGAGTTCACCGGTGACCTGGTGCTGACCACCAAGCAGGGCGTGACGCTGCGCATGGATGCCACGGGCCGCACTGAAGTGAGCAATGCCTCGGGCGACGCCGCCAAGGGCCTGACCGCCGCGCTGCCGAGCGTGGAGCGTCGTGTCAGCCAGACCGAGGGTGGCTACCGCGTGGATTACGTCATCCGCAACGATGGCGTGGACGAGCGTGGCATTCCGGGCGTGCGTATCGCTTCGGTGGAAGGCCTGCTGGTGGAAACCGACCAGTACGGTCGCTACAACCTGATCGGTGTCGATGGCGGGCGCGAAGAGCGTGGCCGCAACTTCATCCTGAAGGTGGATCCGGCCACGTTGCCGCCGGGCAGCGTGTTCACCACGGCCAACCCGCTGGTGCGCCGCATCACCCCGGGGCTGCCGGTGCGCTTCGACTTCGGTGTGAAGCTGCCGCCGGGCCTGGTGAAGGGCGAGGGCAGCCAGCAGGTGGACGTGGAGCTGGGCGAGGTGATGTTCACCCCGGCCAGCGCCGAGATCCGCAGCCAGTACCAGCCGGCCATCGACAAGATGGCCGAGCAGATCCGCGCCCATGACGGTGGCGACATCATCGTCGCCGCCCATGGCGAGGACGAGCTGCTGGCGTTCGACCGTGCGGTGGCGGTGCGCAAGGCACTGGTGGCGGCGCTGCCGGGCGATGTGGCCGACCGCACCCGCGTGAGCCTGCGCACCAACCCGCGTGACGAGCAGAGCACCGTGGTGGGCCTGCTGTCCTGGCCGGAGCTGGGCAACGTGCTGTTCGACACCGACCAGTCCAGCATCAAGCCGCAGTACCTGCCGCTGCTGGGCCATATCGGCAAGTACCTGGTGGAGATGGACAGCCGCGTGGTGAAGATCACCGGCCACGCCGACCGTCGTGCGTCCGATGCCTACAACGATGCCTTGGGCCTGCGCCGTGCCAAGGCGGTCTATGAAGCGATCACCGCGCAGCTGCCGCAGGCACAGCGTGGCGATATCAGAGTCGAAATTGTTCCTGGCGGAAGCAACGCCCCGGATGCGCGTGCTGACCAGGAGGCCAAGCCATGAAAATGAAACTGTTGGATTACGCACTGCTGTGCGTGCTGTCGGGCATGGCCACCACTGCGTCGGCACAGAGTGCCGATGCGTCGAAGGCAAGCGAAGGCGGCGCCGTGCCTGCCGCAGCGACGGCAGCGGAGCCGGACTGTGATGCCAACGGCTGCAGCAGCAGCGACGGCATGCTGTTCCAGATCCGCAGCCGTGGCGAACACGACACGCTGGTGCCACAGGCTACCGATGCCTCCAGTGCGGCAACGCTCGCACCGGACCGCCGCGTCAGCGTGGTGGCGGAGAAGGCCGACAGCGAGTGGAAACACGACCTGCAGCCGGGCCAGGCCATCGCCATCGGCAAGTGGTCGCTGCAGCTGCCCAACGGCGGCGTGATCTGGGCCACCGAAGATCCCAACCTCGGCAAGCCGGCTTTCAGCATCTCGGCGCCGTCGCTGGTGCCTTTCGACGGCAGCCGCATCACCAAGCCGGTGCAGTTCTACGCCTTCAACAACTACTCCGCCTTCATGCAGCGCGCCGACGTGCTGGTCTACCGTGCGTCGGATACCGACCTGGTGGATCCGGTGGCGACGGTGCCGCTGCCGGTGGCCGCTTCCACCACGCTGGAATGGGACGGCAGCCTGCCGGCCGGCTACAAGCCCAAGGTGGGCGACGAACTGGTCTACATCGTGCGCGCCTATGGCGCCGATGGCACCTTCGACGAAACCTACCCCAGCCGCCTGCAATTGGTGCGCCCGGACGAAGCCGAGCGCGGTGCGCAGATGCTGCGCAACGCGGTGGAGAAGCGGAAGGGCGCAGCGTTCAACACCGATGACGCGGAGCTGCAGAGCCTGGTAGACCAGAGCTTCGGCCGCGACAGCCTGCGCCAGCAGAACATCCCGATCTACGGCTCGCGCATCCGCATCCAGGGCCGCAACCTGCCCGAGCAGGCCAGCGTCAAGATCAACGGCCAGATGCAGCCGGTGGACATGGAGAGCAAGCTGGTCGCCGAGTACCTGGTGCCGGTGGGCGAGCACACGTTCGACATCGACATCGCCGCCGGCAGGAACGGCCCGGCCGTGCGTGATCAGCTGGACGTGGATGTCACCGGCCGTTACATGTTCGCCGTGGCACTGGCCGACTTCACCCTGTCCGGCAACAGCGTGTCCGGTTCGATCGAACCGCTGGGCACCGATGACCGTTTCGACAAGGATCTGGTGGTCGATGGCCGCCTGGCGTTCTATCTGAAGGGCAAGGTCAAGGGTAAGTACCTCGTCACCGCGCAGGCCGACACGCAGGAGCGTGAGGTCAGCGAGATGTTCAAGGGTTTCTGGGACGCCGATCCGCAGGATGTGTTCCGCCGCCTGGACCCGGACCAGTACTACCCGGTGTATGGCGACGACTCCACCACCTACCGTGACGTGGATACCCAAGGCCGCCTGTACGTGCGCGTGGACTGGGACAAGAGCCAGGCGCTGTGGGGCAACTACAACACCGGCATCACCTGTACCGAGTTCGGCCAATATTCGCGCTCGCTGTACGGCGGTGCGCTGAACTGGCGCAGCCGTGGCACCAACCCGTGGGGCGAAGCCTCCACCGAACTGCGTGCGTTTGGCTCTGAAGCGCAGACCGCACCTGGCCACAGTGAATTCCTCGGCACCGGCGGCAGCCTGTACTACCTGCGCCACAACGACATCCTGCCCGGCTCCGAGCGCGTGGCCATCGAAATCCGCGATGCCACCACCGGCCGCGTGGAGAAGCGCATCGACCTGCAGCCCGGCGCCGATTACCAGATCGACGATTTCCAGGGCCGCATCATCCTGTCCGACGCCCTGTCCATCGTCACCCGCGATGGCCTGCCGCGCCTGTCACGCGATACCCCGCTGGACGGCTACACCCAGGTGCTGCTGGTCGATTACGAATACCTGCCCACCGGCTTCAACCCGGACGAAGTCACCGCAGGCGTGCGCGGCAAACACTGGATTGGCGACCACGTCGGCGTCGGCATCACCTACGTGGACGAGAACCGCGCAGGCGACGACTACACGCTGGCTGCGGCCGACCTCACCCTGCAGGCTGGTCGTGGCACCTACCTGAAGGTGGAGCAGGCGCGCACCGAAGCCACCAGCGCACCGGTGTTCTACTCCGAGAACGGCGGCCTGACCTTCGCCCAGCTCAACTCGGGCCTTGGCGCACGCCGCGAAGGCGATGCCACCTCGGTGGAAGCGCGCGTCAACTTCAAGGAAATGGGCTGGACCCAGCTGGACTGGTCGGCGGGCGCTTGGATGCGCCGTGTGGATGCCGGTTACTCCATCGCCCGTTACGACATCGGCGAGGACGTGCGCGAGCACGGTGCCGAGTTCCGCGGCCAGCTGACCCCGGACATCGACATCTATGGCCGCTACAGCCGTGCCGAGCGGGGTGCGGAGTACCTGGAGCAGAGCCAGCTGACCGGCGAATGGCGCATCACCGATGCCAGCACCTTCAGTGCCGAGCTGCGCCGTGTGGACGAGAACCGCTTCACCGGCCAGGGCATCGGCACGCTGGGCGCGGTGCAGTACAAGCACCGCTTCGGCACCGCGCTGGACATCTACGGCACCGCCCAGTTCACGCTGGACGATGACCACGGCAAGTACGAAGACAACGATGCGATCACCGTGGGCGGCAACTACCAGTTCGGCAATCTGTCGAGCGTGGGTGCCGAAGTCACCAGCGGCGACCGTGGCGATGCGGCGCAGGTCACCGCCGAGTATCGGCTCACGCCGGATCACTCGATCTACGGCAATTACACCTTCACCAACGCCACCGCCAGCAACTACGACTCGCTGTTCAATCCCACCCAGCGGGATGGCTGGACGCTGGGCCAGCGTTGGCGCCTGTCCAACCAGGTCAACGTGTTCAACGAGAGCCAGTACCTGAAGGCAAGGAACGAATCCGGCCTGGCCCACACCTTCGGCATGGATTTCTATCCGGGCGTGGGCTGGAATCTGGGCTTCCAGCTGCAGGACGCAGAGCTGGACCGTGGCACCGGCAACATCAACCGCCGCGCGGTGAGCGTGAGCGGTGGCCGCACCTCGGCGGCCACACAGTGGAGCAGCAAGCTGGAGTGGCGCGAGGACAGCGGTGCCGAGCGTCGCGAGCAGTGGGTGACCACCAATTCGTTGACCCACAAGTTCAACGAGAGCCTGCGCATCGCCGCCCGCTTCAATTACTCCGATACCGATGACGAACTGGACCCGCTGGCCGGTGCCAAGTTCATCGAAGGCAATGTCGGCTTCGCCTACCGTCCGTTCAACAGCACCCGCTGGGGCCTGCTGGGCCGCTACACCTACCTGTACGACGTTTCCACGTTGGCGCAGGACACCAGCACCGCCTACTACGACCAGCGCAGCCAGGTGCTGTCGTTTGAAGGCGTGTACCGCCCGCTCAACCACTGGGAGTTCGCGCTCAAGGCCGCACGACGCGAGGGCGAAGTGCGCATGGGCCGCATGACCGGCGCGTGGGCCGATTCGGCGGCGACGTTCCTGGCCGGGCAGGTGCGCTACGGCATCACCACCGACTGGCACGCGCTGGCCGAGTACCGCACCTTGACCGTGAAGGACGGTGGCCGTCGCCAAGGCGCACTGGTAGGCGTGGACCGCGACATCGGCAGGAACTTCCGCGTCGGTGTCGGCTACAACTTCACCGATTTCAGCGACAAGCTCACCGACTTCGACTATGACCACAAGGGCTGGTTCCTCAACGTGGTGGGCAGCTACTGATCCTGAGGACAGCGGCCATGGCTGCCGTCGCAGGTGTTCACAACGATGGAAGCGGGCGGCCAAACCGCCGCCTGCCAACCCTGATCTGTTTCATCCGCCCGCGTGGCGGGGTGTAGAGGAAAAGCAATGTCGATCCGAATCCTGACCCGTCCGCGGCTCACCGCCGCCGAAGCGCGCGCCTTTGGCCTGCTGGCCTGCCTGGGTGCCATCACGCCGGCGGCGTGGGCGCAGACTGCGCCCACCGTGGTGTTCAGCGAGAACTTCGAGAACAACGCCGACAACACCCCTTTGGGTGCCAAGGCCTACAACAACCTGCCCAGCTCCGATCCCAACCATGCGGCGTTTCCGAACATCGGTTACACCGGTGTGGGCGGCCGCACTTACACCGGCTCGCCGGACTGGATCAACGGCAGCTTCTGCAACGGCATCATTCTCAGTGCCGACAACAGCAGCGAACCGGCATGGGCGCGTGACGACAAGATCAAATGCTCCGATGGTGGGCCGCAGTCCTATAACAACCTGCTGAAGCTGGTCGAAGGCATGGGCATGCTGCCTGGCAACCTGGGCAAGGCCGGCCACATGGTCAGCACCTACACCGAGTGCAACCGCACCGATGAAGAAGGTGGCTGCAGACTGGGCAACGGCCCTACGCTCGCAGGCGGCAGCGTGGTGTTCCAGACCACGAGCAGCATCCCGGTACCGGCACGCCGCTTCTATACGTTCTCGGTGGATGCCGGTGCGGTGAACTGCGGCTATCCGCAGCAGCCGCGCTACCAGTTCCAGCTGATCGACTCCAGCGGCACCGGTATCAGCATCGGCGCGCCCATCAACCCGTGCCGCGATGAGGCAGGCAACAACGCACCTGCGACCTTCAATGTGGGCGGCAAGGAAGTGTGGGCGGTACGCCGTGATCCAGGTGCGGCGTTCAAGTACGCTGACAGCTCGCTCGGCATCCGCATGTACAACGGCGAATCGGACAAGATGGGCAATGACGGCGGCTTCGACAACGTCGTGCTGCTGGACGTCACGCCCGCCCTGGGCAAGGCGTTCTCGCCCGCGCAGGCACTCGGTGGCAGCGTGGTCAAGATGGTGTTCACGGTGACCAACCGCACCGATCTCAACGCCAAGCCCGGCTGGAGGTTCACCGATACGCTGGCTCCCAGCCTGACCCTGGCCGACACCACGGTGGGTGGCACCTGCACCAACTACAGCGATGCCGCCGGCACCACTGCCGAGCTGTCGGGCACCGCCGGTGCGGCGGCGTTCACCGTCAGCGGCAGCCTGCCGAACCAGGCTCCGTCCTGCACCGTGGAAGTGAACGTGCGCGTGGCTGATTCGACCACCAGCCAGCAGCTGCAGAACTGCGCGGCGAACATCAGCAACAACGAGTACATCGACCTGCCCGCCACCGGCGCTGCCGGTTGCGCAACGCTGGAAGTGGCACCGAACATCGCCGACCTGTACATCACCAAGACCAATGCCGCGCAGGAGCTGGCCTCCGGCAGCACGGTGGACTACACCATCACCGTGGGCAACAAGGGGCCGGGCGCCGCCGACAACGCCGTCATCCACGATCCGGTGCCGACCGGCCTCACCTGCGATGCGGCCGGCGTGCCCGCCTGTTCCAGCACCAACAACGCGGTGTGCCCGAGTGGTGTCACCAATGGTGCGTTGCAATCCGCTGCTGGCGTCGCAATTCCCACGCTTCCGGCAGACAGCACGCTCACTTTCACGATGCGCTGCACGGTCAACTGAGCCGTAGTCGGCAACGCCCCACGCCCCGGCCTTGTACCGGGGCGTGTGCGTTCTACTGCCAGGTAGAAAGCGCCAGCTTCATGTTGGCCTCGAAGCCTTTGGCCGAGCGCAGCGGTATGTCGAACACATTGGGGGCCTGCTGGTTGATGCCGATGGCCTTGCGCCGCGCGGCATCCAGTTCGGCCTCGTTCTTGGCGCCACCAGCCCACTGGTCATCGGCCCACACATAGCGCAGCCGCCAACCGCCGGCACCATCGGGCTTGGCGAACAGTACCAGCGTGTTGCGGAACAGGTATTCGCCCGGGATGTGGTTCTTCAGGAACAGCGCGCCATCCACTTCATAGCCGGCGTTGCAGACGGCAAGGTCGATGGAGAACGCGATCTCACTGCCGGCCATGATCCTGCTGCTGTCCAGGAACACCGAGAACAGCACCGGCGGGCTGGCGCTTTTGCGCACGCTTCCATCGGCGTTGAACATCTCCTCGTAGCTGCGCCGCACCGCGCACTGGTTGGCCTGCGTGCGTGAGGTCAGCTCGTAGGTGTACGCGCCGCGCGGCGCGACGGTGGCCTCGATGTAGTAGGACGATTCGATCTTCTTGCCTCGTTTACGCGCCGCTTCTATCTCGGGCGGAAACGGCAGCGCGTTGATCTCCAGCTGCGCGGTGGCACAGGTGTCGCCGAACAGGAAGCGCACCAGATTCTGGTAGCCCTCTTCGGAATTGACGATGCCGAAGTAGCCGCTGTGGGCACGGTTGACGAAAGCGCGCGGTGCGCCTTCGACATACGCATTGGCAATGCGTACCAGGCCATCGCTCAACGCCCCCACAGCAAATGACGACAGCCCATGCGCGGCGGCATAGTCGCGGCTGTTGGTGCCGATCAGGCAGAAGAGGCGTTCCGGCGGAAAGGTGGAGCTGCCCAACGTGTTGACCTTGTCCTTCGGCACCTTCAGGTACTTGCCCATGTTGGTGCGGTTGAAGTTGTTGAGGTCGTTGATCGACAGCAGATTGGGGATGTTGAAGCCACCCACTTCGATGCCGTTGTGCGGCGTGGCATAGGTGAACACCTTGTCCACCAGCGCCCGCGTCTGCGCGCTGGCCACATCCGGATTTTGCAGCAGGCAGCGGCAGATCAGCCCCCCCATCGAGTGCGCCACCAGGTACACACGGAAGTCGCGGCGCAGGGTGGCGTTGTCGCCGCACACGCTGTCACGCAGTTCCTCGATGCGCCGCCCCAGGCTGGTGGCTGCTTCGATGATGGAGGGCGTCTTGCCATCACCGAACGCCGGGTCGGCAGGGTCGTAGTAGCGATGGATGACGATGCAGCGCGGCGATACCTTGCTGCGGCGTTCGGCACCGAACTCGTAGACATCGCGGTAGTCGTGATCCTTCATCAGACGGATCAGGGGCGACTCGAACACGAACTTGATGATCGAACCATCCTGCGCCTGCCGCATCTTGGTCGATCCCGCCTCGAAGCCCATGAACGGCGTGGACGTGGTCTCCACGATCTCATCGCGGGTCATGGCATAACCGCGCACATAGATGATCGGGTAATACGGGCGTTCAATGCGTTCCATGGCAGCCTCCCGTTACGACACACCTGCATGTTCCGCGCAAAAGCGCACGGCTGCATGAATCTGTAAAGCCCGACCCCCTCCCATCCTCCCCCTGCGGGCTGCGCCCGCAAGGGGAGGGGCCTTGCTCCCTCCCTTTTGCGAAGCAAAGGGGAGGGCCGGGGAGGGGTGAGCTCTTCGCAGCAACCCCAGAAAACCTCGAAGCACCCCCTCCCAACCTCCCCCTGCGGGCTGCGCCCGCAAGGGGAGGAGCTCTTCCCCCTCCCTTTTGCGAAGCAAAGGGGAGGGCCGGGGTGGGGTCAGCTCTTCGCAGCAAACCGAAAAAAACCTCACCCCTCACTCCCCAACCACCCCACGATCCAACTGCCGATACCCGATCGCCTCGGTCAGATGCGTCCGCGCGATCCGCTCCTCACCCGCAAGATCGGCGATGGTCCGCGCCACCCGCAGGATGCGATGCATCGAGCGCGCCGACAGCTGCAGCCGCTCCATCGCCTGTTCAAGCAGATCGTGGTCGGCACTGCACAGCGTGCAGTCGCGCAGCGTCTGCGCCTGGTCCAGATGCGCATTCGCCTTGCCGGCACGCCGCTGCTGGCGCGCCCGCGCCTGCTGCACCCGCGCGCGCACGACCGAACTACTCTCACCATCCGCCGCATCGCCACGCAGCTCCGACGGCGGCAGCCTTGGCACCTGCAGGTGCAGGTCGATGCGGTCCAGCAACGGGCCGGAGATGCGCCCGCGATAGCGGCGCACGGCTTCCTCGGAGCAGCGGCAGCGGCCACTGGCATCGCCTGCCCAGCCACAGGGGCAGGGGTTCATTGCAGCAACCAGCTGGAAACGCGCGGGAAACTCCAGGCTGCGCGCCGCCCGCGCGATGGTCACCGTGCCGGATTCCAGCGGCTCGCGCAGCACCTCCAGCGCCTGCCGGTTCCACTCGGGCAGTTCATCCAGAAAGAGCACACCGTTGTGCGCCAGCGAGATTTCACCTGGCCGCGGATGCGAGCCGCCGCCCACCAGTGCCACCGCACTGGCCGTGTGGTGCGGTGCCCGGTAGGGGCGCTGGCGCCAGCGTGCGGCATCCACGCCGCGGCCACTCAGCGAGGCGACGGCGGCGCTTTCCAGCGCCTCGGCCTCGCTGGCTTCAGGCAGGATGCCGGGCAGGCGCGAGGCCAGCAGCGTCTTGCCACAGCCAGGTGACCCCAGCAACAACAGGTGGTGGCCACCGGCCGCCGCGATCTCCAGCGCCCGCCGCGCGTGCTGCTGTCCGCGCACATCGGCAAGATCGGGCTGCGGCAATGGCGACAGGGCAGGCAGCTGGGCGACAGGCAGCAGCTTGTCGCCCGCCAGCCCCGCGCACACCTCCAGCAGCGTGCGCGCCACTTTGACGTGGGCATGCGTGGCAAGCGCGGCTTCATCCGCATTGCCTGACGGCACGACAAGACTGCGCTGCTCACCCGCCGCCGCGATGGCCGCTGGCAAGGCGCCATCCACCGCGCGCAGCTCGCCGGTCAGCGCCAGCTCACCGATGAACTCGTGGCCCTCCAGCGTGGCGCGGTCGATCTGGCCACTGGCGGCGAGGATGCCCAGGGCAATGGGCAGGTCGAAGCGGCCACCGTCCTTGGGCAGGTCGGCAGGGGCCAGGTTGATGGTGATGCGCCGTGCGGGGAACTCGAACTGCGCGCAGAGCAGGGCCGCGCGGACGCGGTCGCGTGATTCGCGCACCGCTGCTTCGGGCAGGCCCACGATCTGGGTGCTTGGAAGCCCGCCGGACAGGTGTACCTCCACCCGCACCGGCGGTGCATGCACGCCCGCACGGGCGCGGCTGTGTACCAGCGCCAGGCCCACGCGGGCCGGCTCAGGCGTTGCTGTCGGAGTTGCGGGTTTCCAGCGCGGCGACGGCCTGTTCCAGCGCGTCGAGCTTTTCACGGGTGCGCAGCAGCACGGCGCGCTGCACGTCGAATTCTTCGCGGGTCACCAGGTCCAGCCTGGACAGCCCGGCCTGCAGTGCGTTCTTGAAGGTGGCCTGCAGTTCCTCGCGCGATTCGCGCAGGCCCGGCGGCACCAGGTCACTGAGGCGACGGGCGAGTTCGTCGATGTGGTTCAGGTCGATCATGGCGTCTCTCCGCAGGAATTGGCCGAGCCTAGTGGGCAGGCCGTCCGCGGCGCATCGGAGTCCGATAGGGCAGGCCGTAAGGATAGTCCGTAATGCACCCAGAGGCACCTCGACAAGGGTGGCCAAGTCCGTGCGTGGTCACGGTATCCTTCAGCCAGCACCCACAGGAAACCGAACCAATGAAGATGATCATGGCCATCGTCAAGCCGTTCAAACTCGATGACGTGCGCGAAGCACTTGCCGAGCGCGGCGTGGCGGGCATCACCGTCACCGAGGTGAAGGGCTTCGGCCGCCAGAAGGGCCACACCGAGCTGTACCGTGGCGCCGAGTATGTGGTCGATTTCCTGCCGAAGGTGAAGATCGAGGTGGCGGTGACCGACGCCCAGGCTGACGAGGTGGTGGAAGCCATCGTCAAGGCCGCCGGCACCGGCAAGATCGGCGACGGCAAGGTGTTCGTCTACGACCTGGGCAGCGTGGTGCGCATCCGCACCGGTGAAGTGGACGCTGACGCGCTCTGAGGCCAGGCCATGAGAGGCGCCGCGTCGGCTGGCGCCCTTCCGCAGTACGGAATGGGGGCGCCGCGCGCCTCAGCCCTTGATCCGCCGGTAGACCCGCTTCCAGCCACCGCGCACGGCCTGCACCCAGCCGGGTTCGGCCAGCAGCGCGGCCTGTTCGGCGCTGGGGCGCTGGCCGGTCAGGCGCTGGCGCATCTTCTGCAGATTCTTCATGTCGCTGCGGCGCAGCTGGCGGCTGATGGGGCCGTTGTGCAGCCAGTGCGGGGTGCGCACGGCCGAGGTGAAATCCAGCAGCACCGGCACCCCGGCGCTGACCACCACGTTGGTGCCATGCAGGTCATTGTGGGTGATGCCGGCCTCGTGCAGGCGGGTCAGCGCGCCCTGCAGCTGGTCAAACACCTCCTGGCCCACGCCCTGCCCGCTGCTGAGCGTGCTGCCGGGAATGAACTCCATGCCCAGTGCCAGCCCGCCAAGGCTGCCGACCAGCGCAGGCGCGTGCTTCCAGCCCTGCAGGTGCCGCAGCACCCGCGCCTCGCGGCGTACCAGCAAGCGCGCGGCGAAGGACAGCGCGGTGCCCCGGTAGCGGCGGTAGTCCTTGACCACGACCGGACGGCCATCCAGCTCGGTGCGGTAGACATCGGGCTCAAGCAGGCGTTCGCCACGCTTGAGCAGGTGGCGGGTGGGGACGGCGACATGGCCTCCCTCCAGGGCGGGTAGCGTGTTCATGAAAACTTCCTGACACCGTGGCGCGGTGCCGGTCCTGCGTGATGCGTGATGCGTGATGGGTGGGGCAATGGGGGAGCCGGTTCTTTATCGAACCAGCGGGTGCAGAAAATACCCTTTTGTCGGAAAAATGTGAGGGTGGCGTTACGAAAAAGATTGTTGCGCTCGGCGACTTGCCACCGTGGTACTGGCCGTACAGTGCGGCTAGGCAAACAAAAACCCCGCGCCATTGCTGGCGCGGGGTCCGGAAACACCGTGTTGCGGGCTGGGCTTATTCGCCCAGTGCCTTGGCCACGAAGGGCGGGCTGACCAGCACGCCGGTGTGCAGCGGCGCGGTGTAGTACAGCGTGTCGAACGGCTTGGCTTCGGCATCGGCCTGGCGGAAGCCGAAGCCGAAACCGGCCTGCTTGCTGGCCACGGTCACCGACCACCAGCCGGTGGGGTAGCACGGCTGCGGGAACG
>DCXY01000016.1 GCA_002329155.1 Stenotrophomonas sp. UBA2124 | reverse complement strand
GTGCGGGGTGGCTTTGGCGACCGTGGCTTTGAAGGCAAGGTGCTGCCCCCGCGGCACGCCGGCGAGCAAAAGGTGCGGTATTTCGGCCTCTGTTACGGAAGGCGGGGGGCGGTGGTGGATTACGCCCGCCACGTTGCCGGTCTGGAAGGTGCCAACAGCACCGAGAACGACCGCCAGTCGCCGAACCCGGTGATCGGCCTGATCACCGAGTGGCGTACCGCCAGCGGTGAGGTGGAAAAGCGCGACGAGAAGTCCGACCTGGGCGGCACCATGCGCCTGGGCCTGCAGGAGCAGCGCCTGAAGCCGGGTACGCTGGCCCATGAGCTGTATGGCAAGGACGTGGTGGCCGAGCGCCACCGCCACCGTTACGAGTTCAACAACCGCTACCGCACCCAGCTGGAAGATGCCGGTCTGGTGATCTCCGGCAAGTCGATGGACGACACGCTGGTGGAAGTGGTCGAGCTGCCGCGTGACAAGCACCCGTGGTTCCTGGCCTGCCAGGCGCACCCGGAGTTCCTGTCCACGCCGCGCGGCGGGCACCCACTGTTCATCGGCTTCATCCGCGCCGCGCGCGAGAAGAAGGCCGGTGGCAAGCTGCTCAAGGAAGCGCGGGCCTGAGGTCGTTTCTGCCTTCTCCTTCGGGAGAAGGTGCCCCGCAAGGGGCGGATGAGGGCAAGCCCAAGGGCGATCCCTCAGCACGACCTCTCTCCCGACGGGAGAGAGGTTCCACCATCACGAGGTGATTGAATGAAGCTCTGTGGTTTTGAAGTGGGCCTTGACCAGCCGTTGTTCCTGATCGCCGGCCCCTGCGTGATCGAGTCGATGCAGCTGCAGCTCGATACCGCCGGCAAGCTCAAGGAAATCACCCGGAAGCTGGGGGTGAACTTCATCTTCAAGTCCAGCTTCGACAAGGCCAACCGTACCTCCGGCACCAGCTTCCGTGGCCCCGGCCTGGAAGAAGGCCTCAAGGTGCTGGCCGAAGTGAAGAAGCAGATCGGCGTGCCGGTGCTCACCGACGTGCACGAATACACCCCGATGGACGAAGTGGCCTCGGTGGTGGACGTGCTGCAGACCCCGGCGTTCCTGGTCCGCCAGACCGACTTCATCAGGAAGGTGTGCGCGGCCGGGCGCCCGGTGAACATCAAGAAGGGCCAGTTCCTTTCGCCGTGGGACATGAAGCCGGTGGTGGAGAAGGCCAAGTCCACCGGCAACAACGACATCATGGTGTGCGAGCGCGGGGCCAGCTTCGGCTACAACAACCTGGTCAGCGACATGCGTTCGCTGGCGGTGATGCGCGAGACCAACTGCCCGGTGGTGTTCGACGCCACCCATTCGGTGCAGCTGCCGGGCGGGCAGGGCAGCAGCTCGGGCGGCCAGCGTGAATTCGTGCCGGTGCTGGCGCGTGCGGCCGTGGCCGTGGGCGTGGCGGGCCTGTTTGCCGAAACCCACCCCAACCCCGCGTGCGCGCTGTCCGATGGGCCCAATGCGTGGCCGCTGGACAAGATGGAGGCGCTGCTGGAAACCCTGTTGGCGCTGGATTCGATCACCAAGAAAAACGGTTTCCTCGAAACCACCGTCTGAGCCCAACCCCCACAATGGCCCGCCGCAACGGGCCATTGCTTTGTCAGGGGCTGGCCGGTGGCCGATTCCAGCTGAAAGCATCGCGCCGCGCCGGCTCCCGCATCGTTTAAACTGCGCAGTGATTGTGTGTTTCCCGTCGAATTCAGACTCAACCAGACGAGCCTATCCCCCAGATCATGACCAACATCGCCAAGATCCACGCCCGTGAAATCCTCGACAGCCGTGGCAACCCCACGCTGGAAGCCGAAGTCACCCTGGCTGACGGCTCCTTCGGCCGCGCCGCCGTGCCCTCGGGTGCCTCCACGGGTACCAAGGAGGCAGTGGAGCTGCGTGATGGCGACAAGACCCGCTACCTGGGCAAGGGCGTGCGCAACGCGGTGGCCAACGTCAATGGCCCCATCGCCAACGCACTGGCCGGTTTTGATGCCGAGGACCAGACCGGGCTGGACCGCCGCCTGATCGACCTGGATGGCACCGAGAACAAGGGCCGCCTGGGCGCCAATGCGTTGCTGGGTGTTTCCATGGCCGCCGCGCATGCCGCCGCCGCCTCGAAGAAGCAGGCCCTGTGGCAGTACCTGGGCAGCAAGACCGGCGTTGCGCCGTCGCTGCCGGTGCCGATGATGAACATCATCAACGGCGGCGCCCATGCCGACAACAACGTGGACTTCCAGGAGTTCATGGTGCTGCCGGTCGGCTTCAGCTCGTTCAGCGAATCGCTGCGCGCCGGCACCGAAATCTTCCACGCGCTCAAGTCGGTGCTCAAGGGCCACGGCCTGAGCACTGCCGTGGGCGATGAAGGCGGCTTCGCGCCGGACTTCCGCAGCAACGTGGAAGCCCTGGACACCATTCTGGAAGCCATCGGCAAGGCCGGCTACACCGCCGGCGATGACATCCTGCTGGGTCTGGACGTGGCCTCCAGCGAGTTCTACGAGAACGGCAAGTACAACCTGGTGGGCGAGAACAAGCGCCTGACCTCGGACCAGTTCGTCGATTTCCTGGCCGACTGGACCAACCAGTACCCGATCATCACCATCGAAGACGGCCTGGCCGAGAACGACTGGGCGGGCTGGAAGCTGCTCACCCAGCGCATCGGCAGCAAGGTGCAGCTGGTGGGCGACGACCTGTTCGTCACCAACCCGAAGATCTTCGCCGAAGGCATCGAATCGGGCACCGCCAACGCCATCCTGATCAAGGTCAACCAGATCGGCACCCTGACCGAGACGCTGGAAGCCATTGCCATGGCCGACAAGGCCCACTACGCGGCCATCGTCTCGCACCGTTCGGGCGAAACCGAAGACACCACCATCGCCGACATCGCCGTGGCCACCACCGCCACCCAGATCAAGACCGGCTCGCTGTGCCGCAGCGATCGCGTGGCCAAGTACAACCAGCTGCTGCGCATCGAGGAAGCCCTCGGCAGCGGTGCGCGTTACGCCGGCCGTGACGCGTTCGTGTCGCTGAAGCGCTGACGCCGATGCGCAATTGGCGCTGGCTGCTGCTGGTGCTCGCGGTACTGCTGGCCCTCCTGCAGTACCGCTTCTGGTTCGGCCCGGGCAATTCGGGTGAAGTGATGATGCTCGAAGCCCAGGTCGCCAACCAGAAGCGGGACAACGATGGTCTGCAGCAGCGCAACGACGCGCTCGCCGCCGAGGTCAAGGACCTGAAGGAAGGCGAGGAAGCCATCGAGGAGCGCGCGCGCAGCGAGCTGGGAATGATCAAGCCCGGCGAGAAGTTCTACCGTGTGGTGGAAGACGCGCCCGTGGCGGCACCTGTCGCACCCGAGGCAAAGCCCGCACCCGCGCAGGGTGGCCCGGCACCCATCGAGGAGCACATTCCGTGATCACCCAGGTATGGGCGGTGGTACCGGCCGCTGGCCGTGGCACGCGCTTTGGTGGCCCAGTGCCCAAGCAGTACCTGCTGGCCGATGGCGAACCGCTGCTGGCGCACACGCTGCAGGCATTGCTGTCCCATCCCGGCGTGGCCGGGGTGATGGTGGCCATTGCCGAGAACGATGCGGATTGGCCGGGCTGGGCCTCTTTCGCCGACAAGCCGGTGCTCACCTGCGTTGGTGGGGAGACCCGTGCCGCGTCGGTGCTGGCGGGCCTGCAGGCGCTGCCGGACAGCGTGCGCGCCGATGATTTCGTGCTGGTGCACGACGCTGCCCGTCCCAATCTGGCCGCTGCCGATCTGGGCCGCCTGCTGGAAGTGGGGCGCGCCGATCCGGTGGGCGCGATCCTTGCCGCGCCCGTGCGCGACACGCTCAAGCGTGCCGGGGACGATGGCGGCATCGACCGTACCGAGCCGCGCGAGCGCCTGTGGCGCGCGCTGACCCCGCAGCTGTTCCGTCGTCACCAGCTCAGCCGCGCGCTGCTCGATGCCGCCGCCGCGGGCGTGGACGTGACCGACGAGGCCATGGCGCTGGAGCGGCAGGGCGTGCGCCCGCTGCTGGTGGAAGGTGACGAGAGCAACTTCAAGGTCACCACGCCGACCGACCTGGCCCGCTTTGAATTCGAGCTGTCGCGGCGCGGCAGCTGATCCCCTTTGCCGGCGGCTGTCGCCGGCGCAGCCAAGACGTAACGTATCGCCATGACTTCTTCCGTTCCGTTCCCACCCATCCGTATCGGACAGGGTTACGACGTGCATGCCTTCGGTGAAGGCGACCACATCATGCTCGGTGGCGTACGCGTGCCGCACCGGTGCGGCGTGCAGGCGCACAGTGACGGCGACGTGGTGCTGCATGCACTGTGCGACGCCATGCTTGGTGCACTGGCGCTGGGTGATATCGGCGTGCATTTTCCGCCGTCGGACGCCCGCTGGAAGGGGGCGGACAGCAGCCATTTCGTCAGCCACTGCAACGCGCTTTTGCGTGAACGCGGCTGGCAGGTGGGCAACGCCGACATCACCGTGATCTGCGAGCGGCCCAAGGTCGGCCCGCATGCCTTGGCCATGCGCGAAACCGTGGCGCAGCTGCTTGGCATCGCGCTGGACCGGGTGAGCATCAAGGCCACCACCAGCGAGAAGCTGGGCTTCACTGGCCGTGAGGAGGGCATTGCCGCGCAGGCGGCGGTGCTGCTGGTCTCGGCATGAACGCATTGCCCCTGGCCTTTGGCGCGCCGCTGCTGACGGCGGCCATGCGCAGCGTGCCGGAAGACTTTCAGGTGGACGAACTGCCCGCCTTCGAGGCCACCGGCGAAGGCGAGCACCTGCTGCTCGACATCCGCAAGCGCGGCGCCAACACCGTGGCCATCGCCAAGCAGCTGGCGCAGTGGGCAGGCGTGGCCGAGATGGCGGTGAGCTATGCCGGTCAGAAGGATCGCCACGCCGTCACCACGCAGCGTTTCAGCGTGCACCTGCCCAAGCGGGTGTCGCCGGATATCGCGTTGCTGGATTCGGATGAAATGCAGGTGCTGGCGTCCACCTGGCACAACCGCAAGCTGCAGCGCGGTGCGCTGGCTGGCAACCGTTTCAAGCTGGTGCTGCGCGATGTGCGGGGCGATGCTGCCGCCATCGGCGAGCGCCTGCAGGCCATCGCCGGTCGTGGCCTGCCCAACTGGTTTGGTGAGCAGCGCTTCGGCCGTGACGGTGGCAATGTGCCGGCGGCGCTGCAGATGTTCGGCGGTCGCCGAGTGCGCAAGGACCAGCGCTCGATGCTGTTGTCGGCGGCCCGTTCGGCCCTGTTCAACCGTGTGCTGGCCGCGCGCGTGGAGCAGGGCAGCTGGGACAGCGCGCTGGAAGGCGAGGTCTGGATGCTGGACGGCAGCCGTTCGGTGTTCGGGCCCGAGCCGATGAGCGAGGTGCTGGCCGAGCGCTTGGCGCGTTTCGACATCCACCCCAGTGCGCCGCTGTGGGGCGTGGGCGAACTGCGCAGCAGCGATGCCGCAAGGGCGCTGGAGGAGCAGGCGCTGTCCGACGAACAGGCGCTCGCCCTGCGTGCCGGGCTGGAAGAGGCTGGGCTGAAGCAGGAGCGCCGCGCGCTGCGGTTGCGGCCGGCGTTGATGCAGCACCAGTGGCTGGCCGATGACGTGCTGGAATTGTCCTTCGCCCTGCCGCCGGGCTGTTACGCCACGGCGGTGCTGCATGAGCTGGGCACCGTGAGTGACGCCAGCCGCAACGAGATACCTGCCGCCGAGTGAGCCGGCGGGCCAGCCTCAGCGGTTGGCCAGCAGTACCAGCATCGCGCCGGTGCCGCCCTGCGCGGGTGGCGCGGAATGGAACGCCAGCACATCGTTGCGCTGGCGCAGCATGCGGTCCACCAGATTCTTCAGCACCGGCGCGCCGCCATCGGACTGCAGGCCCTTGCCGTGGATGATGCGCACGCAGCCGTGTTCATGTGCGCGCGCTTCCAGCAGGAACTGGCGCAGCAGGCTTTCAGCCTGTGTGGCGGTGGCGCCGTGCAGGTCCAGCTCGTCCTGCACCGAATACTGGCCGCGCTTGAGCCGCTGGAACATGCGTGCCGGCAGGTTGTCGCGGCGGTAGCTCGCCACGTCGCCGGCCTCCAGCGGCGTGCTGGAGCGCAGCAGGCGTGCGAATTCACCCAATGCCTCGGATTCATCCTGCTCGGCCATGCGCGCGCGCGGCCTGGGCCGCGGCCTGGTCGTGGCCGGTGCCTGCACCTGTCGCATCGGCGTCACTTCGCCAATGGCCGAGCGGAACAGTGCGCTGTCGTCTTCATCTTCAGGGTGTGACATGCGCACAGCGTAACCGCCGTCTGATATCAGGCAAGTGGCAAGGGGGAAGTGGTCGTGCGCATTCCGGTATCATGGCCCTTCAGACGGCGCCGGCTGGCATTCGTGCCAACCGGGTCGATGGTTGCGGCGGGCAAGGGGAAGCCGCGTGATGTTCCAGTGATCCAGGTCTTTAATGCGCGTACTTGTAAGCAATGACGACGGTGTGGACGCCCCCGGCATCAAGATGCTCGCCGAGGAGCTCCGCAGTGCAGGGCATGAAGTCACCGTGGTGGCGCCGGACCGCGACCGTTCCGGCGCGTCCAACTCGCTCACCCTCGACCAGCCGGTGCGGCTGCGCCGCATCGACCACTACACCTGCTCGGTGGCCGGCACGCCCACCGACTGCGTGCATCTGGCCCTGACCGGCATGCTCGAATACGAGCCGGACATCGTGGTCTCCGGCATCAACAACGCCGCCAACCTTGGCGATGACGTGATCTATTCCGGCACCGTGTCCGCGGCGATGGAAGGGCGCTTCCTCGGCCTGCCATCGGTGGCGGTATCGCTGGTCACCCACAAGCATGAAGCCAAGCACTTCCGCAGCGCTGCGCGCGCGGCGGTGGAGATCGTGGCGCGGCTGAAGGCGGATCCGCTGCCTGCCGACACCATCCTCAACGTCAACGTGCCGGACCTGGCATGGGAAGACATCCGCGGGTTTGAAGTCACCCGCCTTGGCAACCGCCACCGCGCTGAAGCCTGCATTCCCGCCACCGACCCGCGCGGCAACACCGTGTACTGGATCGGCCCGGCCGGCAGCGAGCAGGACGCCGGCCCCGGCACCGATTTCCACGCGGTGCGCACCGGCTTCATTTCGATCACCCCGATCCAGGTGGACCTGACCCGCTATTCGGCGCTGGAAAAGGTTGCCGGCTGGGTGGGCGGGCTCACTGAATCGCTGAGGAAGGACCAATGACCCCGCGGCTGCGCCTGCAACCGGAAGCGGTTGGCATTGGCATGACCTCCCAGCGCGTGCGCGACCGCCTGGTCGAGCGCCTGCGCGAAGCCGGCATCGTCAACGAGGCCGCGCTCAACGCCGTGCGCGTGGTGCCGCGTCATCTCTTCATCGACGAGGCCCTGGCTTCGCGCGCCTATGAAGACACCGCACTGCCCATCGGCCACGGCCAGACCATTTCCCAGCCCTGGGTGGTGGCGCGGATGACCGAGGCGGTGCTGGCGGTCAACCCGAAGACCGTGCTGGAAGTGGGCACCGGTTCCGGTTACCAGGCCGCCATCCTTGGCGCGCTGGGGCTGGAGGTCTATACCGTGGAACGCATCGGCGACCTGCTCCGGCAGGCCCGCAAGCGCTTCCGCCAGCTGGGCATGAACATCCGCAGCAAGCACGACGACGGCCGCATCGGTTGGCCCGAGCACGGCCCTTACGATGCCATCGTGGTCACCGCTGCCGCCCCGGCGCTGGTGGACGCGCTGGTGGAGCAGCTGGCCGTGGGTGGCCGCCTGGTCGCCCCGGTCGGTGGCGCAGGCGGACAGGTGCTGTTGCAATTGACCCGGCAGGCCGATGGCACCATTGCGCATGAAGAACTGGCGCCGGTGAGCTTCGTGCCGCTGCTGTCAGGCATGCTGGACTGACCCAGGACCAAGGACTGCAATGAAGATTTTCGGGCCGTTGTACGACCATGCATTGCGCTGGGCCGGGCACAGGCATGCGCCTACCTACCTGACCATCCTCAGCTTCATCGAGGCCATCATCTTCCCGGTGATGCCCGAAGTGATGCTGATGCCCATGTGCGTGGCGCAGCCGCGCAGGGGCTGGTGGTTCGCCACCCTGAGCCTGATCGGCTCCATGGCTGGTGCCATGGTGGGCTACGCGCTGGGCCACTATGCGTTCGAGGTGCTCAAGCCGTTGTTTGAGATGATGGGCATGCTGCCGGCCATCGAGTCGGGCATCACCACGCTGCAGGCGAAGATGGCCGAATCGCCGTGGGCGGTGTTCACCTTCCTGGTGCTGGGGGGGTTCATGCCCATTCCGATGAAGGTCTTCACCTGGGCCTCGGGTATCGTGGGCGTGCCGCTGCCGCAGTATTTTCTGAGCATGTTGGTTGGGCGCGGCAAGCGCGTGTATCTGTTGGCGGCGGTGATCCGCTTTGGTGGCGCGAGCGCGGCCAATGCGCTGCGCCGCTGGATTGAGCCGCTGGGCTGGATCGCCACCGCATTGGTGGTGGGCCTGGTGGGCTGGCTGGTCTGGAGGGCGAAATTCGCATGAATGCAAAGGTCTTGGGCAAGGGATTCCGTAACGCCGCGGTGCTGGCCGTGGCCATTACGCTGGCCGGCTGTGGCACGGCCACGGTGGTGAAGAAGCCTTCCGGTGGTGGCACGGTCGCGCACCCGACACCGCAGGTGTCGGTGGCCAAGCCGGGCCAGACGGTGGTGGTGCGCCGTGGCGACACGCTGTACGGCATCGCCCGCATCCAGAACATCACCCCGCGTGACCTGGCCGCCTGGAACCGGCTGTCCGAGCCGTACACCATCTACCCGGGGCAGACCCTGAAGCTCTATCCGGGCGGCGGCGCGCCGACGGCCTCGACCGGCAGCAGTTCCACCGCGCCGCGTCCGGTCACGCCGACACCGGTGGCAGCTCCGGTCAACAGCGGCATCAGCTGGCGCTGGCCGGCCGAGGGCGCGCTGGTGGGCCGCTTCGTCGCGGGTGAGACCACCAAGCAGGGCGTGGACATCGCCGGCAGCAGTGGCCAGGCCGTGCGTGCGGCAGGCCCGGGCGTGGTGGTGTATTCCGGCGCCGGCCTGGTGGGCTACGGCGAGCTGATCATTATCAAGCACAACGACCAGTGGCTGTCGGCCTATGGCCACAACCGCAAGCGTCTGGTCAACGAAGGCCAAAGCGTCAAGGCGGGCGACCAGATTGCCGAGATGGGCCGTACCGGCACCTCGCGCGACATGCTGCACTTCGAGATCCGCTACAACGGCAAGCCGGTGGACCCGCTGCTGTACCTGCCGCAGAAGTAGGCCGCTGCGTCACGCGCAACGAAAAAGCCCGGCCGCAAGGCCGGGCTTTTTTCATTCCAGGCTGCGGCAGGCGCCTGGACTCAGCCCGCATTCTCCAGAATGAAGGCCGCCACCACCCGGCGGTTCTCGCCGGCCAGCACGTTGAAGGTGCGCGCCGCAGAGGCGTTGTTCATCACTTCGATGCCGATGCCACGCGTCAGGCAGGCGGCCATGACCGCTGCGGGCGGGAATACCTGCTTCTCACCCGTGCCCAGCAGCACCAGCTCCGGGTTCTGTTCCAGTGCCACATCCAGGTGCCCAGGCGTAAGCGTGGCGATGGACGGCACCGGCCAGTCCTCCACCAGCTTGTCCGGGGCGAGCACGAAGCTGTGCACCAGCACGCGGTCGTTCACTTTGGCCTGCTGGCCATCGGCCGAGCGCAGGGCATAGGTGTAATCAGGCAGTTCGCGGCTCAACAGCATCGGCGTTCCTCGGCGCTCAGCCGCGCGGCAGCACGATCTGGCGCTTTTCCTTGGCCGGGCGGTACAGCACGGCCACGTGGCCGATGCGCTGCACCAGCGCACTGCCACTGGCCTTGGCCAGCTCTTCGATCATGCCATCACGGGTGTCGCGGTCTTCGGCGGCAATTTTCACCTTGACCAGCTCGTGGCGCTCCAGCACCTCGTCCAGTTCCGCCAGGAAGGCGGGGGTGACCCCCTTGCCGCCGATCTGCAGCAGTGCTTTCAGATCGTGCGCTACGCCGCGCAGGAAACGGTTCTGGGCCGAGGTCAGGACGATGGACATGCAGGATTACGGGTTATCAAGGGGGTTCAGGGTATCATGACCACCCCCGAGAGCCTCATTGTCGATGCCTTCCCACAGCAAGAGCAGCCAGCGTTGGCTGAAAGAACACTTTTCCGATCCTTTTGTGAAAAAAGCACAGAAGGAGGGGATGCGCTCGCGTGCGGCCTACAAACTGGAAGAGCTGCTGGAACGTGACCGGCTGCTGAAGCCGCACATGGTGGTGGTCGATCTGGGCGCGGCCCCGGGTGGCTGGTCTCAGCAGGTTCGTAGACAGATGGGCGATACCGGCCGGGTGCTGGCCTTGGACATCCTGGAGATGCCGCCGCTGGCCGGCGTGGAGTTCCTTCATGGTGACTTCAGGGAAGAAACCGTCCTATCGCAGTTTGAAGCCATGCTGGGGAATCAGCCGGTAGACCTTGTACTGTCGGATATGGCCCCCAATAAGAGTGGAATGGATGCGGTCGACCAGCCGCGGATGATGCACCTTGCCGAGTTGGCGCTGGATTTCGCCGACAACCACCTCAAACCGGGTGGGGCGTTCCTGATCAAGCTGTTCCAGGGCGTTGGCTTTGACGACTACGTGCGTGAGATGCGCCGGCGTTATGACAAGGTGGTGATCCGCAAGCCGGAGGCCTCGCGCAAGCGATCGCCCGAGGTCTATGCCTTGGGGCAGGGCAAGCGCACGCAGATCAAGTAAGCTCAACCATACGAATTGCGTCAGAAATTAGAGGAACGCCGGAGCCGATGAGGATGAACGACTTGACCAAGAACCTCCTGCTATGGGTGGTTGTCGCCGTCGTGCTGATGGTGGTGTTCCAGAGTTTCGCCCCGCGCGGTGGCACCACGCCCACCGGCGATGCGCGCAACTACACCCAGTTCCTGCAGGAAGTGGATTCGGGCCGGATCAAATCGGTGGAGTACACCGATAAGACCACCCTGACCACCAACCACCTGCGTTTCAAGCGCTCCGATGGCTCGGAAGGGCAGCTGTTCGCCCCGGCCGACCCCAAGCTGCTTGACCAGCTGTATTCCAAGAACATCGAAGTGGCACGCCAGGAGCCGGCCACCGGCCCGGGTTTCTGGGGGCTGGTGCTGCAGTTCCTGCCGGTGCTGCTGCTTATCGGTTTCTGGATTTTCATGATGCGCCAGATGCAGGGCGGCGGTGGCGGGGCCAAGGGCGCCATGTCCTTCGGCAAGTCGCGCGCCAAGCTGCAGGGCGAGGACCAGATCAAGGTCACCTTCGCCGACGTCGCCGGCTGCGACGAGGCCAAGGAAGAAGTGGGCGAGCTGGTGGAATTCCTGCGTGATCCCACCCGTTTCACCAAGCTGGGCGGCAAGATTCCGCGTGGCGTGCTGATGGTGGGCCCGCCGGGTACCGGCAAGACGCTGCTGGCCAAGGCCATCGCCGGCGAGGCCAAGGTGCCGTTCTTCGCCATCTCCGGTTCGGACTTCGTGGAGATGTTCGTGGGCGTCGGCGCCAGCCGCGTGCGCGATATGTTCGAGCAGGCCAAGAAGCACGCCCCGTGCATCATCTTCATCGACGAAATCGACGCGGTGGGCCGCCACCGTGGCTCGGGCATGGGCGGTGGCCATGACGAGCGCGAGCAGACCCTGAACCAGATGCTGGTCGAAATGGATGGCTTCGAGGGTGGTGAGGGCGTGATCGTGATCGCCGCTACCAACCGCCCCGACGTGCTGGACAAGGCGCTGCTGCGCCCGGGCCGCTTCGACCGCCAGGTCATGGTGGGCCTGCCGGACATCAAGGGCCGCGAGCAGATCCTGCGCGTGCACCTGCGCAAGGTGCCCGCTGCCGACGACGTGCGCCCGGAAGTGCTGGCGCGCGGTACCCCGGGCTTCTCCGGTGCCGACCTGGCCAACCTGGTCAACGAAGGCGCCCTGTTTGCTGCACGCCGCAACAAGCAGGAAGTGGACATGAAGGACTTCGAGGACGCCAAGGACAAGATCTACATGGGTCCGGAGCGCCGCAGCATGGTCATGCGCGAGGACGAGCGCCGCAACACGGCCTACCACGAGTCCGGCCATGCGGTTGTCGCCATGTCCCTGCCCAAGGCCGACCCGGTGCACAAGGTCACCATCATGCCGCGCGGCTGGGCCCTGGGCGTGACCTGGCAGCTGCCCGAGCACGACCACATCAGCAAGTACAAGGACCGCATGCTGGAAGAGCTGGCGATCCTGTTCGGTGGCCGCATCGCCGAGGAGATTTTCGTCGGTGAGATGTCCACCGGCGCCTCCAACGACTTCGAGCGCGCCACCAAGCTGGCCCGTGGCATGGTCACCAAGTACGGCATGTCCGACGTGATGGGCACCATGGTCTATGCCGACGAGGAAGCCGGCTACGGCATGCACAGCAAGACCATTTCCGAGGCCACCCAGCAGAAGGTGGACGCGGAGATCCGCCGCATCCTGGACGAGCAGTACGGCGTCGCGCGCAGGATTCTGGAAGACAAGCGCGATGTGGTGGAAGCCATGACCGCCGCGCTGCTGGAATGGGAAACCATCGACGCCGAGCAGGTGAAGGCGCTGATGGAAGGCCGCGAGCCTTCGCCGCCGGCAGGCTGGGTGGCCAAGTCCGGTGGCAACGATCGCCCCGGCGACGGCAAGGGCGGCGATGACCAGCGCCCGGTGACGCCGATCAGCGATCCGGCCGGCCAGCACTGAGCCGGCAACCGCTGCAATGACTGAAGGAACGGGCCGGCTTGCCGGCCCGTTCCTGTTTGCGCGCTCGTTTGCGCGCGCTGCAAGGGCGCGCAGGCGATGCACGCTCGGCGGTGCTGGGCGAGAATAGGGCGTCCCCCGTTTTCCGGTAGTGCCATGAACACCCCCGAGTCCCCGAAACCGCCCCCGCTCAACATGCCCGAGATGGTGATCGCCACCGTCGCGGGTGTTGCCTTCGGTGTGAAGACCGGCAACTACCTGGCCGGCATCTTCATCGGCATCGTGCTGGGCGTGGTGCTGAGCCTGATCGGCAACCGTATCCGTTCAAGGAACAAGGACTGATGTTCGATATCGCACCCACGCTCGACTGTGCCGGGCGCCTGCTGCGGCTGGATCACCCCCGGGTGATGGGCATCATCAACGTCACCCCGGATTCATTCTCCGACGGCGGCCAGCACTTCAGCACCGAGGCTGCCGTGGCCCATGGCCTGGCATTGGTGGAGCAGGGTGCGGACCTGCTGGACGTTGGCGGCGAATCGACCCGCCCCGGCGCCACGCCGGTGTCGGTGCAGGAAGAAATAGACCGCGTGGTGCCGGTGATCGAAGCCTTGGTGGCGCGCACCGGTGTGCCGGTGAGTGTGGACAGCTTCAAGCCCGAGGTGATGCAGGCCGCGTTGGCGGCAGGCGCGGGCATGGTCAACGACGTGCAGGCGCTGCGGCAGCCGGGTGCGCTGGAGGTCGTTGCGGCCTCCAATGCCGCCGTGGTGCTGATGCACGCGGTGGGTGGCCCGCACGATGCGGGTGTCGCCCAGGGCTATGACGACATCGCCGGTGAGGTGCAGCGTTTTCTCACCGAGCGCGTGTTTGCTGCGGAGATGTCCGGCATCGCGCGCAGCCGGTTGGTGGTGGATCCCGGCTACGGCTTCAACAAGGACACCGTGCAGAACTTCGTGCTGCTGGCCGCGCAGGAGCGGCTGCTGACGCTGGGCCTGCCGCTGCTGGCAGGCTTCTCGCGCAAACGTTGCATTGGCGATGTCACCGGCCGCGCCGACGCCGCGCAGCGTGTGGCCGGCTCGGTCGCCGCGCACCTGCTGGCGATGCAGCGCGGGGCGAAGATCGTGCGCGTGCATGACGTGGCCGCCACCGTCGATGCGCTCAAGGTGCTGGCCGCGGTGGACGCCGTGCCCGCGCCACGCGCCGATGCGCCTGCGATGCCGCGCTGGCCGGACGAGGACTGATGGCTGCAGACCAGCGCCCGCTGGCCATCGCGCTGATGGGCCCCACCGCCTCGGGCAAGACTGCGGCGGCCATCGCATTGGCCAAGGCCCATGACGGCGAGATTGTCAGCGTCGATTCGGCGCTGGTATATCGCGGCCTTCAGATCGGCGCGGCCAAGCCGGATGCGGCCGAACAGGCCGGCATCCCGCATCATCTGCTGGACCTGCGCGATCCGTGGCAGACCTATTCGGCAGCCGAATTCGCGGTGGATGCAGCGGCAGCGGTGGGTGACATCGTCGCGCGCGGCAAGCTGCCCATCCTTGCCGGCGGTACCGGGCTGTACTTCCGCGCGCTGCTGCAGGGCCTGTCGCCGATGCCCGAGGCCGACCCCGAACTGCGCGCAGGCATCACCGCCGAGGCCGAGGTGCTGGGCTGGCCCGCGTTGCACGCGCAGCTGGCCGAGGTGGACCCGGCCGCTGCCAGGCGCATTCATGCGACCGACCCGCAGCGCATCCAGCGTGCGCTGGAAGTCCATCGCCTGACCGGCAGGCCGATCAGCTATTGGCAGGCGCAGCCTGGGATCGCGCGCCTGCCGGCGCGGGTACTGAAGCTGGTGCTGGCCCCCGCCGAGCGCGCGGTGCTGCACCAGCGCATCGAGAGGCGCTTCGACCTGATGCTGGAGAACGGCTTTCTGGACGAGGTGCGCGGCCTGCGTGCACTGCCGCAGATGGCTGCCGTCGCGGCACCGCTGGACCTGCCGGCGATCCGCGCGGTGGGCTACCGGCAGGCCTGGCAGTTCCTGGACGGGCAGGGCAGCGCGGCGGAGTTCCGCGACAAGGGCGTGTTCGCAACGCGCCAGCTGGCCAAACGCCAGCTGACCTGGTTGCGAGGCGAACTGGATGCCCGCTGGTTCGACCCCCATATGCAGATGGACCGGCTTGGCGATGCGGTTTCGCGGTTCCTGGCAAGGTGAGCGGGCGCCGGGCGGTGTACCATCGGTGTTCCGGAGTGGCTGGGGAAGCCGCATGCTCCGGGTCATCCCATAAAAACAATAACGAGGAGTAGATGATGTCCAAGGGGCAGTCCTTGCAGGATCCGTTTCTGAACGCGCTGCGTCGCGAGCGCGTGCCGGTATCGGTGTACCTGGTCAATGGCATCAAGTTGCAGGGCACGATCGAGTCGTTCGACCAGTTCGTGGTGCTGCTGCGCAATACCGTAAGCCAGATGGTCTACAAACACGCCATTTCCACCGTGGTGCCGGCGCGCAACGTGCGCGTGGGGCCGGGCGGTGGTTATGTGCAGTCCGGTGAAAATCCCCAGGCAGGCGATGACGAAACAGAATAAGCAGGTAGCGGCGTATGTTTGACCGCTCCAAGCGCGGCGAACATGCGCTGCTGATCCAGCCCCATTCCGGGAAGCTGGAAGAGGATGTGCTGGAAGAGTTCACCGACCTGGCCCGCTCGGCAGGGGCCAGCATCGCGGCCACCATCACCGCGCGCATGGACCGCCCCAATCCTTCAACGCTGATCGGCAGCGGCAAGCTGGACGAGGTGAAGGCTGCGGCCGACGCCACCGGTGCCGATCTGGTGCTGGTCAATCACCAGCTCACGCCCGTGCAGGAGCGCAACCTTGAGCGTTTCCTGGAGCGCCGGGTGATCGACCGTACCGGCCTGATCCTGGATATCTTCGCCCAGCGTGCGCACAGCCACGAAGGCAAGCTGCAGGTGGAACTTGCACAGCTGCGCCACCTGGCCACGCGCCTGGTGCGTGGCTGGACCCACCTTGAGCGCCAGCGTGGTGGTTCCATCGGCCTGCGCGGCCCGGGTGAAACCCAGCTGGAAACCGACCGCCGCCTGTTGCAGAAGCGCGTGGAGCAGCTGCAGAAGCGTCTGGAAAAAGTGGAAGTGCAGCGCACTCAGATGCGCCGTGCGCGCGTGCGCAGCGAAATGCCGCGCGTGGCGCTGGTGGGCTATACCAACGCCGGCAAATCCACCCTGTTCAATGCGCTGACCGGTGCCGAGGCCTACGCCGCCGACCAGTTGTTCGCAACGCTGGACCCGACCGTGCGCCGCATCGCCCTGCCGGGTGGCAACGCCATGCTGGCCGATACCGTCGGCTTCGTGCGCGACCTGCCGCACGAACTGGTGGCCGCGTTCCGCTCGACCTTGTCCGAGGCGCGTGAGGCCGATTTCCTGCTGCATCTGGTTGATGCCGCCGATCCGCAGCGCGAGGAGCGCATCGCGCAGGTGGACGAGGTGCTGCAGGCCGTGGGTGCGGGTGATCTGCCGCAGTTGCTGGTGTTCAACAAGATCGACCGCATCGAAGGGGCCGAAGTGCGTCACGACGCGCAGGACGGTGTGCCCGACGAGGCGCGGCGCGAGCGCGTCTGGATTTCCGCACGCGACGGCCGCGGGCTGGAACTGCTGCAGTCGGTACTGGGCAAGCGTCTGGGCCTGCAGCATGTCACCGGCACGGTAAGGCTGCCGCCCGATGCAGGGCGCCTGCGTTCGCGCCTGCACCAGCTGGAGGTGATCCGCAGCGAGCAGGCGGACGAAGAGGGCTGGCTGATCGACGTTGACATCCCCATCGCCGAAGCCGAGAAGCTCGCCGCAGGCGCAGATGGCGATGTCATCCGCGCACTGCTGCCGGAGAAGCCGCCGGAGTGGTGATTGCCGAGGCATCACCTCCGCCTCGGTAGCCCGGGTAAGCAAAGCGCACCCGGGAAGCACGCGCACTCACCGACGCGCAGCGCACCTCACGCACCCAAGCTCTCCCGCGAACAGCCCCGGGTGCGCATGCGCTTACCCGGACTACGTCTCGGCCATCAAACGTGCGGCTCCGCTGAGCCCCTGTAGCCCGGATTTGCGAAGCGCATCCGGGAACACACATGACACCGACGCGCAGCGCACCTCACGCACCCGAGCTTTCCCGAGAACATCCCCGGGTGCGCATACGCTTATCCGGGCTACGCTCCGGCCACCGAATTTGCGGCTCCGCTGAGCGCCTGTAGCCCGGATAAGCGAAGCGCATCCGGGAAGCATGGAACATCGCCGATGCGCAGCGCACTTCACGCACCCAAGCCCTCCCACGAACAGCCCCCGGGTGCGCATGCGCTTACCCGGGCTACGCTCCTACGCTCCGGCCATCAAACGTGCGGTTCCGCTGAGCTCCTGTAGCCCGGATAAGCGAAGCGCATCCGGGAAAACGCACGCTCGCCAACGCGCATCCCCCCTCACGCACCCAAGCTTTCCCGCGAACGGCCCCGGGTGCGCTTGCGCTTACCCGGGCTACGCTCCGGCCATCAAACGTGCGGCTCCACTGAGTTCCTGTAGCCCGGATAAGCGAAGCGCATCCGGGAACACACACGCACACCGACGCGCAGCGAACTTCACACACCGAAGCTCTCTCCTGAACACCCCCATCGCACACGCGCCCACACCCGGGCCTCGCCCATCGCGTAGCCCGCCACCCACTACGCCGTAGCCCCACACGCTCCCAGTCAGCCCGCGCACTGACACGCAGGCGCCATCTGCGGTAAAACGGGCAGGTTATTCCCCTGCCGACGACACCGCGATGCCCATTCCTACCGACGCCGATCTGAACGCCCAGGCCGCCGCGCTTGGCCAGCGCCTGCAACAGGCTTCGCTGCAACTGGTCACCGCTGAAAGCTGCAGCGGCGGCTGGATTGCCAAGAGCATGACCGACATCGCCGGCTCCTCGGCGTTCTTCGACTGCGGCATGGTGGTCTACAGCTACGAGGCCAAGCAGCGCCTGCTCGGTGTGCGTGCGCAGACGCTGGAGCAGTTCGGCGCGGTCAGCCGCGAAACCGTGCTGGAAATGGTGGCCGGTGCGCTGATCAACTCCGGCGCCGGCATCGCCGTGGCGGTCACCGGTATCGCCGGCCCGGGTGGCGGCAGCGCCGACAAGCCGGTGGGCAGCGTCTGGATCGGCTGGAAGCGGCGTGGCGGCTACGCACGCGCCGAGCTGTTCCACTTTGATGGCGACCGCGATGCCATCCGCCGCCAGACCGTCGCCGCCGCCCTGTGTGGAATCGACGAGCAGCTGTGACATCCTTGCCCGGCAACCAACCGAGGTAGGCAACGATGTGGGAAACGCTGGGTACGGTCCGTGACCTGGGCCGGCTGCAGGAAATCGCCGCCGTCCTGATCCGCTACGGTTTCGGGGATGTGGTGCGGCGCATTGGTCTGGCCACCGTGCTGGAGCGTGCCGGCCGCCTGCTGCACTGGAACCAGGATGGCCAGCAACTGCTGCGTATGACCGCGCCCGAGCGCGTACGCAGCGCCATGCAGGACCTTGGCCCCACCTTCGTCAAGTTCGGCCAGGTGCTGGCCACCCGCGTGGACCTGCTGCCACCGGACTGGATCGCCGAGCTGTCCGAGCTGCAGAACGCCGTGCCGGCGCTGCCGTATTCGGCCATCAGCGAGCAGTTGCAGAACGACCTCGGCGCACCGCCATCGGAGGTGTTCGCCTTCCTGGATGAAAAGCCGCTTGCGGCGGCCTCGCTGGCGCAGGCTCACCGCGCGCGGCTGCATGACGGGCGCGAAGTGGTGCTGAAAGTCCGCCGCCCCGGCATCCGCGACGTGGTTGAAGCCGACCTGCGCCTGCTGGCGCGGCTGGCCGAAATCGTTGAAGCACGCCTGCCGGACCTGCGCCGCTATCGCCCCGCCGAAGTGGTGCAGCAGTTCACCGTGTCGCTGCGCAACGAAATGGATTTCGCCGCCGAATGCCGCAATGCCGAGCGCATCGCGCGCAACTTCGAGGGCCGCGATGACATCCTGATTCCCAGCGTGTACTGGCAGTGGACCTGCGAAAGCCTCAACGTGCAGGACTTCGTTGATGGCATACCGGGCCGCAAGCTCGACGCAGTGGACGCGGCCGGGCTGGACCGTCGCAAGCTGGCCCGGCGCGGTGCCGACATCGTGCTGAAGATGGTGCTGGAGGACGGCTGCTTCCACGCTGATCCGCATCCGGGCAACATCTTCTACATGCGCGACGGCCGTATCGCGGTGATTGATTTCGGCATGGTCGGCGCGCTGTCCGAGGCGCGTCGGTTCCAGGTTGCGCAACTGCTGCATGGTCTGGTGGAACAGGAGCCGCAGGCGGTCGCGGATGTACTGCTCGACTGGGCCGGCGGCGTGGAGGTGGACGAAAGCCGCCTGCAGACGGACATCAGCCAGTTCGTCGATCAATACCGCGGCGTGCCCCTGAAAGACCTGCGCATCGGTCTGATGCTCGGCAACGTCACCCAGCTGCTGCGCAGCTACAGCCTGACCCTGCCGGCTGATCTGGCGCTGATGATCAAGGCCTTCCTTACGCTGGAAGGCATGGGCCGGCAGCTGGACCCCGATTTCGACATGGCCAGTGCCGCGCGCCCGTTCCTGGAGCGGGTGATGCTGCAACGCTATGCGCCGCGTGCACTGCTCAAGCGTGGCCGGCGCAGCCTGCTGGGCATGCTGGATTTCGCCGGTGAGCTGCCGCGTGATCTGCGCAGGCTGGTGCAGGCAGCGCGGCGTGGACGACTCAAGCTGAAGGTGGAAACCACTGCGCTGCAGGGCTTCGGTGACCAGGTGAACCGCGCCGCCAACCGTCTGGTGATGGGCGTGATCACCGCAGCACTGATCATCGGCTCCTCGATCGTGATGCACAGCGTTGGCGGCGTTTCCAGCCGCTGGCTGCTGGCCCTGGGTGTAAGCGGCTTCCTCGGCGCCGGGCTCGGTGGCCTGTGGATCCTGTTCTCCATCTGGCGCAGCGGAAAACACCGCTGATCCAAAGCGACCCACGCTGTTACCCGTAGCCCGGGTAAGCGAAGCGCACCCGGGGCTCTCCGCATAAGCCTCAAAGAGCCCTGCGCGCGCCGACGTAAATGACGCAAAGCCCAAGCAGCGAAGGGGCTTCCTTCCACCTCCCGCCTTCCGGGTATGCGCAACACACCGACGCCACATCCTGCTTGCACATCTTGAAGTTAGTAGTAATACTACTAACCATGAACCTGACCGACACCCAGCAGGCCATCCTCGACCTGATCGCCGAGCGCATCGAGGCCGAAGGCATGCCGCCCTCGCAGACCGAGATCGCCCGCGCCTTCGGCTTCAAGGGCGTGCGTTCGGCCCAATACCACCTCGACGCGCTGGAAGCCGCCGGCGCCATCGAGCGCATCCCGGGCCGGGCCCGGGGCATCCGCGTGGTGCGGCAGGAGGGCGGCGCCAGCGGGGCTGCCCCGCATGCCCCCGCCAGCGATGAGCAGGTGCTGCGCCTGCCGGTGCTGGGCCGGGTCGCCGCAGGCCTGCCCATCGGTGCCGACATCGGCTCGGACGATTACGTGGTGCTGGACAAGGTGTTTTTCTCGCCGGCACCGGATTACCTGCTGAAAGTGCAGGGCGACTCGATGATCGACGAAGGCATCTTCAACGGCGACCTGATCGGCGTGCATCGCACCCGTGACGCGCGCTCGGGCCAGATCGTGGTGGCGCGCATCGATGACGAAATCACCGTCAAGCTGCTGAAGATTGCCAAGGACCGCATCCGCCTGCTGCCACGCAATCCGGACTACGCGCCCATCGAAGTGCTGCCCGACCAGGACTTCGCCATCGAAGGCCTGTATTGCGGCCTGCTGCGGCCCAACCGGTGATCACGCGCTGTGCGCAGCCGTAACCGCCTGTTTTTCCTACGCCAGGCAGGTGATTGCGCTGCTGCCGGTATCCTTGCCGGCCAAATAATTTGTCGTTTCGCCCGCAGTCTCAGCCTTTGCGATACGACACCCGTACAGTGGACCCCATGACGAAATCAACGAAATCAACCCCGAGGACGAACCCGATGGACGAGAACAAGAAGCGCGCGTTGACCGCTGCACTGAGCCAGATCGAGAAGCAGTTCGGCAAGGGTTCGGTGATGCGCATGGGCGACCGCGTGGTCGAGCCCGTCGAGGCCATTCCCACCGGTTCCCTGATGCTGGATATCGCACTGGGCATCGGCGGCCTGCCGAAGGGCCGTGTGGTTGAAATCTACGGCCCGGAATCCTCGGGCAAGACCACGCTGACCCTGCAGGCCATCGCCGAATGCCAGAAGTTGGGCGGCACCGCGGCCTTCATTGACGCCGAGCACGCGCTGGACCCCATCTACGCCGCCAAGCTGGGCGTGAACGTGGACGACCTGCTGCTCTCGCAGCCGGATACCGGTGAGCAGGCGCTGGAAATCGCCGACATGCTGGTGCGCTCGGGCTCGGTGGACATCCTGGTGGTGGACTCGGTGGCCGCACTGACCCCCAAGGCCGAAATCGAAGGCGAGATGGGCGACCAGCTGCCGGGCCTGCAGGCCCGTCTGATGAGCCAGGCCCTGCGCAAGCTGACCGGCAACATCAAGCGTTCCAACACGCTGGTGATCTTCATCAACCAGCTGCGCATGAAGATCGGCGTGATGATGCCCGGCCAGAGCCCGGAAACCACCACCGGTGGCAACGCGCTGAAGTTCTACGCCTCGGTGCGTCTGGACATCCGCCGCATCGGTGCGATCAAGAAGGGCGACGAGATCATCGGCAACCAGACCAAGATCAAGGTGGTCAAGAACAAGCTGGCGCCGCCGTTCAAGCAGGTCATCACCGAAATCCTCTACGGCGAGGGCATCTCGCGCGAGGGCGAGCTGATCGACATGGGCGTGGATGCCAAGCTCGTGGAGAAGGCTGGCGCCTGGTACAGCTACGGCGAGGAGCGCATCGGCCAGGGCAAGGACAACGCCCGTGGCTACCTGCGCGACAACCCGCAGGTTGCTGCCCGCCTTGAGGCCGAGCTGCGCGAGAAGTTCCAGCCGGCCGAAGCGGCGCGCGAGGAAGGCGACGACGACAAGGACGAGGAGTGAGTTTCCCGCGGCGGCAGGCAGCGCATCGTCAGTGACGCTGTCCTGTCGCCGCGGTTTTGAATCCAGGAGGGATGGCGCCAGGGATGGCGCAACCCCGGATGGGCGGTGCATGCAATGAACGAATTTGACGAACCAGCAACAGGCCGCAGCAAGCGCGGCCGCCAGCAGACGCCCCTGCAGCGGGCGCTGGGGCTGCTGGTGCGGCGCGAGCACTCGCGCAAGGAGCTGGGGCGCAAGCTGAAGGCCCGTGGCGTGGATGCCGACGAGGTGGATGCAGCCATTGCACGGCTGGCCGCCGAGGGCTGGCAGGACGACACCCGTTTTGCCGAGACGCTGGTGCGCAACCGCGCCAACAGCGGCTACGGCCCCCTGCATATCCGCGCCGAACTGGGTACCCACGGCCTGGACAGCGCGCAGATCGAGGCCGCCATGGCCACCTTCGAGGGCGACTGGGCCGAGAACGCGCGGCAGCTGGTATGCCGCCGTTTTGGCGATGAAGGCCCGCAGGAACTGCCCCAGCGGCGCAAGGCCGCCGACATGCTGGCCCGCCGTGGCTTTGACGGCAGCTGCATCCGCAGCGCCACCCGCTACGATCCTGAGGACTGAGAGGGCTGGGCCTGATACCCTCTAAGGGTTTCGGATGTCCCGAATTCCCGTGCCCGCGAGGGCGGCCGGGACCCGTCTGCCAGCTTATTGCCAGTCCCCCATGAATACACCCGTCAAATTCACTACTTCCCAGATCCGCAGCGATTTCCTGGAATTCTTCAAGAGCAAGGGCCACACCATCGTGCCGTCGGCACCGCTGGTGCCGGGCAACGACCCGACCCTGCTGTTCACCAACTCCGGCATGGTCCAGTTCAAGGACGTGTTCCTGGGTGCGGAAAAGCGCAGCTATGTGCGCGCTGCCGACGTCCAGCGTTGCCTGCGTGCAGGCGGCAAGCACAACGATCTGGACTCGGTGGGCTATACCGCGCGCCACCACACCTTCTTTGAAATGCTGGGCAACTGGTCCTTCGGCGATTACTTCAAGAAGGAAGCCATCGCCTGGGCGTGGGAGCTGCTGACCGAGGTCTGGAAGCTGCCGGCCGAGCGCCTGCTGGTCACCGTGTACCACACCGATGACGAGGCTTTCGCGCTGTGGCGCGACATGGTCGGCATCCCGGAAAGCCGCATCGTGCGCATCGGCGACAACAAGGGTGCGCCGTTCGCCTCGGACAACTTCTGGCAGATGGCCGACACCGGCCCGTGCGGTCCATGCACCGAAATCTTCTACGACCACGGTGACCACATCGCCGGCGGCCCCCCGGGTTCGCCAGACGAGGACGGTGACCGCTTCATTGAAATCTGGAACCTGGTGTTCATGCAGTTCGATCGCCAGCCGGATGGCACGCTGATGCCGCTGCCGGCGCCGTGCGTTGACACCGGCATGGGCCTGGAGCGCCTGGCGGCGATCCTGCAGCACGTACACACCAACTACGAGATCGACCTGTTCCAGGCGCTGATCCGCAAGACAGCCGAGCTGACCAGCACCAGCGACCTGGAGAACAAGTCGCTGCGTGTCATCGCCGACCACATCCGCGCCTGCTCGTTCCTCATCGTCGATGGTGTGCTGCCGTCCAATGAAGGCCGTGGCTACGTTCTGCGCCGCATCATCCGCCGTGCATTGCGCCATGGCTGGATGCTGGGCGTGCGCCAGCCGTTCTTCAGCAAGCTGGTACCCACGCTGGTGGAGCAGATGGGCGAGGCTTACCCGGAGCTGCCGGCCGCTGCAGTGATGGTTGAGAAGGCGCTGCTGGCCGAAGAAGAGCGTTTCGCCGAAACGCTGGATTCGGGCATGAAGATTTTCGACGACGTCGCTGCCAAGGTCACCAATGGTGTGGTGCCGGGTGCCGAGGCGTTCCGTCTGTATGACACCTACGGTTTCCCGGTGGACCTGACCGCCGACATTGCCCGCGAGCGTGGCATGAGCGTGGACATGGAAGGCTTTGAGGCCTCCATGGAGCACCAGCGCGAAACCGCGCGCGCGGCGGGCAAGTTCGGTGGCGGCGTGCAGTTGCCGGCCGAGCTGGTGGCCACGCTGTCGCCCACCGCCTTCCTGGGCTACGACCAGGTGCAGGCCGATGGCCTGAAGGTCGTCGCGCTGATCAAGGGCGGCCGCCCGGTGGATGCCGTGCAGGCAGGTGACGAGGTCATCGTCTTCACCGACAAGACCCCGTTCTATGCCGAGTCCGGCGGCCAGGTTGGTGACATGGGCGTGCTGGCCGGCAACGGCACCCGCATGGCCGTCAGCGACACCCAGAAGTTCGCCGGCCAGTTCCATGGCCATGTGGGCAGCGTGGGGCAGGGCAGCATCAAGCTCGGCGACGTGCTCTCCGGCAGCATCGACAACGCGCGCCGTGGCGCCACCATCCTCAACCACTCGGCCACCCACCTGCTGCACGCCGCCCTGCGCGAAGTGCTGGGCACCCATGTGCAGCAGAAGGGCTCGCTGGTCGCGCCGGATCGCCTGCGCTTCGACTTCTCGCATTTCCAGCCCATCAGCGCCGAGGAACTGGCGGTGATCGAGCGCAAGGTCAATGAGCAGGTGCGTGCCAACAATGCCGCCGAAGTGCACCACATGGGCATGCAGGAGGCGCTGGATTTTGGCGCGATGGCATTGTTCGGTGAGAAGTACGGCGAGAACGTGCGCGTGCTGAAGATGGGTGAGTACTCCACCGAGCTGTGTGGTGGCACCCATGTGTCGCGCACCGGTGACATCGGTCTGTTCAAGATCACCTCCGAAGGTGGCGTGTCCTCCGGTGTGCGCCGCATCGAGGCGGTCACCGGCCAGGGCGCCCTGGACCATGTGTCGGCCGAAGAACAGCGCCTGCACGATGCCGCCCAACTGCTGGGTGGCAGCGCGGCGGACGTGGTGGACAAGATCCGCCAGCTTGGCGACCGGCAGAAGAAGCTGGAGCGCGAGCTGGAAGCACTGAAGGCCAAGATGGCCTCCGGTGCGACTGCCGATCTGGGCGCATCTGCCGTCGAGATTGGCGGGGTGAAGGTGCTGGCAGCCCGCCTGGAAGGCTTTGATGCCAAGGCGCTGCGCGAGGCGGTGGACCGCCTGAAGCAGCAGCTTGGCAATGCCGTGATCCTGCTGGCGGGTGTGCAGGACGGCAAGGTGGCGCTGGTGGCCGGCGTGAACGGCTCAGCAATGGGCAAGGTCAAGGCCGGGGAACTGCTTTCCCACGTTGCCAGTCAGATTGGCGGCAAGGGCGGTGGTCGTCCGGACATGGCCCAGGGCGGTGGTGAGGACGGCCCGGCACTGGTGTCCGCTATTGACGGCGTCCTGGCTTGGGTCAGGCCGCATTTGGCCTGAATGAGAACACTGCGCCGCCTTGAAGCGGCTTGCGCCCTCCCGTTAACATTGGGTGTCTTTCCCTTTGTCGTGGGGCGCATCGCTTCAAAGCGCGCCAATGCCGGTGGGAAACCAACCGGTTCCATGGAGATTCAAAAAAATGTTGATCCTGACTCGCCGTGTAGGCGAAACCCTGATGATCGGCGATTCGGTCAGCGTGACCGTCCTCGGCGTCAAGGGCAACCAGGTACGTATCGGTATCACCGCTCCTAAGGATGTGGCGGTGCATCGTGAGGAAATTTTCCAGCGTATCCAGCGTGGCGACGAGCCCGCAGCCTCTGGAAGTGAAGAAACTTCCGAATAAGGGTTTACCTTTCACCCCGTAAAACGTTATTCTTCGCGCCCCGCTACGGAATACGCGGCGGGCAAGAAAAACGGAGTGATGCCCGAGAGGCCGAAGGGGCTCCCCTGCTAAGGGAGTATAGGGTCAAAAGCTCTATCGAGGGTTCGAATCCCTCTCACTCCGCCAGTTCAAAAAGCCGCTGACAACAGCGGCTTTTTTGTTGCCTGGCGTTTGGGCGGTTGACCGATGATGCGCCTCGGATGCGAGCGGCAATGCTCCGCGCTCCCTCCCTTTCGCGGAGCGTCGGGCCCCCTCCCTTTCGCAAGGCGAAGGGGAGGGCTGGGGAGGGGGGCTGTTCGCATCAGCAGGCGGATATGTCCGATCGGGTTGCTGCATGCGTTCGAGATGGGTGTTCATGTGTGCCCATCAGGCTGCTGGGAACTGCGTGTGGGAATTAGTGGGCTCTGATGGCTGCTGGTTCGGGTGATGAAGGTCTGGGGCGAGCCGATGAGTTGCGTGCGAACGGCATCCCTCCTCAATCCTCCCCTGCGCTGCGCGCAAGGGAGGAGGCTGGGTTCCTGCGAAGGATTAGGGTGTCGGCTTCCGCGGGCCTGGGCTTTGGTCTCGCAAGCGGAGGCGGGAGTGGGTAGCAGGAAGCGCCGACTACCGAGATTGAGGTATGAAGCGCCAAGCAGGAGCGCCAAGCACGGAGCGTCGAGTGGGAAGGATTCTAGATGCGGGCGAAGTGCGTTTACCCGCTGGAGCTGGCTGATGAGCTGCATGCGGACAGCACCCCTCCTCAATCCTCCCCTGCGCTGCGCGCAAGGGAGGAGGCTGGGTTCCTGCGAGGTAGCGGGGTATCGGCTTCTTTAGGCTTCGGCTTTCGTCTCGCAAGCGGGAGGCGGGAGTGGTGGCGGGAAGCGCCGACTGCCGAGATTCAGGCATGAAGCGCCGAGCAGGAGCGCCAAGTACGGAGCGCCAAGCACGGAGCGTCGAGTGGGAAGGATTCTAGATGTGGGCGAAGTGCGTTTACCCGCTGGAGCTGGCTGATGAGTTGCATGCGGACAGCACCCTTCCTCAATCCTCCCCTGCGCTGCGCGCAAGGGAGGAGGCTGGGTTCCTGCGAGGTAACGGTGTATCGGCTTCTTTAGGCTTCGGTTTTTGTCTCGCAAGCGGGAGACGGCAACGGGATGCTGCAGGGGCGTGGGCTGAGCGATGTGCCAAGCGACTCGCAGGCGCACGTGCACACCCCCTCCCTTTCGCGCAGCGAAGGGGAGGGTTGGGGAGGGGTAGCGTTTCGCAGGGGCTCACCAGAGGCACTCAAACCTCTAAGCCAGATGCCATACGCACCAAACGCGGAAAATCACGCGCCCATCAACACCGCAAAAATGCACTTGAAAAGGCACATAAAAAAACAGCAGGCCGAAGCCTGCTGTTTTTCCGTAATGGTGCGCCCGGAGAGATTCGAACTCCCGACCGCCTGGTTCGTAGCCAGGTACTCTATCCAACTGAGCTACGGGCGCGCTTTACTTAGATTGTTCTGACGAGAAGCTGCGGTGAAGCAGACTTCGATGGTGCGCCCGGAGAGATTCGAACTCCCGACCGCCTGGTTCGTAGCCAGGTACTCTATCCAACTGAGCTACGGGCGCGTCGTCAGGAGCGGAATTATGCGGATATGCTGCGCGTGCGTCAATGCTTTTGTGAAATTTTCTTAATCATCGTGATGAAACAGCGCAGTCACCACGGCCTGCGGTGATTTCATCCACTGGAAGTGATCGGCACCCGCTCCAAGCTGGCGTGAACCGATGATCTGCAGGGTGCTGGGCGCCTGCGGCATCTTTGCCAGCAGCGCACGCATGGAGCTTGCCGGTGCCAGCCAATCGTCGGCAAGCACCACGGCGGAAACCGGCGTCCGTACGCTGCGCATGCCGGCCTCCAGGTCCGCATGCAGCCCCGTGGCGGCATAGTGGTTGCTCAGGCCCACACGGGCCCAGTCAGCGATCAGGCCGCGGGCCTCGGTGCCGCCGAAACCCACCCGGCGCCCGGGCAGGGTGCCATTGCGCCGCGCCAGCCACGGCAGGAAGCGGTAGGCCAGCGGCAGCAGATAACGGCGCGGGGCCGGGAAGCTGCGCCACCACGGTGTGCCACTGGCGACCAGCCAAAGGGCATCCAGCGGTTCGCCGCGCTGGCCGGCATGGCAGCAGGCCAGCTGGCCGCCCAGGCTGTGCCCGCCCAGGCGTGTAGGCAGGCCGGGGCAGTTGGCGCTGATGGCGGCTTCGGCCGCAGGCAGGTCGTACTGCAGGATTTCGCGGTAGCCCCAGTTGCTGTCACGGCTGGGGCGCAGACTGCTGCTGCCATTGCCGCGCCATTCGTGCAGGAATATGGCAATGCCGTGCGCGGCAAGTGCTTCGGCCAGCGGCAGGTAGTGTCGCGCGGCCACGCCCAGTGCGGGCAGCCACAGCAGACTTGCAACGGGCTGCTGCGGCACGCAGGCGAGCAGATTGAAGCGGTGGCCGTCGCTGCTCTGGACGGGTAGTTCGACTGGCAGGCTCATGCGGAGGGAGCGGCGCCGAAGTGGTCGAGCACCATCACCTCGCTGCGGCCGGGCTGGTAGCCACCCTGCAGGCCACGGGCGACATAGTCGATGGCGGCTTCGCAGGCGTTGGCCATCGACAGGCCACGGCACAACTGCGCCGCGATGGCCGAGGCCAGCGTGCAGCCGGTGCCGTGTGCATCCACCGGCAGGCGTGCGTGGCTGAATTCCTCACTGCTCACCCCGTCGAAGAAGCGGTCGATGACACGGTTGCCTTCCAGCAGGTGGCCGCCCTTCAGCAGCACTGCGCGGGCGCCCATGTCGAGCAGCGCGGCGGCGGCGTCTTCGGCATCGTTGGCATTGCCGATGCGGCGGCCAAGCAGCAACTCGGCTTCGGGGGTGTTGGGGGTCAGCAGGGTGGCCAGCGGCAGCAGCCGCTCGCGCATGGCCTGCAGTGCGCTGTCTTCCAGCAGCTTGGCGCCGCTGGTGGCAACCATCACCGGGTCCAGCACGATCTGCGGCGGGCGGTACTGCTCCAGTGCATCGGCAATCAGGTGGATCACTTCCGCGTTGGCCAGCATGCCCAGTTTCACCGCGTGGATGTCGAAATCATCAAAGCAGGCGTCGATCTGCGCACGCAGGAAATCCAGTGGTGGCACATGCACCGCGGTGACGCCGCGCGTGTTCTGCGCGGTGAGTGCGGCGATGGCCGACAGGCCATGCACGTGATGGGCGGCAAAGGCCTTCAGGTCGGCCTGGATGCCTGCACCGCCACCGGAGTCCGAGCCGGCAATGGTGAGGGCAGAAACGGGAGTGGAAGCGGTCATGCGTGGATTGTGCAGTGTTTGCACCCCGGTTGCCTCAGCGGTAGCGCAGCATCACCCACTGGCGGTACAGCACATAGCCCAGGCCTGCGACGCCGGTCACCAATGCCGGCACCAGCAGCGCGTCGTACTGCCAGTGCATGAACAGCCAGGCGCCGATGATGCCGCCGGCCAGGAAGCCGCCGATGATCAGGCCGCTGAGGGTAAGCCGGCGCATCTGCAGCGGCAGGCCGCGCAACAGGTGGCCCAGGCCGATGCCCAGGTCGGTGAACATGCCGCTGAGATGGGTGGTGCGCACAACGGCACCGCTGAAAGTGGTTGCCAGCGCGTTCTGCAGGCCGCAGGCCATTGCCGCGGCCAGCGCCCCCCATATCTGCTGCTGCTTGAACAGCGGTATGGACAGTAACAGCAGCAGCGATTCCAGTGCCAGCACGATGCCGTAGCGGCGGCCGAACTGCAGGGTGCTGTCCTGGATGATCAGGCCACTGAGCATGGCGCCCAGCGAGAAGGCGATCAGCAGGCCCCAGAGGTGGCCCACTGATCGCCAGTCGCGCTGGGCAAGTGCCATGCCCAGTTGGCTGGTGGTGCCGGTGAGGTGGCTGACCGCCTGATGTTCAAAGCCGAGGAAGCCCACCACGTTGACCATGCCGGCCACGCACGACAGTGCGATCGCACCGATCCAGACCCAGGTGGGCAGGCGTATCCCCATGGCCGCGCATCACTCAGGGCGTTGCCGCAGGCGGGCCGTTGAACTGCACGTCCGAGAAGCTGCCGGTCTGCGGGTCGTAGACCGCGCCCCAGAAGCGCGAGCCGCCATCGCAGACACGGACGGGCTCGCGCGTGGGGTCGCGCTTGTCGTGATCGGGCAGGGTGAAGCCGTTGATGTAGATCAGCCGCTTGCCATTGGACTCGAAGCCGACGTACTGGCGGTCTGCCTTCTCCGGCTCGGCCACCGTGGGTGCCAGCTGTGGCAGGCGGCTCTCCAGTGCCTCGATGTCGGCGCGGCCGGGTGCCCAGTAGCCGGTGACCTCGCCTTCATGCCGCGCCGGGCTGTCACGCGAGCAGGTGTCCAGCACCTGCGCGGCAGCCAGTGGGCGGGTGACCACCCACGACTGGCCAGCCTTGACCGCTGTCGGCACCACGGCCCCGGGTTTGACGTTGGACGGGGTGCAGGCGGCCAGCGCCAGGCAGGCGCCGGCCAGCAGGACAGGCAGGTGTTTCACAGAACCTCCGAGGCGTAATCGGCCAGACGCGAACGCTCGCCCCGGCGCAGGGTGATGTGTGCACTGTGCGGCCAATTCTTGAAACGGTCCACTGCGTAGGTAAGGCCGGATGTGGTTTCGGTCAGGTACGGCGTGTCGATCTGCTCCACGTTGCCCAGGCAGACAATCTTGGTGCCGGGGCCGGCGCGGGTAATCAGGGTCTTCATCTGTTTGGGGGTGAGGTTCTGCGCCTCATCCAGGATCAGATAACGCGACAGAAAGGTGCGGCCACGCATGAAGTTGAGCGAGCGGATCTTGATGCGGCTGGCCAGCAGGTCGTTGGTGGCCGCGCGGCCCCAGGCGCCGCCTTCCTGGTTGTGGGTGAGCACTTCCAAGTTGTCGGTCAATGCGCCCATCCACGGCGTCATCTTTTCTTCCTCGGTGCCGGGCAGGAAGCCGATGTCCTCGCCCACGCTCACCGTTGCGCGGGTCATGATGATCTCGCGGTAGCGTTGGGTGTCCATGGTCTGCGCCAGGCCGGCGGCGAGCGCCAGCAGGGTCTTGCCGGTGCCGGCGGTGCCGAGCAGGGTGACGAAGTCAATTTCCGGGTCCATCAGCGCGTTGAGCGCGAAGTTCTGCTCGCGGTTGCGCGCGGTGATGCCCCACACCGAATGTGAGCCGTGGCGGAAGTCATCGACCAGGCTCAGGGTGACGCGGCCGTCACCTTCAACCTTGGTGACGCGCAGTTCCACCTCGTCCTCGCCCGGCAGGTACACGTACTGGTTCGGGTGCCAGTCCTCGTCCTCGGTGGCGCGGATTTCATAGCTGGTGCGGCCCTTGTCGCTCCAGCTGCGCAGGTCGTCGGTGTGCTTCTTCCAGAAGTCTTCCGGCAGCTGGTTTGCGCCGGTGTAGAGCAGGCTGAAATCGTCCAGCGCGCGGTCGTTCTCGTAATCCTCCGAATCGATGCCGGCGATGGCGGCCTTGATGCGCAGGTTGATGTCCTTGGAGATGAAAACCACCGGCACGTCCGGCGACTGCTCCTTCAGCGCCAGGATGGCGCCCAGGATGGCGTTGTCCGGGATGACCTTGCCGAAGCTCTTGCCCGCCTCGAAGTGGCTGGTCTGGAAATACAGCCGGCCAGCGCTCTGTGCGCCGCGCAGCTGCAGGCCCTGAGGGCGTGCCAGCGGAATGCCTTCGGCTAGGCTGCCGATGCCGGCGGCTTCGATCAGCTCGTTGAGGAAGCGGCTGACCTGACGTGCGTTGCGGCTGGCTTCGGTGGTGCCTTTCTTGCCGTTGTCCAGCTCCTCGATCACCTGCATCGGCAGGTAGACATCGTGTTCCTCGAATTTGAACAGCGCGGTTGGATCGTGCATCAGCACGTTGGTATCCAGTACGTAGATGCGCTTGCCTCGGGTCATCGTCGATTCCTGGTGGCGGGACAGGGTCACGCCATCGCACCTGCGGGGCAGGGCGATGACGCGGGTTGGGACGCGATAGGGGTCACGTGTTGTTGGCGGCCTTCAGTGCTTCAAGCACGGCCTCGGCATGGCCGGCGACCTTCACCTTGCGCCATTGCTGCACCAGCGTGCCGTCAGGTGAGATCAGGAAGGTGCTGCGCTCGATGCCGCGCACCTGCTTGCCGTACATGTTCTTCATCTTGATCACGTCGAAGGCGTTGCATAAGGCCTCGTCGCTGTCGCTGATGAGCGGGAAGCTGAAACCCTGCTTGGCACAGAAGTTGTCGTGCGACTTGACCGAATCGCGCGAGACGCCGAACACGGTGGCGCCGGCACGCTTGAACTTCGGCAGCAGGGCGTTGAAGTCCAGTCCCTCGGTGGTGCAGCCGGGGGTGCTGTCCTTCGGGTAGAAGTACAGCACCAACCAGTGGCCAGCCTGTTCGGCGAGGGTGGTGGTGGCGCCGCCAGACAGGGCCAGCGGCAGGTCGAGGGTGGTGCGGTCCAGGGTATCGCCGATGTTCATCAGATCCTTTCCGGAGCCTGGGGTAATTCGATTGCAATTACATGAAACGCCGCGCGCCCGTGATGGCCGCGCGAATGCATCAGAACTTCATGGGGTCCATGATCGCGTCCAGGTTGAGGTGGTCGCAGAATTCAAGGAAATCGTCGCGCAGCGCGGCGATGTGCATGTTGGAGGGAACACCGATGGTGATCTGCGCCGAGAACATCTCCGCGCCGGTCTGCATGGCCTGGTAGCGGGTGCTCTGCAGGTTCTCGATGGTGATGCCCTGGCGGTCGAAGAAATCGGCCAGCTGGAACAGGATGCCCGGCTTGTCGGCGGCGATGACTTCCACGATGTAGGGCAGCAGGTTGGACTGCGCCTGCTTGGCGGCGGTGCGGTACCACACCAGCTTCAGGCCTTCCTCGCGCTCCAGGCGCGAGAGCATGGCTTCCAGCTTGGCCACGGCATCCCAGGAGCCGGTGGCCAGGGTGGTGACCGAGACATCACGGCCCACGGTGGACAGGCGGGCATCGACCAGGTTGCAGCCGCTGTCGGCGATACGACGGGTGACGGACAGCAGGGGGGACTCCGGATGCGTCGTATAGGCGTTGATCAGGAGGTGGTTTTCGGTCGGCAACGGCCGCGGCGTGGTGTCGGTCAAGATGGTTCCGTAATGCTCGTAGAGTCTGAACGGCGCCGCAGACGGGCCGCTCGCTGGTGCCCAGCATACTTGCCCGTGCTTTCGACCGGCAAGTAACATGCTTTTGGCCCCGAACCCGCCAACTGGCGGGCTTCCATACCCCACCAAGAGTGACGATTGCTTTGTCCATTACCGGCCTCATCACCGCGCTGGCCACCCCGTTCAGGGACGATGGCGCACTAGACACCGATGCCTGGCAGCGCCTGCTGGCGCTGCAGCTTGAAGGCGGCGTGCAGGGCGTGGTTGTCGCCGGCTCCACCGGCGAGGCGGCCACCCTGTCCGATGACGAATACGACAGCCTGCTGCGCAGCGCCGTGACCACCGTGGGTGGCCGGGTGCCGGTGCTGGCCGGTACCGGCATGTCCGGCACCGCCAAGACCATCGCGCTTACCCGCCGCGCCGCGGCCAACGGTGCCACCCATGCGCTGGTGGTCACCCCCGCTTACGTGCGGCCCACCCAGGAGGGCCTGAAAGCCCACTACCTGGCGGTGGCCGAGCAGGGCGGCCTGCCGGTGGTGCTGTACAACGTGCCGGGCCGCACCGGCTGCGACATGCTGCCGGAGACCGTGGCCGAACTTGCCCGCCACCCCAACATCGTGGCGATCAAGGAGGCGGTGGGCGACACCGGCCGGGTCAAGGCGCTGCTTGAACTGCGCAGTGACAGCTTCACCCTGCTCAGTGGCGACGACGGCACCGCCGCGCGCTCGATGCTGGCCGGTGCCGATGGCCTGATATCGGTGGCGTCCAACGTGCTGCCGGGTGCCTACCGCACCCTGTGTGACCTGGCCCGCGCGGGCGAGCGCGAGGCCGCCGAGGCCTGGGATGCACGCCTGGAGCCCTACCACCACTTCTGTGGCGTGGAGTCCAACCCCATTCCGGTGAAGGCGCTGCTGCAGCGTCTGGGCATCGGCCATGGGTTGCGCCTGCCGCTGCTTCCGCTTTCGGCGCCGCACCATGCGGCTGCCGACCATCTGGCCGCCGACGTGGGCGCGCTGGAAGAACTTTCCAGCCACTGATGTCAGTGGCCTGAACCTGGAGATCCACCCCATGCGTCAATCCTCTACCGTTCGCGTGCTTTCGCTGGCCGTGCTGGGCGTCGTGACCGTTGTTGCTGCTTCCGGCTGCCACCGCGGTACGCGCGGTGACTATGCTCTGGCGCCTGAAATGCGCCCGCTGGAAGTCCCGCCGGACCTCACCGTGCCCAACGCCTCCGGTGCCACGGGTGTTCCGGCGCTGGCCTCGACCAGCAGCAAGCCGGCCCCGGCCTCGCAGGCCACGGTGGCCGCTTCGCAGAGCGGCTTCACCGTCAGCGGCAGCCGTGACGAGGTGTTCAACAAGGTGGGGGAGGCGCTGGGCACCATTGAAGGCGTGAACATCGCCAGCCGCGCGCAGCTGCTGGGCTCGTACGACATCGGTTACGAAGGCAGCAATTTCCTGGTGCGCGTGGTGGCCTCCGAGGCCGGTGCCTACATCTCGGCGGTGGACCCGCGCGGCATGCCGGCCACCGATGCGGCGGCCACCAAGCTGATCGCCGCACTGAAGGCCAAGCTGGCCGGCTGAGGCGGGGCAGTACGGGCTGCAAACGAAAACGGGCGCCACTGGCGCCCGTTCTTCATTGCTGATGCTGTGCCTGTTGCTCAGCGTTCCAGCAGTTTCAGCTTGTCCGGCTTGCCGTCCCATTCGGCGGCGTCGGCCGGCGGGTCCTTGCGCACGGTCAGTACCGGCCATTCCTTGGCCAGCTCGGCGTTGAGGCCCACAAAGACCTCTTGGCCGGCGGGGACGTCGTCCTCGGGGTAGATGGCGTTGACCGGGCATTCCGGCTCGCACAGGGTGCAGTCAATGCACTCGTCCGGGTCGATCACCAGGAAGTTGGGGCCTTCATGGAAGCAGTCCACGGGGCAGACTTCAACGCAATCGGTGTGTTTGCACTTGATGCAGTTTTCGGTAACGACAAAAGGCATGGCAGGGTCCGGCTGTTAGCCCCCCAATTCTAGAGCACTGCGGCGCAGGCGGCGCGGGGGATTTTCATTCGCAGTTGGCGGCTGCAGGGCCGCAAAACAAAAAACCCCGCCAAGGCGGGGCTTTTGCTGTTTCGCGGACGATGATGGCGCTCCCTAGGGGACTCGAACCCCTGTTTTAGCCTTGAGAGGGCCACGTCCTAACCACTAGACGAAGGGAGCGTTTGGTCGCCGTCCGGCGAGCGCGCTAGTATAGGCATCTGGTAGCCGTTCGGCAATCCCGTAAACCCAACTGGAAGCGCAATCATCAATTCCCCAGTTACAACGCCGTTCACCCTGCACGTCATCCCGCGTGACCAGCACAGCATTTCGCGCAAGGACGTTAGTCCCAACGCACTGCGAGTGCTTTACCGACTGCGCGAGGCCGGCTTTGGTGCCTACCTCGTCGGCGGTGCGGTCCGCGACCTGCTGGTGGGTGGGCGCCCCAAGGATTTCGACGTGGCCACCGATGCCACGCCCGAGCAGGTCAAGCAGCTGTTCCGCAATTGCCGGCTCATCGGCAGGCGTTTCCGCTTGGCGCACGTGGTGTTTGGCCGCGAGATCATCGAAGTGGCCACCTTCCGCGCCAACAGCGATGACGGCAGCGGTGACCGTGAGGTCGAAAACGGCATGCTGGTGCGCGACAACGTGTACGGCAGCATCGAGGACGACGCCGTCCGCCGTGATTTCACCTGCAACGCCCTGTACTACGCCATCGAGGATTTCTCGGTGCGCGACTACGTGGGCGGCTTCGAGGATGTGATGGCCCGGCGCATGCGCCTGATAGGCGACCCCGAGCAGCGTTACCGCGAAGACCCGGTGCGCATGCTGCGCGCGATACGCCTGGCGGCCAAGCTTGGCTTCGACATCGATGGGCCGACTGCCGAGCCGATCCCGCGGCTGGCCGGGCTGCTCAACGAAGCGGCACCGGCGCGCCTGTTCGAGGAAGTGCTCAAGATGTTCCTGGCCGGCCACGGTGTGGCCAGCTTCGAGGGGCTGGAACGCTATGGCCTGCTGCAGGTGCTGTTCCCCGAGAGTGCCGCCGCGCTCAAGAGCAACCGCACTGGCGCGCTGCGCCGCATGCTGATCGAAGGCCTGCGCAATACCGACGAGCGCGTGGCCAATGAGGAGCCGGTATCGCCGGCGTTTCTGTTCGCACTGCTGCTGTGGCCGGCGTTCTGCCGCTCGCTGATCAGCCTGCAGAAGCAGGGCCTGGCGCCGGAAGAGGCGCAGCGCCGTGCGGCCGACCGGGTGACCCTGCACCAGCTGACCACCATCGCGCTGCCGCGCCGGTTCTCGCTGCCGATGCAGGAAATCTGGCTGCTGCAGTCGCGCTTCACCTCGCGCCAGCGCAAGCGGGTGTTCCGCACGCTGTCGCACCCGCGCTTCCGTGCCGCGTTTGATTTCCTGGTGCTGCGTGAGTCGGCCTCGGCCGGGCACCAGGACGACATCGCGTTCTGGCGCGAGGCTCAGTTGCAGAACGGGCGCGAGCTGGAGGCGTCGCTGGACGAGCTGCACGTGGAGGCCACTGGCGATGCGGCCGCGCCGCGCCGCCGCCGCCGGCCGCGTCGCCGCAGCAGTGCTGCCGCAGGCGAGTAAGCCGCGGTGGTGAACGCCTGCATTGGCCTTGGTGCCAACCTGGGCGATGCCCAGGCCACGCTGCGCGCGGCGCTGGATGCGCTGGCGCAGCTGCCGCAGACCCGGCTGCTGGCCGCCTCGCGGCTGTACCGCACGCCGGCCTGGGGCAGGCAGGACCAGCCTGACTTCATCAATGCTGCCGCTCTGCTTGAAACTGCGTTGCCTGCGCCGGCACTGCTGGAGCAGTTGCTGGCCACCGAGCAGGCCTTTGGGCGCGTGCGGCAAGCCGGGCAGCAGTGGGGGCCGCGCACGCTGGATCTGGACCTGCTGCTCTACGGCGAGCAGGTGGTGGATCTGCCGCAGTTGAAAGTGCCGCACCCCTACCTGCATGAGCGGGCTTTCGCGCTGTTGCCGCTGTTCGATGTGGCCCCGGACGCCCTGATTCCCGGCCACGGGACAGTGCGGGACATCCTTGGTGTCATGAAAACCTGCGACATTGCGCCGATAGGGGGGATAATGGGCGGCTCATAACTCCCCGTTATCCCCACATGAGCACCCACGCAGACAGCAAGCCCTGGACGGTTCCGGCCTTGGCCGAGGCCAAGCGCAACGGCCAGAAGCTGGTCATGTTGACCGCTTACGACGCCGGTTTCGCCCGCACCCTGGACGCCAATGGCGTTGACCTGATCCTGATCGGCGATTCGCTGGGTATGGTGGTGCAGGGCCACGATTCGACGCTGCCAGTCAGCGTGGCCGACATCGCCTACCACACCTGCGCGGTGGCCCGTGTCCTGCAGCGCGCGCTGCTGGTGGCCGACCTGCCGTTCGGCGCGGATGCAACGCCCGAGCGCGCATTGGAGGCCTCGCTGCAGTTGCTGCAGGCCGGCGCGGAGATGGTCAAGATTGAAGGTGCCGGCTTCAAGCTGGACATCATCCGCTACCTGGTCGAGCGCGAGATTCCGGTATGTTCGCACCTGGGCCTGACCCCACAGTCGGTGTTGCGCCTGGGCGGTTACCGCGTGCAGGGCCGTGGCGATGCCGCCGACCAGCTGCTGGCCGATGCCAAGGCCGTGGTGGAAGCGGGCGCCAGCCTGCTGGTGCTCGAATGTGTGCCCACGCCCGTGGCCGCGCGTGTCACCGGTGCCATCGAGGTGCCGACCATCGGCATCGGTGCCGGCCCCGGGTGCGATGGCCAGGTGCTGGTGCTGCACGATTTCCTCGGCCTGGACAGTGGCCACCGCCGGCCCAAGTTCGTCAAGGATTTCCTTGTCGAAGGCGGCTCGGTTGCCGGTGCCGTCAAGGCCTATGCCGACGCCGTACGCGCCGGAACCTTCCCCGACGCGGAGCATGCGTACGCATCATGATCGAGACTGTCACCGAACTGAGCCGGCTGCGCGGCGTTGTCGCCGGCTGGAAGCGCGAAGGCCTGCGCGTGGGTTTCGTGCCCACCATGGGCAACCTGCATGCGGGCCACTATTCGCTGGTGAAGCTGGCGCGGCAGCATGCCGACCGCGTGGTCTCCAGCGTGTTCGTCAACCCGACCCAGTTCGGCCCGAACGAAGACTTCACCCGTTACCCGCGCACGCCTGAGGCCGATACCACCGGTCTGGAACAGGCCGGCTGTGACGTGCTGTGGCTGCCGACCGTCGAATCCATGTACCCGTTTGGCGTGGCGCTGGCGGCCAACGTGCATGTGCCCGGCGTCAGCGCGCTGCTGGAAGGGGCGTTCCGCCCGGGTCACTTCGACGGTGTGTGCACGGTGGTCAGCCGCCTGTTCAACCAGGTGCAGCCGGACGTTGCCGCGTTTGGTCGCAAGGACTATCAGCAGCTGGCGGTGATCCGGCAGATGGTCACCGACCTGGCGTTCCCGATCGAAGTGCTGGGCGGCGAGATCGTCCGTGAGGCCGATGGTCTGGCGATGAGCTCGCGCAATCAATACCTCACTGCCGACGTGCGGCCCAAGGCCACCGTGATCCGCAAGGTGCTGCTGGCCATGCGTGACTCCTATCTGGCAGGTGCCACCCGTACGCAGGTGGAAGCCGAGGGTGCCGCGCAGCTGCAGGCCGCCGGCTACCAGGTGGACTATGCGGTGGTGCGCCTGCCCGACCTGGGCGAGCCGGGCGACAGCCACGAAGGTGCCCGCGTGGCACTGGTGGCGGCCAAGCTGGGCAACACCCGCCTGATCGACAACATCGAGTTCTGAACCGGGCACGGTGGTGACGGCCGCTGGCCGTTGCCGGCCCCGCGCAGGACATGCGATGGCGCCCTGGTGGCGCCATTCGCATTTCAGGCATGAACGGCGGCCAATGCGCCCGGCCAGGGGCGGGCAGGCCGCAATACCGGTGCTAGACTGCGCGCTTTCCCCGTAGTCCTGGCACCGCAATGCACCTCTCCCTGCTCAAGACCAAGATTCACCGCGCCACCGTCACCCATTCGGAGCTGAACTACGAAGGCTCCATCGCGATCGATGACAGCCTGCTGCAGGCCACCGGCATCCGCGAGTTTGAACAGGTGCACATCTGGGACGTGACCAACGGTGCGCGCTTCACCACCTATGCACTGCGTGCCGAAGCCGGCAGCGGCGTGATCTCGCTCAACGGCGGCGCCGCGCGCCACGTGCAGGTGGGTGACATCATCATCATCGCCGCCTTCGCCAGCATGAGCGAGGAGGAAGCCAACAGCTTCCAGCCCAAGCTGGTGTACGTGGACGGTGACAACCGCATCACCCATACCAACTCCAGCATCCCCACGCAGGCCGCATGACAACGAACAACGGATTTGACGCATTGCGCACCCATGCCCAGCGGCTGCAGGGCACGGGAATCCCCGCGCTGTTGGCTGCCGAACCTGACAGGGTGAAACAGCTGGCGCTGAAGGTCGGTCCGTTGTACGTGAACTTCGCGCGGCAGCGTTATGACGCCGCCGCGCTGCAGGCGCTGCTGGAGCTGGCTGCCGCGCGCGATGTCGCCGGTGGCTTCCAGCGCCTGTTCGGTGGCCAGAAGATCAACCACACCGAAGACCGCGCGGTGCTGCACAGCGCGCTGCGCGGCAAGGTGGGTGATACGCAGGTTGCGCAGGCCGCGCATGCCGAGGCGGTTGCCGTGCAGCAGCGCATGGGCGAACTGGTGCGCGCGCTGGAAGCCAGCAACATCACCGACATCGTCAGCGTCGGCATTGGCGGTTCCGATCTCGGTCCGCGGCTGGTGGCCGATGCGCTGCGTCCTGCCGCCGGTGCGCGCTTCCGCGTGCATTTCGTTTCCAACGTGGACGGTGCGGCCATGCAGCGCACGCTGGCCACGCTGGACCCGGCAACCACTGCCGGCATCCTGATTTCCAAGACCTTCGGCACCCAGGAGACGCTGCTCAACGGCGCCATCCTGCGTGACTGGCTGGGCGGCAGCGAGCGCCTGTATGCGGTGAGCGCCAACCCCGAGCGTGCCGCCAAGGCCTTCGCCATCGACGCCTCGCGCGTGCTGCCGATGTGGGATTGGGTGGGTGGCCGTTACTCGCTGTGGTCTGCGGTGGGCTTCCCGATCGCGCTGGCCATCGGCTTCGATCGCTTCGGCCAGCTGCTGGCCGGTGCGGCGGAAATGGACGTGCACGCGGCCACCGCGCCGCTGGATCGCAACCTGCCGGTGCTGCACGCGCTGACCGACATCTGGAACCGCAACGTGCTGGGCTATGCCACGCACGCGGTGATGACCTACGACCAGCGTCTGGCGCTGCTGCCGGCTTACCTGCAGCAGCTGGTGATGGAGAGCCTGGGCAAGCGGGTCAAGCGCGACGGCAGCCCGGTCGATGGCGACACCGTTCCGGTGTGGTGGGGCGGTGCGGGCACCGACGTGCAGCACAGTTTCTTCCAGGCCCTGCACCAGGGCACCAGCATCGTGCCGGCCGATTTCATCGGCTGCGTGCACAACGACGACCCGTACACCATCAATCACCAGGCCCTGCTGGCGAACCTGCTGGCGCAGACCGAGGCCCTGGCCAACGGCCAGGACAGCAGTGACCCGCATCGGCAGTACCCGGGCGGGCGCCCGAGCACGCTGATCCTGCTGGACGCGCTGACGCCGCAGGCGCTGGGTGCGTTGATCTCGATGTACGAGCACGCAGTGTTCGTGCAGTCGCTGATCTGGGACATCAATGCCTTCGACCAGTTTGGCGTCGAGCTGGGCAAGCAGTTGGCCAACCAGCTGCTGCCGGCACTGCAGGGTGAAGCGGTAGAGATCAGCGATCCGATGACCCGGGAAGTGCTGGCGCGGCTGCGCTGAGTTCAAGCTCCCTCCCTTGCGTGCAGCGCAGGGGAGGGCTGGGGAGGGGTGTTTTTGAAGCCTGCGCAGCAATGCGTGGAAGCCGCCCTCACCCCAACCCCTCTCTCGCATGCGGGAGAGGGGTTACTCAAGGCAGCGCAATGCTTCGAGCTCCCTCCCTTGCGCGTAGCGCAGGGGAGGGCTGGGGAGGGGTGCTTTTGAGGCCTGCCAGCAATGCGTGGAAGCCTGCCCTTACCCCAACCCCTCTCCCGCGTGCGGGAGAGGGGCTCTCCGCTGAGACTCGACGCTAATCAGGTCTCCCGGTGGGTGAGAGGCTGCCTATCTGTTCGGATCCCGCTCGGGGCTCGGCCGCTTGGTCAACTTGCGCTGCAGTGAGCGGCGGTGCATGCCCAGCAGGCGGGCGGCGGCGGAGACGTTGCCGCCGGTTTCGTGCAGGGCCTGCTGGATGTGCTCCCACTGCAGGCGGCTGATCGGCGTCATCGCGTCCGGCGGCTCAACTTCCTCCGGCTCCTCGCCGGCTTCCTCATCCTCGCCCAGCGCGCGCAGGATCATCTGCACCGTCGCCGGCTTGGGCAGGTAGTCGTCAGCCCCCAGCTTGATCGCTTCCACCGCCGTGGCGATGGATGCATAGCCGGTGACCAGCAGAATGCGCATGTCCTTGCGTAGCTCGCGCAGCGGCTGGATCAGGCCCAACCCCGATTCGCTGCCAAGCTTCAGGTCGATCAATGCGAAGGCCGGCGGTGCCTGCATCGCTGCCTGCAATGCGCTGGAGACATCGTTCGCGGTGACTGTTTCTATGCCGCGCCGTGCCAGTGTGCGTTGCAGGGTGCGCAGATACAGCGGGTCGTCATCGACCAGCAGGCCGTGGGTAGCGGGAGCATTCATGCGGTGGTCTCGGTTGGGTCCAGCGGCAGGCGGAAGCCGACGCGCGCTCCCTGGCCTTCAGCCGGACGCATCCACAACTCACCCTTCAGCCGTTCAATGGTCGCATGGGACAGTGCCAGGCCGACACCCATGCCGTCGGTCTTGCCACTGTTGAACAAGGTGCCGGGCAGAGCAGCAGCCTTGGCGTTGAAGCCGGGGCCGTAATCGCGCACCTCGCCGTAGAGCTGGCCGTCGCGTACATGGATGTCCAGGTCGATGACGGGGCGGTCGCTGCGCTCGCCGGCATCGGCCGCGTTGTTCAACAGCACCTGCAGCAGGTGGCCGATGCCCGGGTCCAGCTTCAGCTGCAGCGGTGCATCGGCGTTGCGCCGCAGCTCCACCGTGGGCCGCACCAGCCGCCACTGCTCCAGCACGTGGCCGATGGACACATTGGCACGGCTGCGCGCGGTTTCGGCCGGTGCGGCCAGCGCCAGTACGCGCTCACGGCACTGCACGAGCAGGCCACGCAGGGTTTCGATGTCCTCGCGCAGTTCGGGGCTGTCACCGCATTGCTCGTCGATGTCGTCGGCAAGCAGGGTCATGGTGGCCAGCGGCGTGTTGAGCTCGTGGGCAACCGAGGCGGCGTGGGTGGCCAGGGCGACGATGCCTTCGTTGCGCACGAAGCGTTCGCGCAGCAGCGCCAGCTGGTTCTCACGTTCGCGCAGCGCGGCGGCAAGCCGGGTGGAGAACACCAGCACCACCACGCTGGACAGCAGGAAGTTGGCCGCCGCGCCCCACAGGTGCAGGCTCATCGAATCGAAGATGCCCCCCTGCAGCGGCAGGCCGAACACCGCGCTCAGGGCGTAGCCGGCCACGCAGGCGGCGGCCACCGCATGGGTCCAGCGCAGGGGCAGGGCCAGCGCGGCCAGTGCGATGAGGATAAGGAACAGCGAGCCGAACGGATTGGCGATGCCGCCGCTCCAACCCACCATCCAGGTCAGCACCGTGACATCGACCAGGATATGGCCGAAGGCGGTCACCGGCGCGGGGTTGCTGCCGTGCACCCGCAGCTGCACATACAGATTGAACAGCGCCAGCACGAAGACGCCGGCCCACAGCGGCACCTGTGGCAGTTTCAGGCCGAGCAGATAGGTGGCCACCAGAATGGTGGCGGCCTGCCCGGCGCAGGCCAGCCAGCGCAGGCTGCACAGGGTGCGGAGGAAGGAGGTGTCGCGATGTTCCATGGGCGCCATCGTATGCGTTCGCGGGCGCCGCCGCATGGCCCGGGGTTCATGCCGCTGATGCGGCTGGCGCGCTAAAATGCGCACCATGCATGACGCCGTGACCCGCCCGACTCCGCCCACCGACGCTACCGCGTGGCCCCGCCGCATCACCCAGGCCGTCGATATCGGCGGGGTGAAAGTGGGCGGTGGCAACCCCGTGGTCGTCCAGTCGATGACCAATACCGACACCGCCGACGTGGCGGCCAGCGTCAAGCAGGTGGCCGACCTGTGGCGCGCGGGCTCGGAAATGGTGCGCCTGACCGTCAACAATCCCGAGTCGGCGGCGGCCATTCCGCGCATCGTCGAGAAGCTGCGGATGATGGGCATCGACGTGCCGCTGATCGGCGACTTCCACTACAACGGCCACCAGCTGCTCAGCAACGAGCCGGCGTGCGCCGAGGCGCTGGCCAAGTACCGCATCAACCCGGGCAATGTCGGCTTCGGCAAGAAGAAGGACACCCAGTTCGCGCAGCTCATCGAGTTCGCCATCAAGTACGACAAGCCGGTGCGCATCGGCGCCAACTGGGGTTCGCTGGACCAGGCGCTTGCCGCACGGCTGATGGACGAGAACAGCCAGCGTGCACAGCCGTGGGATGCCGGCCGCGTGCTGCGCGAGGCGCTGATCCGTTCGGCATTGGATTCGGCGCAGACCGCCGTGGAACTGGGCCTGCCGCGCGATCGCATCGTGCTGTCGGCCAAGGTCAGCGGCGTGCAGGAACTGATCGCCGTTTACCGCGATCTGGCCAGCCGTTCCGATTTCGCGCTGCACCTGGGTCTTACCGAAGCCGGCATCGGCAGCAAGGGCATTGTCGCCTCGTCGGCGGCGCTGGCCGTGCTGCTGCAGGAAGGCATCGGCGACACCATCCGCATCTCGCTGACGCCGGAACCGGGGCAGGCGCGGACGCAGGAAGTCATCGTCGCCCAGGAGCTGCTGCAGACCACCGGGCAGCGTGCGTTCACGCCGATGGTCACGGCCTGCCCGGGCTGCGGCCGCACCACCTCCGAGTTCTTCCAGGAGCTGGCCAAGGTGGTGCAGAACCACGTGCGCGAAAAGATGCCGGTGTGGCGCGTCAGCCACCCCGGTGCGGAGAACATGACGCTCGCGGTGATGGGCTGCATCGTCAACGGGCCGGGTGAATCGCGCCACGCCAACATCGGTATTTCATTGCCGGGTACGGGCGAGGCGCCGGCAGCACCGGTGTTCGTCGATGGCGAGAAGAAGGTGACCCTGCGCGGTGAACACATTGCCCAGGAGTTCGTCGCGCTGATCGACGACTACGTGGAAACCAACTATGCGCGAAGCGCCGGCTGAATCCCGGCGCGAAGCTGCCAGCCTGCGGGACTGGCTAGGCCACAACGCGTGGCGCCTGCTGCTGCTGTTTGCCGGCGTGCTGCTGCCGCTGGCAGGCTTCGTGACGCTGGCTGATGAAATTCACGAAGCCGAGTCGCTGCATTTCGACAACGCGCTGCTGCTGCACCTGCACGCGCTGGCCACGCCTGCGCTGAACAGTTTTTTCGTGCTGGTGTCCAGGTTGGGCTACGAGTGGGGCGTGATTCCCGCCGACGTGCTGATCGTGCTGGTGCTGCTGATGCGCCGCCGCTGGCGCAAGGGCGCGTTCGCCGCCACCGCCTTCATCGGCTCGGCGCTGTTGAACATGGGTAGCAAGCAGCTGTTCCAGCGCGAACGGCCCAGCCTGTGGGAATCCATCGCGCCGGAAAGCACTTTCAGCTTCCCCAGCGGCCATGCCATGGGCTCGATGACGCTGGCCATTACCGTGGTGCTGCTCACCTGGCGCACGCGCTGGCGCTGGCCGGTGCTGGCCGGCGCGGTGCTGTTCGTGGCGCTGGTGGGCCTGTCACGGGTGTACCTGGGCGTGCATTACCCCTCGGACATCCTGGGCGGCTGGTGCGCGGCGCTGGTGTGGGTGATCGGCGTGCATACGGTGATGTTCCGCCGCCGCAGGTCGCTACCGCCGCTGTAATCGCGCAGCATTGCTGTCATCCGCCTGTCAGATTGCCAGTCCTACTAGCTAAGAAAAGTCTTAAATGCAGGCTGGAGATGGGCTGATGGATAGTCCTGACGCATCACGGGATAGTTGCATGACCACGACAGGACAGGCATTCCCACGTTGTGGGAGCACAGAAAGCCGGTTGTGAAGATGTGGGCCAGCGGGCGTGGCGTCCGTTTCGCCCCCGGTTCATTCAAGCCGCTTCTGGTCGATAATACGCACGGTCCAGGCCAAAGGGGGACGGGGGGAGCCGTCATCTCGCATACCCAGCGCGGGTATTGGTTGCGGCTTCCACTATCACCTCGCCAAGAGGAATGCGTCATGACCATCAAGGTTTTCCTGATCGACGACCACGCGCTGGTGCGCACGGGCCTCAGGATGATTCTGTCGGGGCAAACCGACATTGAAGTTGTAGGGGAGGCCGATAGCGGCGAAACCGCCCTACCCATGATCCGCCGCCTGAAACCGGATGTGGTGCTGTGTGATCTGCACCTGCCGGGTTTGAGCGGCCTTGAAATCACCGAGCGCATCGTCAAGGGCGACCACGGCACGCGCGTGATCATCGTCTCGGTGCTGGAGGACGGCCCCATGCCCAAGCGCCTGTTGGAGGCCGGTGCGTCCGGCTACGTGGGCAAGGCAGGGGATTCGCGCGAGTTGATCCGTGCGGTGCATGACGTGGCGCTGGGCAAGCGTTACCTGGCCAACAGCATCGCGCAGAATCTGGCGCTGTCGAACCTGGAGGGCGAGGGCTCACCGTTCGATGCCTTGTCGCCGCGCGAGCTGGAAGTGGCGCTGCTGCTGATCCAGGGCCATCGGCAGGAAGAGATTGCCCGCCGCCTGAGCTTGAGTGCCAAGACGGTGAACACGCACAAGGCGCGCCTGTTCCAGAAGACCGGCGTGCACGACAACATCGCCCTGGCGCGGTTGGCCACGCAGTA